>JAILNI010000039.1 GCA_024691765.1 Bacteroidales bacterium | reverse complement strand
TAGAAGAAATCGACGTACAGTGCGTCAAAGCGGTCCTTCTGCCAGGGCTCCAGCCCGGTGGTGTCCGGGGCGATGAGCGGATGGAACCATCCCGGCTTGCGGGGGTCTTCTATGAACAGGTTGAGGATGGGCAGGCCGAGGTTTTCGATCTCCTGGCGGCTGTAGGGCATGGCCGGATTGAAGTGTCCGAGCAGCCCGCTTTTCTGCGGAAGGGGAATCTCCCAGATGCGGAAGAATCCCAGGATATGGTCGATGCGGTATGCGTCAAAATACTTTGCCATGACGCGGAGGCGGGCCCTCCACCAGGCATAGTCGTCTTTCGCCATCTCTTCCCAGTTGTAGGTGGGGAAACCCCAGTTCTGGCCGTCCGCGCTGAAGAAATCCGGCGGTGCGCCCGCGCTGGAGTCGAGGTTGAAGAGTTTCGGATTGGTGGCTGCATCCACACTGTCGCGTCCCACTCCGATGGGGAGGTCTCCTTTTAGGAAAACACCCTTTTCGTGGGCGTATTTTACGGCACGGGAAAGCTGCTTGTCCAGATGGAACTGCACCCAGCGGTAGAAGTCAGGGGAAACGCCGTCGCGTTTCGCACAGAATTCGGCATAGGGTTCAAGCCAGAAAGCGTTGTCCTTTACGAACTTCTTGCATGCGGGGGTTTTGAGTTCTTTCTCTCCACGGGCTTCAAATGCAAGCTTCAGATATTTGATCTTTAGCTTCATCACCCTCGGATAATCCACAGCCTGCAGGGCATTCAATTCTGCCTGCTCTTTCTTGAATGCCGCGTCCTGTTTGACTCCGACTTCCTGAAGATTGATGTAGATCGGATGCAGGGCGAAGGACGAAACCGGGCTGTAGGGATAGGAATCGGACCAGGCCCCGTGGCGGGTGGTGTCGTTTATGGGAAGAAGTTGCAGAACACTCTGTCCTGTGCGCTCCATCCAGTCTACAAAACGGGGAATATCAGAGAATTCACCGACTCCGAAACCTTCCTCGCTACGTAGGGAGAAAACAGGGATTGCCGTGCCTACGCCGCGATATCCGGGTTGGTCGAAAATCTTTGCAGAATGCTCACGGGGGAACGGGCATCCGGCTATTGGGCAGTCAATCCATGCATCGCAGATTTCGTGCTTGGCATCCTCCTTCGAACGATGATGGTGCGCCCACTCGGTGCGCATCCACAGGCCGTCCTCGATCACCACATAAAAGTAGTCTTTGAGAAGGTCGGATTTTGCAGATGGAACGCTGAGTGTCCAGATGCCGTCGGCGGCATAGCTCATTGGCCAGACTTTGTCGTCCGCGCCCACCAGCGCCAGGGATTCTCCCCAGCGGGTATGATACTCAATCTTGAAATTCAGCATAACTACTTCTCTATGATTCTGTATCCCCATGCAGGAAGGGCCTCGCCCTTGATGGGCTCGGAGGGTTCTGCGCTCAGGTTGGCATACACCGTCACCTTGTTTCCGCAGACCTTGCGCGAGAAGGCCAGCACGTCGGGATCGGCGGTCTCTATCCACTTCACCTTGCCTCCGCGCTCTCCCGCTGCAAGGGCGGGATTAGAGTGCTTGAGATCGACCAGAGACTTGTAGAAATCCGTGTATTCGTTTGCAGTCCAGTCGCTTATGGGGTCCTTTTCGAAGAATTCGAGCCTGCGGTCCAGGCCGATCTCCTGCCCGGTGTAGATGAGGGGCTGGGTCTTGGGAAGAGTGAAGTTCAGCACCTCCATCACCTTCCAGGCATCTCCCAGGCGCTCGAACTCGGTGCCGTTCCAGGAGTTCTCGTCGTGGTTGGACGTGAAGGCCAGGCGGAATGCGGATGCCGGGGTGTTCACCGCATCCTTTGCAAGATACTCGCGGAGTTCGGCCGCGGTCTTCACACCGTCCTTGTTGGCGGGGCCGTTGCCGATAGCGTTTTCGATGTGATGCATCTCCCAGGCATAGGTAGCGTCGAACATCGTATCTGCCGTAAACTCAGGCTTTTCCGCCTCTGCGAGCAGATAGATTTCGGGATAGGCGCGGCGAAGCGTGGGCACCAGATACTGCCAGGTCTCGGAAGGCATCTCGCCGGCGGCGTCGCAGCGGAATCCGTCCACTCCCTTGTCGAGCCAGAAGCGCATCGCATCCTCCTGGGCATACCAGACTTCCTTGTTCTCGTAGTTGAGGCTGCGGGTGTCGGTCCAGTCATACTCCCAGATGGCGTTTCCGAGGGAATCGCGCTCATAGAAATCGGCGGGTTTCTCCGTCATCCACACATTGTCGGGGGCGGTCTGGTTGGCCACCCAGTCCAGGATCACGCGGAAGCCCTGCTCATGGGCAGCAGCAAGCAGGTCTTCAAAATCCTGCATCGTGCCGAATTCGGGGTTCACGGCCTTGTAGTCGGAGATGGCATAGTAGCTCCCGAGAGTGCCCTTGCGGCCTTCGGTGCCGATTTCGTTGATGGGCATCAGCCAGAGGATGTCCACGCCGAGGTCCTTCAGGCGGGGCAGCTGGGCCTCGACGCCCTTGAACGTGCCCTCGGGGCTGAACTGGCGGACGTTCACCTCATAAACCACTGTGTTGTAGGTCCATTCGGGATGGACGTTTTTCACGGGAGCACCGCAGCAGGCGCTCAGCGCTACGGCTGCAAGAGCGGCGAAAAGAACAGGTTTAGATTTCATATGCTTTACATTTCATTATCATTGGACAAATACTGCCGAAGAGTTCGCTCCAAGCTCCACGGAACTACCGGAAACCTTAACATCCCCCAGCGAAACCACTTCGTCGGAGAGCTTGTCGTCCGGCAGCGACAGCGTCGCGGCCGAAGCCCCGACATTATGCAGCACCAGGGCCTTGGAGCCGTCGGAAGCAGTCATATACCAGGCGGCGACGGTCTTGTCCGTGCTGTTGTTATTATTGTATTTGGGGTGGGAGGACATCTTTCCCCCGGCAAGCGCAGGGCAGATGTTGCGGGCGTGGGTCCACTCGTAATAAACCCTCAGGAGCGACTCCTTGTCGGCTTCCTGTGCGGCGACGGAGATCTCGTCGGTCACCAGGGTCATGTCGAAATGGCCGTCGAGGTCCCTCGTGGCAGCAGAAAATGCCCTGTCCCAGACTATGGGAGTGCGCACGAGTTCGTCCCTGCCGCCGTCGTCGCTGTCCTTGCCCCAATAACCAAGTTCCTCGCCCTGATAGATGTAGGGCTCTCCTTCCGCAGTCATCAGGAAGGCTGCGGCCTGCTTGAGCTTGGCAAGGTCTTTATTCAGGATGGTGGCGGCGCGGGTCTCGTCGTGATTGGTGAGTTTGGTTGCGGCGATGGCGCCCGGGCGGACGGCGGCATATTTCTGCCTGTATCCCATCAGGTCGTTGGCGAAATAGCAGCCGGTGCGCTGGTTCAGCACCCATTTCAACCTCTCCCAGAAGTCGAACTCGAAGCAGGCGGGCAGGCCCTCGTAATACGGGGCCACCTCGGAAGCGCTCATCCACACTTCACCGACCATATACAGGTCCGTGGAGTGGGTCTTGCGGAAGGTGGAATTGCAGCGGTCGTACCAGAGTTTGAGGAATGCGGGGTTCTCCGGCCCTCGCTCGGCGCTGTAGATGTGCTTCACGGCGTCCAGGCGGAATCCGTCCACACCCATTCCAATCCATTTGTCGGCGGTTTCGGCCAGGGCGTTGAAAGGCCCCGCAGCGGCTGCATCCGCCACCTTTCCGTAGTTCAGGTCCGGCATCCATCCGCCGAAGGCTCCCTGGAAACTCATTTCGGCAGGGGTGCCGAAGAGGATGTCCTGCGCGTCGGTGGTGCTCAGAGGGAGCGGCGTGCCGAAGTTCAGCACATTAGCCCCCTTGGGAGCTCCCCACTTGGTGCCTCCGTCCCAGCTGGTGTCGGAAGTGCGCACAAGCACTCCCCAGGGGCTGTCGACATCGAGGGTTATCTCATAGATGTCGGTGGCGCTGCGGTACATGCGTACCGCCTTGCCGGGCTCTCCAAGCCAGAGGAACATCTGCACCGAGCTGTCGGTGTTCGGCGTCTGGGCGGCATCGGTGCTTGTGGTCACCGTCAGGGTCTTTATGGCGCCGGAAAAATCCACCTTGAAATGCAGGCGCCCCTGGTAACCTACCTCACCAACCGTCACTGAATGCCATTCGTTCTGATAATAGCCGGTGATCGAGGGGAACTTGCCAAGGGCGATGTCCGTAGCGGGATCTGCGCTGATGTTGAACCAGCTGAACTTGTCGGATGACGGGCCCTTCTTGGCTTCGGCGAACCAGACGTTCCCTTTGCCGGTGTGGTTCAGCACATAGTCCATATAAACCTTGATCTCCTTGCTGTGGGCGGCATCGATGAGTGCCTTGAAATCCTCTTCCGTGCCGTACTTGGGGTTGATCCTGGAATAGTCCTGCACGTCGTAGCCGTGATATGAGTCTGCGGGGTGAGCCGGAGAGAGCCATATGGCAGATACCCCCAGGGCATCGAGATAGTCCAGTTTCGACTTGATGCCGTTGAAGTCGCCTATGCCGTCGCCGTCGCTGTCGGCAAAGCTATATATCAGAAGCTGGTAGCTGATTTTGCCAGGCTTCTGCCCGGTCGCATAACTGGGGCGTTCCCATTTGGCGTCTTTTCCTTCCTGTGGCTCTTTCCCGCAGGAAACGACTACCAGGACAGTCAGCATCAAAGCGTAAACGATACGTTTCATAGGCTTGTCTTTAATCGGACCTGCAAGTCCGGTCAGGGGCTTGCAGGCAAAAATTACAGGTCTGTCTGATTACTTGATGACACCGGTGCCGGCGTTGAAGTCGTAAGTCAGGGTCTGGCCTGCTGCAATTGCGATTGCCTCAGGGTCGCCACCGGCTTCGCGGTAAACGATCTTGCCATCCTTGGGAACGAATTCTGCGTGCCACCAGTCGCCGTTGAGTTCGCAGGAAACGAAGGTGCGGATGTTACCGGCTGCAACAGCGGTCTTGGAAGCGAGCTTGCCGTCGATGGTGAACTTGGCAGCCTCGAGGGTCTTGTCCCAGTTGTCGTTGCCGAAAGGCTTGTCCATACCGATGATAACGGCGGGTTCTACGATAACCTTGCTGTTTTCGTAGTCGACCTGGAGGGTATAAAGACCGCTGGTTGCAACGAAGCAGTTACCTTCGCTCACGGTGAATCCCTTGCCATTGCCAAGGTCGGTGAAGTCGGAACCCCAACCAGTGTCGATAGGGCTGAACTTGAAGCCCTTGCCGGCCTCGATGTAGCGGATTGCCCAGAATGCGCCGGGCTGGCTGTGGAACGGGTGCATTGCAACGGCGTCGCCACCGGCTGCGAGATTCCATCCCTGGATGCCTTCGCCGATCATGAACATAGTCTCGGGGAGGTTGGATTCCTGGGTGCAGACTGCGGTGTAGCTGAAGTTCTTGTCGAAAGAGCCCTGTGCGAGCTTGAAGGTGAGGGTGATGTCGTAGAGACCAGCCTTTTCAACCTTCAGGTTTGCTCCGTTCAGGGTCATGCCCTCTGCGAGGGAAACCTCTGCCTTAACCTTGCCGGCGTCGTCGAGAGTGACTTTCCAGTAGTTGCCGGTAGCGAACTTGAACTCACCGTTCTTGGCCATCTTCTGGTCCTTGAAGGTGAAGGTCATGCCATCGTTGGAGAACTCGGTCTTCTCGGTTGCAGAAGAGAATCCCCATCCGTTCATAGCACCGCGCACACCGAAATCGCTGGCGTCGAGGAGCACGATCTGGGCGTCCTTGAGGTCACCTGCCTTGTTGATATCGAGCACGATGTGATAGAGACCGGTCTTTTCAACCTTCATGGCGGGAGCCTTAGTGCCGGTGACGAGGTTGCCCTTCAGCACAGAAGCAGGGTTGTCGGAATAAGCCTCCTCTTCGGGAGTTGCGAATTCGGTGAGAGTTGCGCTGTAGCGCTCCTTTTTGCCTCCGTCATTGTAGAGAAGATAGAACTCCTTGCCACCTTCGAGAACGATGTACTTCTCGTACATGCCTTCGCGGACGGCCTTGTCCACCTCGTTGAAACCAGCTGCCATCACGCAGTCGGCCTTGATTTCGTCGGAACCGGTAGCAGGACCTGCTACATAGAAACCGTTAACAGTAACTGCGCCCCAATCGATGTTGTCGTTGTTTTCCTTGCCGCAGGAAACTGCGAGAAGGGAAAGGGCGGCAATGCTGAGTAAAAATACTTTTTTCATTGTTGTTTGTTTTTAAAAATTGGTAAATAATTAGTTGTATATATGTTCGATCAAATGTTCGTAGGATAACCGGGATTCTGGGTCCAGACCGGGTTACCGTTCTCGTCGCGCACCGACTTCTCCAGAATCTTGTAGGGGATAGGGAACCACTTGCGGTAGCTGTCGGTGGCGGTGATGAACTGCACATAGCTTGCCTGGTTGAATTTACCGAAGCGGATGAGGTCCCTGCGGCGCATGTTCTCCCAGGAGAATTCGCGTCCGCGCTCGTCAAGGATACCGTCCAGGGTGAGGGCGGAGGGATATGCCGCGGCGTAGGCGGCGGCAGGATCCGCATCGTATGCGAAGGCCCTCTTGCGGAGAGTCTGGAAATCGGCGGATGCCCATCCGGAGGTGCCGGAGCCACCGCGGAGGATGGCTTCTTCCTTCATCCAGAGCACATCGGCATAGCGGAAGAGCACGAAGTCGTTTTCACTGTATTTGTACTTTCCGGATTTGTCGATTTCGTATTTGATGTTGCGTGCGCCTTCAAGGTCGGTCGCCTCCGTGAGGGAGGTTACGTCCTTGACTATGATGGCAGGGCTCTTGGCGTCATCCTTGTCTTCGCAAAGCTTGCCTGCGGCATCGTAGATGGGTCCGAGGAACCATCCCCACTGCTTGGTATCGTTGGTGCCCTTGCCTTCGTTGCCCGGGCCGCGCACATCGCTGGCGGCAAAGCGGTCGATGAAGGAAGGACGGGCGCAGAAACCGTTCCAGGGGGTCTCGAGGAGGCCGTAGGTCTTCTGGTGATTGTAGTTCAGGGTGAGCAGGGCGATGCGGAGCTTGTTGAGCATCATGCCGTCGCCGCCGGAGCGCTCGTCGATGTTGGCCTCGCCGTTCTCCACGATCACGAAGATGTTCTCCTTGGAAGAGGAGTTGTCGATCTTGAAGTTGGTGAAGTAGTCGGGCTCGATGGAATAGGA
>JAILNI010000022.1 GCA_024691765.1 Bacteroidales bacterium | reverse complement strand
GCGAAAGGCCACTCCATCGCCTTACAGGTCCAGAGCTCCTGGTTCCCCATCGTGGCAATGAATCCCCAGACCTTCCTCCCGAACCCCTACAAGGCTGCCGCAAAAGACTACCGCCCCGTCGAAGTTTCCATACTTCCCGGGGGCGGTATTACAATACCCTTTTTTGAAAAGTGTTAACAGTTCCGGGCAGACCCGGGCTTCCCTAATTCCTCCTCGTAGCCACTCCTGAGCCGGAGGCGGAGCAGGTGGCCTCGGCTGCGCCGGTGTACTTGCCGGTGCCGCGTACGGTCACTTTAGCGTGGGTGTCGTCTGTCCGGGTAACGTTCATCGTCACGTTTTCGGTGAGGGTAACGTTCCCGCCCTTTTCGCCGAACTGGAAGGTCTGAGTATTCCGGTATGTGAAAACCAGGCTCTTTCCCGAGACCCTCATGGTGTTCCAGGGGATGTTCGACTGGAAGCCGCCTGAAGCCGCGTCGGTAACCATGAATTCAATATAGTTGAGGCCCTGGCCGTACTGGACCTTGTCGGCGTCGCGGCCAGACGTGTTGATATTGAGTTTCGGGCTCACGGACCAGGCGGTGCCGTCCCATCCGCTGCCGCTCTGGAAAATCGGCACGAGATGCCTCTTCACGTCGGCGCCGTCGGTGGTCTCTATCCACATGTCCCCGTTTCTTTCGCCGGAGGTAGCCGCGACATTTATGGAGAGCGTCCGCTTTCCGATTCCGGCGATGGTTACCCAGGACGGTTTCTCGGCGACCTTCCAGGTCCAGCTCGACTCATCGGGAACGGTGACCGTGAAGTTTGCGGTTCCGCCCTCGATTCCCATCTTCAGGAAAGCCGGGTCTACCTCGAAATAATGCGGCATCTGCACGACTACGCTGGCGGGATAGTGGAGCCCGTTTTCAGTGGATGCCATGGCGGAGAAAAGATAGCATCCGCCTCCGCCTATATTGTCCAGCGTCCATTCATAGGGGGCTTCAGGGTCATAGGATCCGGAGACCTCTCTCTTGCAGTCCAGCAGAGCCTTGAACTCCACGTGCAGGACCGGCGCGGGGTCGCTTACCAGAGGAGTGATCTCGGCCTTCAACGACACCGCATCCGAGGTCTTGTTCGTAACGACCAGATTAACCTTGTATTCAGCCTTCGCCGTCGCCGCCGTTTCCGTCGCCGTCTTCATTTTGGGAGCGATGGCAAGCGTCCGGTTCATCCTGTCGAGATAGTCGTTCACGGAACCCCAGCTGTCGGCCCATACATGGACGCACTGCTGCATCTTCTGGTACATCTCCCATGCCCAGCTTACGCTGTCGCTCCCTATGAGTTCCACTATGACATCCTCGACCTTCACTTCCTTCTGCTTCTCCTTCATGAGCCGCTGGAGCGCGTTCACGTCGTCGGCATAGAGGTTCAGCTGCGCGAGCGGGACAACCACGTCCTTGAGCACGGAGCAGATCTCGTTCGCGGTGCCGCCGAGGTAGTTTCCGAGCTTGTCCCAGCCGGAGCCTATTTCCTCGAACAGCTCGTAGAAGCTTTTGCGTATTGCGTCTTCGGTCTGCCCGCGGGTCATGATGCCGCCTGCTTTGGATCCGATGGCGGACAGCGGTATTTCGGAGACAGCGTCCGTGTTGAAGGAAGCTTCGCCACCATTCGAGTCGTAGTGGTAGAGTTGCGCGCAGCGGAGCACGTCACCGTCGACAGAGGCCGAAAAGACAGCCTGCCCCCAGCCGAGATTCTCGCTGGTTCCGTTGAATTCGGTGATGGTGAAGCCGTTGCCGGTGGCCGCCACGAGCCAGATTTTCCTGGTCCTGGTGTTCGCAAGCTGGAAGACTTCGGTCTTCTGCTGGCCGAATCCGGGGTACTCGAGTTCCACTCCGGCCCAGTCGCCGCAGTCGAAAGCAATGCGCGGGTAGGGGCTGTCCGAGGCTTTGGCGGGTATTACCTGTATGATGCGGACGGTATCCGCGACGCCGTCGTTGATCGTCTTAGGTCCGGAAGGAGTATTATCGTTCTTGCCGCAGGAAAACAACAGGCATGCTGCCAGCAGTATCGGCAGGCCGGCGAAAAAAGCGCGAAAGTGGGTCATACTCATTAATAATTAGTATCTTTGCAAGGTAAGAAGATTTTTTGGATTATTATCAACCACTAAAAACAATAAGATGAAGAAACTATTCCTCGCAGCCTTTGCTGCCCTTCTGAGCGTGAGCCTCTCCGCACAGATTTATGTCGGCGGATCCGTTAACATCAACACCACCGGCAACCAGGACAATGTTAACAACACCACCGCAAAGTCCAGCGACATCACCCTCGCTCCGCACGCCGGATTCTGGCTCAGCGACAAGCTGGCTGTCGGCGGCCGCCTGAACGTCGAGTTCGGCTCCCCGGCAAACAAGGTCAGCAGGTTCGGTATCGGCATCACCCCCTATGTCCGTTACGTCCTCTTCAGCATCGACAAGTTCAACCTCCTCGCCGAGGGCGGAATCAACTTCTTAACCCTTACCGACAAGGACACCTCCGGCGACTTCTACGGCGCTCCCGGTTACGTGAAGGATTCCAGCACCTCTTTCGGAATCTACGCAGAGCCCGTCGTTACCTATGCCTTCAACGACAAGTTCACCCTTGAGGCCGGCATCAACATCGCAAGGCTCAATTTCCGCAGCGTATCCACCAAGGAACTCAGCCATACCGATAATCCCGCCGGCGACGACACCATCGCCGACGACAAGCGCACCACCTTCAACCTCGGCGCCACTTCCAACGACATCATCGGCGGCGGTCTCGGAGCTTTAACCATAGGATTCACCTACAACTTCTAGAATCCCGCGAAAGCAAAAAATTGAGCGACTCGACAGAGCCGCTCTTTTTTTGGCACGCACCTTGTATTATACCTCAAACGAATAGTTTTTTCATAGGTTAATTTAGGTTAGAATTGAAGAATCGGCCACCGACGGGAGTCAGAGGCCGATTCTTTTTTTTTACTGCCCTTTCGGGCCCATTCAGATTACTCTTCCGGAGCGGGCTGCTCGATGGGAGCGGTCGGGAAAGCGGGCTGTTCGGCCTGCTCCTGCACGTTCTCGATATCGTTGGTGATGTCGATGCCGGTGCCGTTGCCGCTGCGGACCACGAAAGCCGTTACGATGGAAATCACCAGGATGAAGGCTACGAGGCCCCAGGTGACCTTCTCGAGAAGGTCTGCGGTCTGGCGTACGCCGAAGGTCTGGTTGCCTGCCACGAAATTGCTGGCGAGGCCGCCGCCCTTTCCGTTCTGAAGAAGCACCGCCACGATAAGCAGGATGGCTGCCAGAATGATGAGAATGGTAAGGATCGTAAATACTGCGTTCATATCTTTACTGTTTTATTTTTTCGATTTGGGCTGCAAAGTAAGCACTTTTTTCCGGGAATCGCAAACTTAACTTTGAATAAATCGCGCACGCCTGCTCGATGTAGCCCTGCTCGGCGTATATCTGCGCGAGCGTTTCGGTGGCGAAGTCGGTGAAGTCGCTCTCGGGAATCTCCACATAGCCTTCTTCCTTGGCCTGACGGGCGAAAGTGGAGAAGATGCGGTCGGAGTCGCGTCGCACGCTCTCGTACTGCGAACGGGAGAAGTAGTCGCCGCCCAGCACCACCACCTTGCGTTCGTATGCCGGCTCTTCCGCCGGGCTGTCCTTCTCGGCAGACGACGGCACCGGAATGAGCCTTCGGGCCTCTTCGTCGGAGAAGTCGTTTTCGTGGGAGGAGTGGGCCAGGCCGGCTACGATGGCGCGGGATGCCACGTAAAGGGCGGCGTCGGCATAGCGTTCGTCGCTCCAGGAGCCTTCGCCCAGGGCGCTCATGCGACGGCAGAGCTCGACGCGGGCGCCTCCGAACCACGGGTAGAGCGAAACCACCCCGCTGAGTTCGTCGAGGTTGAGGGTCTTGAGGTCTATGGAATCGTGTCCGTCTACCATTGCGCCACGGTTGCGTTGAATATGTCCTCCACCAGTTTGTCGATAATCTCTGTGCAGAGGGACTGTTCCACCGCGTCCAGCGAGTTGGTGGAGTCGTAGTCGGCGTAGGCCGAGAAATTCTTATTCTCGAAGTTATCCTCGGGGTACTTGCGGTTGGAGAAGTTCACCTTCACGGTGACGGTAAGGCGGTTCTGCGCCGCCACTTCATTGGCCGTGACGGCCTGCGCACGCACGTCGTACCCGGTAATCTCCCCGGAAATTTCCAGGTCGCCGTCCATGTCAACCTGTTCCAGGCGCGTCATCTGGCGGAAACGGGTGCGCACCGCTTCGGAGAGGCTGTTGGAGAGGGTGGGATTCACCTTGAGCGCCTTGTATTCGAACTCGTTCAGGGTAATCGTGCGGACGTCGGGCTGAATGGATGTGCCCGAGAAAGAATAGGTTATGATATTGCATCCGGCGAACGCCAGAATGCATCCAAACGCCACGGCCAGCATTGCAAGCGCCTTCCTCATGCCTTCTCCTCCTTCATTTTCGCGAGTTTGCGGTATATGGTCCTTTCCGAGATTCCCAGCTCCTCGGCCGCTTCCTTGATGTTGCCGCCGTGCCTTTCGAGAGCCTTCTGTATGAGGGCGTCGCTGGCTTTGCGTATGGTAATCTCCGGAGTGCCCTGGTCCTGCCATTCGGCTTCGTCGTCGGCGGCGGCGGGACTTTGCGGGAAGGCGGCTTCGGAACGTGCTTCCTCCACGGCCTTCACCCTGGCTTCCAGCCTTTCCACCTTCTGCCCGAGGTCCACGATGGCCTGCACGAAGGCGCGTTTCTCGTCGTCGTTGAGGCCGGTTCCGCCGGTCTGCGAAGGTGCCGCCATTGGCAGCAGTTCGTCGTGCTCGTCGGGGATGTAGGGGGCCAGCTGTTCGCGGCTCAGTTCCACCCTTTCGGTTGCTCCGGGCAGGGCGCGCGACGATTCGAGCGCGGTCACTGTCTCGGCTATATTCTTGAGCTGGCGCACGTTGCCGGGCCAGCGGTAGTTCTTCAGCAGCGATATCGCCTCCAGCGAGAGGCTAACCTTACGGGCGTTGTTCTTCTCCGCGAAGTCGGAGCTGAACTTGCGGAACAGCAGGTAGATGTCGTCCTTGCGCTCGCGGAGCGACGGCACCATTATCTGCACCGCGTTGAGGCGGTAGTAGAGGTCTTCGCGGAACTCGCCCCTCTGCAGGGCGGTGCGGAGGCTGATGTTGGTGGCCGCTATCACGCGGACGTCGGTCTTCTGCACCTTGGACGAGCCCACCTTGATGAACTCGCCGTTCTGCAGAACGCGCAGCAGCATGGCCTGGGTCTCCTTGGGCAGCTCGCCTATCTCGTCGAGGAAGAGGGTACCGCCGTCGGCCATCTCGAAATAGCCCTTGCGGTCTTCCACGGCTCCGGTGAAAGAGCCTTTCACGTGTCCGAAGAGTTCCGAATTGATGGTCCCCTCTGGGATGGCTCCGCAGTTGATAGCCAGATACTTGCCCGTCTTGCGACGGGAGAACTGGTGGATTATCTGGGGGATGACGTCCTTGCCTACTCCGCTCTCTCCGGTGATGAGCACCGTGAGGTCGGTGGGGGCCACTGCCACCGCCGTTTCGAGGGCATGCGAAAGCGCGGCGTCGTTACCCACGATGTCGTATTTGTTCTTGAGTCTCTGGAGTTCCTGAGAGTCCATAGTTTTGCAAAGTTAATCAAAAAACTCGTATCTTTGCATTCCCTTATTATCAAGCATATATGAAACGTATAGCAATAATCGCAGCCGCGGCCCTCGCAGTCGTATGCTGCAGCAAGAAGACCGCCGACCAGCTCGCGGAGGCGGTGAAGAACGTATCCGTCAAATGCACCCCCGAGGTGCTGGAGGTCTGCCGCGACACCGTGCGCGCCCAGATCGAGGTCAGCTATCCCGCCGGCTATTTCAGCAAGGACGCACAGGTGATAGTGGCCCCCTACGTGGTCTGGGAAGGCGGCGAGATGGCCCTGCAGCCCTTCTTCTACCAGGGTGAGAACGTGAAGGACAACAACAAGGTGGTTCCGTCGGCCGGCGGCACCGTTAAGGAGAAGATAGTCTTCCCGTACCGCGAGGCCATGTCGCTCTGCCGCCTCGAGCTCCGCAGCACCGCCTTCATCGGCGGGAAGCAGGTGGACGTCCCCGTCATCAAGGTGGCCGACGGCTGCATCAACCTGGCCCGCTGGGCCGACCGTAACGGCGTCTACGCCTACAAGGCCGACAATTACCAGGAGACGGTGGTCACCACCGCCGAAGGGCAGATACTCTACGACGTGAATTCTTCCGACGTGAAGGGCAGCCAGCTCGGCGGCTCCAGCATCAAGAAGCTCCAGTCCGCCCTGGCCGAGGCCGGCAGCACCGAGCGCATCAGCGTCAAGGGCACCAAAATCATCTCCTACGCATCTCCCGAGGGTGGCGAGGAACTCAACGATAAGCTCTCCGAGCAGCGTTCCAAGGCCGCTAACGAGGCGTGGAAGAAGATAGGCAAGGGCGCCGAAGCCGGCAGCACCGAAATCAAGAGCGTCGGTCAGGACTGGGAAGGCTTCCAGGAGGCCATAAAGGCGTCCGATCTGGAAGACAAGGACCTGATCCTCAGGGTTCTCAGCATGTATTCCGACCCGGCCGTCCGCGAGAGCGAAATCAAGAACCTTTCGCAGGTGTACACCGAAATCAAGGAGCAGGTCTTCCCGGAGCTGAGGCGCTCCCGCTTCATCACCGAGATGGAATACCAGAACTACTCCGAGGCCGACCTCAAACGCCTTCTGGACCACAAGAGGCTCTATCTCCTCGACGAAGAGGCGCTTCTCCGCCTTGCGGCCCTCACCGATTCGCTCGAGATGAAGCAGACCCTCTACAGGGCCGCTGCCGAGCGCATGGGTTCCCAGAGGGGGCAGTACAATCTGGCCGTAACCTCCATGGACAAGGGCTCCTTCGGCGCGGCTGACGTTTATCTCGGCAAGCTCAAGGACCAGAACGACCCCGACCTCCTCAACGCCCGTGGCGTGATAGCCCTGCACGGCGGAAAGGTGGACGAGGCGTCGAAACTCTTTGAAAAATCCGGCACCACCGAGGCTCAGCGCAACCTCGGCCTGGTGGCCCTGCTCAAGGGCGAGTCCGACAAGGCCTCCGAGCTTCTTTCCGGAAGCGGTTCCCGCAACGAAGCGATAACCAAAATCGCCTCCGGAGACTATTCAGGAGCCATTTCCCTGTTGGAAAAGGATGAGAGCGCCGAGGCCCTTTACCTGAGTGCCGTGGCATCCGCGCGAAAGGGCGACAAGGACGGCGTAACGAAGTATCTTTATTCGGCTTTTGCCAAAAACGGCTCCCTACGGGAGGCTGCGAAAAAAGATATTGAGTTCGCAGGCTTTGATTTTTAGAAATTTTACTTATCTTTGCAGCCCCAAATTTTTGGGGCTTTTTTAAACAACATTTTATGCCAACAATTCAACAGCTTGTCCGCAAAGGACGCGAGACCATCGCTTACAAGAGCAAGTCTCGTGCACTGGATGCTTGTCCTCAGAAGCGTGGCGTATGCGTGAGGGTGTACACAACCACCCCGAAGAAACCTAACTCAGCAATGCGTAAGGTTGCCCGTGTGCGTCTTTCCAACGCTAAAGAGGTCAATGCCTACATCCCGGGCGAAGGCCACAACCTCCAGGAACACAGCATCGTGCTGGTTCGCGGCGGTCGTGTAAAGGACCTCCCCGGCGTACGCTACCACATCCTTCGTGGCGCTCTGGATACCGCCGGCGTTGAGGGCAGGACCCAGTCCCGTTCCCTCTATGGCGCGAAACGTCCAAAGAAGTAACGAAGGCATTACCTAATCAATTTCCAAAGTTATGAGAAAAGCAAAGCCTAAGAAGAGGATTCTACTTCCTGATCCCAAGTTCCACGAGATCGAGGTTACCCGTTTCGTGAACAACCTGATGTTACAGGGGAAGAAGAGTATCGCGTATGCTATTTTCTACGATGCAATCGACATTGTAGGCGAGAAGATGAAAGATTCCGATCAGGCTCCACTGGATATTTGGAAGAAAGCGCTCGAGAACGTCACCCCGCAGATCGAGGTGAAGTCCCGCCGTATCGGCGGCGCCAACTTCCAGGTGCCTACGGAGTTGCGCCCGGAAAGGAAAGTCTCGCTTTCGATGAAGAACATGATTTCCTTCGCCCGCAAGCGTTCCGGCCACTCCATGGCAGAAAAGCTCGCAGCCGAAATTCTCGCTGCGTACAACAACGAGGGCGGCGCATTCAAGCGCAAGGAAGACATGCATCGCATGGCCGAGGCCAACAAGGCCTTCGCGCACTTCCGTTTCTAGCCCTTAAAATCAGATGTCCAAAAGGGATTTGAGTTTCACCCGCAACATCGGCATCATGGCCCACATCGATGCCGGTAAGACCACCACGTCCGAGCGCATCCTGTTCTATACGGGAAAGACGCACAAGATAGGGGAGGTCCACGACGGTCAGGCCACCATGGACTGGATGGTGCAGGAGCAGGAGAGGGGTATTACCATCACTTCTGCCGCCACCACCTGTTTCTGGCCTTACCAGGGCAGGCAGTATCACATCAACCTGATCGATACTCCGGGCCACGTGGACTTCACGGTCGAGGTGGAACGTTCCCTGCGCGTTCTGGACGGCACAATAGCCACCTTCGATGCCGTCGGCAAAGTACAGCCTCAGTCCGAGACGGTATGGCGCCAGGCCGACAAGTACGGCGTGCCCAAGATCGCGTACGTCAACAAGATGGACAGGGTGGGCGCCGATTTCCTCGGCTGTGTCGAGGATATCAAGAACAAGCTCGGCGCCACCGCAGTCCCCATCGCCCTCCCGATAGGAAGCGAAGAGGACTTCCAGGGCATAGTCGACCTCATCTCCCGCAAGGCGATTTACTATCGCGACGCCGACGAACTCGTCAATTACGACGTCCGCGAGGTTCCCGCCGACATGCAGGAGGAGGTTGAGCTCTGGAGGGGAAAGCTCCTTGAGGTCGCCGCCGAATTCGACGAGGCCGTCATGGAGAAGTATTTCTCCGACCCCGAATCCATCACCGAGGAAGAGATAGTCGCGGCCATACGCAAGGGAACCGTCTCAATGGCGATAGTCCCTGCGACCTGTGGTTCTTCCTATAAGAATAAAGGTGTGCAGTTCCTGCTCGACGCCGTCGTGAGGTATCTGCCTTCGCCGCTGGATATTCCGGCCATCAAGGCCACCAATACCCACAACGGCAGGGAGGACGATCTCCACCCGACCGCGGACGGCCCGTTCTGCGCCCTTGTTTTTAAAATCGCGACCGATCCCTACGTAGGACGTCTGGCCTACCTGAGGGCTTATTCCGGCACGCTCAATTCCGGTTCGTACGTGCTCAACTCGCGTACGGGCAAGAAGGAGCGCGTCGCGCGCCTCTATCAGATGCACTCCAACAAGCAGAATCCCATCGACTTCGTAGAAGCCGGGGACATCTGCGCGGCGGTGGGTTTCAAAGACCTCCGCACCGGAGACACCGTCTGCGACGAAAGCCACCACTATGCTCTCGAGAGCATGGAGTTCCCCGATCCAGTCATCGGAATCGCAATCGAGCCCAAGACCCAGCAGGACCTCGACAAGCTCGGGGTCGCCCTGGGCAAGCTCGCCGAGGAAGATCCGACCTTCACTGTCAAGAGCGACAGCGAAACCGGCCAGACCATCATCAGCGGCATGGGCGAGCTCCATCTCGACATCATAGTGGACAGGCTCCGTCGTGAGTTCGGCGTGGAAATCAACCAGGGCGCGCCTCAGGTTAATTATAAGGAAGCTGTCACTACAAGCGTCCAGCACCGCGAACTGTTCAAGAAGCAGACCGGCGGACGCGGTAAATTCGCAGATATCATAGTCGAAATCGGGCCTGCTGACGAGGGAGTCTCCGGACTTCAGTTCGAAAGCCAGGTCAAGGGAGGCAACGTGCCGAAGGAATACATTCCCGCGGTGCAGAAGGGCTTCGAGAGCGCAATGGTGAACGGCGTGCTCGCCGGTTACGAAATGCAGAGCCTCAAGGTTACCCTGCTCGACGGCTCGTACCACCCTGTCGATTCCGACCAGCTGTCATTCGAACTTGCGGCCCGCATGGCGTTCCGTCATGCCTGCACGAAGTGCCATCCGGTGCTTCTGGAGCCCATCATGAGTCTCGAGGTAGTAACGCCCGATGACTACATGGGCGACATCGTGGGCGACCTCAACCGCCGCCGCGGACAGATAGTTGCCATGGATTCCACCGGCAACGGCGCAAGGATAGTCAAGGCATTCGTTCCGCTCGCCGAACAGTTCGGTTACGTTACCGTGCTGCGTACGCTCTCCAGCGGCCGCGCCACCAGCACCATGACCTTCGACCACTACGACGAAGTGCCTGCTGCGATGGCGAGGGACATAGTGGAGAAAAGCGGTTACCGTATGCCTTCAGATGAAGAATAATTATTATATTTGCACGCAATATGAGCCAGAAAATCAGAATCAAACTCAAGTCGTTCGACCATATGCTGGTAGACAAGTCTGCAGCTAAGATCGTCGAGACCGTCAAGAGTACGGGTGCCAAGGTGAATGGTCCCATTCCCCTTCCCACCAACAAGAAGATCTTCACGGTGAACCGCTCGACCTTCGTCAACAAGAAGGCCCGCGAGCAGTTCGAGCTCGACTCGTACCGCAGGCTTCTCGACATCGAGGACAGCAACGCCAAGACCGTTGACGCCCTCATGAAGCTCGAGCTGCCCTCCGGCGTAGACGTCGAAATAAAGGTGTGAGATTAGCGGCCCAGAGCCGCCACCGGTCCCATAGCTCAGTTGGTTAGAGCATCTGACTCATAATCAGGGGGTCGTAGGATCATGCCCTACTGGGACCACCCAGGGAATTGTCTAAGTAAGGAGAAAACCTGAACGGACAATTCCTTGTGTTTTATAGAAAACCCTCTTCCAAGTGTCTGGAAGGTGGTATACCGGCGGCTATGAAGCCAAAGCCGACGTCACCATCAAGAAGAAATAATTCTTTTACCTGCTGTTGCGCCACTCCAGCGGCGTCATCCCCGTAAGGGCTTTGAAGTTGCGGAAGAAAGTGGTGCGTGAAGAGAAACCGGACTGTTCGGCGACTTCGTCGAGGAGCATTTCCGGTTGCTCACGCAGCAACTTCTGCGCGTAGCGGACGCGATATCGCGTAATCAATTGGGTGAAACTTTCGCCCGACATATTATTCAGCAGAACGCTGACATAAGTTTTGTTCGTCGCCAGCTCGGTTGCTACATCGGTGATGCGCAGATTCTTACGTCGATATAGTTCTTTCTCCTCGATCACGGCAGTGATCTGCTCCATCATATTGCGAGGCAAAACAGTCTCGGCTGGCGCGGCTTCGGTAGCCCCCCTTCGCCTGCGGAGGATAATCCATACAACCAGCCCGCACAGATCCACCGCCAGCAGAACAATAGTCCACAGCGGAACGCCTGCCTGAACGACCGGCTCGGTATACAAGATATACGCTTCCGAACTGGTCTTGAAGTTATCGACCATAACGGGGACCTCGCCACGCTTCCAGTTAGTGCCGCCCGCTAAAACAAAGCGTCCGCCGGGCATCAGTTTCGCGCAGTTGGAGGCAAATCCCTCTGGCACATTTGCGTAGTAAAGGGTAAAGGCGGCCTTGCCACCGTCGAAGGTGGCGTCATATGCGATTCGGGCCAGGTACAGGCGGCCTGTTTCCACATCCAGACCCTGAGCCCAGATCAAACGCGCAGGACGGTCGACCTGGAGATGGCTCCAGCCGATCAGGTTCCCGTCCGGCCCGAGAGTCGGAAGCGGCTTTTCCATCTCCAACAGGGAGAACTTGCCTGCCGCAACCTTCAGAATTGCGGTCTGCGGCCCAGAGCGGCTAATGAGCGGAACCAGGTAAGTATAGTCAGCAATTCGCGTTTCATCCGGGAAAACGAAGTAATTTACCCCCGGGCACCACTCTTCAAGCAGAGGTACGTATTCGGTAGTGCCTCCGAGATGCTCGACCCGCCCGCCGGGATTCCCGCCCATGGTATCCCATGGCCCGAAGACGATAATATCATCGCGCGAGGCTGGAAGGACGTGGGGCTCTGCCCAGCCGGGAGCGAGCTGACCGCCAGAGACGAAGCCACCCTCGGGGGTCCAGGTTTCCCAACTGTCGGGAGAGTGCCAGTTGCCCACGATGATGACGCTGCCATCGGGCATGGTCAGGGCAGAGGACATGGAGCGCTTGACGGCCATAATGCCGACCGCAGTGAACGCATGCGTCCCGGGGTCATAGATCTCCGCGCCCCAACTCTGGCCGATTCCGAAGGCCTCCGGGCTGCCACCGCCGAGCAAGATACGCCCGTCCTGGAGCGGAGCAGCGAAACCGTTTTCGTGGGTGTAGAGC
>JAILNI010000063.1 GCA_024691765.1 Bacteroidales bacterium | reverse complement strand
ATCAGCGCATCCATAATGATTTGCGCGGCGGGAGTGCTTCACGCCAGGGGCATACAGGTGGAGAAGGTGCTGGACATGATATACGTACTGCAGCCAATCGCCGGACGTTTTGCAGTGGCACTGTTCGTGGTGGGGCTTCTGAGCGCGGGCCTGTCTTCCCTCTTCCCAATCATGATGCTGGCTCCGGAACTCATAAGCGACTACCGTCACGGGGAGATGCAGACCGGCACTCCCCTGTTCCGTATCCTTACCGGCATAGCAGCACTAGCCGGACTCACCATCCCCATACTCGGCACCAGCCCCGTCATAACCCAGATAGCCTCCCAGGTGACGCTGGTGTTCGTGCTGCCGCTGGTTATCAGCCTGATGCTGGTGATGATAAACAAGAAAAACGTCATGGGCGCATCCCGACCGGGAGCGCTGCTCAATATCTGTATGGTACTGGCCCTTTGCTTCGCCTGCGTGGTTTCGTACACCGGGGTGGTGGCGCTGGGCAAACTGTTATAAAAGAATGGATATCAATCTCAAAGACGATTGCCGCTACGACCGCAAAGTGATCAAAATGGACGAAGAAAAACTGCGGGAAGTGAACCTTCAGGTTATTTCCAGAGCCATCTATTCGGGCCTTGTAAAGCCGTCCGCCGTGCATTTGGCGGACATTCTTTCTATGCGGCTGGCGGTGTTGGGATGCGAGGAGAACATCTCGGTTACGCTGCTGGGAGCGGCACCTGATTCGCCGGCAGCCTTCTGGAGCTGCTCGAAAGCAGATGCCATATACCAGGGATTCACTCCCGCCGCTTTCAGGAACGAGTATCCGAAATCGTCGGCTTCCGTCTCCTGCTTGCGGGAGTAGCGCGCCTCTATCATGCTCTGGCCAAGCTGGCCCAGTACCGAATCGGTAAGGGCTGCGGCGAGGTTGCCCGTCGAAGCTATCACGTCGAACGCAGCGGAGGTGTAAAGGGCGTACTTGTAGGCGTTCATGGTGTGTTCCATGGCCACATGCCCGACCTCGTGACCTATGACCCCGAGTATCTCGTTGTCGGACATTATGTCCATAAGGCCGGTATACACGCGCACCGAGCCGTCGGCGCAGGCGAAAGCGTTCACTTCGTCCTGCTTGTAGACCTTGAAGTTCAGGGGCGTGTCGTCCACCTTGGTAAGGCCGCTGGTAATCCTGGCGAGCCTCTTGGAATAGGCGTTGCTCGCGGGCAGGACGGTCGCCGCAGCATCGAGCTGCGCCACCGAAGAGGTGACATAACTCTTCATCTGGTCGTTGGTAACGCCAAGGGCCTGAACCACCTTGGATCCGCCGGTCATCACCCTTTCGGTGTTGATGTTCTGCAGCATTGAGCAGGAAAAGAGCGGCAGCACGGCCGCAAGCAGGAGAAGTAATTTTTTCATATCTTCGTCAATTGGTTATTTCCTTTACGAGTCTTTCCACTTCGGAATATTCATACCCCCTGGAGAGGGCGAAACGTATCAGCCTCAGGCGCCCGTCGGGCTCTTCCGAAAGGCTCTTCCATTTGGAGCGCAGCAGCGACTCCAGCTTCGAGGCCGCGGCATTGCCGTCCACTTCCCCGAGTCCTGAGTTTATGTCTTCCTCCGAAAGGCCCTTTGCCCTGAGGGCGAAACGTATCTTAATCGGGCCCCAACCGGTAAGGGAGGACTTGTCACGGGCGAAGGCTGCTGCATAGCGGGCGTCGTCCACAAAGCGGTCGGCCTTGAGCGAATCCACTATGCGTCCGGCCATGGCCGCGTCCCCTTCGCAGCGCTCGAGAGCCTTCCTGCGTATGTCGGAAACGCAGTACTCACGCCTGGCGCACTGGGCCTGGAGGGCTGAAAGGATGTTTGCCTCAGAAGTCATAACCTATGCTGAAATATGCCCCGAGGCCGAAAGGACGGGAGTACTGAAGGTCGAACTTGACAGGGCCGAAGATTGCCTTGTAGGCAGCTTCGAAGGCACCGCCCACGATAAACGAAGCCTCCTCGCCAAACAGCCCCGAAACCTCCGAAGCGGACTCTATCGCTCCGCCCTTGAGGGAGAGGAACAGGTTCTTCCAGGGGTTGACCCTCAGGTCCAGCTGGAAGTCCACGGCGAAGTCGTCGAGCATCACGCAACGGTGGAATCCGTCGAAGGGCATCTGCTGGTCGAAATAACGGCCCTGCATGGCTCCTCCGGCGAAATTCGCCACGAACATGTTGTCTTCTATGGTGGTGCTTTCACTCACAACGTAGCGCACATAAAGGCTGGGGATTAGGGTTATCGCGCGGCCGAAACGTATCGGGCTCCTGTAATCCAGGGTGATAATCTGCGAGAGGTCGTTCCCGAGCACCCATTCATACCCCACCCCGAGAGACAGGCCCCTGGTTGGGAAGTACTTGTCGTCCAGAGTATAAGCCCTCGCCCCGCCGTATGCCGTGAAGAAGCCGCGGCGGTAGGTGGTCATGTCGTCGATGGTGCGCACGCGGTCGTCGAAGCTCTTTTCGCTCAGCCATGAGTTGAGGCCATAGTAATCGTAACGGGCACCGGCGGCGAGGTCGAAGGAGGCGCTGTGGAACCCGCTCAGGGAGACGTCGGCCCGGTGATGCCAAAAGCCAGCGTCGCAGAAGGCTCCGTCGATGATCATGTTGGCCATGTTCTTTCCGGAACGCAGGCTCACGCCGAGAGCGGGCAGATGCGGCGATGTCAGCGACCACCTGGCCATTCCGTACCAGTTCTGGCCGATGCGGGCTTCGAAGTCGAACTTTGAGCCGCTAAGGCGATATGCGTTGTAGCTGAATTCCACCAGGCCCGCCACCATGTCTTCCGTATCCGCCCTTCCCGATATCCCTATCCTGTGGACGGGACCGTCGGTGAGATTGAACTGCAGGCGGCAGCTTCCGTCACCGTCTTCGAGAAGAGAATAAGACACGTCCTTGAAGGACCCGGTTGCGAAAATCACGCTCACGGCATTGTCCAGGTCGGCCTTACCCACGCTGTCTCCTGGCGCGACGCCTATCTTTTCGAGCAGGTAGGAGGCGTCCTTTTCGCTCTTGCCGGGGAAGCTTATATCCGAGATTCTCACCTGGGCGGCAGACAGGTCCTTCGCGGGGGCCTTCCTCTCGACAGCCTTGCGGCCTGCGGTGCGGGTTGCCACGAGGCTGAGCATATCCTCGCAATCGAGTGCAGCCTGGTATCCGCGGTGAAGTATGGTATCGATGGCTTCGCTGTTGAAACTCAGCATGTTGTACTCATGCAAGTCGGGATGTATGCACACGTCCGCCTCCATGATGCTCTTCTTGTAGGCCTCGCGTGACAGCATGTCTATCAGCCTGGAGATGATGTTCCCTATGTTCTCCACCCTGATTTCCGATTCCACCACCTGACTCAGCACCACACCTATCACTATGTCCGCGCCCATCGCGCGTGCGAGGTCGGTCGGGAAATTGTTCCTTATACCCCCGTCCACCAGCACCATGTTGCCCGAACGAACGGGATTGAAGAGCCCGGGAATGCTCATGGTTGCGCGCATGGCGAGGGCCACGTCGCCGCCTGTCCAGTTCTTGGATTTGCCGGTCACAAGATCGGCC
>JAILNI010000033.1 GCA_024691765.1 Bacteroidales bacterium | reverse complement strand
ACTCGCGGGTGGCAGGCCCCTCCTGGGGAGCGCCTCCCTGGCTGAAATCCGGCGCAGTCCATTCGACCTCCAGTCCCAACTGCCCGGCAGGCCTTTCCGCCTGCAACAACGGGGCATCCACACGGGTATAGAGGGAAATGTCGTATGTCGCCGCCGAATCCGAAAGGTCAAGGGCGAATACATATCGCCCGTCTTCCGTCTGGTCGGCCCTTACGAACTGTTCGTACGAGGACGGCCGGCAGGAAAGCGGCAGCAGGAGAAAGGGCAGGAGCAGGAGTGCGAAAATAGAGTGGAGGACAACTCTCTGACTACCAGCGAGTTGCTGATTTTTCATTCGGCAAAACGGCGAATGAAAAATCCAGAAATCATTGACTATTAGCGGCTTACCCTCCACCGCCATCCTATCTTCTTTTGCGCCGCTTGCCCCGCCTCTTCGGCGAATCGAAGCGCGATATGCTCTCGTCGCCCACGGCGTCCACGAACTCGCGGTGCACCGGCTCCGGATCGCCCTTGAGCGAATCCGGCTTGATGCCGTTGCGGTTCATGCGTATTATTTCCATAACGTCCGAAGCCGCCAGCGGATACAGGTCGGCGTCGGAGGTCTTGTCGTAGGAGAAGTACATGGTCTCCGCCAGTATGTCCGTCTTGCGCAGGAAGGCCTGGCCGTCCTTGAACTCGAGCGGCTCCTGGACACGCGGAATGCGCGAGGCGGCGTCCTGGTAGGCGGGAACCTCGTAATTGAGGCAGCATTTCAGCTTTCCGCACTGGCCGGCAAGTTTCTGGGGGTTCAGTGAAAGGTCCTGAACGCGGGCCGCGGCGGTAGAGATGCTCTTGAAATGCGAGATATAGCGGGCACAGCAGAGTTCGCGTCCGCAAACGCCTATCCCCCCTATCAGCCCCGCTTCCTGGCGTGCGCCTATCTGCTTCATCTCGATGCGGATGCGGAACTCGTCGGCGAAGACCTTGATCAGCTGGCGGAAGTCCACGCGGCCGTCGGCGATATAGTAAAATATCGCCTTGGAACCGTCGCCCTGGAATTCCACGTCGCCAATCTTCATGTCGAGACCCATCTCCGCCGCTATTCGGCGGGCCTGGATCATGGTGTCCTGCTCGCGGGAGATGGCTTCCTGCCACTTCTCCACGTCGGACTGCCTGGCCTTGCGGTAAATCTTGCGGAACTCGTCGGTGGGCTGTACGCCCTTGAGCGCCATCTGCCTGGCGACCAGCGGGCCCTCGAGGGTAACGATTCCCAGGTCGCAGCCGGTGGAGGACTCCACGATTACCATGTCGCCCAGTTTGACGTTCTGGCCGGAGGCGTTGCGGTATATGCCTTTGCGGGTATTCTTGAAACGTACCTCGAAAAGGTCTTTCACCGATTCGTCGGTGATACCCGCGAGGTAGTTGTAATCGCGCAGTTTGCAGCAGCCCTCGCGGTATGAGAACGTAGTCTCGCCCGTTTCGGGATTGTGCACGGCTACAGTGCCGCGGCTGCAGTCTATGGTGGTTTTTTCCATGTCAGATGTTTATATAGAGCCTGTCCACCAGGTCGGTGAACAGTATTTTTACATTCACGTTACGGTCGATGCGGAGCACCGTGCGGTCCAGCACCTCCAGGGCCTTGCGTGGGAACTTAGGGCTCACCCGGGCGGCCCAGTCGCGCGCCTGCGCATCGTCTCCCGCCAGCTGCCCCAGCCCCTGCTGGTACAGGAACACCCTGCGGAATTTTTCGGAAGCGTAGCGGCAGAAAGCCTTGGCGCTCTCTTTCGATGGCAGCGCCGCTATCTGCTCGCCTTCGGAAAGGGCGGCGGAAAGGTCGCGGGCGAGAAGCGCGTCCATGAGCGAGGCAAGCTGCCCGCCGTCGTCGTAGGAATCGGCCGCGGAAACCGGAGCCGACTGCACCCGGAACATCTGGCAGCGCGAAACTATGGTCGCGAGCAGTTTTTCCGGAGCGTGGGTGATGAGCACGAAGATAGTCTGGGAAGGCGGTTCCTCGAGTATTTTCAGCAGCTTGTTGGCCGCGGCGGGGTTCATCTTCTCGGGAAGATAGATCACCGTGGAAGTGTAGCCTCCCTCGAGCGCGTGGAGCCCGAGGGTGCGCAGCAGCGCGTTCGCCTCGGATACGGATATGACCGGGTTCTTGCCTTCGAAGCCGAGGGCCGACCAGAGGTCCTGTTCGGTGAACCTCGGATTCTCCAGCGCCAGGGCTCGGAAATCACCGAGCCAGGGCTCGGAAGGAGAAACGGATGAAGCCGAGCTCGAACCGGGCGCCACCACCGGGAAAATAAAGTGGACGTCGGAATGGATAAGCTTGGCCACCCTGCCACCGGCAGCCCCGTAGAGCTTCTCGAGGAAGCCCATAGCCACGGGGAACGCCCCTCCCCCGTCATTCTCGTGAAGGAGTATGGCGTGCGGAACCTTTCCCGAATCCACCATCGAAGCAAGTATCTCTTCTACGCTCATTTTTCCCTAATTTCGTTAAGCCTGGCGAACTCCTCCAGCATCTCCTTTTCGCGTGACGCCGGAAGAGGCGCGAGTGCCGAAATGGCCTCGCAGATGAAAGAATGAAGCTGCTGCTGGGCATATGCGATGCCGCCGCGGTCACTTACGAAAGCGGCCAGCTTTTCACAATTCTCCGGATGTTCCGGAAGGGAACGGACCATGCCCCGAATCTCCGGCTCACAACCCGAATCCTTCAGGGCCCCCAGCAGAGGCAGGGTTATCTTGCGTTCGGCAAGGTCGCGTCCGCAGGGCTTGCCCAGGTCGACCCCGGTATAGTCGAGGATGTCGTCCTTTATCTGGAAAGCCATGCCGAGGGCCTTCCCGTAAGCCTTCGCGGCGTCGAAAAACTCCTTAGAAGCATCGACGCTGACGGCCGCGCAACTGCAGGAAAGCTCGAAAAGCGAGGCTGTCTTGCAATAGATTATCTGCTTATAGTCTTCCTCCGAAGTGTCGCAACTGAAGGCCTTCTGCTGCTGGAGCATCTCCCCTTCGGCCAGGTCGCCCAGAGTCTTTGAGAAGGCCGGAACCGCCCAGCCGTGGTGCCCTGAGCCGAGAATAACGTCAATGCTGCGCGCCAGCCAGAAATCGCCCACCAGCACTGCCGGAACGGCGCCCAGACGGCTCTTCACCGTAGGCACTCCGCGGCGCAGATCGGAATCGTCGGCCACGTCGTCGTGCAGCAGGGTGGAATTGTGAAGAAGCTCCACAGCTGCGGCATAACGGATCGTATCGTCGTTCGAGCCGCCGCAGGCACGGGCCATCAGCAGGCAGAGGCTCGGCCGCATCATCTTGCCGGAATGCTCCAGCAGCGAGCCGTTCACCTCCTGCAGCAGGGGCACGGAAGAAGAGAGGCGGCTCCGGACCAGGTCCTTAACCGCCTCAAAGTCTGACCCAAGGATATTTCGGATATCTTCGGGCGTCACTGTCTAAAAGAAGAATGCCACGGAGGCCATTATGCCGGTGCACTTCTGGTTCTTCATGGTATCGAGGAACACGTTTGCCGCGTCTCCCACGGTGGAACCCTGGAACTTGTTGGCATCGCCGCTGTAGAGCTCGCCCATGTTCCAGTAGTAGCGCACGGAAATCTGCAGGCTGTTCAGGAGGTCGATACCGAAGCCGGCGCCCACGCCGTACTCGAGACGGTCCTTCACGTCGTTGCCTATGTTCTCCCACTGGTTGTTGGCGTCGGATTCCTCGGTGACGACATCGGTACCTGCGGCCTCAACCTTCTTGGTGAACTCGTTGGTGATGGCGAATCCCACGAAAGGCTCCGCGAAAACATAGGGGCGGAATCCTCCGAGGTTCAGGCCAACCTGAAGCTGCACGGGCAGCTCGAGGAAACCGGTCTTGAAATCGGCGGTATAGTTGCTTTCCACAAGGCCGTCGTTGTACACCTCGCTGAGCTGGGTTCCCTTGACGTTGTAGATGAGGGAGGGCTGTATTGCGAGGGCACCGAGATCGAACTTGGTGGTAAGACCTACATGGTAGAGGGTGATGTCGCCAGCCTTGAGGGCTTCCTTGGCGGCGGTGAGATCTGTAGTGGAGGATGTTACACCTGCGATGACGCCGACCTGGGCATTTGCTGCGATGCCGAGGAAGAGGGCGGTCAAAACTACTAATAATTTTTTCATGACTATAAAAGTGAGTTGATTTTGTTTTCTATTTCGGCTTTGCCCACGAGGCCGACGGTCTTGTCGGCGAGCTCCCCGTTCTTGAAGAAAAGGAGGGTGGGAATGCTGCGTATGCCGTACTGTTCGGCTATCTCCTCGCAGTCGTCGACATTGCACTTGGCGACGGCCACGCCCTTGCCGGCGTAAGCGTCGGCGACGTCGTCCACGATGGGGCTGAGCATACGGCAGGGACCGCACCAGGCGGCCCAGAAATCTACGAGTACCACGCCCGCGGAGGCGAGAATCTCATTGAAATTGGTATCTGTTACTGTCTGCATAATCTTTAGATTAACATCCACAAAATTAGCAATAATTTTCAATATTCCACATAAATGCCCGCAAACCGAGTTCCGGGGAACGGGAGTCGCGGCTGCGAAGGGCCTCGAGTATGCGGGCTGCGGTGGCGTCATCTTCGACGAAAGTGAGGATGGCATGGTTGATGTCGGGCCAGGCATGGGTGCCCAGATGCGGCAGTCCGTCCTTGCTTCCGCGGCCGCCCACGTCGGTCCAGCGGGTGAAGCCCTTCTGTCCGAAGAGCTCGAGAATCTTTATCACCTCCTCATTGTACGCCCGGGAGCAGGCTATGAATAACGCTTTCATTGTCAATTATTTAAAATGTCGGCATTCTCCTCGGTGAGGAGTTTCCTCTCAGCCTCGGCACGGCGCAGCTGCCTGCGTTCCTGACGGGTTGCGAAGATGCAGTAGATGGTGGGGATGAGGATGAGGGTCACGACGGTCGAGAAGGTGAGGCCCCATGCGACCGTCATACCAAGCGAACGCCACATCTCGCTGCCTTCCCCTCTTCCGAGGGCCAGGGGAAGCATGCCGATGACGGTGGTGAGAGTGGTCATGAGTATGGGCCTCAGACGGCTCTTCGCAGCGGCGACCGACGCCTCCACCGCACCCATTCCGCGTTCGCGCAGGAGATTGGTGTAGTCGATGAGCACGATACCGTTGTTCACCACGATGCCTATGAGGATGAGTATGCCTATCATGGCCATGATGTCCAAGGTGGTGCCGGTAGTCCACAGGCCGAGGAGCACGCCCATGAAGCCGAAAGGCACGCTGAACATGATGACGAAGGGGCTGACGAAGTTCTCGAACTGGCCGGCCATCACCATGTAGACAAGTATCAAGATCAAAAGCAGAAGGGTGATGAGGTCTTTCATCATGTCCTGCTGGTCCTCATAGTCTCCCGCTATTTCCGTGGTTATGTTGTTGGGGATGTTCACTCCGCGGACAATCTCGCGAACCTTTGCGACGCCCTGACTCATGGCCACGCCCTTCGCGGTGATGCCGGTCACAGTGATGTAGCGCTCGCGGTTCTTGCGCTCGATGGTGGGCGGCACCTTGCTTTCCACCACGGTACCGAGTTCCTTCACACGGATGGGCTTCCCCATCGGGGTGGTAAGCACCACGTTGCCTATGTCGTCGATGCTGCCGCGGAACTCCTTGGCGTAGCGTACGCGGATGTTGTATTCGTCGCCTTCCTCGCGGAAGAAGGAGTTAACGCTGCCGCTCATGGCCGCACTGAAAGCGGTGGCCGCGGTGGTGGAGTTGAGCCCGTTCAGGGCGAGCTTCTCGCGGTCGAAATCAACCTGGTATTCAGGAGTATACTCGTCGCGGCTGAGAACCACCTGCACGAAGTCGCCGCTGGCGTTCATGCCGTTGCGAATCTCCTTGGCCACGCGGTCGGTCTCGTCGAAATCGAAACCGTAAATCTCCAGCTGCACCGAGGTGGCACCGCCCATTCCGCCGCCGCCCTCAGTCACCTGGGCACGGTGGATTTCGGGATACTCCTTCAGCTCGGCACGGATGATATTGGCTATTTCGGATGCACTGCGTTCGCGTTCCTCCATGCTGCCGAGGTTGATGTTCATGCTTATCAGATACGACCCGTTGTTGCGGGCGCTGGCGAAGGCGTTGTCGGAGTCGGCCTGGCCGAAACGGTACTCGAACACCCTTATCTCGGGGATTTCCGAAGTGAAGCGCGCATACAGCTCGTGCGCAAACTGACCCGTCACCTCCTGGGAAGTACCCACCGGGAGCTCGACGCTCACCGACAGGCGGCCGGAGTCGGAATTCGGGAAGAAGCCGGTCGTCATCTTGGGAACAAGCAGCACGAACACGGCCACGATGATTGCAAACGCCCCGAGGGTGATGGTCTTGCGGTGGGTAACGCACCATCCGACCACCTTGGAATAGCCGTTCGAGAGGGCTTCAAGCGCCCTGTCTATCGGGCCGAACACCTTCTTGTGAAGACTGGAACTCTTGGCCGAAGAGCTCAGGATCTTTGACGACATCACCGGCACCAGCGTAAGTGCCAGGGCCGTGGAGACTATCATGATGATGCTCACTATCCAGCCGAGTTGCTGGAACATGATGCCGGCCATTCCGGACACCATGGTAAGGGGCAGGAACACGCAGAGCGTGGTGAGGGTGGAGCCGATGATGGAACCTGCCACTTCGGCGGTTCCGTTGACGGCGGCCTCGCTGCGGCGTTCCCCGCGGTCCATGTGCTTGGATATGTTCTCGAGGACCACGATGGAGTTGTCCACCACCATGCCTATGGCTATGGAGAGGGCACTCATCGATATGATATTCAGCGTGTTGCCGGTAGCGAGCAGATACACCAGCGAGCCCATGAGGGCGATGGGGATGGCCAGCACTATTATGAACGTGGCCCTCCATCTGCCGAGGAAGATGAACACCACCAGCATGACCACCAGCATGGTTATGATGATGGTCTTGAGCAGCGACACTATCGTGTTGATGATGTTGTCGGACGAGTCGATGACGGTGATGAGGTTGATGTCGGAAGGCAGCGAGGGCTTTATCTCCTCCATCTTCTTCTTGGCCTTGCGGATCACGTCAACCGTGTTGGCGCCGGACTGCTTCTGGATGAGGATGGTAGCCGCCCTCTGGCCGTCGGTCCAGGATTCCTGGTACTTTTCGGCAGGGCCGTCGACGAGCGTTGCCACATCGCGCAGATACACCGCGGCTCCGCCTTTGTAGCCCACCACCACGTCGAGTATCTCGCGCGGGTCGGAGAACTCCTTCTGCACCCGCAGGGAGTAGGTTTCGGTGCCTATGTCGATATTGCCGGACGGTACGTTGCGATTTTCGTAGGCTATCGCCGCCGAGATGCCGGCTATGCTGAGACCGTAACCTTCGAGCTTGTTCGGGTCGCAGTAGATCTGGATTTCGCGGTCGGGAGCGCCGATGACGGTGACGGTTCCAACTCCGTCCACGCGGGCCAGCGGCGTGGTGACGCGGTCGTCAAGTATACGGTCGAGTCCGGCGAAGCTCTCGTCTGCCGTCGCGGAAATGATCATGATGGGCATGTCGTCCATGCTGAACTTCCGCAGGAAGGGCTTGCTGGCCCCGTCGGGAAGGTTCTGCGACACCATGTCGAGATTGTCGCGTATGTTGTTGCAGGCCTCGTCGATATCGGTTCCGTATTCGAATTCAAGGATTACGATGGACACGTTCTCGCGCGAACGGGAAGTCATGTCCTTGAGGTGCTCGACGCTGTTGAGGCTGTTCTCGAGCAGCTTGGTGAGGTTGTTCTCCACATCGGTGGCGCTTGCCCCCGGATAGGAGCTCATCACCATCACCACGTTGGCGTCGAAGTCGGGCAGCTGCGCGATGCTGGTTTTTATGAGTGCGTACACGCCGAACACCACGAAGGCCAGGAAGACCAGTATCGTGGTGACGGGGCGGTTGACTGCTGAACGGTAAAGGCTCATGGCTCTATCTTTCGACTATTTCCACCTTTGAACCGTCCTTGAGCGCGGATGCGCCGCTAACCGCCACCCTGTCGCCGGAATTCACCCCTGAAAGTATCTCGTAGGAATTACCCACGTGGCGGCCGAGGGTTACGGCCGAACTGCGCACCGTTCCGTCATCGTTAAGGATGTAAACGAAACGCTGGCCGCTGCCGAGCTGCTTCACCACGGCCTCGTCGGGCACCACAGGGCTCTGCCTGTCCCCGAAATTGAGGGTAACCTTGCAGTACATGCCGGGACGCAGCGCCTTGTCGGCGTTGGTCACCAGCACCTCGACGCTGAAGGTGTGCGAAGCGGCGTCCATCGTGGGATAAATCTTGTTCACCTTGCCTGTGAAGGTCTTTCCCGGAAGGGCGTCTGCGGCGATATCCACCTTCTGTCCGGCTTTCACCTTTGTGTAGTCCGTTTCCGACACGCCGACGAGAAGCTTGACCGGAGTAATCTGCTGCACGGTGAAGATGGGCTGGGCCATGGCATACATGTCGCCGCGTTCGTAGTTGCGGGCGGTAACCACGCCGGTGATGGGCGAACGCAGAATGGTGTTCTGCTCCAGGTTGTCGTAGGAAGCCTTGGCCACGTTGTACTGCAGTTCCACCGCTTCGAAGTCGCTCTGGGAAAGGCCGCCCTGCTCGTATAGCTGTTTGAGGCGCTTGAGTTCCTTTTCGCTGTTCGCGAGCTGGAGTTTCTGCTGGGTGAGCTGCACCTTGTCCATCTCGGCCAGTATCTGCCCCTTGTTCACGTAGGACCCCACATCCACATTGATTTTTTGGATGCGGTTCGAGCTCTGCGGAGCGATGTTGTTTACCGCATAGGCCTGAACCGTGGACGAATAAACCTCCGTCTGCGAGACCGTCCGGGCCTGGACTGTGGTTGCGGTTATCCTTACCGCCGGAACTTCGGCAGGCTGGGCGGACTGGCTCTTGCTGCCGTTCTGACCGCATGCGGCCACTGCAAGCGCCGCTGCGACTATTGCTGCATATCTATTCATTTTCAGGATTGTTTTCGAGTACGTAATCGTCTCCCAGTGTCTGCTCGAGGACGGCCTTGGCGTTCAGGAAGTTGAAGATGGCCTGGCAGACCGTGAGACGCGCCTGCGTGAGCGCGAGCTGGGCGTCGCCGAGGTCGGTCAGCGTGCTGCGGCCCACCTCGTAACTCTTGGAAGCTATGTCGTATGCCTTGTTTGCGCTTTCCAGGGCCTCCTTTGCAGATGCGTAGCTCTTGCCGGCCATGTCCATGGTATTGAGGCTGCTCATGATGCTCACGCGGAGATTGCGCTCCGCATCCTCCCTCTGTATGGCCAGCTGTTGCTGCTGCACCTTCGCCTGCTTGACGCTGTGGTAGTTGCGGCCTCCAGTGAAGATGGGTATGTTTATGCTGAGCCCCACGGTCGAGTAGGGGTGCCACTGGTATTCGCTGAAGTTGAACTCGTTCTCCATGGCGTTCACCTGATAGGCGAAGGAAGCACTCAGGGTGGGCAGGTTCGCGTATTTCTGCATCTTGATGTTGTCGGCCAGTTCCGCCGCCTGGAGTTCGAGCTGCCGCAGCGAAGAGTTGCCGCTGAGGTCTATCTGCTCCGGAGCCATGTAGGCAAGGCCGTCGGAGTAGGCCAGAAGGGAATCGGCCACGTCGATGCTGAGGTCGAGATCCACCCCCATGAGGGCCTTGAGCTGCCAGAGCGAGAGGATTATCGCGTTCTGGCTGTCGTAAAGGTTGGGAACGGCGTTGGCCACCGCCGTGCGGGCCCTCGTGAGGTCCAGCTCGGAAGCCTTGGATGCGTTGTATTTCTTTTCGGTGAGTTCGCAGTTGGCGACGGCGTTCTCGTAGACGCTCCTGTACACCTGGTGAAGTTCCTTGGCGAGAAGGGCCGAATAATAGGCCTGCTTCACCTGGGTCACCATCTGGAGTTTGGAGTTGCGGGCCTTTTCGACCGCGAGTTCCACGTCTTCCCCGGTAATGGAAAGGCTCTTCCAGAGCTGGGCGTTGACAAGGGGCATGCTTGCAGATATGCCCGCGTTCACAGTATTCCACCGGCCTACCTCGAAGCTCTGCGAAGCGCCGCCTATGTCCATGGTCATCACCTGCTTCTTGAGGGTGCGGTTGAATGAACCGCTGGCCGCCACCTGCGGGAACAGTGCGGCATAGCTGCCCTTCAGGGCATAGCCTTTGGCTTCTATCTCCTTGTCGGCCACACGCACCGTGGCATTGCCGCTGAGGGCTATCTCAAGAGCTTTTTCAAGCGTTATGACTGTAGCGGAAGTATCAGCAGCCACGGTATCGGTCTGATGTAAGACTGCCGCAGGGGATGCCGCCTCGAAGGGCTCCACTGCGGCGAGGGTAAAAGCCAATATAAGATTGATCATACTACTAACTCTTGATTTCGGCTGCGAATATACACAAAAATAGTACCCGAAGTCTGGTCGGGCACTACTTTTCTTAAATATCGTATCTGCAGTTTACTTCACCTGCACCACAAAGCCCCAGGGAGCGAGCTTATTCCCTTTTGCCACAACAGGTTCAGCCGACAGGTTGGCAAGCACGGTCACCTTGTTCCCGGGCACGCTGCGGGTGAATCCAAGCACGTTTTCGGGAAGGCCGCCAAGATACTTTGCCCTGCCTCCCTTCTCTCCTGCAGCGAGGGCCGGATTGTCATGCTTGAGCTTCACAAGATACTTGTAGAACTCCGTGTATTCATTGGCGCTCCAGTCGGTAACGGGGTCCTTTTCGAAGAACTCCAGCCGGCGCGAGAGTCCTATCTCCTGCCCTGTGTAAATGAGGGGCTGGGTCTGCGGAAGGGTAAAGTTGAGCACCGCCATAACCTTCCACGCGGCGCCCATGCGCTCGAATTCGGTGCCGTTCCACGAATTCTCGTCGTGGTTGGAAGTAAAGGCAAGGCGGAACGCGCTGCGGGGAACCCTCTTCGCATCCCTTGCAAGATACTCCCTGAGGTCTTTTACTGTCTTTACCTCGTCCTTGTTCCCGGGGCCTGCTGCAATGCCGTTTTCTATATGATGCATCTCCCATGCGTAGGTGGCGTCGAACATGGTGTCGGCCGCGAATTCACTCTTTTCGGCCTCTGCGAGAAGATAAATCTGAGGATAGGCACGCCTGAGCCTGGGAACCAGATACTGCCACGTCCGTGTCGGCATCTCCCCGGCGGCGTCGCAGCGGAAACCGTCCACCCCGCGGTCGAGCCAGAAGCGCATGGCGTCCTCCTGGGCATACCACACTTCGCGGTTCTCATAATTGAGGCTGCGGGTATCGGTCCAGTCATACTCCCAGACGGCGTTCCCAAGGGAGTCGCGTTCGTAGAAACCCTCCGGCTTGGAACTCATCCACACATGGTCCGGAGCCGTCTGGTTGGCAACCCAGTCGAGGATTACGCGGAACCCCATGTCATGGGCGGCGGAGAGCAGGCGGTCGAAATCCTGCATGGTGCCGAATTCGGGGTTCACCTCCTTGTAGTCGGAAATGGCGTAGTAACTTCCCAGGGTACCCTTGCGTCCTTCGACCCCTATTTTGTTTATCGGCATAAGCCAGAGGATATCCACGCCAAGGTCCTTAAGGCGCGGAAGCTGGTCCTCTACGCCCTTGAAGGTGCCTTCCGGGCTGAACTGACGCACGTTTACCTCATAAACCACGCTGTCGTACATCCACTCGGGATGGACGTTTTTTTTCACCGGACTGCAGCTGAGTGCAAGTGAAAGCGCCGCGGCTGCGGCAAGCAAAAGCCTGTAGTTCATATCTTTCTTACTTTGATTTTTCCTGAAGTTTTCCTGAGCCCGCGGGCGGTCACAGTATAATCCACGGTTCCTTCAGCCTCGCCCGCACGGACAATGAAGGTGAGCGCTCCGCTGAAAAGGTGCATCTTCGGCTGCCGGAAACTCTCAAGGCAGGTGGAATCCCCGTTGGCCACGGCCTCGAAGCGCCCGGCTCCGGAAACCTTGATGTTCACCAGATTGTCTGCCGCCGGGAAGGGGTTTCCTTCTTTGTCAACCACGGTAACCGTTATATACGCAAGGTCGGAACCGTCTGCACCAAGCACCTCCGAAGAAGAGCAGCACCTCAGGGCATAGGGCCGCCCGGCGGTGCGAACCGTCCGGCTCCCGACGGGAGCTCCGGTAGAATCATAGGCCACCACCTTCAGTTCGCCCGGCTCATAGACGACATCTTCCCACATGAGGCGGTGCCTCTCCAGAAGGGAAGAACGGCTGAAACTGCGGCGTCCTTTCGAGACCCCGTTCACAAAGAGTTCCGCCGAAGGATAAGACGTATAGACGAACACCGGGGTCACCTTGCCTTCGCGCCCGGGCCAGGTCCAGTGCGGAAGCACGTGGAGCGTGGGTTCGGAAGTGTTCCAGACGCTCCTGTAAAGGTAGAACCTGTCCTTAGGCAGGGAGGCGAGATCGATTATCCCGAAAACCGAAGAGTGGCTCGGCCAGGCATCCGTATCGTAAGGGGACGGCTCTCCGAGATAATCGAACCCGGTCCAGACGAACTGCCCGGCCATCCACGGATAGTCTTCGTCGGCGGCAAAGTCTTCGTCGGGAATATTGGACCAAGTACAGTATTCGAGGTCGTAGGAGGAACTCTGATGGTCGGGATGCAGGAGATCCATTCCTTTCTTCACGGGGAAATGATACACTCCCCTGCTGCTCACGGTGGAGGCCGTCTCGCTTCCGAGAATCAGCCCTTGCGGGAGCAGTTCCCTGGCCTGGAGATAACGGTCCGGCTTGTAATTGAATCCGGGAATGTCGAGGGCTGCCGCGAAACCGTCGGAAAGCACCCCGTCGAACTGGTCCATGCCGCAGGTTACAGGACGTGTGGGATCTTCCCGGTGGCAGATGGAGACGAGCCACCGCGCGGTGGAGGCGCCTTCACGGCCCCATTGCGAGGGAACCTCGTTGCCTATGCTCCACATCACTACGGAAGGATTGCTGCGATAGTGCCGCAGCATGTTCACCATATCCTTTTCGGCCCACTCGTTCCAGAAGCGGTGATAGCCGTTTTCGCATTTTGCCTTGTCCCATTCGTCAAAGGGCTCTATCATCATCATGAAACCCATTTCGTCACAGAGTTCCACGAGCTCCTCCGCAGGCATGTTGTGCGAAGTGCGTATGGCATTGCAGCCCATATCCTTGAGCATGGTGAGCTGATGAGCGATGGCAGAACGGTTTACGGCCGCCCCGAGGGGCCCCAGGTCGTGATGCAGGCATACGCCCTTGAGCATGGTCCTTTTTCCGTTGAGGAAGAAGCCCTGCTCGGGACGAAGCTCGATGCTCCGTATGCCGAAGCGCGTGACGACGCTGTCCCTCACGTCCGCTCCGGGATAGACGGTAATCCTGTTGCGCCATTTGGCTACGTTCCAGTCGGTATGGATGTGCCCTCCCGTCTTGACCAGGGTGCGGGCAGTATAAAGCTGCGGGGATTCAGGATTCCAGAGCGAGGGCCCGTCAAGGGCGAACTGCTGAGTCACCGAAAGGTCGGAATAGAGTCTGCGGGTATCTTCACGCCTCGCCACTTCTTTGCCGCAGGCGTCTGAAATCACGGTCTCGAGCGTCACCACCTCCCCTTCAGGAAGGCCTTCCAGCGTTGTCTTTACAGTTACGACGGCGCTTTCCTCCGATACGCTCGGAGTTGTGACATATACACCCCACACGGGCACCCGGACTTCATCGGTTTCGAGCAGCCTCACCTTGCGGTAAAGGCCCGCTCCGGGATACCAGCGCGACGACTGTTCACGGTTCTGAAGTTCCACCCTGATTGCGTTTTCCCCGGTGACGAGGGCATCGGTAATGTCGAAACTGAAGGAATTATACCCGTATGGCCATTCCCCCACGAAGGAGCCGTTGACATACACATGGGCCTCGCTCATGGCACCGTCAAAAAGAATCTGCCAGCGGCGACCGGGCCTTTTGTCGATATTCACGCTGCATTCATACACTCCTTTTCCCATCCATGGGAGACCCCCGCTCCGGCCCGTCTTTTCGGTGGCTTCGGTTTCACCGTTCTGCACCACGGCGACGGTCTGCAGGTCGTTGGACCTGTCGAAGGGCCCGTCAATGGCCCAGTCATGCGGAATGCGCACGATGGTGCCGGCTGCATCTCCACCGGCCCTGAAGGTCCAGTCGCGAAGCAGCATCTCGCTGCGCGGGGCGGCCTGCAGCACGGCAGAGGCCGACAATATGGAAGCGAGAACCGCGAAAGAGAGTCTCTTCATAAGCGGAACTATTCTGCAAAGGGTTCGAGGGCCGCCGTGGCCTTTCCGTTCTGGAAGGCTCCGTAGGCATAGCCGTTGCGGCTCTGTTCCGATTCGGGCTCCCAGTAGAATATACCCTTGAACCAGTCGTATCCGCTTACGCCGTCCATCATGTACTGAAGTGCCGCCCGGGCCTTCTCGGGTTCGCTTGCAGGCATGCCGAACTCCACTAGCATGACCGGCTTGTGGTAGGTGTCGTGAAGCGTCTTGAAGTTGGACAGAGCGGCGCTGCAGTAGGGATTCCAGTCGGGATAGGCGTTCTGCTTTTCATTCCAGTAGGATGGATACAGGGACAGGCCTATCATGTCGAATTTCACCCCGGCCTGCGTGACAAGCTCCCAGAACCATTTGTTACGGCCAAGGTCATTGGCCACATCGTGATGCAGGAGCACGAGAGCGGAGGAATACACCGACTTCACCGCCTGATATCCGGCATTAGCAAGTATCGCAAAGTTGGCGCAGTCGCCGGAGCTTATCTTTCCGGTTGGCCAGCACATGCCCGTGCGGGTTTCATTTCCGACCTGCACCCAACAAACATCGATATCGTTGTCTTTCAATAGTTTAAGAACTTCCTTTGTATGCTTTGAGAGAGCCACTGCCATTTCATTGACACCCATGGAAGCCCAGGCGGACGGAGTGTTCTGCTTGGCAGGGTCGGCCCAGGAATCCGAATAATGGAAATCTATCATTATGGCGAGGGAGAGCCGCTGCGCCCGCTTCGCCTTCTCAAGGACATCCTCCTTATTGCACCAGCCGTTGGAAGGATCGACCCACACGCGATAGCGCACCGCATTTACGCCAAGGTCCCTCATAAGGGCGGTGCATTCCTTCTTGCTGCCGGAGGCCGTGTAGAAGCGGTATCCCTTGCTCTCCATTTCCGTTACCCAGCTGATGTCGGCGCCTTTGGCAAAAGCAGGCACCAGGCTGCTTTCTTCCTTTTCGTTGGAAGAGCCGGAGCCTGAGGATGCATTGTTCTTGTCGCACGAGCAGGCCGCAAGCACAAGAAGGCAGGCGGTGGCCCTGAGGAGTTTATGTATCTTCATAACTTGAATATTGCAGATGAATATGCGCCGAGCTGCAGGTTGTTTCCCAGCACCACGATGGCGCGGCCGTTTGATGCAACCATTTCGTCGAGGCTGTCATGTTCGAAGGTAAGGGCAAGGGGGTCGGATCCGAAATTATGCACAACCAGCATTTTCTGCCCGTCACATTCGCGGTACCACACGCCGGCGGCCTTGAGCTCTTCGGGAGAGGATTCCCCATAGTCGGGATGCGGAGTCATGGAGCCGCGTTTTCCAAGCGCTCTGTAGTTGTTGCGGAGTGCGCCGAACTTGCGATAAACGTTCAGAAGGGAGGATTCGTCCTGCTCCTGGCTCTCCACCGATATGGAAGCCGTCAGCATTGAGCGGTCAATTTTCCCTCCGAGTGCGCGGGTGGCCGTCTGGGAACCGTCCGCCTTCCACATTATTGGGGTGCGCACGTATTCATCGCCGCCGGACTGGGTCCCCTGGTAGCCGAGTTCTTCGCCCTGATAGATATACGGCTCCCCGGAGGCTGTAAGAAGAACGCATGCCGCCAGCTTTTCCTTTTCGAGGGACCCGCCGAGTACCGAAGCCGTGCGCATTTCGTCGTGGTTCGACAGCTTGGTGGCTTCGATATAGCCGGAGCGGTATTTCTCGTACATCTTCTGATATCCGAGTATGTCTTTCACGAAATACTTTCCGGTGCCGTTGTTGATGGCCCACTGCAGGCGGTACCAGAAGCTGAATTCGAACATGGCGGGAAGGCCTTCATAGTACGGGGCCACTTCATTCGCCTCCGAAAGGTTTTCGCCTACCATATAGAAATCCCCGCTGCGGCCGGAGGATTTGTAGTAAGCATTGCAGTGATCGTAGAACTTCTTCAGGAAAACAGGATTCTCATCGGTGGAGGCGTTATGGTAGATATGCTTCACCGCATCCAGGCGGAACCCGTCGATGCCGAGGTCGATCCAGTGCTCTGCGGCCTTGCAGACAGCCTTGAACGGAGCTGAACTCTCACAGGTTGAGGAAGGACCGTAGTTGATGTCGGCAAACATGTCTGTCCAGAAATGGCTGTGCCAGTAGTCGCCGGCACCTGTGGAGAACCACTGCCCCGCATCATATCCTTCATATCCTTCTCCGGTAAACATGGAGAGTTTTCCGGAAGCAATGTCGGAACGTGGGGTTTTCGAGAATATATAATAGTCGCGGTACTCGCTTCCCGCGTCAGTTTTCGCACTTGTAAACCAGGGATGCTTCACCGAAGTATGGTTGAGCACATAATCCAGATACACTTTGATACCCTTCTCGTGTGCCTGCCGGCAGAGTATCCGGAGATCGTCGTCAACTCCGAAAAGGGGGTTGACCGCGGCATAGTCGGTTACGTCGTAACCATGATACGAGCCGCATGGATGTATTGGAGAGAGCCAGATGGCTCCCGCACCGAGCGCCTCGATATAGTCGAGACGGGATGTGACCCCGGGGATATCCCCGTACTTGTCGCCGAAGGCGGCGTCGGCAAAAGAATACACCAGCAGCTGATATGTGATGCCGCCTTCTTTTCCGGAAGAATCATCATCCCCCGAAGAGACTCCGCCCGCCTTTCCGCAGGAGAGCAGGAGCAGCGCCGCCAGAGCGGCAGAATAAAACAAACGTGCCGGTTTCATATTATTAAAAAAGATGTGCCCGGACCGGAATGGAACCGGGCACATCGGAAAAAAGTTTAGGTTATTTAATGGTTATCTGGTCATTTACAGAATCGTAAACCACGACATGGCTGCCGGTGATGCCGGTGATGTTGTCGCCGTTGCGTTCTGCATCGAAAGGAGTACCCACGGTAACAGTAGCTCCTGCCGCCACACCGCGGTTCTGGCTCCATGCGCCGTTCTTGCGGATCTTGAAATCACCCTTGATCTCAAGGGATTCGCTGGTCCATACACCGTCCTTTTCGCTCATGGCGAAGTCGGCGTCCCATGCGGAATCGCCAATCATTCCGATGACGGTCCAAGCCTGGCTCTTCGACTCGGTAACGGTAATCTCACCATCGGTAACATTGAACACTACGTCAACGCCACAGGCCTTGCCGACCTTGATGTTCTTACCGTCCTTCACGGCCGCGAATGCGGTGCCGAGAGTGATGGGCTCTTCGCTTGCAGCGCCGAAGCTGCCGGAATCCCAGTTGTTGTCGATGACAATCTTGAACATGTCTTCGGCAGAAACCTCAAGGCCGTCGTAAGAATAGACTGTATTGTCTTCATTTGCGGACATCTCAAGACCGTTCGCCCACTCGGTGTCACCGTACATGCTGCCGCGCAGATAGTACTTCTTGGGACGCTCCACATTACGTTCGCGCTCGAGGACCTCAATCTGGCCTTCATCGGTTCCGTAGGTGCTGGGTTCGATGGAATAGCTGTTCCTGTTGATGTCGAAATAAACCCTGTTCTTGCCTGCGGGGAGTTTGATATTGGCGCCGTCAACCTTGAGGGCTCCGCTTTCGTCCTGTCCCCATGCGAGATACCAGTTGTTGGCGAATGCACCGTCGGCAAGGAACTTGAACTCACTTTCCGCTGCCGTCTCCACGTCGATGCAGAATTTATGCTTGGAGGGGATGTACTTCATTTCGAATTCTTCCTTGAATTCGGTCCAGTCTCCGCCCACTCCGCACAGATACAGATAGTCGAAGCGGAAGGGCACGTCGGCCTCCCAGTTGTGGCCTTCACGGACGGTGAGGGTGAGTTCGTTACGGTCGAACTGCATTACATAGAAGTTGTATGCAAAGGCGTCGATGTTGCCGGAACCGCCGTCGCAGCGAAGCTGGACTGGATACTCTTCCGGAGTCAGGACAGCGCCGTCGAGAGTGCCGTAGTTGGCCTTGTCATCCCACTGGAGAGCGCCGGAGGCGTCAGTGAGAGGATAGGCGATCTTGAAGATGTTGTTGGTCTGGGCACGGTAATAGACGAGACCGCTGTAGATGCCGTCCTCGCCATAGTCATAGATGAAGTCGTTCTGCTCCTGGGCCTTGTCCCAGTTCCATGTGTTGAGGGCTCCGATGATGTAGAGGCGGTCGTAGGTGGCGTTGTCGTCGATGTCGGCGGCACAGGGAGTGAAGGTGGCGGTGACATAATTGGACACGAGGGCGCTGGAGTTAATGACAGAACCCACATAAGCATAAAGCGCAAGGTCCACTTCGGCTTCTTCGCCCACCTCGATGCCAAGTTTCTGGATGGCAAGGCTGAGGTTGGACTGGGTCATCGCAATGCGGCCTTCACCGATGGTTGCGGTGACCTGCTGCTTACCGGCCATCTTGTTGCCGGATTTGTCCACGCAGAGAGCATAGTTGATGATGATGCCGCTCTGGCCGAAGTCTGCGGCCTCGTAGGTGGTGGTGATGTCGGCGCCGGCTGCGTCGAGCACGGCACCCTGAATTTCACCAAGAACGGGAGCGGTGCCCTGTGCACCCTTACCGCCGGTCTCCTTGGAGTCGTCCTTGCAGGAATACACTGACAGACCTGCGAGGACAATCATTAGCGAATAGAAAAACTTTTTCATTGTTTTTTGGTTTTTAGTGTTGTTTATTGTTTGTAACCTTCATTCTGAGTAAGGTTGGGATTTGCTATGAGATCGCTGGGAATAATGGGGAAGATGGTCCTGTATGAATCAAGTTCCACATTGCCTTCCTTCACTCCGCCCTTGTATGTCCAGGGGAACGATGCGGATGTGAAATAGCCGTAACGGATGAGGTCCACCCTGCGGTGACCTTCCCAGAGGAGCTCGCGGACGCGCTCGTCGAGCAGCCAGTCGAGATCCATGCTCGCGGGAGTCGCCACTCCGGCACGGTCGCGGAGTTCCTTTATGCGCGCTATGGCCACCGGATCGGTGACGGTTCCGCCGCTAAGGCGTGCGTCGGCTTCAGCATAAATGAGATACATTTCGGCCAGACGGAATATCGGGAAATCGGCGGAAGAGAACTTGAAGTTGACGGTTTCGGAGTTGCGGATGTTGCCTTCCGAATCCATGTTGACCCATTTCCAGCAGAGCCAGCCGCCGGAAGTATCCTCGTTCGTTCCGAAATCCTGGGTCTGATTGCCGTTGTAGAAGAATGCGCGCTTGTCGGAACTGGCGCGGTCGTAGCCGAAAGTTCCTTCACCGCCGCCCCAGGTAACGCCCTGGAGTTCGAAACGGGCAACCAGGTCGTCGGGAATATGATATCCGTCCCAAGTGTCGGGATGCATGGCGGTTACGCCTGTAAGTCCCAGCGCCTTGGGCAGGCCCTTCGAAAGATTATCCCCGAAGGCTCCCGAGCCAAGGTGGGTGGTTCCGCCCCAGCTCTGTGCGTGGTCCCTGTCGTATTCTATGGCGAAAATCATCTCCTCGGCGGCCCCGTTGGTGGTGTTGTCCTCGAGGAAGAGTTCCTGGTAGTTGTCGTGGATGCGGTATCCCATCTTGCACACCGCATCGGCTGCATCCTTGGCTTTCTGCCATTGTGTGGTTCCGGTATAGACTTCGGCGTTGAGGTACATCCTTGCAAGGAGCGCCATTGCGGAGCCCTTGGTCGGACGCGGATAGGGAACCGCGCCATAGGAAGGCATGTCGGAACCGTCGGCCACCAGGTCGAGGAGCTGACCCTCTATCCATTCGTAAAGGTCCGCCCTCTTTATCTGCTTGGGGACGGCGCCGCCGATATTCTCTTCAAGGGCAAACGGCGGATTGCCGAAGAAATCCATCATGAGATAGTAGAACATCGCCCTGTGGAAACGGGCTTCGGCCCTGTATCCCGCAACTTCCGCCTTGTGGGAGGAGTGGCCGCGGGCTTCCAGCTTGGCATCGGTCGTCTGCAGGAGGAACTCGTTTACGAGGGCTATTCCCTTCATGCAGCGGGTATAGACCGCAACCATTGCATTGTTGGGGGCGTCCGACCAGCTGTGATACTGGAGAGGATTGCTGTAGCCGTCTCCCCACCATGTCTTGAGTTCGTCGGTGGTGAGTTCATTGAGTATCATGTACTGACGGCAGAGTTCGCTCTGGCCCGCATTTTCCACCTCTATATCGGATGAACCGGCGTCGTTCTGGCTCACGAAAGCCCAGTAGGCATTGATGTAGGCAAGGCCCTGCAGATAGCTCTCCGCATTCTCGTATGCCTTCTCGGAAGTGAAGTCGGTCTCGTTGAGAGGAAGGGTATCAAGGTCTTTCACACATGAAACGAAGAGTGAAAGGATTGCGATTGCAAGTATTGTCGTATATTTTTTCATGACTCTGTCCTCCAATTAGAAGTTGATGTTGACACGCAGCGTATAGAGCCTCGGACGGGGAAGGATAGCTCCGTCAACGCCGTCGGCATTGCTGATTTCGGGATCGATTCCGGTATATTTCGTAAGCGTGAGGACGTTCTGCACCGAAGCTGCGAGACGTATCTGCTTTGCCCAGCGCAGGTCGCGGAAGGTATAACCGAGATTTATGTCGTCAACCTTGAAGAAAGCGGCATTCTCGATGAACATGTCGGAATAGTGGGCTTCGGTGGACATGGGAGCCGTCCAGCCGTCAACCGCATACTGCTTGCTTATGTTGTTGAGGAAGCCCTTTCCGTAGTCGTCGCTGTAAGCGGTGGCGAACCCTATCCACGTACCGTTGATGAGGTAGTTGCCCCACTGGCCGTGGGCGTTGACCGAGAGATCCCAGTTCTTGTAGCTGAGATTGGTATTGATGCCGTAGAACGCCTTGGGAGTATTGCTCTTTCCGGTGTTGTAGCGGTCGTCTTCGGTGATGGCCCCGGAGGTATTGCGGTCGATAAGGCCGTTGAGGACCGGTTTGTCGAAGAGGTAGAGCTGCTCGTACAGATAATAGGTGTAAGGCGCATACCCTTCCACGAAGAGAGAAGAGTAACCGTCGGTTCCGCTGAGGTCGGCTCCGGTGGGCACGCCGATGAAGTCGTCGGACTTTACTGCCGTAAGCTTGGTTATCCTGGTATCCTGGAAGGTGATGTTTCCGCCTATGCTCCAGTGCCAGTCCTTGGTTTCTACCGGGATATAGTTGATGTTGAGTTCAACGCCCTTGTTCTCCATGGCGCCTATGTTGGATACGACCCTGTTGGAGAAGTTCGATCCGAGGGGAACGTCAACCTGGTTGAGCAGGTCGGTGGTTTCGCGGTAATAGACTTCCGCGGAACCGGTAAGCTTTTCCCCGAAGAATCCGTAATCCACACCAAGGTTCCAGGTGGTCGTGGTCTCCCACTTGATCTTGGGATTGTATGCAAGGGGCGAGAGGGTCTGATAGTTGCCGCTGCCCATGTTATACATGAGCTCGGTTGCGGAACTCTGCAGGTAACGGGCGAGATAGGGATAATACTCCCCGCCTATATCCTGCTGGCCGGTCTGGCCCCATCCGAGACGCACTTTCATCTGGGAAAGGAAGTCCACGTCCTTGAGGAACTCTTCGTTCTTGGCGTTCCATGCGAGGGCGACGGAGGGGAAAAGGCCCCAGCGGGTCTTGGGACTGAAACGCGAAGAGGCGTCATCGCGAAGAGTGGCGGTAAAGAGGTAGCGGCTGTCATATCCGTAATTCACCCTGCCGAAGAACGAAACCAGGTAATACTCCTGCGCGTTCTGGGGCTGGGTATAGAAGAGGTCGGCCTCCTGCCAGCGGGGCTCCACGTTCTCGTAGCGGCTCTCGTTATAGCAGACATAGTTGTGCTGCCAGGAATACCCCGCCATGGCGTCCACATGGTGTTTGCCGAAGTCGTGGTTGTATGCGGTATAGAATTCCAGTATGGAGTTGGTGTTGCGGTTCTGGTAGATGTATGCGAGGTCGTGCCCTTCCCTGGCTGCGAGAACGGAACCGATCTCGTTGTATTTCTGGCCGTTGGTCTCCGCCTTGTCGATACCGAGATTAAGGTTGAAGCGGAGGTCTTCGAAGCCGTGGAGCTTGTAGTCGAGCTGGATGTTGGAGATGGTACGCAGGCCCTTGTTCCAGTTGACATAGTCGTAGAGCATCGACAGCGGATTGGCCGAAGTCTGGGTGTTGGGCATGGTCATCTCGTCGTCGAGGAACCAGTTCCAGTAATCTCCGGTCGAATTGCGAAGGGGCTTCGTGGGGTCGAAACGGATAGCCGTGCCCACCGCACCTGCATTGGCCCAGTTGGTCTTGTTGTAAACGAACTTCGCATTGGCGTTTACGCTCAGGTGATTTGCAAAGAAGGTGGGGGTAAGGCTTATATCGAGGTTGCCCCTCTGGCTGTCACCTGTGCGCACGGTGGCCTGGTCGAGGTTGTAGCCGAGGCTCACCCTGAAGGGGAGAACCTTGCCGCCGCCTTTTACGCTCACGTTCTGGTCGGTCTGGAGGGCGAGACGGTAAATCTGCTTCTGCCAGTCGGTGTCGTCAGTGCCCAGAAGCGCTATTTTTGCAGCGTTGGAGGAATAATTCTCATTAATGAAGTCGCGGAGTTCGCTTCCCGACATCATGTCGATAGTACGGGTGTTCTGCTTTACGGAGTAGCTGGAATTGTAGCTCACCTCCATCTTTCCGGAAGAGCCCTTCTTGGTGGTTATCATGATAACGCCGTTGGAGGCCCGGGAACCGTATATGGCGGTTGCGGAGGCATCCTTGAGCACCGAATAGCTCTCGATGTCGTCGGGATTCACGGAAGAGAGCGGGTTGCCCATGCCGGCGCCGCCGTCGGAAGTGATGGGAACGCCGTCGATTACGATAAGCGGGTCGTTGCTGGCACGCAGGGACGCCGCTCCGCGGATACGTATCTGGCCGCTTTCACCGGGAGTTCCGGTGGCGGGGACGATGCGTACGCCGGAAACCTTTCCGAGGAGCATCTGGTCGGGGGACGTAACGGCCCCGCGGTGCATCTCATCGGCCTTTATGGCGACGACCGAGCCTGTCATGTCGCTCTTCTTCACGGTTCCGTAACCGATTACGACAACCTCGCTGAGGAAGTTCTGGTCTTCGGAAAGAATCAGTCGTGACGGGAAGGCAGAAGCTTTGAATGTCTGTGAAGCATAGCCTATGCAGCTCACTTCGACGCTGGCATCTGCTCCCGACACGATAAGTTCGAATTCGCCGTCGAGACCGGTCGGGACACCGTTCGAAGTGCCGGCTTCCATTACAGTGGCACCGATTACGGGACCCGTATCGTCTTCTATCACACCTCTGACCTTGTATCCCTGGGCAATCGCCTGGGTAAGGCCAAGGAGGAGAATGGCAATCAGAGTGATTATTTTTCTCATATCAGTTTTGGTGTTTGGTTTCGATTAGTCTTACGCATGCCGCCCCTATGCACAGGAAAACGCCTGCGGCGAGGAGCATCCCGGCCTGGCTTCCAACCAGTTTCAGGACAAAGCCGCCGGTTGCCGCAGCAACTATCTGCGGAAGGCATATCGTACAGTTGAAAAGACCGAGATAACTGCCCATGTACGGGCTTCCCTCAAGGGCGTTGGTGAGGAGCGTGAAGGGTAGGGCGAGCATCGCGGCCCAGGCGGCTCCGATGAGGAAATACGCCCCGCAGGCAATGTATTTGTCGTGGATGAAGAAAAGGCTCGCGAACCCGGCAGCACCGATGAGCAGGCTCACCACGTATGCGGTTTTGAGATTGCGGAAATGCGGAATTACAAGGGCCCAGAGGATGGAACCTACCGCCTGCACGGCGAATGCGACTCCAACCCAGTTCCCGGCATCCTGATATGCCCTGGAAGCGGTGTCGGTCTCCCCTCCCCAGCAGTTGAACGCCAGGGTGCCGCCCGAATATGTCCACATATAAAGGAAGGCCGCCCAGCAAAAGAACTGCACGAGGCCGACAGTCCAGAAAGTCCTGGGAGCGGAAAGAAGAAGCCGGAAAAGGCCCGGTTTCTCACGGTTGTTATCCTCTGAGGGGGTGGTAATCCCGTGGAACTCCGCGTATTCGGCTGGCGGCATCTCCCTTACCTTTACAAAGGTATAGAGGACGCAAAGTATGAGCAGGGCCGCTCCCACATAGAAGGACGTGATGACGCTCGGGGGCACCTGGCCTTCGGGAGCCTCGTTCGCTATGCCCATCCAGGTGAAGAATATCGGAAAAAGATATCCGAACAGGCTGCCGGCGTTGCAGAGGAAACTCTGAATCGAATAAGCCTTCGCCTTCTGCTGCTCCCCTACCATGTCGCCCACCATCATCTTGAACGGCTGCATGGCCACATTGATGCTGGTATCGAGGAAGATGAGGCTGAAAAGACCGAACCACATGGCAGCGTTGAGTCCCAGGAAAACCCATGCCTTGGAGAGGTTCAGGCTGCCGGCGTTGGGAAGCAGAACCATCACCAGCACCGCCACTATCGCCCCTGCCAGAAGATAGGGTTTGCGGCGGCCCATCCTGCACCATGTACGGTCGGACCACTTGCCTATGAGCGGCTGCACTATCATTCCCATGAGGGGAGGGAGAATCCAGAAAAAGGACAGCTGATGCGGATCTGCGCCAAGAGTAGCGAAGATGCGGCTTATATTCGCGCTTTGGAGCGCATATGCGATCTGGACGCCGAAGAACCCGAAAGACAGGTTCCACATGGCCCAGAAACTCAGTCTGGAAGAATTTGCCATCAGCAAATACGGTTATTACAGTGTCATTAATCCACCGAAAGTAAAACTTTAACCTTATTATAAAATGCCGCTTCCGACGAACGGAAAGGGTTTCAGGACGAACCGTCATTTTTTCGGGATGACTTTTTTTCGTATCTTTCGGCCATGAAAACGATCCATCGGCTCATCCACGGTTTCGCCCTCCTCCATGTGGGGGCGACTGTGCTGTGCCGTATGTTCGGAGTGAGCGACACCATGTTCCTCACCCTGCTCACCATGTCCCTTTGCATCATCATCTGCCTGGAGGAAAAATCCGACGTAAAAGCCATGGTCCAGAGCATCATTTTCGTAAACATCGCGGGATTCGGCATCGGAATGGGGCTGGCAGCCCTCCTCGAACCGCTCATCATGAACAACGTAGCCGAGCATGCCATTTCTACGCTCATAACCACGGAAATACTGGGATGGTTCCTCCTCGCAGTCCTGCGAAAGCATCGCGCACGCTCCGGCGACATCCCCGGCGAACAGTACGGGAAGAAACAGCTCATATTGCTCCTGCTTGCCATTACTGCCATATACTTTCTGAGGATAGGAGCGGATCAGTATTTCTCCATAAGGGGCATTGCGGAGTTTCCCTACAAGGAAATCATAAGCACCACGCTCTCCCTTTTCTTCTTCATGGTGCTCATGTTCTTCGTGACACATGTCCTGAGGGAAAGACTCGACCGGGAAAGGGAGAAGGCGGAAAAGGCCCGATATCAGTACATGATGCTCAAGCAGCAGATGAATCCGCATTTCCTGTTCAACTGTCTCAATGTCCTCAACGGGCTGGTCACGGAATCGCCCAGGGAAGAGGCCAGCCACTTCATCCATAACCTGTCAAGCCTTTACAGATATATCCTCACCAACGAAAACGAGGATGCGGTAAGCCTGCGCGAAGAGATGGAATTCGCGGGCAACTACGCCGACCTTATGAAAACCCGCTGGCCCAAAGGGCTGGACTTCAAGCTCTCGGTAAGGGAAGAAGACTTGCCAAAACGGGTGATTCCCTGCTCGCTGCAGGTATGCATAGAGAATGCGATAAAGCACAATTCCGTGAGCGCGGAATCCCCGCTCGAAATCTCAGTGAGTTCCGACGGCTCATATCTGAGGGTGAGCAATCCCGTTTCCCCGAGAGTGAACGCCGTCGAATCTACGGGAGTGGGCATCAACTCCGTAAGACAGCAATATCTGGCCATAAGCGGAAAGGACATCCGCATCACGCAGGATGAAAGCACCTATACTATAGAACTTCCACTATTATGAAAGCCTTTATCATAGAAGACGAGCCGCTCGCAAGACGCACTCTGGCGAGGATGCTCGAAAAGTATTTTCCCGACGTCGAGATTGTCGGAGAAGCCGGAAGCGTAAGCAGTTCCACAGAGTGGCTGCGCAGCCATACCGCCGACATCATTTTCATGGATGTAGAGCTCTCGGACGGGAAATGCTTTGAGATTTTCAGGAGAATCAAAGTGAACTCCTTCGTGGTAATGACAACCGCATACGACAGTTTCGCGGTAAAGGCATTTGAAGAAAACGCAGTTGACTACCTGCTCAAACCCGTGGAGCTCCCGGCATTGGAAAGGGCCGTGCAACGCTGCCGCGAAGACGTGAGGAACACTAATATAAACAGGCTCATCGAAGCAGTTTCTCAAGGCCCGCGGTACAAGGAGCGCTTCATGGTGAGGATAGGTGAACGGATTGTGCCGGTGGCCGCCTCCGGGATTGCGTATGTGCTTTCCGAGGACAAAGCGACTTTCTTCGTGCTGCAGGAAGGAGAGAAGTATATCTACGGAGCCTCCCTCGACGAGCTTGAAATGCAGTTGGACCCCCGGCAGTTCTTCAGGGTGTCAAGGGGATGCATAATCTCCCGCTCAAGCATTCAGAGCATACTCCGGCTCGGAGGAAGCAGGCTGCGCATCATCCCGGTACCGGCTCCACGCGAGGAAATCACCGTGGCGCGCTCCCGGTATGAAGCTTTCCTTTCCTGGTTGGAAAGCTGAATCTAACACAGGGCCATCAGGACCTTTCCCAATTCACTTATATCCTCCTGCACGGTAGCCCAGCTCGTAACGAAGCGGCAAAGGGCAAACCCAGGGGCACCAGGTGGTGTTTCCTGCCATACTTCGAATGCCACCTTGGAAGAGAGTTCCTCAAGGATGTCGCCCCTGACGAGGATGAACTGCTGGTTCGTGCGCGAGGGGTGGTCTTCCCTGCCGAGGCCGTATTTTCGGAAAAGCCCGGGGATGAGGGAGGCAAGGCGGTCGGCCTCGCGGCCTGTCTTCTCGTAAAGCCCGTCCTCGAAAAGGGCCCCGAACTGCACTCCGGCAAGACGACCCTTCGCCAGCAGCGCACCGTGCTGTTTGATACGCGTAAAGAAATGATCCGGGGCGCCTGCCCGGGGAAAGACGACCGCCTCTCCGCAAAGAGCCCCGCATTTGGTACCACCTATATAGAAGGCGTCGCAATGTGCGGCAAGGAAAGGCAGGGAAATGTCGTTGCCTTCTGCTGCCAGGGCATACGCAAGGCGGGCCCCATCAACAAAGAGAGGGGCCCCGTAACGGTGAGCCGCTTCAAAGACAAGCTGGAGCTCCGCCGCGCTGTACAGGCCTCCCAGTTCGGTTGGCAAGGAGATATACACCAGGGACGGTTCGGCCATATGATCGCGGGTGGGGTCGTCCTTGAAAGACTTGAGCAGAGACTCCAGTTCCGAAGGGTCTATCTTCCCTTCCGAGGCGCATGGGGAGGCTCCCGGAAGCGTAAACACCTTGTGGCCGGTATATTCCACCGCTCCGGCTTCGTGCACAGCTATGTGCCCCGTGGGCGCCGCCACGACACCCTGCCATGGCCGGAGCAGGCAGTCTATTACAGTAGAATTCGTCTGGGTGCCGCCGGCAAGGAAGAAGACATCCGCATCAGGGTCTTCACAAGCCTCACGAATGGCGTTTTTCGCGGCGGCGGAGAAATGGTCGCCGCCATAGGTTCCGGAGTATTCCCCGTTGGTGGACACGAGGGCCTCAAGCACTTTCGGATGACATCCGTTGTTGTAGTCGCAATCAAAATAAAGCATGCTGCGAATGTACATATTTTTCCTTATCTTTGCGTAATATGCTTTTCGTTCATTGGCACGTTGACCCTGTGCTCATTCAGATAGGGTCCCTCGGAATCAGGTGGTACTCCCTCCTGTTCATTTCCGGATTCATACTCGGCTGGTACATCTTCCGCTGGTTCTTCCGCAGGGAGGGCGTCCCCGAGAAATTGCTCGACCCGCTCCTCTACACCCTGCTCATCTGCACCATAGTGGGAGCACGCCTCGGGCATTGCATCTTCTATCAGCCCGATTACTACTTCGGCTCCTGGAAGGGCTTCCTGGAAATCTTCATGCCCTGGAAAGGCGGCCTCGCATCGCACGGCGGCGCCATCGCACTCCTGCTCGGAATGTGGTGGTTCTCAAATAAATACGGCAAGCCCAACGGTTTCGATTTCCTCTGGATAATGGACCGTCTCTGCATCACCGTGGCCTTCGCCGGATGCTTCATCCGACTGGGCAACCTCTTCAACTCCGAAATCTACGGCGACGTCACCACCCTGCCCTGGGGCTTCATATTCGACCTCCGCGGCGAAACCGAACCCAAGCATCCCACCCAGCTGTACGAAGCCCTGTCCTATCTCGTGCTCGGCCTCATCCTGCTGTGGTTCTACTGGAAACGTCTGGAAAAGACTTCGCGCGGCTTCTACTTCGGCTGGTTCCTCATCGGCTGCTTCGGCATGAGGTTCATCATCGAATTCATCAAGGAGCCGCAGGTCGAGTTCGAGAACGCCATGGCGCTCGACATGGGCCAGTGGCTGAGCATTCCGTTCATAGTCGCGGGTGTGGCCATACTCGTGTGGTCGGACTCGCGCCGGATACCCTGCCGGGCCGTCCTGCCCGAGCCGCCCAAAAAGGCCAAGGCCCAGCCCACCCACTACGCAAAGCCGCTGAAATAGGGAAATCCGGTGGAGGCTGAACTTCGACACCGGCTTGCGACCTGTATGGCTGTAGCCGGACAGGTGCTGACTGGCGGTAGATGCCGGGTTCCTTTCCCGTTGGCTGCCGGGCTCCCTTCTTCGGTGGCTGCCGGGTTTTTCCGAAAGGTTTGCAGCCGAATATGCATTGTGCTGCATATATGGCCGTTTTCCTTGCAAACACCCCGGCAAAAACGAGGGGTCTTTGCAACATAATCAGCCACTCGTTGCGTATAACGAGGAT
>JAILNI010000056.1 GCA_024691765.1 Bacteroidales bacterium | reverse complement strand
ATGTGCAAACCGGGCGCAGGAATTCCGTAGATAGCCGGGCAGTCCGGCTCATAAGCCATACGCGAGGCGGTTTCGACGTAGAAATCCGTAATGGAGAAGCGATCCGGCCAGCTTTCGAGCAGCGGGAAAATGGCCGGGGATATCATATGGATTCCGGTGAAGGACATTTTGCGGAGTTCCGCAACGCTTGGGGCATTTTCCTTGGAATTCCCGGCCAATCCTCCGGGCGCGTCTCCGGTGGCACTGTCGGCTCCATCTACTCCCCGGACGAATCCCCGCACCTCGCCGGTTCGGGTGTTGGTCCAGCCCATGAGCCGCATGTCTGCAGGGCGGAAAAGGAAAAAGCGGTAGTCCTGCGGCCGCGGGTCGGTCACCAGCAGCGTCGCCAGCGGATTTGCTGTGGATAGGGAACGAGCTGTGGGAAGTTGCGGAGACAGCTCCCCGCAGCCAGCAGCGAATGCGGCCAAATCCGCATCCGACAAAATATCCACGTTGTGAACCAAAAACGGCTCGTCGCCTTCCAGAAGGGGCCGCGCGAACTTGATGCCGCCGCCGGTCTCGAAAGGCTCAGGCCCCGGCTCAACCGATAGGGCGATATTCATCCCGGCCCCTCCTGCTGCACCACCCACGTCTCCGCAAGCGGCTCCGCGAGTAGCCGCGCCAGGCATCCCACCCCGTGTCTCAGCCAGCCAGCGCTCAATCATATCCGCTTTGTAACAGGCGGTTACCACTACGTCGCAAAAGCCCGCGGCCTTCAGTTTCCGGAGCACGCGCCCGAGCATGGGCTCGCCTCCCACAGGCACGAGTGCCTTTGGCATATCCCGGGTCAAATCACCCAGCCGGGTTCCGAGTCCCGCGGCGAAAACAAGCGCTTTCATGTCACAAAGATAATTATTATATTTGCAAGACATAAGCACTCAAACATGAAACCAACACTCTTAGTTCTCGCAGCAGGAATGGGCAGCCGTTACGGCGGCCTCAAGCAGATGGACGGCCTCGGCCCCCACGAAGAAACCATCATCGACTATTCAATCTACGATGCGGTCCACGCCGGATTCGGCAAGGTCGTGTATATAGTCCGCGACTATTTCCTCGAAGACATGAAGGCCCTCGTGGCCAAGAAATACGCCGGCGTCAAATGCAACGACGGCACCCCGCTCGAGTTCGTGTTCGTCACCCAGGAACTGAACAAGATTCCCGCCGGTTTCGAGCTGAATTCCGAAAGGCAGAAACCCTGGGGCACCGCCCACGCCGTGCTCATGGCAAAGGATGTCATCCACGAGCCCTTCGCCGTCATCAACGGCGACGACTACTACGGCCGCGACTCCTTCTACGTACTGGCCGACTGGTGCCGCGCGCATGAGGGCTCCAAAGGAAAGTACTGCATAGTCGGTTTCGAACTCGACAATACCCTGAGCGAAAACGGCAGCGTGTCCCGCGGCATCTGCTACTACGACGCAAAGCAGAACCTTACCGGAATAGCCGAGCATCTGGACATTGCAAAGGAGGCCGACGGCAAGGTCTACGGAAACAATTCCGTGAACGGCGCCACTCACGTCGAACTCGACAGTAAGGCCCTCTGCTCAATGAACATGTGGGGCTTCACCCCCGATTACTTCGCGGCCAGCGAGGAAATCTTCAAGGGCTTCCTCAAGGAGAACGGCAAGGAACTCAAGAAGGAGTTCTACATCCCCTTCGCGGTGGACGTGATGATCAAGGGCGGACAGGCATCCTGCGAGGTGCTCTCTTCTCCTTCGCGCTGGTTCGGCGTCACCTACAAGGAAGACCGTCCGGGCGTGGTGGCCAAGTTCGCCGAACTCGTAAAGGAAGGAGTATATCCTTCACCTCTTTATTAATATGAAGCGCAGAGGAAATTTCAATGTCTTTTCCTCCCATGCCTGGTATGTTCCGGGAGTGGGCGGAATGTTTGCCCTTCTCGGCTTCCTCGTGCTGGGAGGCCTTCTTGGCAGTCTTGTTACCCTGATTTTCTCGGCAGTCGCAGGCCAGCACGCCGCCATGGAATACGGCATGCTGCTCTCGTACCCGCTGATGTTCCTTCCGGCCATGTTCTACGTTGCCGCCCAGAGCCGCAACCGCAGCATCGAGACCGGGGGATTCGCCCTGGACAGCTCCAACTTCGCTCCGCAGAAAGAGTGGGCATGCAAGGCCCTCGTGGTAGTGGGCACCATCGCCGCGGCATTCGCCATTGACGCCCTGGCGGGAGTGATGCCTCCCATGCCGGAGTACCTGAAGCAGCTTCTGCAGGGTATGACCACCGGTACCCTGTGGGTTAACTTCCTGCTGGTTAGCATCATGGCGCCTCTGTGCGAAGAGTGGCTCTGCCGCGGAATGGTACTTCGCGGGCTGCTGAATTCCGGCCGGATGAAGCCGGTCTGGGCCATCCTGATTTCGGCCCTTTTCTTCGCGCTTATCCATGCCAATCCGTGGCAGGCTGTTCCGGCCTTCATCCTGGGCTGCCTCTTCGGATATGTGTATTACAAGACGGGTTCGCTCTGGCTCACTATGCTGATGCATTTCACCAACAACACCCTCGCACTGGCGGTCAGCCGCATCTGGCCCGAAGCCGAGTCTTGGGCTGACGTGCTCGGAGGCCATTACTGGATTTTCTTCGTGCTCGCGCTGGTGGTTCTCGGCCTGGTGATCCTTGCTTTCAGCAAAATAAAACCGCAGTCCCCGAGTGGAAACTGCGATCCTGTGCCTGCGCTGTTCAGCGAATAGACGGCTAGAGTGGCTGTTGTAAGCTGGCGGATAAAGCGCTGAAAATCAGCCTATTAAGTAAAATGCTACCCTCGAAAACAAGGGGTAGCATTTTGCATAATCAGCTGTGTCTCAATAAGTTATGCGCCAGGCAAAAAGGCGGCCTTCAACTCGGGAACGGCGTCCAGCTTCTCCCAACCGAAGAACTGGATGCCGTTTTCCACGTAGGGCTCGCGGCCGAAATGGCCGTAGGCCGCGGTGGGGGCGTAGATGGGATTCTTGAGGCCGAAGCGCTTCACGATGGCTGCCGGACGGAGGTCGAAAAGGCCTGAGATTCTGGAGGCTATCGTGACGTCGGCGTCGGAAAGGGCCCTCACGGAACCGGGATGGCGCTCTCCGGCGAAACCGGGAAGATGGGCGGTGCCGTAGGTGTCTACGAAGACGCTTACCGGCTCAGCGATGCCGATGGCGTAGGAGAGCTGCACCAGGCATTCGTCGGCCAGGCCGGCCGCCACTATGTTCTTGGCGAGCCAGCGTGCAGCGTAGGCGGCGCTGCGGTCGACCTTCGACGGGTCCTTTCCGCTGAAGGCACCGCCTCCGTGGGCTCCGCGTCCGCCGTAGGTGTCGACGATTATCTTGCGCCCGGTGAGGCCTGTGTCTCCCGCAGGCCCGCCGATTACGAACTTGCCGGTAGGGTTGACGTGAAGGATGAAGTTCCCGTCGAACAGGAACTGAAGTTCAGGGGGCAGCGACTCAATCAGTCGCGGAAGCACGATTTCCCGTACATCTTTCTCTATGCGCGCGTGCATGTCATCGTCGGTGCCGAACTCGTCGTGCTGGGTGCTGAGCACTATGGTGTGCACACGCACCGGCTTGTGGGTTTCGGAAGAGAACTCCACGGTGAACTGGCTCTTGGCGTCGGGACGAAGATAGGGCAGTTCTCCACTGTGGCGAATTTCAGCGAGAATCTTCAGCAGAGAATGGGACAGAGTGAGAGTGAGCGGCATATACTGGGGCGTGTCCTTGCATGCAAAGCCGAACATCATGCCCTGGTCTCCTGCTCCCTGTTCGTCTTCCGTATCACGGACCACTCCGCGGTTGATGTCGGAGCTCTGCTCGTGGATGGTGCTGATGATGCCGCAGCTGGAGGCATCGAATCCATATTCAGCTTTGTTATAGCCTATGCGGGAAATTGTTTTGCGTACGGTTTCGGGGATGTCCACATACGCATTGTCACTGCGAACTTCGCCTCCCACTACCACGAGACCTGCCGTGCAGAAGGTCTCCACCGCAACCTTGGACTCTGGGT
>JAILNI010000053.1 GCA_024691765.1 Bacteroidales bacterium | reverse complement strand
GTCCTGAAGGACCTCGACGGATACCGTTCCGGAGCGAAACTGATCATGCTGGACGCCTGCTTCAACGGAGCCTTCCTGCACGACGACTATGTGGCCTCGCGCTATGCCTTCGGGCACGGCAGTTCCACCATAGCCGTGACGGCCAACAGCGTGAACATCATCCAGGACCACTGGAAGGCCGAACTCATTGGGCTGCTGAAGCAGGGTGTGTGCATAGGCAACTGGCTGAAGAACATCCAGACCATCGAGTCGCACCTTTTCGGTGACCCGACCTACACCTTCGCGTCCGCTGGCAAGTCATGGGATGGGGAGGTGGCCTTCCCGAGCGTGAAGACCGCCCGCAAGATGCTTTCGAAGGAAGATCCCTCCGTCTGCGGATTCGGAATGAAATACCTTTCCCGCAAGGGCGGGCTGAAGCCGGCCGAGGTGCTGGATTACCTGAAGCACGACCCGCGCATGAACGTAAGGATGGAGGCGCTTATGAACATTGTCCGCAATCCTTCGGACTACAGGGTGCTGGTGGAGGCTCTCGAAGCCGGCATTTCCGACCCGTACGAACTTATACGCAGGATGGCGGCCCGCTATGCGAGCATCTGCGGCGACCCGGAGCTCGTGGCTGCGGCCGAAGAAGCGGCGAAAGACCCGCTTGTAACCTCTCGGGTGAAGTCTCATCTCTCCGGAGCCCTGTACGGTTCGAAAGGCAGGAAGGACGCCGAGGAAATCGCGGACAAATCCCTCTCCGTCAAGGACAGGGGCTTTGCGGTGAGCGCCCAGCGCAACCGTTGCAACCCGGAGGCGGTGGCCCCCATGCTTGAACTGCTGGCCGACACCGAAGCCGACAAGAGCCTGAGGCTCAAGACGGCCGAAGCCCTCGGATGGTACGTCCTTTCGGTGAAGAGGGATGATATCTATAAGGAATGTTCCCGTCTGGCCGGAATCGAAAGCGACCCGGAAGTCAGGGATGAGATAATCCGAACAGTAGCAAGGCTCGAGGATAATGCGTATTGCCGTCGATAGGATAGCGCTTGCCGCCGCGGTGCTGCTCTGTACGTTCTTCCCGACTGTGGTGAACGCGCAGAACTGCTCCGTAAGCGGTCGCGTGGTCGACGATTCGGGGGTTCCCCTCGAACTGGCAATCATCTCGCTCAACGGCACCATCCATGCCGTATCCGACAAGAACGGGAACTACTCCCTTCATAACCTCAAGCCGGCAGAATACTCATGGACGGCAAGTTTTGTGGGCTTCGACGAGGCTTCCGGAAAGATAGTCGTGAATGGGAACACACGGCTCGACATCACGCTCAACGAGCTGTCTCTCCAGCTGGAGAGCGTATCGGTGACCGCCGAACACTCCGACCTCGGCTCCAAGTCTACCATACGCGAAGAGGCGATACGCCATATTCAGCCCAAAAGCATCACCGACCTGCTGCAGCTCGTTCCGGGCAGCCTGACGCGGAACCCCAACCTCAACGCCCTCTCGCAGGCGAGCATACGCGAAATAGATGAAGGAGACGGCAACAACGCACTGGGCACGGCTGTGGTGGTGGACGGAGCTCCCATAGGGAACGATGCCGGACTCCAGGCGCTTTCGGTGACCAGGAACGGCACCGATTCGAGCACCAATTCCGACGGCATGAACGACCAGACCACGGCGGGAAAGGGAGTGGACCTGCGTACCGTCAGCGCGGGGAATATAGAATCGGTGGAAGTCATCAGCGGCATACCGTCGGTGGAGTACGGCAACCTCACGTCCGGCGTAATCGTTGTCAAAACCAAGGCGGGCCAGACCCCGTGGGAGATAAAGGCTTCCGCCGATCCGTCGTCAAAGCAGATTTTTATGGGAAAGGGCTTCCGTCTTCGCAGCGGCGGCGCTTTCAACTTCAGCGGAGACTGGAGCCAGAGCTGGTCGGACCCAAGGCGCAGGTATCTCGGCTACGAACGGCTCACCGCCGGAGCCGGATGGTCGAGAGTCATAGGGCCGCTGAGTATCAACGTCCGCGGCTCTTTCTACTCAAACATCAACACGCGCAAGACAGACCCGCAGTTCCTGGAAGACCATGTACAGTATTCCAACAGCAACACCGGCGGAAGGCTGTCGGTAAACGGCAGGCTCAATTTCAAGAAGGGCATACTGACGGCCCTGGACTACAACCTTTCCGCTTCGGCCGCAAAGACGGTGGACTGGCACCATTCCCTTATAAGCAGCCCTCCGGGAGCGATAACGGACGCCAGGGAATCAGGGGTTGCGGAAGCGATAGTAAAGAAAGCCGCCTACTACTCCGAGTATACCATTGAAGGCGTTCCCATCGATGTGTTCGCCCAGGTGACGGCCGACAAATACATACAGCTCCGCGCAAAGGACTACACCCGCCTCAAGCTCGGGGCGGAATACAAACTGAGCGCCAACAGGGGCGCCGGGCTGGTTTTCGACATACTCAATCCGCCTTCGGCCAGCAGCTCCAAGACTCTCAGGCCCCGGTCCTACGCCGACATTCCGGCGCTCAACCAGTTCTCGCTCTTCGCCAGCGACAAGACAAGCCTCACCCTCGGCCCGACGGTGCTTAAACTGGAAGCCGGAGCGAGGGCCGGATGGCTGCCTCTGGATTCCTCCAAAAGCGGAGGCAACGAAGGTTACAAGGTGCTGGAGCCCCGAATCAACCTGTCATGGACGGTGCTGAAGGACTCTTTCCTCGACGAACTCACGCTCAAAGGCGGATACGGCATTTCCAACAAGATGCCAACCCTTCTGAACCTCTATCCCGACAACGTCTACATAGACATAGCGAGCCTCAATTACGGTGGCAGCGCGGGAGACTATTATGCCGTGATGACCACGAACGTGCTCTCCGACACCAAGAACCCTTCGCTCAAGCCGGCTACTTCCTATAAATGGGAGGCGGGGCTGAGCTTCAGGAAGGGCAAGGCCGACGGGTACGTCACCCTCTTCCGAGAGAACCACATCCACGAGTTCGGCTTCAACAGCCAGCTCCTGTGGACACCCTATGAGATATATACCCTCCCTACCGGAGCTTCGGCACCCCATTACGACCCGGCCACCGGTGACGTCACCTACACCGATTCGGGAGGCAATCCCGCCGTGGCGACAAGGAGCAGCCAGGTACTCATGACCACCTGGGGTCTGCCCGACAACACCACCCGCAGCCTCAAGTACGGAGTGGAGTACGGGCTCAATCTCGGCACCCTGAAGGCCCTACACACCTCGCTCAGCATTAACGGAGCATACTTCCATATCCGCCGTTTCTCTGAAAGGCAGAACCTCAACTACGTGCAGTCAAACTACGATTATGTGGGAGTGATGCCTTCCGGCAGCGGCAGCGTAAGGGAGAGGTTCAACACCAGCTTCCGCTTCATCACCCACATCCCGGCGGTGAGGATGATTTTCACCACCACGCTGCAGGCCGTCTGGTACGAGAGCCGTCAAACCATATGGGAAGACGAGGCCGGTAATCACCGCTACACCCCGTTCAGTTCCGGCGGTTCGGACTGGCTCGCCGTGGACCCGGTGGGTTATTATTCCCGGGACGGCTCCTACTCGGAATGGACGGCCGCCGACAGGACCAGCACTGTCAAACAGCGCATGATGCAGAGGTACTACCTGGTATCGTTCGAGAAGGACGTCACCGAACCGTGGTTCATGCTCAACATACGCTTCACCAAGGAGATAGGTTCCATCGCGGAGCTGTCTTTCACGGCCAACAACGTTACGAACTCCAGCCGGTACCATACCGGTAAATACATATATACCAAAACCCAGCTTTATCCGGATATTTATTTCGGTGCGGAACTTAAAATCAAACTATAATGTTTATGAAAAAAGTATTTGTAACAATCCTGATCGCCGCCGCAGCGGTGGCGTCAGTGCTCTCTTCCTGCCAGAAGAATCCCGAAGGAGAGGAAGGGGTCAAGAAGTACAACCTTACCGTGAAGCTCGCGGTCGCCGACAGCCTGCTGTTCGAAGACCTCGGCGACAAGAGCCTTACGCTCTCCTATTCCAAGGGCGCCGATTCCAAGGATGTGCCTATCGATACCGCCGGCGTAATCCTCAAACTCCCCCAGGGCACTTACAGCCTGAGCGTTTCCGGCAAACTGTCCCCGAGCGTCAGCCTTAGCGGCGCCGCCAGCGTGGAACTCTACCAGGATGCGGAAGCCAGTATCGAACTTACGCAGATTATGGCTTCTCCCCTTATCTTCCGTGCAATATACTCATGCTGCGGAATAAAGGGCTACACCCGCGACAATTTCTTTGAAATCGTGAACAATTCCGACGAAGTGCAGTATCTAGACGGAGTATGCCTCGGCTGCTATTCCGGAGCCAATTACACCAGCGCTTCGGCGTGGCTGCCCCTTGTCCAGAAGGGCCTTTATCCCGGAGATGTAGGAGGTGCCATAATTGCTTTCCCGGGATCCGGCAAGGAGCATCCCCTTGAGCCCGGACAGGCGATCGTCCTTGCCAACGATGCTACCGACCACAGCACGAAAGCGCCTGCGGGTAACAATTGCCCGGACCTCAGCGGCGCAGACTGGGAGGTTTATATCGGCTCGGACCTCAAGTCCAACACCAAGGATACCGATTACGCCGACGTTCCGAACATGGAAGTCATACACTTCGTTAGCAATGATGTCTGGTGCCAGAGCATCCAGAATGGCGGAGCATTCATGTTCCGTATGCCGGAAGGCGTGGACGTCAAGAAGTTCGCCGCAGATTCCACAAACCTGATGATTACTCCCGGCACCCAGGCCCAGACCTATTACGTGATGATTCCGTCCGAGTACGTTCTCGATGCCGTGAGCCTCCGGAATACAGCCAAGGACGAGAGTACCCTATTCCCGTTCTTCGCTTCATGGGATGAGGTTGCCATGGTGCCGCAGGCCACGCAGAACAGCGGCAACGGCGTACGCAGGAGAGTTGTCAAGGTTGAGAATGGCAGGGCCTATTATCAGGACACCAACAACTCCAAGAAGGACTTCATCTCCAACGTGAAGATCGTTCCCGGCGCCGAATACACCGAGGTCGATCCGGAACCCGAGGCCTAATTTCACATGAAACTCCGCCTTACACTGTATCTTGCGGCTGTCCTGCCGGCGCTACTCGTGCCGGCGGGCAGGTCCGCGTGCCAGCAGTATTATGCTCCTGAAAGCGAAAGGATGCAGAACGAGGCGGACAATATCCGTTACGGAAGCGCCGGGGCCACAAGGCTTGCGGGCAACAGCCTGAGAGACTGGGGCTCCGGCACTTTGGATTACACACACATGGCAGGCGGCTTCAAGGCCGTGAATATGCCGGACCGCACGGGCACCCTGTCGGTAGGCCTGAGCGGCCTTAAGAACCTGGGCAAGGTGGACGTGGCAGGTTATCTGGTCTACGACAACCTTACCGAGGACGGGCGCAACTGGAATTCATCCCTCGGGTTGGACCCCGCGAATCCATTCTTTACGGCCGACAGTACTGCGGGCAAGTCTTCCACCGAGAGGTTCCGCATGGCGGCCGAACTCAGCTGGAAAGCCACATCCCGGCTTACCCTTGGGGCCTCGGTAAGGCTCACAACCGCCCAGCTTTCCGACAACACCGACCCCAGGCCCAAGGTCAACCATTCCCGTATTCCCGTCTGCCTCGCAGCGGACTTCGGCTTTACGGAAAAATGGCGCGGCGGGGTGTTCGCCGGAGCTGAACTGCTCAACGAAACCCTTGGATACACAGTCGTAAGTACGGGAAAGAACCATCAGTACTTCGTGATGAAAGGCCTTGGCGACTATTACCGAATGTCGTCGCTCACGGAATCTGGCTACAACAGGGAGTGTCTCGGGAAGAGTTTCTTTGCCGGGGTCAACCTGCTGTCCGAAGGCGGAGCAGTGGAGAATTTCTTCGAAGCCAGCGTACGGACAAATTCTGAGAATGCCGCGTCCGAACAGGCTAAATGGCATGCGGGAGACTTCAGCGCCCTCACCTTCAGCGCATCCGACCGACTGCGCTTCGGCTCCTGCCGCGTCCGGCACAACCTTATAGTCAATGCTTCATACAAAACGGGCGAAGGATGGTGGTACGAGCAGAAAAAACTCACCGACACCGAGCATGGCAGCGTCATCTACTATGAAATCCTGAGCAAGGACAAGATACACAGGAGCACCGACATCGACGCCGGGCTGCGCTACCGCCTGGACGCCGGCCGCGGCAGTTTCACTTCGGAACTGCGTTACGGCTCCGGGAGCGTGGTACATTACAACGATTCCGGGGCGCACAGCCGGCAAATCGACAGGCTGTCCTTCAGCGCGGAAGGCACCCGGGGCGGGATGAAACTGGGACTGTTTGAACTTCGCGCCACCGGCGGAGCAAAGGCTGTCCTGCCTCTGGCTCCGGCCGCATTCGACGGCGCCTGCAACTATACCGGCAGCGCCGACATCGACCCCGTCTATACGGAACCTCTTTACAACTACGACACTACCGGATACTGGGGTCTTTGCGCCCGTCTGGACGCAAGCGTTGCCCTCGACTTCCGCGGCACCGCCGCAAAGGTGGGGCTGTTCGCCGCAGGATCGTCGGATTTCGCCTTTAGCAGCAGGGGTTCCCGGGTGACCCTCCGGGCTGGGCTATTCATCAACACCCGCTGATTGCAGGCCCGCTTCCACGGATTATTCCGTTATTTTCCTTATCTTCGCTCCTGATATGAAGCAAAAGGCAAGTCTCTGGCAGATTTTTTCCGTCTTCGCCGGCATAGGGGCGTTTACGATAGGCGGAGGCTATGCCATGATTCCCCTTGTGGAGGACGCCATGCGGCGCAGGGGATGGATTCCGGAGGACGAGATACCGGATATCACCGTGCTCGCCCAAAGCGCCCCGGGAATCCTTGCCGTGAACATGGCCATCTACAGCGGCTACCGCCTCCGCGGGCTTCCGGGAGCGATAGCGGCGACGCTCGGGGCCGTGCTGCCGTCTTTCGTAATCATCCTGCTGATAGCTATGGTTTTCTCCGGGATAAGGGAGAACCCCATAGTTGAAAGGATCTTCCGCGGCGTGCGGCCGGTGGCGGTAGGGCTCATCCTGATTCCCGCAGTCAACATGGCCCGCAAGGGCTGCAGGCGCTGGTGGCAGTGGCTGCTCTGCGCTGCGAGCCTCGCGGCCATCGCGCTCCTCAAGGTCTCCCCCATCTACATCATCCTCGTCACCATAGTGGTGGCGGTAGCCCTTATACTCGCGAAGGAGGCGCGCGAAAGGAAATGACGGCCGTCTTCCTTCAGCTCTTCTGGACCTTCTTCGTAATCGGGCTCTTCGGTTTCGGAGGGGGAGGGGCCATGATTTCCCTTATCCAGAGCCGCGTCGTTACGGACCTCGGCTGGATATCCCAGACCGTGTTCACCGACATCGTCGCCATCTCCCAGACCACCCCCGGCCCCATCGGCATCAACTGCGCCACATATGTGGGGTATGCAGTCGGAAGCGGACTAGGCGGCGGAAGCGTCGCACTCGGAATAGCCGGATCGGCACTTGCCACGTTCGCGCTGGTACTGCCGTCATTCATCATCTTCTGGGGGATAATCACCCTCTACCGCAAATACCGGCAGACGCGGCTGTTCGAAGGCGTGATGACTGGTCTGAGGCCCGTGGTGGCCGGACTTATCGCCGCTGCGGCGGTGCTGATGATGTTCCGTTTCGACTGCGGCAGCATCTCCATACTCGCAGAGAACTTCTCCGACTGGACCTCCTGGGCCATACTCGCCGCCACGGTTGCGGCCTCTTATATCTTCAAGGCAAACCCCATCCTGCTCATCGTGGCAGGCGCAATAATTGGATTGATAATCTATTGAATATGAAAAAGTTGCTTCTTCTCTTAGCAGTGATTGTCCCTGCCTTCCTGGGTGCAAAGGCCCCTTCCGTGCAGATTACACCGCAGCCCCGGGAAATCAAACTCGGGAACGGGACGTTCAAGGTGAAGGGCGCCGGATTCAACTACGAATCCTCGCTCGAAGAACGCACGGTGAAGGCTATCGCCGCCCTCGCGGACGACATCTCCGCAGCCACCGGGAAGGTAAGCAGCCTCGCGATAGCGGCTGGTGTCGGCTCTTCCGCGGCCGCATCTTCGCTCAAGGGCGTCTATTTCCTTGAAGACAAGGCCGTTCCGGCTGAGAACTACCGCATCGAGATCTCCCGTAAGGGGGTGAAGGTCACCGCTTCGGAGCACAACGGCTTCTTCTATGCGGTGCAGACCCTCAGGCAGCTTCTTCCGGCAGGGGTGTACAAGGGGGTGGCCGGCGGCAAGTGGAAACTGCCCTGCGGCGTGATTTCCGACGGGCCGCGCTTCGGCTACCGCGGTATCCTCCTGGACGCCTGCCGTCACTTCTGGAGCATCGACGAAACGAAGAAGTTCATCGACATCATGGCCATCTACAAGCTCAACCGCCTGCACTGGCACCTTACCGAAGACCAGGGTTGGAGGCTCGAGGTGAAGAAGTACCCCGAACTCGTTGAAAAGGGCGCTTTCCGCAGCGGCACCCAGATAGGTTACGACCGTGAATCCTCCGACGGAGTGCGCTACGGAGGCTATTACACCCAGGAGCAGATAAAGGATATCGTGAGCTATGCGTGGGAGCGGGGCATTACCGTGGTGCCGGAGCTCGACCTTCCAGGCCACATGCTGGGAGCGCTTGCCACCTACCCGCAGCTCGGCTGCACCGGCGGACCTTATGAGGTGTGGACGCGCTGGGGAGTTTCGAAGGACGTGCTCTGCGTTGGCAAGGAAGAGACCTTCGCCTTCCTGGAGGGCGTGCTGGACGAGGTTTGCGAACTGTTCCCCTCGGAATATATACATATAGGTGGCGACGAGTGCCCGAAGGCGCGTTGGGAGACATGCCCGCTCTGCCAGGCCAGGGCCGATGAACTCGGGCTGGTTTCGGACGACAAGGGCACCAGGGAGCAAAAGCTCCAGAACTATGTAACGGCGCGGATCCAAGCCTATCTCCAAGGCAAGGGGCGCAAGGTGATAGGCTGGGACGAGATACTCGATGGCGACCTGGCCCCGGGAGCAACCATCATGAGCTGGCGCGGGACCAAGGGCGGCGAGAAGGCTGCGGCTAACGGGTTCGACGTTATCATGAGCCCCAATACCTATTGCTATCTCGACTATTCCCAGTCTTTGGATTTCAAGTCGGAGCCTCTCGGCATCACCCGTAAGGCCAGCAGGGCCCTGCCTCTTGAAAAGGCTTACGGCTACGAGCCTTACGACGGCCTTCCCGCCGAGGCGACCGGGCACATACTCGGCGTGCAGGGCAATCTCTGGACCGAGTATATAGCTACGCCGGAGCACCTCGAATACATGCTCCTGCCCCGCATGCTCGCAATTGCGGAAGTGCAGTGGTGCCCCGCCGATGCAAAGGATTTCGCGCGTTTCCATTCGGCTCTCGTGGAGCATCAGCAAAAGGTGTTTGAGATCCTTGGCTACAACTTCCGTAAGGAGTAGGCCCAAAAAAGTGAAAAATTTTTTGGTAGTTTGTAAAAAGTACTTATCTTTGCAGCCCCGTTTGAGAAAACGGCACAAAAAGATCATTGAAAATACTGGAAGATAAGTACAAGCAAGTACCGAGAAACTAGAAAATCGAGAGCGTCAATTCTTGATGGAATTGAATTGCGTCGGGGTCAAGCTAAGATATTAAGAATATACAAAGAAGAGTTTGATCCTGGCTCAGGATGAACGCTAGCGGCAGGCTTAACACATGCAAGTCGAGGGGCAGCGCGGGTAGCAATACCTGGCGGCGACCGGCGGAAGGGTGCGTAACGCGTGAGCAACATTC
>JAILNI010000028.1 GCA_024691765.1 Bacteroidales bacterium | reverse complement strand
TGGTTGTCGTCTTCACGGCGCCAGCCGACAATTATCATTCGATGGCGGTGTTGCAACACTTCATAATCGGAGGCAATTTGCTCGTGCGCCTCTACCTCGTATCCCAACCCGTCTGCTATACGCTTAAGGTCATCAAAAGGCCTGACCATATCAGCCGTTTGTGCCGTCGTAATGCCCATAACGTTCTCGAAAACAAACATCTTTGGACGGAAATGGTCTATAAAACCAAGATAGAAACGGTATAGATAGTTTCTAGGATCTTTCTTTACGTCTGCCCCCATCTTTGCTCGACCTGCTATTGAATATGCCTGGCAGGGAGGACCTCCGATTATAATATCTACTGGTTCACCGCCTGCGAGATCATCAAGTCTGGCCGTAATATCATCCATTGTTTCTTCACCAATCGTGGCTTGAATAACCCGGTTGGTAACATCGGCCGGGACTCGATTCCAGAGAGCAGTGCCATCAGTACCTTCTCGTTTGTTGCTAAGGTAGTTCTCATATATTTCAAGCTGGTTGTTCTCTCGCAGATAATGGAAGGCAGCCCGTGTTCGTAATGTATCGCAGGCATCCTTTTTCATTTCTACGTGGGCGACAGGAACGTATCCAGCTTTAATAAAGCCTTCAGACAATCCGCCGGCACCAGCGAATAAATCAATAAACCTATATGCCATTCTAAGAATCTTAACTGTCAAATTTACGAAAAAACAATTTCCGTTTTTGAAAACAGAAATGCTTTTTTGAAAATGTAATGTACGTTTTTAAAATTCTTGCTTCAATATTGCGCGCAAGGTATACGTTTTAGTGGGTAGAATTGTTACGCAGAAAAAGAAAAGCCGCCGTACGCGGAGGTCGGGTGAATGCTTCGGGCAATATAGTACCCCGCTTTGCGAGGCTTTGATATAAGGCCGAGCAAAGAAGGGGCTTAAGGGGCGCGGGACGGTAGTGAACTTTTCTGCCTGGTGTTCAGCCAGGCTGAAAAGCCCGCGATTGCCAGAAGCATTGCACCCGCCGCAGCCAGAGGCGGCAAATCATTACTTTAAACCTTCATTGTTAGCGGGTTTTTTCATATTTTTGTATGTCAACGATTAACGTATGTCCAAGAAATCCATACGCTTTTATAATGACCGCGAGGTTCGTGCCGTTTGGGATGAGAGTCATTCCAAATGGTGGTTCTCTGCCATTGATATAGTGCGGGCTATCAACAATGAGCCGGATTATGTCAAGGCTGGCAACTATTGGCGCTGGCTCAAACGTAAGCTGACTGCAGAAGGGGTTCAACTCGTGAGTCTCACTCACGAGTTCAAGTTCGAGGCTCCGGACGGCAAGCAGCGTGCATCCGATGCGCTGGATACGGAGTGTGTCCAGACACTGGCCAGACACTATCCAAACAATCGGGCAAATGCTTTTCTGGATTGGTTCACGTATAGTGACAACACTATTGACGGTCAGAGCAAAAAGAAGGCATATTCCCTCTTTGAGAGTGGTTTATTGGATGCGCTGGAGCCTGGCAGCATAAAATGCCTGCAGCAGATTCACGCATACATTTTTGGCGGTCTGTATGACTTCGCCGGACAGATTCGCACCAAGAATATCAGCAAGGGAGGATTCACCTTTGCCAACGCGCTACACTTCCCCACCATTCTGCCTACAATCGAAGCAATGCCGGAAACCACATTCGATGAGATTGCCGATAAGTACGTGGAAATGAATGTAGCCCACCCCTTTATGGAGGGCAATGGCCGCAGCACCCGCATCTGGCTGGATTTGATGCTCCGCCGTTCATTGAGAAAGTGCGTTGACTGGAGCCGTATCGATAAGAATGCCTACCTGGAAGCCATGCGCCGAAGCGTCGCGGACTCTTCTCCCATTAAAGCTCTTTTGTCGAGTGCACTCACAGACAAGATCGATGACCGTGAAACCTTCATGAAGGGCATCGATTATTCGTACTATTACGAACAGAGCGAATAGGATTTCCTAAGTGGATATCATCCCCTCACACCCTTCCAGAATATTCTTAAAGGCTTCTTCGAAGTCGCCCGTATACCAGGGGTCTGCGACGTCGCGGCCGGTGCCGGTGTAGGCCATCAGAAGATGGATCTTGCCGTCGGGATCGTCCGGAATGATGCGGCGGAGCAGGCGCAGATTGGAGGAATCCATGCACACGATGCGGTCGAAGCGGGAATAGTCGGCCCTTGTGATCTGACGGGCGCGCTTGCCCGGATCGAACGGGACGCCGTGCTGGGAGAGGCAGCGCCTGGCCGGCGGATAGATGGGATTGCCGATTTCTTCCGCCGACACGGCCGCGGACTCGATGTAATAGCGGTCTTCCATGCCGCGGGTGCGCACCAGGGCCTTGAGGACGAACTCAGCCATGGGGCTCCTGCAAATATTTCCGTGGCAGACGAACAGTATGCGCATGCGATTCATAACCACGGGCAAAGATACTGAAAAAACAAAAAAGGGAGGGCATCCGCCCTCCCCCGGGACCTCAGGTCGAATTAGTAGTTCTCAATTGGAAGAACCGTCAGACACTAAGCGCGTCTCCAAACGCGACGATAGTGCGAACGGACCTTCGTAACCTTATCTCGGTATCGGCGCGTGTGCGCCTTGACTTTGACAAGCTTGGGAGCTCCGAACTCTAAGTTCAGGCTCGCCCTCAAACGAACGATCATGTTTATAAAAGAATGATAATTATGCTCGTAACAGATCTTCGGGGAGGTCAAGCAGTACTCCTTTGGTCCCATAGCATGATGCGAGAATAGAAAAAAGGCATTCCAGTAGGAGCTGAAATGCCTTTGTGGTTGAGCACAATTCCGCTTTCGCGGCTTGATCATTCTTTTACATCGCAAAGGTAAAGATTATTCCTGAATCTCCAAATAATTATTTCAAATATCTTCAATCCTTGCTGCTCAGAGGCTGCAAAGCGGCACGAAGATACTCAAAAGAACAGACCGCTCCAAGACCTTCAGGGGAGTAAAAGTGAAATTTTTCTGTTTCTTAATAAATAAAAATTAAATGCGCAGCCGACACCCCTACCCCAACCTGCCGAAATCACTCCAGCCGCCCTGGAGCTTGCCTGCGTGACAGTCGGCGATGAACTTCGCAAGGAGGTGGCGGGCGTAGTCGTCTCGACCGGTGCGGTGGTAGTGCTGGATGCGGTCGACCTTGATGCGGCGGTAGTTCTCCGGGAAGGAGCTGAAGAAGGCCCAGGCCTGGGCGTCTGCCCTTATGGCATCGGTCACCCAGGACTCGTACACGAAATGGTCCGGATCGAGGTCGGGGATGGCCGCGAGCCCGGTCGGAGTCATCTCCCCGAGGGCTATGAGGCGACGGCACCTTACCAGGTTCTGCTCGCACCAGTTGGAACGCTTGCGGCGTGGAGTGAAGTGCTGTATGGGTTTGCCATTGTCGATGCGCTTCATGGTACTGTCGATCCAGCCGAAGCAGAGGGCCACCTCCACGGCGTCGACATAACGAACCACCCCGGGGCAGTCCGCTGCTGCCCGGTTTATCCGCAGCCAGAAATCGCTCGCCTTGTCGTGGTTCTCCTCGTACCAGCGGTAGAGTTCTTCCCGGGTATGTATGTCCAGCAGATTCATGGTCGTGGACAAATATACGAATAAAAAAGGCATTTCATTTGGAGCTGAAATGCCTTTGTAGTTGACAATAAAACCCGCTTTCGCGGCTTGATCATTATTCTACATCGCAAAGGTAAAGATTATTCCTGAATCTCCAAATAATTATTTCAAATATCTTCAATCCTTGCTGCTCAGAGGCTGCAAAGTGGCACGAAGATACTCATAAGAACAGACTGTTCCAAGACCTTCAGGGGGGTAAATGAGGGGCTTATTCAACAATCCTCTTGCCGAAGAAATCCAGGTATTTGGCGGTCCAGTCGCCGGGCTCGGCGTGGTCGTAGTACGGGTAGAAGGAGAGCTCCTTGTCGGTGGTTTTGAGGTTGTTGTAGGGAGCGATGTTGGTGTGCGGCGGGCAGGTGTGGTCCTGCAGGCAGATGGTGGCCATCACGGCGCATGATGCGGGTATCATCGTCGCAAGGTTCTTGGTGTCGAAGTACGAGAGGAACTCGTACATCTGCGCGTCGGTCAGGTTGCCCTGGTTCGCGACGGCTGTCTCTTTGGGCCAGCCAACTATACGGAAATAGTCGGGGAAGTCGCCGAGGAAGGCCACGTTGGGCGCGATGGCGCGGAAGGGCACGTCGGAGAGGGCTGCAGCGGCATAGGTGAGGGCGCCGCCCTGGCTGGAACCGCAGGCGAAGAAGTTGCGCGGGTCGCTGGCAGGCTCGGAGAGCATGAAGCGCACGGCACGCAGGGCGTCGAGCATGGCCCCGCGGTAGTACCAGCTGTCGCGGTCGCCGAAGTGCCAGGCGAACCAGTCGCGGTATGTATTCTTGAAGTCGCCCTGTCCGTCGGCGCGGGCGCCGTCGTTACGGTTGTTTATGTACTGTCCGCGATGCGATATCCACAGCTCGGCAAACTGGTTCGAAGATCCGCCGTACGGGCAGTAGAGGGCTGCGTCCGGAGTCTGGCTGTCGTACGGGTAGTAGTGTATGATCACAGGATGCTTCCCTCCCCCGAGAGGCTTGGCATAGTAGCCGCGTATGGTTACGGGCTCGCCGCCGAGGCCGTCGGGAACGGACTTCATGGATACGAAGTAGACCTTGCGTGCGGAACTGCTACGGCTTTTGATCTCCACAGAATCCACCTGGCTGTCGACTGCGGCAAGCTGGTCCTTACCGGCCTGCCAGAACTTCGCGAACTCACCGGCCACGGTATCGGGAGCGGAGACTATCTGAGTGGGGTCTATTCCGAAATTGACAGCTTCGGACTGCCTTCTGGTCACCTTGCAGCGGGAGGCGTAGAAGCCGGGATCGAGGGTTCCGGGATAGGTGTACTCCAGCGTCTTGCTGGCGCCGGCGGGAACTTTCACCCTGACGGTGTCGACATTTACCAGGGTGGGGCCTATGTCGGTGAGTATCCTCACTTCGGCGTCGGCCACCACGGGCTCGTCGTTATTGTTCACGAGCTCGATCAGAAGCGTGGGCTTGCCGGAGTAGATTCCGTCGCCGACAAGCTTGATGACGGGCTTTTCGAGCCTGAGGTTCGGGTCGGAGAGTTCTTCTTCGCCCGTGCCTTCTTCGCGCTCTGCGTTACCCTTGCAGGAGCAACAGAGAGCCGCAGCCACGGTGGCCGCCAAAACAAAATACAGGCACTTTTTCATAAGCTATTTCTTCTCGAAGTTACGGGAGGCGAAGGGCAGGGCCATGCGGAGGGCCAGGTGCCAGTATTCCCAGTTGTGAACGCCGTCGCGGACGCGCAGCTGGGCGGGAACGCCGGCATCGCGCATCTTGAGGTAGAAGTCCATGCTGAGGTGCAGCAGGAAGTCGTCGTCGCCGCAGTCGATGAACCATGCAACAGTGCGCAGCTTCTTAAGTACGGACTCGTCGGCCCCGGCTATGAAGTCGATGGCCGAATGCTCGCGGACGGCGTTGCAGACTATGTAGAGCTTGTCTTTCCTGTCATTGTCGCCGCGCACCTCCGCGTTCTTCTCGTCGAGCCAGGGGCTCATTGCGTAGCAGCTCGAGAACATGTCGGGATGCCGCTGGCAGTAGACCACGCTTCCGCCTCCGCCCATCGAAAGACCCATTACGGCACGCCGGCCCTTGTTGCCGCCGCAGCGGTATTTCTTCTCGACCGAAGGCAGCAGCTCGCGGAAGAAGAAGTCCTCGTAGCTCCAGCCGGGCATGTTGAAGTAGCCGCTCTGCACGTTGTGGATGTCGGAATTGCCGGCCCCCGGCATCACTATCACCATGGGGCAGGCCTCGCCCGAACGCATCAGTTCGTCGGCAACGAGACGCATGTTCCCCTTGTCCTTCCATGCGCTGTAGTCGTCGCTAAGGCCGTGCAGCAGGTACACGACCGGATAACGCCCGCGGCTCTCGCCGTAGCCGTCGGGAAGGTAGACGTTATACTTAAGGGTTGCCCCAAGCACGCGGCTCGAAAGGCTGTCGGTCACTATCTTCCCGGCCCGGGCGGGCAGGAAGGCCAGAACGGCGGCAAGAAGGAGGATGGTCTTTTTCATATCCTATTCAGTTTCGAGGACAAAGACGGCGCTGGTATTCGCCTTGTAGATTCCCGGGTTGAAGCCGCCTCCGGAGAGGAAGGCTCCCGTGTACGAATTGCCGTTGCCCCACCAGCAGCTCTTGTCCACGTTCTGTTCGGCAACCCTGTACTTCAGGGCGGGATCGAGCCCCTGCAGGCGGAACGCATGGCTGCGGGCGGAGGGGTTCTGCATGCGCAGGCAGTAGCAGAACACCACGGCACGGCGCTTGTCGGGCGACACATACATAAGCGAATAATAATCCCCGTCGTACGGAGAGGCCAGGCGGTAGAGGTCGCCGCCGAAGACGAGGTCGCGGTAGCCCTTGTACGACCTGATGCAGCGGTCGGCGAGGGCGCGCTCCTCTTCAGTTAGGTTCCGGGGCTGCAGCTCCATGCCCAGACGCCCCGAGGACGCCACGTCGAAGCGGAACTTCAGCGGAGTGACGTTGCCGGTCTGGTGGTTGGGCACAGCCGACACATGGGCCGCCATCACGCAGGCGGGATAGACCAGGGAGGTACCCCACTGTATGCGGGTGCGGGAGATGGCGTCGGTGTTGTCGCTCGTCCATACCTCGTTGAACCAGCGCATGGAACCGTAGTCCACGCGGCTTCCGCCGGCCGAGCAGCACTGCACTATGATGTCGGGGTACTTGGCGCGCATGCGCTCGCAAACGCTGTAGAGGCCCTGGATATACTCCACGAAGAAACGGTCCTGCTGTTCTCCGAGGCAGGGGCTGCCGAAGGACATCACGCGGCGGTTGCAGTCCCACTTCACGTAGTCGATATTCTTCGAAAGCGCCACCGTACGGTCGAATACTCCGAACACGAAATCCTGCACCGCGGGGTTGCTCAGGTCGAGTATCCACTGGTTGCGGCTCTGATGGATTTCGCGGCCGGGGCTCTGGACTATCCAGTCGGGATGCGCCTGGGCGAGGTTGGAATCGGGGTTGACCATCTCGGGCTCTATCCAGATTCCGAACTTAAGCCCCTTGGAATGGGCGTAAGAGGCCACATAGTCGATGCCCTCGGGGAGTTTGTTGGTGTTGAGTTCCCAGTCGCCGAGGCCGGCCTTGTCGGAGTTGCGCGGATGCTCGAGTCCGAACCAGCCGTCGTCGAGCACGAACATCTCCAGGCCCATCGCAGCCGCATCGTCTATCATGCGGAGAAGCGTTTCGGTATTGAAGCTGAAGTACGCCCCCTCCCAACTGTTGAGAAGGGTGGGGTTCACCTCGCCGCCCTTCCAGACCGCGTATTTGCGGGCCCAGCGGTGAAGGTTGCGCGACGCTTCCCCGGCACCGTCGGCACTCCAGGTGTACACCATTTCGGGAGTGGTGAAGGACTTGCCGGCCGCAAGCGGGTAGGCTGAGGCGAAGGGGCTGATGCCCGAAACTATGTTGAGCTGATTGCTTTGGTCGAGTTCGAAACTGATGCGGAAATTGCCGCTCCAGGCAAGGGCGCCTGCTATCGTCGGGCCGTCGGTCTCGCTGAAGGGATGGCCGAGCGAAAGCACGAACGAGGGGTTGTTTCCCTGAGTGTTCTGGGTGCCGCGACGGCTCTCCAGCAGCTTGGTATCGTGGGTGAGAAGGGTGCGTTCGGCCTGCATCTCGTCGGCCCAGCCTCCGTGGAAGTGGGTGAGCTCGTAGCTGTCGGCCTCGAGCCTGAGGGATGCCGATGCGAAATTGCGCAGCTGCACCGGCTTCTTGCCGCCGTTGCGTATGACGCTGTGCATGAGGATAACGTCCTCGTCGCGGCAGGCCTCATAGACGAGGTCGACCTCGAGGGCCGTCACGTAATCTTTGAGATGCACGGTCGTCACCTGCTTTCCGTCGCGGGAAGCCACGTCGTGGCCGGTGTAGTAGAGTTCCGTGTTCTGGTTGCCGTCGGGGTATGCCACGTGCAGGGCTTCCTGCCCGTTGAAGCGTCCGCCTGCCGCCGGATAGGCGTCTGGCGCCCCGAAGTTGTGGTTGTAGCCCGACCTGTAAGAGAGGAACTGGGCCGGGTCGCCTGTCGGGGCCCCGTAATGGACGGTGCGCACTACACCCTTTTTGTCCACCTGCAGGAGCAGCTGGGTCCGGGCGGTCTCCACCGCAATAACCTTTCTCTCCACTTCCGGGATGGCAACTGTCTCGTGGGTGAACTTCTTTGCCTTCCGCGCCTGCGCCGGGAGGACGGCGGCGATCATGGCAATCGCCAGTACTATGGTTTTCAGTTTCATGTCGTTTTATCTGATAAGCATTCCGCGGCGGAGCATGAAAGCCTGCGCGCGAAGTCTGCCGGTGGAAAAGTCGATTAGGAATTCGGGGTCGAAATGGCGTCCGCAGTAGTTGGTCTCGAAGTGGAGATGCGGGCCGGTGCTCCTGCCGGTGGAGCCGCTCAGGGCGATCACGTCGCCGGCAACCACGCTCTCGCCCCGGGAGACGAGCCTCTTGTGCAGATGGGCGTAGCAGGTCTCTATGCCGCTGGGATGCCGAATGATAACTACGTTGCCGTAGCCGTTATGGTAGGCCGACAGGCGGACGGTGCCGCTGAAGGCCGCGGTTACAGGAGTGCCGGTTGGTATGGGGATGTCCACGCCCTTGTGCTTGCGGCCGCGGCGCCCTCCGAAACCGGAACGCAGCCCCACCCCGTAAGGCATGCTCACCTCTTCGCGGAAGCGGAGGAAGGTGCGCTCGGGGATGCTGTCGGAAGGCATGCGGTAGGCGTCGAGTTCGCGGTTCCGGAAGCCGCTGACTATGCGTTCGGGGGCTTCGAGCGACTCCAGCACTATTGGACGGGGAGCGACTGGTGCGGGCGGCGTATAAACGAAGCCGTCTCCCCCGTATGCGAGGGAGAGGCCCCATAGCAGTATGACGCCGAGAAAGGTCAAAACCTAAGCCCTTACTCCGCCGAACTTCTCAACGATGACCTTAGTGGCCTCATCTATCTTGCTCTGAAGGAGCTCCCTGGTGGTGGCTTCGCAGATGAAGCGCAGATAAGGCTCGGTGTTGGACGGGCGGATGTTGAACCACCACTGCGGGAACTCGAGGCGGTAGCCGTCGAAATCCATCACCTTTTCGGGCTTCTCGGCGGCCTCGAAGTGAGCCTTAACGGCCTCCATCGCGCCGGCCTTGTCCTCAACGCGGAAGTTGATCTCCCCGGAGTTCTCGTAGCCGGTGAGGCGGTCGATCTCCTCGGAAAGCCTGATCCCCTGCTTCTTGAGGGCGGAGACTATGCGGAGCACGATAATGCTGGCCAGCATTCCGCTGTCGGAATAGAAGAAGTCCTTGAAGTAGTAGTGACCGGCGAGCTCGCCTCCCCAGAGTCCGTCGATTTCGCGGAGCTTGGGAGCTGCGAAGGCGCGGCCCACACGCCAGGTGTGCACGTCGGCGCCATAGTTCTTTACCAGATACTCGGCCACGGCCTTGCTGGAGCGTATCTCCTGAAGCACGCGGGGGTTCTTCTCGCCGCGCTCGTCGCAGAAGTAGCGGGCCATCATGGCTATCACCAGGTCGGGAGCCACGAAGCGGGCACGGTCGTCCACGCACATCACGCGGTCGGCGTCGCCGTCGTAGATGACGCCCACGTCGGCCTTCGTCTTCGCCACCAGTTCGCGGAGCGGCTCGACGTTCTTGGGTACCAGCGGGTTGGGCTCGTGGTTCGGGAAGCTGCCGTCCATCTCGTCGAAGAGGAACTCTGCGTTCTCGCCCTTGTAGATCTCCTTTGCGAAGAGGGTGCTCATGCCGTTCGAGAGGTCAAAGGCTATCCTGAGGTTGGAATAATCTCCCTTGTACTTGCGCAGGAATGCGATGTAATCGGGCTTGATGTCGATTTCCTTCACCACTCCGGGTTTTGCTGCCTTAGGAGTGGGGCGGCCTTCGTCTATCCAGGCCTTGATCTGCCCCAGACCGGTGTCGAGGCCCACGGGAAGGGCGTTCTCGCGGCTTACCTTCATGCCGTTGTACTCGCGGGGGTTGTGGCTGGCCGTAATCTGTACGGATGCCTTGTAACCGTAGTTGGCGGTGCCGAAGTAAACCAGAGGGGTGCTGCTGTAACCGATGTCGTCAACGTCGGCTCCGGCATCGGTGATGCCCTGGATGAGCGCGTCGTGTATCTCCTGTCCGGAGAGGCGGCAGTCGCGGCCGACCAGCACCTTGCCGGCATTAAGCAGTTGCGGCAGGAAGTATCCTACCTTGTAAGCTGTGGTCTTGTCGAAATCGACTCCGTAGATTCCGCGGATGTCGTATGCGTGAAATGCTCCCATTGTGTTATTGTTTTAGTCCTATTGTCTTTTCAAGATACTCGCCTATCCTGTCCAGCCAGGTGTAGCTGCCGGTGCCGGGGGAAGCGTAGCGCTGGAAGCAGTGCTGACGCAGCGCGAGGGTGTGAAGCTCGCACTGGATCCCCATGGCCCTCATCCTCTCCCACACGCGCACGGACCCCATGACCGACCATTTGTCGGCATCGCCGTGTATCATCAGCAGCGGGGCAGTGTCGAGGTCGAAGGAGAACTCCGGCGCCATGTAAAGGTCGTCGTCGTTGCCCTTGGTGGTGTTGTGCTGGTCGAACCCGTCGCTGAGCACGTAGGCGGGATATATGGCTATGCCCCACTGAACGTTGCAGGGCAGCTTGTCTATGTCGTCCACCTTCCTGTAAGCACTGTGGCGCGAGGAAGTGACTCCCATAAGTGTGAGGTGGCCTCCGGCCGACGAGCCCATGATGCCAATCTTGTCGGGATTGAGGCCTCGGGAAGCCGCTTCGCTGCGCACAACGCGTATGGCGCGCTGCAGGTCCTGCCACGCCGTAGTGTGCTTGGCAAGGCCTTCCGGACGCGGGGTGCGGTATTTGAGCGTCACCACCGCCATGCCCTTCGCGTTCAGGTAGCGCCTCGCCGGGGCCACTTCCATTCCGTCGGGATTGTTATTGTAGTAGCCGCCGCCGGAGTAGATTATCTGTATTGCGTCGGTCTTCAGTTCCGCAGGGATATGCCATTCGATGTAGGGCTTGCACTGATGCTCCTGCGCGCAGGGCATCTTCCCTTCCGGCCAGAGGTCTTCCTTGGCATAAACGGCGCGGTCGGCGTCGGAAGTGAAACGGTCCTTTAGTTTAACCTCGGGCTCAAGCTCCCCGAGGAAACCCATCTGGCGCATGAATTCCACACCACGCTCCAGGCCGTATGCCCCGTGTTTCTTGTTGGGATACAGATGCAGTTCCGCCGGTATGCCCATCTTGCGCAGCTTCTTGTAGACGAGCGTGCTGCCGTTGGGCGAATAGGGGTCGAGGCCGCCGTGGTGCAGGCTCAGCGGGCAGGTCTTCTCGTCGAAGAGGAAGGCGCTGCTGAGGGTGACGTCGGTGCCGTAACCGTCGCGGGTGGCCTTGGTGCCAGCCTCGGAGTCGGTGGTCACGTATGCAGGAGCGTTGAGTATGCCCCAGTTGATGTGGCAGGGCATCTGGTCCAGCTTGTCAATCGGCTGGTATGCAGGCGTCTGGGAATTGGCTGCCAGAAGAAGCCCCAGGTGCGAGCCCGCCGACATGGATATAACCCCTATCTTCTCGGGGTCGAAGCCGCGTTTGGCTGCCTCGCTGCGAACCATGCGCACCGCCCTCTGGCCGTCTTCCCATGCGATCTGGTAAATCGGCAGGCCTTCGGGGCGCGGGGTGCGGTACACGAAGTTCACGCACTGGAATCCGAGCGCGGTGAGTTCCCTGTGCCAGAGGTCGATGAGCCTCATGTCGCAGGTACAGTCGTAGCCTCCGCCGGAGATAAGTATCATGCAAACGTCGTTGTCTACCTCAGCCGCAGGCGCCTCGAACCATTCCAGGTAGGGAATGCGGTGCTTGTCGGCCTTGAAACCGGCAGCGTCGGCCTCGCTCGTCATGGCTGCTATCAGGCCAGGCTGGGCGTCGGGCATCTTTTTCTTTGGCCATATGGGCTCGCGTTCCCATCCCCACAGCTGCAGGGAGGCGAACATAAACAGAAGGACAAGGGCTTTTTTCATACTTATCTTACAAGTTTCGATTTATAGCGGGTATGGGTCCTGCCGGCGGCTATGCCGACGAGTTTCTTGGCCACCAGCTTGCGGCGTATGGGGGCCACGAGGTCGGTGAAGAGCTCGCCTTCGAGATGGCTCAGCTCGTGCTCTATCATGCGGGCGGCGAAGTTGTCGAAGTCTTCCGTCACCTTTTCGAGTTTCTCGTTGTAATACTCCAGCTTTATGCTTTTCGGACGCACCACGTCGCAGTAGATGCCGGGCACGCTGAGGCACCCCTCGTTGTAGGTAACCTTCTCGTCGCTCGCCTCCAGCACTGTGGGGTTGATGATGGTGCGTTTGAAGCCCTTGAGGTAGGGGTAGATGTCCGTCATAACGTCGCCGTCGACCACGAGCGCGCGGACGCTCTCCCCTATCTGGGGCGCAGCAAGGCCGCAGCCTTCGGAGGCCGCGAGGGTCTCCCAGAGGTCGGCCACCAGCCGGGTGAGTTCTTCCTTTTTCGAAAGGTCCGCAGGCGCCGCCTTTTTGCGGAGCACTTCGGAGCCGTAGAGATAGATGGGTTTTATCATTTGTTCTTCCTGTCCAGATAGCCCTGCAGAATTATGGCCGCGCTGATGCGGTCCACCGACTCCTTTTTGCGGCGCTCGCTCTTCTTCATACCTCCGTCTATCATCGCCCTGTGCGCGAGCACCGAGGTGAAGCGTTCGTCCTCTTTGACGATCTCCACTCCGGGAAAGGCCTTCGCAAGCCTTTTGAGGAAGACGTCCACGTCGGCCTGGGCCTCGGCAGGACGTCCGTCAAGGTTTACCGGATAACCCACGACAAAGCAAATAACATGCTCGGCGGCGGCGTAATTTTGCAGATATTCTATTATCTTTGTACCCGGCACCGTCTCCAATGGAGAGGCAAACACCGCGAGCGGGTCGCTCACCGCAACACCGACACGGGCTCTGCCATAATCTATTCCGACGGTCCTGTCCATTATTCTACAAAGATAACAAAAAATATGGCAATCAAGAATCCGACGCTTTTCAGGCTCACGCTGAGCGACGACGCCTCCCACAAGAAGATCCGCGTCTGGCATTTTTCCAGGCTCGGAGGGGTTGTGGCCGGCATCACAGCGCTCGTGGTTCTGTTCGGAATCTTCTATGCCATAGTGGCCCTCACCCCGCTCAAGAACGCCATTCCCGGCTATCCCGACGCCCATTTCAAGAGAGACGCGATAGCCAACGCCCTCAAGATAGACTCACTCGAGAACCAGATGTTCCGCTGGACCCTCTATGCCGAGAACCTCTCGCGCATACTCGCAGGCGAGGAGGGCCTTTCGGAGGCCGACAGCATAATAGCCGGCAATCCCTCCCGCTACATGGAAAAGGTATCGTCGGAAGAGCTGGCGCGCAGGGATTCGGTGCTCCGCGCCACGGTGGCCGCGGCCGACCGTTTCGGGGTGGCGGGCGTGAAGCGCAACCTCCCCATCGAGGGGCTGCATTTCTTCACTCCGATAAAGGGTGCGGTTTCACGCGGATTCGACATCCTGGTGCATCCGGGCATCGATATCTCGGCTCCCGCAGGCTCAGTGGTCTGCGCGGTGCTCGACGGAACGGTGATCTCCGCCGGCTGGACCGACGAGGCCGCTTACTCCGTGATAATCCAGCATCAGGCCAACATCATTTCGTGCTACAGGCACGGCCAGCATCTCCTGGTGAAGGAGGGCGACAAGGTGGCGGCCGGAAAGCCCCTGGCCGTGGTGGGCGCGAGCGGGCTGCATTTCGAGATCTGGCACGAAGGCGAGCCGGAAGACCCCGCAAAGTACTGCAAGTTCTGATGGAAAAGCGCAGACGCATAGCCATACTCGGTTCCACCGGTTCGATAGGCACACAGACCCTCGACGTCATAAGGCAGCACCCCGACATGTTCGAGGTGGTTATGCTCTCGGCCGGCAGCAATTCTTCGCTTCTGGCAAGCCAGGCGGTCGAGTTCGACGCCGACTCCGCGGTAATATGCGATCCCGGCAAATACGAAGCGCTGGCAGCCGAACTCCAGCCCAAAGGCATCAAGGTCTTCACCGGCGAAGACAGCCTCTGCTCGCTGGTGGCCGGAGACAACGTGGACATAGTGGTAGGCGCCATGGTCGGATTCGCCGGCCTGCGCCCGACTCTTGCCGCCCTTGAGGCAGGCAAGATAGTGGCTCTCGCCAACAAGGAAACGCTTGTGGCCGCAGGGCAGATAATGACGGCTGCGATGCGGAAAAGCCACTCGGTGATACTCCCTGTGGACTCGGAGCATTCCGCCATCTTCCAGTGCCTCATGGCCGCTGGCGACAACCCCGTGGTGAAGATTCATCTCACGGCGTCCGGCGGCCCCTTCCGCACCTGGAGCCGCTCCCAGATAGCCTCCGCCACGGCCGCCCAGGCCCTGAAACATCCCAACTGGGACATGGGAGCCAAGGTGACCATCGACTCGGCCACCATGATGAACAAGGGTTTCGAGGTGATGGAGGCGCGCTGGCTCTTCGACATGGCCCCCGACGACATCGAGGTGCTGGTCCATCCCGAGAGCATAGTGCATTCGATGATAGAATTCGAGGACGGCGCGGTGCTCGCCCAGCTCGGCTGCCCCGACATGCGCCAGCCCATATCCTACGCCCTGGCCTTCCCTGGGCGCATCACAGTGGGCAACCGCAAGCTCGACCTCGGAAGCATAGGGTCGCTTCATTTCGAGAAGCCCGACATGGAGAAATTCCCCTGCCTCGGCCTGGCTTACGAGGCCCTGCGCCGCGGAGGAAACGCCCCCTGCGCCCTCAACGCAGCCAACGAAGTTGCGGTTGCGGCCTACCTGAAGGGGCAGATAGGATTTTACGACATTCCGCGTCTTGCGGAGCAGAGCCTGCATGGCTTGAATTTTGCAGCGGAACCCTCGCTCGACGACATCTTCGCCACCAACGGCGAAGCCGCCGCCAAGGCAAGAGAACTCCTGTAAATGATAGCATTGATAAAGGCCCTGCAAGTAGTACTTGCGCTTTCCATACTCATCCTTTTCCACGAACTGGGGCATTACCTGTTCGCGAAACTGTTCCGCATCCGCGTGGACAAGTTCTTCCTGTTCTTCGACGCGGGAGGCACCTTCCTTTTCAGCACGAAGCGTTCGAAATGGTTCATCAGGCTCTGTCCGAAGGCACTGGAATGGGAGACCGAATACGGCATAGGCTGGCTTCCGCTCGGAGGCTACTGCAAGATTGCCGGAATGGTGGACGAGAGCATGGACCTGGGGCAGCTCGCAGGCCCTCCCCGGCCCTGGGAGTTCCGGAGCCACGGCCCCTGGCAGAGGCTGCTCGTGATGGCGGGAGGCGTGCTCAACAACTTCATCTTCGCCATACTCGCCTTCATCCTGATCGCGGGCATCTGGGGCGACAGCTACATCCCCAACCGCGGGGCCAAGATCTACCCGGGTCCGCTGGCAGTGGAGATGGGTTTCCGCCCCGGCGACGAGATACTTTCGCTCGACGGCTACGAAGAGGAGAACTTCGGCATGCTTCAGGCCGACCTGGTGAGGCGCGGCGTACGTCAGGCCACGGTGCTTCGCGGCGGCGACACGCTTTCCCTCTACATCGACCACGCGCTTACCGACAGGATGCTGGGCTCCGAATTCATGTTCGACCTGGCAGTGCCATTCGTGGTGGATTCGATAGCTTCCGGCAGCCCGAACCGGGCCCTGGCTCCCGGCGACAGGGTGCTGGCCTTCGACGGCACGCCCATAGAGTTTTTGCAGGACGCGAGGCCGGTGCTTGCGGGATTGTCGGGGCGCACGGTGGATGCAACCGTGCTTCGCGGAGCCGATACCCTGGCCGTTCCGGTTCAGGTGGACAGCGCCGGACGCATAGGAGTATTCATGCAGACGCCGAAGGCGGTGACGGTGAAATACAGCTTCTGGCAGGCCTTCCCCGCCGGAGTGAAGCTCACCTGGGAGACTATACACGGCTACCTGCAGGACCTGCGCCTTCTCGCCACTCCGAGTTCCGGAGCCTACAAGAGCGTGGGCAGTTTCATAGCCATTGGGCAGATCTTCCCCGCAGTGTGGGACTGGTACCGCTTCCTCTATCTTCTGGGCCTCCTGAGCGTGATGCTGGGAGTCATGAACCTCCTGCCCATCCCCGCCCTGGACGGCGGACACATACTCTTCACCCTGTTTGAAATAATAACCGGCCGCAAGCCATCTGACAAGTTCATGATGGTGGCGCAGTGGATAGGAATGATACTGCTGCTCGCCCTCATGATACTCGCGTTCGGCAACGACATAGGCCGCCTGATACATTGAGTTTTATGAAAAAGATTCTCGTTTTCCTGTTTGCGGCGCTTTCGCTCGTCTCATGCGGTAACCGCCGCGCAGTGCTCCTTCCCAACATAAGCGGCAAGGCCGGCGAAGTGCTGGTCGTGATGAAGAAGGCCGACTGGGAGGGTCAGCTTGGCGTCGCGACGCGCGAACTGCTTGCCGCCGACTGCCCCTGGCTGCCGGTGCGCGAGCCCCTCTTCAAGCTGGTGAACATCGCCCCGGGCGACATGTCCAACATGTTCAAGGTGCACCGCAACATAGTGTGGTTCGACATAGACCCGCAGGCCGTGGAAACCGGAGTCAAGTACCTTAAGGACCGCTGGGCTGCCCCCCAGTGCCTGGTGTCGGTGGCGGCTCACACCGCTGAGGACGCCGTGGCCATGGTGTGGTCGGAGGGCGACCTCATCGCAACTTACCTGGAGCAGGCCGAGCGCGACCGCATAATCAGCAACACCCTGCACTACGAGAACCGTTCGCTGGCCCCGCAGGTGCGCGAGGTTTTCGGCGGATCGCCCCACTTCCCCACCGGCTACGTGCTCAAGAAAAAGACCTCCGACTTCGTTTGGATAGCCGACGAGAAGCAGTACACCAACCAGGCCGTGCTCATCTACAGCTACCCCGCCGAGGCCGATCCCTTCACCCTGAAAAAGATCATCGCCCACCGCAACGCCATCATGCAGGCCAACGTTCCCGGCATGTTCGAGAACACCTGGATGACCACCGGCGAGTATCCCGCCCCGGGCATCGAATACCTGAAGTACCGCGGACGCGACTTCGCCCAGGTGCGCGGCTGGTGGGAGGTGAAGAACGACTTCATGGCAGGGCCCTTCGTGTCGCACTCGTTTTACAGCCGCGACGGTTCCCGCATCATAGTGGCCGAGGCCTTCCTCTACGCCCCCAAGTACGACAAGCGCCAGTACCTGCGCCAGGTGGAGTCGCTCCTGTATTCCTGGGAGTGGACCGAGGAGGAATCTGTAAAAAAATAATTGCGGTTTCGGAAATTATTTATACCTTTGCATCCCTTTTAGGAAAAGGTGGGTTCGTATAACGGTCAGTACTCAGGATTTTCATTCCTGCAATAGGAGTTCGATTCTCCTACCCACTACGAAAAAATAATAAAAAAGTAACAATAATGGCAAACACAGCATCAGCAGAAAAGGCAGTGCGCCAGAGTGAAAGGCGCCGTCTGCACAACCGCTACTATGCGAAGACCACCCGCAACGCTATACGGGACATTCGCACCACCACAGACAAGAAGGCCGCCGAGGCTAACGCCCCCAAGGTCTATGCTATGATCGACAAGCTCGCAAAGATCGGAGTCATCCACAAGAACAAGGCCTCCAACCTCAAGAGCGGTATCCAGCTTTACATCAACAAGCTGTCGTAAGTTAAAGGACGCGGGGCGGTAGTCCTGCGTTTCTTTTCGGGATGTAGCGCAGTTGGTAGCGCACTACGTTCGGGACGTAGGGGTCGCTCGTTCGAGTCGAGTCATCCCGACAAAAAAGAGCTCAGCAAACGCTGGGCTCTTTATTTTTTCGGCTACCGGTATTTCGCGACTCGCGCATCGTCTATGACTCCGCTCCAGTTAAGGCCGAAGGCAAAGTCATACGTATTACCTTCGCTGTCGCGGTAGCATTCCATATCTCTCGGAACGTCTTCACACTGAACCTCGACGGTTTCCATATTCGCAGGAAGCTGGTATGGGAGAAGACCGTACGGCTCGAAACGGCCGCTCACGACATCCAGAAGCGCATTGTTGGAAACGCCGCAGAAAACGAGAAGCGCATCGGCCCAGGGCTCGATCTCCACAGGAATAAATGGCCGCTCTACTTCTACCAGCACCACCACGGGTTTGGAACCCATTGCCGCCTTTGTGCTCTGCACCAGAAGCGCATCTGTATAATTTGAAGAGTTTTCGGTGTAGCCACGATAGCTGCGGTTTATACCCGTCTCGTGCGGATCTCCGCCTGCAATACTACTCTCCCTCGCAGTTAGGGCCGTATAAGGACCCCACTGAAGACTGATGGGATTGTAATGCCCTTCCGGATATTCCGCCGACGGATCCATAAAGCCCCAGTGCCCAACAGGAGTTTTGATATACACTATGGCAAAGTCGGCTTCCTCCGGCTTTTCCACCACATCGTAACATCGCCCCAGAAGTTCCTTCGAAACCGGATATTCATCATACTCGGGCGTAGGCTTGCGCCAATGTGTCATTCCTGCCGGAACGTGCCTGAGCGGCTCATAGACTTTGGGCCTGGGTACAGCGCCTGACATCACGGGCAGCACCCCGCCTGCATTCTTGAGCATAACAATGCTCTTTAACTGCGCGTCATATCCAGCAGCCACATACTCTTTGCAACCGACTTTCGCGGCAGCTTCGGAAGGAGACACGTAAGGATTCTCGAAGAGTCCCACATTGAATATGTTTACAAGGATACGGCGGGCGCTGAGTTCAAAGCGTTCCCTGGCGCTGGCTTCCCCATATTTTTCCGCCCAGAGCGCATATGCCGCCATGCTCTTTCCATTGTCTTTGGCCCCGCCCAGCTGATCGACACCGGCCTCGAAGCAGAGCAGGCGGCGTTCCGCTTCAGAGAGCGTTTCAACGCCCCAGGGCTTGCCTTTATGCTTCCATGGCAGCACATAATCGTTCACTATGCCCCAGTCCGTGCATACGACACCTTCATATTTATACCTGCCACGCAGAAGATCTTCTATTATATACTTGGAAAAACCGTTCGCCACGTTGCTTCCAGACGGATCCTGTCCGTATGAGATTGTATAATATGGCATTACAGCCGACGCCATCTTTGTCTTACCGGAAAGGGAGAACGCGCCTTCGGTAAACGGAATAAGATTCTGCCAAAAGTTGTCCCCCGGATAAACGGCATACTTGCCTATCCCGAAATGAGCGTCCCTGCCGCCTTCCCCGGTACCTCCTCCGGGCCAGTGTTTGACCATGCAGTTCACGCTTTGCGGGCCCCATCCGTCCCTGCTGCCCGGAGTTGTCTGAAAAGCGTCGCAATACACCTTTGTCATATCCCTGCATAGATATGGGTCTTCACCGAAAGTGCTGTAGAAGCGCCTCCAACGGGGATCGGAAGCCATATCTGCCTGGGGAGAAAGTGCAGTAGTGATACCCAGGGCGCGGTATTCGGCAGAAGCTATTTCTCCATGCGCCCGTATCACATCCAAATCAAATGTGGCGGCAAGGCCGATTTCCCGCGGCCATTTGGAGATGTCGCTAGCCCCTGAAGGATCGAACTCGCCGTCGGGTTCAGGTTTGTAACTATTCACTCCGGCTGTTCCGTTGGTGTAGTGACGCGGATCCGAACTGTTGTTGGACGGTATACCCAGGCGGTCTGCCTCGCAATAGGCCTGGACTGCGTTGGACCAGGCTGCGCCAACTGCAGGTGACACCACATTGCGGACAAGCATATGACGTATATGGTCCTTCTCAAGTAGCGACTTCTCCTTCTGTCCCAATCCGGCCGAATCCGCATCCACGGCGCTGGAATACAGCATAAGGCCGCAAATCTCCTCCAGCGTGAGACGGGACGCAAGATCCGCCGTCCTGACCGCCGGTTTCTTTCTCCAGTCTTCATACACATCCAGTTCCCCGTTGCGGTTCAGGTCTTTGAAGGCGTAACCGTCAATTTCCAGAATAGGGGCCGTAGTATATCCCAGAGTTAATCCTTTGGTCTGGCAAACCAGTCTGTAACCTTCAGCTTCCTGATAGCTGATGACATTGCGCCGGCAGGAGGAAAGAGCCAGGGCAGCAAGAAAAACGATTGCAGCCTTTTTCATCTAACTGTTCTTTTTGAAGAACCTGTCCACTCCAAGAGCTATCGCTCCGTCTCCGGTAACATTGCAGGCGGGGCCGTAGCCGTCGAGGGCAAGATAGATAGCCATGAGAAGCGCGGTCATTTCCGGGGAAAAACCCAGAATGGACTCCAGGAATCCGACCGAAGCCATCAGAACTCCGCTCATCACTCCCGGCGATGCAACTGTCGCAACGCCGAGCATCAGCACGAAATTAAGGAACAACGGCAGGGTGATTGGCGCGCCGCTCATATACGCGACAGCCACTGCGGTGGTAGCCAGTTTGATCACCGAACCGCACATGTGGACATTGGAGCACAAGGGAATCACGAAATTGGCCACTTCTTCGGACACTCCGTTCTTGAGGGTACATTTCTGGGTAACCGGAATTACGGCTGAAGACGAACAGATGGAGAATCCTGTGAGATATGCGGGGAACATATTCCAGAGACATCTGAACGGGTTCTTTCCTGCCACAGCTCCCGCTACGACATACTGTATTATAAGGAACAATAAGCTTAGGACAACTCCCGTCGCAATCACTTTGACTCCCGACCCCATAACCACAGAGAACTTACCGGCCGCGCTCATTTCGCACATCATCGTAAAGATATAGAAAGGCATCAAAGGTATTATAGCCTTCTCTATGGTCATTTTGACAACCTCGCCGAATTCATCGAACCAGCGGCGCAATGCGTCGCCCTTGATGTAAATGCAGCATATTCCCACCATAAAGGAAAGGCAGAGGGCAGTGAGGATATCGCACAGGGGTTTGATCTGAAGATCGATGTACGGTTTGAAACTAACCGCGCCGGCAGCTTCGGAGGAAAGGTCTCCCGCCCCCAGAATGTGTGGGAAGAAGGCCGATGATGCACCGTATGCGAACAATCCGGCAAGGACGGTGGAGATGTAAGCTACTACAACTACCACAAGCAGCATCTTGCCGGCACCTTTACCAAGGCCGTAGATAGCAGGAGTAACCAGCCCAAGCACCAGCAGCGGCACAATAAAGCGAAGCAACTGGGCAAAAAGCACGTTGAAGGTTTTGAAAAGCCTTACCAGAACCATACACAGGCCGTATACGAAGCCGTCCTCCTGTGCAGCGAAAGCTCTTTTGAACAGGAGCCCCAGCGATGCGCCCAGAGCTATGGCGATAAGGACTTTGACGAAAAGGGACAGTTTTATCTTTTTCATAAACCGTACTTGTTCAGTATTTCCAGTATGGGTTCTTTTACGGATTCCATCCATAAGGTATAGCCATAAGAGTCGGGATGTGAGCCATCCGACGTGGCTTCGTGGGTCTCGGAAGTGGCATTGGTGGAAGTAACCCAATACACGCCGGGATACCTGGTCGCCATCTGCCGCATCAGTTCATCCGCCTTGGCGCGCTTTGCGCTCTCGCGGGAATCATAAGCGTGGTTGAAATTCCGCTTTTCGCGATATATGGTCTGCAGGAAAATGAGAGGTACTCCCGGCCTCTCGCGGACAAAGCGTTTAATGAACGGTTCCAGCCTTTCCTCAACCTCAGTGGGAGTCGGATTGGAGAAAGCATCGAAAACAAAGGCATCCGCAGCCGTGGCGTCGAGCAGCGCGTCCGCGAAGTACTGCTGCAACTTGCAGTTGCCGCTGAAACCAAGATTGATAAAATTATATCCTGTCGCACGCGAGAGTTGGGCTTCCCAGGTCATTGCGCAACGGCCGGCTCCGGAGCCCTGGGTGTACGACGAGCCCCACACTGCGATACGCCCCTTGAATGGCTGAGGCGCCGCTTCTATCCAGCTGCCTTCAGCAGTAACGACGTCCAGGTTTTCTATCTCCGAGAAGAGAGGAAGATACAAAAGGCACTGTTTTTCTCCATTTCCGCAGTCTTTGATAATCTCGATTTCCAGGGGAGTATCCGGAGTGTTTTTGGGATAGCCGTTTCCGGCCCACAGCCAGGTTCCATCCTTTTTGATATAAAGGTCAAAGCCCCTTGCTGCTATGGCTCCCTGATTTCCGCCGTCGGATGCTTTCTTTCGCCATATCACTCTTACGCCTATGCTTTTCGAGTTGGTCCTGAAAGCTACGGCAAGGCCTGCGCTCTGGCGTGCCTGGCCTTTTTCCCCTGTAGTCATCCCTTCCTGGGGATCAAGCCTGTCCCACGGGTGCCTGGTTTCCGCGAACTTTCCTACAATCGTAAGGCTGAGAGCGTCGGTGTAGTCCTGAGCCGAAGCGTCGAATACTACTGACAACAAAATACAGATTATAAACAAGCGTCTCATGGATCAATAGAGTTTTATGCGATAGATACCTGATACTTTGAAACGTTCATGCGCCGCCGGCTTGAAACGCCGCTGATAACTGAGTCCATAATACGGAGCCGGGATGCGGGTTCCGTCAGGGGCCGCGTAATCATCCTGATACAGGCGACCGCGAAGATACAGCATGTTGTGATGGCCGGTTTCATCGCCATTAAGAACCTGCCAGACTTTACCATCCCGCAGTTCCTCCACTCCGGCAAGGCAGGAGTCATCCCCAAAACTGATCCAGGCTCCGACCCCTGCGACTATATATTCATCTTCTCCTGTCCGGATAATGATGCCGTGCGCGTTCTTCTCCCCTGCTATGCAATGGACAACGAAACTGCGTCTCCCCAGGACCAGGTTGAATTCGGCATCCGGATCGTCAACTTTGGGCTCACGGAAGAACCCTCTAGTGGGATATTCACGTCCGAGATATGGCAGCAGTTCCGAGAAAACCCTGCACTCCTGCACGTAATATGGGTCGTCGTACGATTCTTCATATCCAAAGCAGAACACTCCTTTCGCCCCCGCTTCGCCGAATGCATAATAGTAACGGCCGGCCTGACGTGATGTCTCCGGGATAAAGAGGGTCTGACCTTCACCATAAGCCGAGCAGATGGAGGCGAATCCCCTGTCGTAGATATCCGGGGACAACCAGTCCAGATTAGGGGCGTTCTCTTTCCATACATCCAGGGCGGCGATTCTCGGACCGCCGTTCGGATATTTGCCGTAAGGCTTGTCCGCCGGAGCGAGCCAGGCATTGGCAAACACCGGGATATCATACTGAGCCTTGCCAGCTGCAGCCACCGCATCCACAAATCGGGCAAAGGCCTTTGCCATAAAGAGTTGAGGGGCCAGCGGATCTTCACTGCACGCCCAACCTTCTTCCTCCCAGGCCTTCAATGCAGCCGGAGAGCAGTCCCTCTCGATAAAGGCACCGCACTCATTCTCTACCTGAACGCATAGAACCCTGCCATTTCTGTCCTTTGCACGTAGATGCGCCATAAGCGCAGAGAAAGCAGCCTTATCGGCAGCCAATGCAGTTTCGCAGAAAGGCGAAATGGCCTTTGCCGGCGTTCCGTCCGGGGCAAGGGCATAACAGCTCTGCTGACGAACCCACCGCGGCGGATAGGAAGATTCGCCGTTTTTCCAGGTGCCGAACCACAGCAGGCCAAGATATATGTTCCGCCTGTCAGCCTCCTTCACCAGATAATCCACCAAAGAAAAATCGAAAACCCCGGGTTCCACTTCGGTCTGGGCCCAGCTTACCGGGGCAAGCACGCAGTTGTATCCAAGCGCAAGCGCCAGATCCATAGACGCATCTATGGATTCAGGGGTGGAGGCGTTTGAATTATGCATTTCTCCGCCAAACAGCACGGCAGGAGGGACCGGTTGTCCGCAAGCCGCCACAAGGAGGGCGTTCAGCAAGAATGCGATGTATCGAGTTTTCATGATTTCAGAATTCATTATAGAACGATTCCCCTACGGCATCAACCGTACTGCCACGCATTGGAACGGCGCTGCGTTCCATCAGGAATACCGGACTGTCCCATATATACACGGTGTAGGTCCTGTCGGGATTGTTTGGCGAATAGTGGTAACGGTCCAGGGCAAATACGCGGCCGGTAACAGGTTCTACCAGAACCGGCTCTTCCAGTATCAGTCCCTTCAACGAAACCTTAACCCTTGTCCATTCAAGCGATGAAGACGGAGCGTCGTCCGCAAAGTATATTAAGGCGCCCAAGCGCTTGCTGTCCTTGGAAAGACCGGTATACTTCACGGACCGGCCTGTAGAATCAGAAGCGGAAACGGGACATGGCGTCACCTCATCCGGCAGCAGATGGACCATATTGCGCACTGCATAAAAGGACGGTTTCTTATAGATAACCCTGCCCTTCAGGCTCGTGCACAGAAGGCCGAAGGACTGCTGGAAGTCCGGATATACCAGATCCACCATAGTAAAGATGGACGAGGGGCGCCCCTGCGCAAAATCGCAGGCCATACGGCGAAGGTCAACCTTGGCCTGGCTGTATTCCGTCCATTCCTGATATTTGAGGGCGTGGTCCCAGCCCAGCTCCGACGGGCAGCCTCCTTCTCCCATCACTACCTTCACGGAAGGGTCGAAAGCATGGATTCTGTTGGCAAGCAGTTGGAAGTCGTAATCACCTTCGTCAGGGTTCTCAAAATATTTGTGAAGGGTGACTATATCGAACATTCCCGGTTTCAGGGCTTTGAGACCTTCGTCAAGGAACTCATAGTCCAGCGAAGCCAGCGCGAACGCTGCGATACGGGCCGAAGGATCCGCCTTGCGGATTACGGGACAGGTGACTCTCAACAGCTTCACATATCTCTCCGGATGTCCCTTGTTCTCCGATATATTCGGCTCATTCCATATTTCATAGCACTGAACCCGCCCCTTGAAGTGTTCCACGGTGGCGGACACATACTTCTCCCAAGCCTTCATGGTTGCGGAACCGGAGGGTATGGCGTTACCCAGAGTAGTACCGCTGCCATAGAGACGATTCCCGTAGCACAGGCACATCCAGGGTTGCACGTTCTGAGCCAGCAAGCCATCTACTATGGCGTCCAGCCAGGCAAAGTCGTACTGGCCCTTCACCTTCTCAGTCTTTGCCCATCCGCTCTGAATACGGGCATGTCCGACTCCAAGTTCTCCGACATAGGCGCCATACTGGGCAAAATCGGCCATATCACGGTCCAGACATTCGCAGCCGATGGACCAACGGTCCACCCTCAGCGAAGGGTCGACCTTCAGCATCCCCACCTGCTTGAGGGGCGGAGCGGCCTGAAGAAACTTGTCGTACGTTACAGAAGGGCCGACCTGGGCAGAAGCCAGGCAGGAGACAAGCAGGGCGAATAATAAGGCTAATCTTTTCATTTCAGAATATCGTATACAAGGGTTCTGGCCTTTGCCGCCAGAGATTCATCATCTACATAGAAAGAGACCTCTTCCGGTTGTATGCCCAGCAAAAAGTATGCGTAGCAGAGCGAGGCAATGTACTTGGGAACGCCGTCGGCGAGATGGGTATTATCCTGCCGACGCTGGAGAAGATATCCGCAGCGGGAAAGGTCAGGGTCCTTCCGGGCCGCTTCGATTGCAGCGCCTACATTGATACAGCCATTCAGCGAAAGGGCCTTGCAGAGCACGGGAGCCGCCTGCTGAATCAATTTGTACTGCTTCCGGTACAGCCGGTCCCATTCCGCCTGGTCCCGGGGCGTTTTACCCTTGTTGTACACCGCAAGAAACTTCTCCCGGTAATCGGTATTCCCCTCGGGATATGAGAACGGCACCATAAGCGCGACGCGAACCTTTGCCGCCGCATCCGGCGACATCATCCCTTTGACCGCGCCTATCATCGCCCCCAGGCTGTAGCCGTCCGTCCCCTGCCCCAGATGGCGAGTATAATCACCTCCGAGCGTAGCCTCCGGCTGAAAGACGATCCAGTCCCAGGGCTCGTCCCGAACGACTCTTTCCAGCGTTACGCCGATACCGGCCAGTCCGTTTCCATATCCCTCAGAAGGTATTTTTACCGGGTCTTTCGTGGCTGCGTATTTCCAGTATTGATATGTTGAATGTACCTTCTGCGGCTCTCCGTTATGAATATAGCAGTAAGCCGTATCCGTTATCCCGTGCCACTGGTCTTCCAGCGTACTTCCGCCAAGGTAGCCGTGTCCCGCGATTACGGGACGACCGGCGCTGGCCGCAATCGCGCTGAGCCAGCGCATCGAGTCCCTGGTCCAGCTGTTCCCGACGCCCAGTATCCGAACGGTATCGCGGGAGGCGGAACGGACACACAGGATGGCGTCGCAACGAAGGGGAAGCGGATCTTCGTCACCCGTTACCGTGACGGTAAAAGGTCCTGAGGCAAAATCGTACTCACCGAGAGGGGCCCAGTCGCCTTTGGTCTGGCCCACCAGAGGAATGGTACGGGAATCAACGCGCACATTATACTGACTTCCGTCATTCTCCAACCGGTAATACGCAATCGGAGCCAGCCTGTCCTTGAGATTGGTATAGGAGTATACGGAATAGTGTCCTGAAACAGGGATTTCCGCCCTGAATACGGCAGGTTGGCCGTTTCCGGAATGTGGGAGTTCAAGACAACTTGGGCCATAGCCGCGGTTACTGCGGATCTGCTCCCATCCAGCAGCCGAAACATCCCCCGTCAGGTCATCGATCAGGATATCGGGAACAGAACCGTCAAGATACGGGTCCTCCGCCATTTTTTGAATGATAACCGAAGCCGGGACATCCTGTACCGCCAAAGCTTTGCGCATCGCCTCATCCGCTGCCATGGCCGCCACCTGCCCAAGAGTCATGAAGACCGGTTCCATACGGATAGAGCCGAATGCGATATGGCTGGAGCTAAGGCATACAGGTACCAGAAGATTGGCGCATTCTTCACGCTTGGGAACAATACTGCGGTAAGGTATCGGATAAGGGCCAGGAATCTTGGTTTCCACGTTTCCTTCGTTCTTTACCATACCGTCTACAACGATCCGGCGGCAGTTGTGTGAGTCCATGGCATAGGCAGCAAGGGCTACTCCGTCCTCAACGGAAGCGCGGCCCTCGCAGTCGGCCTGAGTGACGATATAGTCGGATATCATCCGCCTGCCCTCACGCACATAAAGCTGCGGGCTCCAATGACCGCTGCGCGGGTATTCGTCCTTCGGAAGCCCCCAACGGGACATCTCGGCGCGTATGCTTTCAGGAACTCGCGGGTCCGTTTGTATGAACCAGAGGAGCCCCAGCGTATAGTCATAATGATCCTGCCATATAGTCCTGCGACGCTCATAAGAAGCTTCTGGCCATTCGTTGCTGCCACCGACAAGGTCGGTCGAAAAACCGCCGTAGTTATTGATGTCCGTCTTGCGGCAGGGCATGCGATCCCAGATGAAATAGCGGGCAGATTCTCCCTGGACAGCAAGAAGACGGGCCAGCAGTTCATAGCGGGCGGGATCGTAAGAGGGAGGCTGCTCCAAAGGGATGCTGTTTTCCAGACTGTCGGTAAGGCAAATACGGAAGTTGTAGGCTTGAACGAGCGTATCTCCGTCTCCTTCGGCCCAGAATGAGGAATCGTCATCTATACCGGCCAGCCCCTGAGGATTGATTCCGTCCGGAAGTTGATGCTTGGAAGAAAGATGCCTGCCGTTCCAAGGTTCTCCATATTGCGCGCTGCTTTCCCGTCCTACTGTACAACTGACTCCGGCCGCTGCCATTAGATCCCCTTCGTAACTGGCGTCGATGAATTCTTTTGCCGGGAGGCGCCGGAGCCTACCCTTAAAACGCCAGTCCCCGTCCAGTCCCCGCACATCGATGGACCGGATAACCGCGCATTTCTTCCGCACCCCGCAAAGGCCGGTCTTACGGAGAACTGTTATCCTCGGGTGGTCCAGGTAGCGCTCAAAGATTTCCGACGCCACCGAAGGCTCGAACACCCATTTTTCCAGAGACCCGTAGTGAGTTCCCAAATCGCGGTAAAACTTCCGGGAAAGCCCCTGTACAACCTGTTTATTGCCTATATCAGTCTGTCCAAGCCCGCCCGTTGTCATGCCGCCGATGTGGTCCAGCGGCTCCACAACGACTACGCTGTGCCCCTGCAGGGCGGCCGTCCTCGCAGCTATAACACCCGCTGACGTGCCGCCGTATATACATATATCGTACTGCTTCCCTCCGGAACAGGAAAGAAGCAGAAGCAGCAGGACAGACAGGGACAGGTATCGCATCTCAGATTATTTTAGCTCAACCGTGTCCGTGTGTTCCCTGCCGCGGGCATCGGTCCAGAATATCTTATAGGCGCCCTTGAAACCGCGCCAGCGGACCACACCTTTTACCGGCTTCACTTCCAGGGAGGTCTTCCACTCGTGATTGATGAGTTCCTCAAGCGCATAATAGGCGGCCTTGGGTGTCATGTTCCGATAGAACAGTCCTGAGGTGGCGGGTTCTCCAGGGAAGCCACAACCGTCCACCAGATTCCACCAGGTGATGGCGAACATCTTCTCTCCGCTGAACCAGAGACGGTAGAGATTGCGGGCGATAATGGCCTGTATCATTTCTCCACGATCACCGTCAAAAGGTGCGGTAATGGTTATTTCACTTATACAAATGGGAAGACCGGGGGCGGATAGACGTTGCATCAGGTCCCAGACATATTCCGGAGACTGAACAGGCTCACCCGCTGCGATTTGAGCGCATTGAGCCGGGTCGTACAAATGCATCTGGGCCCCTATGGCCTGAACATCACAGCCCTCGGAGAGCAGTGTCTGAACCTGGCGGATATAGTCATCCTCCATCACATAATCGTTGATGCATTTCATCTGCCTGCCCGGAATCATCTCATCGGCAATGCGCCAGGTGCGGCGGGTATAATCACCGGGCAGCAGCATGTATCGGCTTTTTGTGAAAAGCGCCCCCGGAACCTGTACGCCGGCCCGCCAGTCTTTGCAGCTTTCATTGACTACGTCGAAACTCACCACGGCGGGATTGTCCTTGTATCTGTCGATAATCTCCCGCACATGCGTGTCAAAAGTCTCACTCAAAGCCTTTCCGTAACCAGGCAGCAGGATAGCCAATGAATCAAGGGACAATGCATCGTACCGTGCCGAGCGGGGCACTTTGCTCTCGAACAGGCTCACGTCTTCCAGTGAATCCAGCAGCGCGCGCTCTCCCTGAGGGGCCAGCAGATGCAACCATGTGGGATTGTTTGTCCCGCTCCCCCAGGCAAGCGGATGAATATGGACGCCTACATCATGGGCGGCACACCAGTCGACTATCGGATCAGATGCCGGCCGGCGCCAGTGGGGCTGGGCATAAGGCTTTTTCTTGAAGTTGTTCCAGTATTCCTCACTATCCCTCAGTTCTCCGGAAAAGCGCATGGGATCATCCTTGAACCACTGGAAATCCCGCCAGTAAAGGCCAACCGTCGCACGATTGAACAACGTGCCGAATAACTCCTTGTAACGCGAATTCGCCTCCGAAGAGCCAAGTTGATTGAAATTGAAGGTGGATGCCCCGAACTGGAAAGCCGACGAGACTTGTTCCACCTTGACTGTCGTTCCCTTCTTGACGCTTCCCACACGAAAAACACCATCGGCTTTCCGATAAAGATCTATGTCGGCATCTATCTTCGACTGGACATCGTCGTTCCACAGCGCCCAATACGCCGGACTCATCACCCCACACGTATCCTCGGCCGACCGGTGAGGAATTACCGGCTGGGCAAATACACTAAGCGGCCATATCAACGATATCAATGAAACAAGAGCTTTCATATTTTTCCTTTCCAGTTCAGGCCAAAGCCAAAGTCATATATATTTCCGTCCGCATCCTTCCAGCACTCCATGTCCTGCGAAACGTCTTCGCACTGCTGTTCCACGGTATCCATATCGGCCGGGAATTGCATCGGGAGACGGCCGGCGGGTTCAAACTCTCCTGAGACAATCTCCAGGAAGGCTTTGCTGCGGACGCCGAAGGCTACAAGGACAGCATCTGCCCAGGGTTCGAACTCCATCACTACGGGACGGGTGGCGGAGAGCAGCACCACAACGGGTTTTTCACCCATAGAAGCCTTTGTGTCCCGTACCAATGCGAGGTCGGTAGCGTTTTCCACCTCGATGTGCCGGCTGCGATAGCTGCGATTTGGACTATTCTCGGCAGGATCGCCTCCTGCAATCGAGACCTCGCGCGCATGGGAAGCCGTATAGGGAGAATACTGCAGCGAAATGGGCATGTACTGCCCGTCCTTATAGCCGATACCTCCTTCCGGCTCCGTGATGGCAACCAGGGCGAAGTCGGCTTCCGACGGATCGGAAACAATGGTATAATGCCTGGACACCACGGCCGTATCCACAGAATAACCGACATACGGAGCCTTCTTGAGCCGCCCGGTCATGGAATATACGCCAGGAACCTGACGCAACGGGACATATACCTTGGCGCCCTCCGGAACAGGCAATGCGTGGTTTTTCAGCATCACGATACTGCGTCGCTGGGCCTCTTCGCCCTTTGCCGCAGCTTCGGGATCGGACAATACGTCCTCAGCATTTGCCGGGTCTACATACGGATTTTCGAACAGCCCGGTACGAATCATGGATTCCAGGATTTTACGGGCAGAACGTTCCCAGCGTTCACGGGCGGACGCCTCGCCATACCTCGCGCGCCATAACTGCCAGGCCTCCATTATTTGCGAGGCCTTTACCGAACCTCCGAACTCATCGACTCCAGCTTCCAACGCTTTCAGGATGCGCTCGCCTACTGTAAGGCTTTCAACGCCGTAGCATTTGCCGGCTGTCGTAAGCGGATCACCGTTATAATCCGGCGTTATGCCCCAATCGGTGCAAACAATGCCATTGTAGCCATATTGCTTTCGCAGCAGGGTATCGATGATGTAGGAGCTGTAGCTGTTGCCCACATTCTCCCCTGAAGGATCCTGGCCATAAGAAACCGTGTAATAAGGCATAACGCCTGAAGCATCCAGGCAGAAAGCATCCATATGCGTTTTGAGCCGTCCGCCTGGGAACACTCCATATTTGCCGATGGAAAGGTGAGCGTCGCGCCCTCCCTCGCCTGTTCCGCCGCCGGGCCAGTGCTTGATAATGCAGTTCACACCTGGCTGCATAGCGTGAACATAGACGGATGACATTGCCTTCACCATCTCCGGGTTCTCGCCGAAAGTGCCGGGCACACGCCTCCAACGGGGATCGGTTGCCAGGTCGGCCTGTGGAGACAGCGCTGTATGAAAACCAAGGGCAAGATATTCGCGCCTTACAGTCGCAGCGAAGGACTCTACCACAGTCGTATCGAAAGTTGCAGCGAGACCAAGCGGCGTGGGCCATTGCGAACAGACGCCGCCACTGCCTGCATTGTATTCATCGGTAGCCTTGATTTCATTCCTGGGATCGGTGCTGTTGCAGCTGGGAATTCCGAAAGGCAGGCTTTCGCACAACGCCTGCACCTTATTGTTCCAGCGCGCTATGGTCTGCGGGCCGTCGGAATGGGCCAGAAGCACCTGCCTGGTATCGAAGTTCACCAGCGCTTCGCGCAACTGGTCGCAGATGTCGGATGCCTCGGCGCCGCTCTCCGCATAGTTCTTGCCGTTATACGTGATGCCGGAAACGCTCATCGAGGAAACACCCGGAACGTTTACTGTGTGTCCGTTCGTCATGAGCCCGGAAAGGTATTCTGGAGGCAGCTGCGATGCAAGGTCGGCCGCCCTTTCTTCCGGAGAAAGACGCCAGTCCTCATAAGGATCGAGCCCGCCGTTATGGTTCAGGTCCTTGAAAAACAAAGGACCGTGGCGTATGATGTCGGCTGATGAATACCCGAGCGAAGGGCCGTTTTTCTGAAGGAAAATCCGGTAGCCGTCCCCTCCGCTGCAGGAACATAACAGAATCAACAGTATTGCCGGAATCCTTCTCATTCGGAAACTCTGACTATGCCGGCCCAGCCGCCGCCGGGAGCGAGGTGAATGCTGATTCTGCCGTTGCCTTCATAGATGCTTTTCTGCCAGGAGGTAGCCGTGACGGCCGCATCCGGACCGTCTTCCCAGGCCTCGACAGAGAAGGATGAGCCAAGCGCGGAAAGGTCTATCGTGAGATCCCTGGCAGACCAATCGGTAAGAGCTCCGACATACCAGACATCGCCGCTGCGGCGCGCAGTTACTATGTATTCTCCCAATTTGCCGTCCAGAACCAGTTTTTGATCCCATACGGTAGGGACGCGGTAAATAAACTCGGCACAGAACGGATCCGCTTCATAACGCGACGGGCTGTCGCAAAGCATCTGAAGGGCTCCGTCGAAAACCACATATTCGGCGAGCTGATGGCAGCGCGTTCCCTGCGACATAGGGGATTTCTTTACCGGGGCATAAGTATCCCTCGAAGCGTTCAGGAAGGCGCCGGGAGTATAGTCGGCCGGGCCGGTCAGGAAGCGTATGAAAGGAGCCGTAACGTCGAAGGTGACCATGTCGTAGAATGGAAGGGCACGTGTGCGCATCTGCTCCAGACCGAATATCCCTTCATAATTTACGACATTCGGGAACCGCTTCTGAAGCCCCGTGGGAGGCGGACAGCCGTGGAAGTCTATCAACAGATGGTATTTGGCGGCTGTTTCCGCAGTTTTGAACATAAACTCCTGTATAGGCTGGTCGTTGCGTTCCAGAAAATCTATCTTGAAACCCTTGACACCCATGGCGGAATAATGCCTGCAGATCCTTTCAATATCCTTTGCGAAGGCGGAATAGCCCGCCCAGAGAATCACGCCTACCTGTTTCTGTTTTCCGTAACGGATGATTTCCTGAAGGTCAATCTCCGGAACCACTTTAAACAGATCGTCGGCGAACTTCACGGCCCAGCCTTCGTCCATAAGGATGTACCCTATGCCGTGCTTTGAAGCGAAATCTATGTAAGCCTTGTATGTTTCCGTATTTACTCCCGGCTGGAACCCAACCCCCTCCAGGAAGAAACTGCTCCACCACTCCCATGCGACTTTTCCGGGTTTAACCCATGAATAATCTCCCTTGGAAGGCGTAGCCAGGCGGGTCACGAGGTCGTTGCACGCAAGGTCCTTGTATTCCCGGCCTATACAAACCACCCTCCACGGAAAAGAGCGCGCTTTTCCATCGCAGGCGGCTATATAGTTCTCGCGCGAGGTAACCAGCATCTGCAGGTTTCTCTTGCCGCCCTGCTCCTCGGTGGCGGGATATCCGGCAAATCGGGCGCTGAAGGCAGAACCGAACGGCTTGAGGAGCATTCCCGGATATGATATTACATCGGATTCCGCGATCACCATCTTGACGCCATCCCCTTCGACCAATGCCGGAACCACGGCCAACGGCGACTTAGGATGGGCTGTCGGGAGGACAGGCTTGTCATCGGGCCCCATTGCCACATCCAGAAGGGCTTTCCCCGGAGTCCAGACGGGAAGCCGCATATGGGTGTAAAGATTCTGGAAGTCGTCCTGGAAGGGATCGACATTTTTGTGAGTGTACGAAAAACAAGTCCGCGTTCCCGCGCCGAAACGGAATTCAGCCTGTTCGTCGGTCACATTATACGGTTTGCGTTTCCCGGTTGTCCAGCGCCAGGCGACGCCGTCGTCAAATGCGCGGGCTTCCAGGGAGCAGCCGTCATACTGGAATACAAGGGTGTTTCCTTCCCTGCTTATTCTGTGCGGTTTCCCCGCTCCGAACACGGTCCCGTCGGAAATCGACATGGACACTTTAGAAGGATGGACCACTTCCTTTCCGTCGCACAAAACCCTGTACATCGCTCCGGTCTTTCCATCCTTAAGCTCAATGGAGATGCTTCCGTCGGGAGAGGAGACTCCCTTCCACCCTTCGGAATTCGGAGCAGAGGCAAACTGCACCGTCGCCACTATGGGATAATGGTCGGAAGGATAGTGCAGGGAACCGTCCGCCGTGGGGAACTTACTCCTGTCGATTCTGAAATCCATGGCCTTGAAGCCATCGGTCATGATGTGGTCCGGATACCATTTTCCGGAGGCCGACTCGTCCTTCATATTCTGCGTCCCCCAGGCGCGGTCTTCCATATCAAGGCGTTCCTCTCTCGCCATTACCGAGTAAACATCCTCCCAGCGGGCGTCGGCAATGTTGAACCACTCATTCGACGTGTGGGAGATATTCAGGTCCCCGACAAGGATGGACGGGACATCGGCAGGGACCAGGGCCTCGCCGCAACGGGCAATCTCCTGAAGATTCAGCACATTCCCCCGGTTCCTGGGCCATTTGTCGTTCTGGTATTTCTGCGGCACGACGGTATGCGTGTCCATGAAATAGAAATCCCGCCCGGTCGCCTTATGGACGAAGTGTGCCCAGACGCAGGGCTTGCACACGTGTTCAGGCTCTCCTTTGCGGGTCTTGGGCTTATCCGGATGGCCTCCCGTATAGAATATCCCCGTAGCCAGGGTGTCCAGAACCTCGGGTTTATAAGCGATAGCCACATCGTAGGAGATTCCCTTTTTGGTATTGGGGTATAGTATCCAGTTATACCTGAGGCCTCTTTCCGCCACCATGGGGCGAAGGCTGTTGTCACCTTTCACGCCCCAGATGCTGTCACACACTTCCTGAACGCCCAACACATCGCAGTCCAGTTCCGCTACCATATCGGCCACGGCAGTAGCGCTGTTGCACCAGTATCGCTGCGGATCTGCAAAGTAGCCTTTCTTCCCCTTCTCCACGAAGTTCCTTCTGGAAACCCCCGTGCAGAGGTTGAAACTCCCGACTTTCAACTGCCCTTCCCCGGCGGCCGCCGCCGGCAAACTCCAGGCAATCAATATAAACAACAGTAGACGCCTCATCATTCAACAGTTATTGTTCCGTTATTATCACAGCCGGACTCGGTATGAGTATCGGTGGAATAAAGTCCGGTAATAGGATTCACGTATAGGGTGGAATGCGTTGCGATGCCGATTGCCAGCGAACCGCTGAAATCGCAATCCGTCAACGAGATGGAAGTGCTGTCGGTACCGTTCTGCGCATTTCCCAGGATGCCGCCGGCGCGCACATTGCCGGCAGACGCCGACCTGGCGGAGATGGTGCCGGACGTTATGCAGTTCTCCACGGACGAAGTCTTGACAGATCCTGCGATGCCGCCCAGATTCACGTTTCCTGAAATGACTGAACCGCTTTCGAAAACAAGGCTTCCGGCAAATTCACATCCGGACAGGATGCTTGCGCTGACAGGATTGTACTGCCCCACAATTCCGCCTACTTCCGGACTTTTGAGCGTACCGGAAAGGGACAGGATTCCTTCGTTGCGGCAGTCCGTTATCGAGATAATATCCGCGCTGGAATAAGCCATTCCGAGAAGGCCACCGGCCTTGACCGCGCTTATACCGTCACCGATAACCGATATAGACGCCTTATTCAAGCATTTACGGATGGTGCCGCGCGCGGCGTAGCCGCATACTGCCCCCACCCGGAGTTCCTTTCCCCACTGGCTGTAGGAAATGGATCCCTTCACGGTGCAGTTGCTTACAAGCGCTCCCGTGTACATACGGTTGGTAAGGATTCCTGCCCAGTAAACCGCTTCGTCGCCTACGATATCATCCTTGGATGTTATGGCGATGGAGCCATCTACCGTAAGATTCCGGACACATCCGCAAAGTTCGTTCACAAAAGCCTTCTGCAGTCCGGAAATGGTATATCCTCCTCCGTCGAAATCGCCGGAAAAACTGCCAAGCGGAGTCCAGGTTCCGTCGGCGGTGATATCGGCCGCCAGACGGGCCTCCAGATACTTTTCTCCCGAAGCCACACGGGTGGCGAAATCCTTGAGCTGCGAGTATGAGGAAATGACAGTCACAGGCATCTCATTGGCGGAAAAAACCGTAGAAGGGAATTCATAGACCTTCCCAGCTTCCAGAGTTTCCCCCACAAAGGATGTAATCACCATCCTTGCCCCCGTAGAAGTGATAATCTCCACCTTCAACCCTTTGGAGAGCGCAGCAGGCTGCAAGGCTATGCAGAACGTTCTGGCCGATGTAATGTTTACTCCGCCGGCAGGCATGGTAAGGCAGACCTGACCTCCTTCGCAAAGCGGGGTGTCATCCAGGGAACTGACGGAAATGCCAGCCACCGTGACGCTTCCGCTGAGCGGGATGCGCAGGACACAGGCCTGGTGCTGCATCGTAAAAGACGCTCCATAACTGACGGCCTGCATCGGGGCGCAGAACGCCCGGATGTTTCCCTCGCTGTAAAGCTGCGAGGACGGCACCGACGTCCCATACTGCACACGGTAAGGTGTCTTGATGGACTGGGAGAAATGGAACACGGCCGTGCTGCCCCCGGCTTCAAGGGCGGTAAGGGCACGGGACTGTACACCGTTGACGACAATATAGTCCCCGACACTCCAAAGCACGGGATATTCCCCTGCCGACTTGGCTCCCAGGACCGATTTGGTAATGACCTGCGGCATGGACGCCTCGAGCGTATAATCATTCGCGGAAATCTGTTCCTGCCCTTCCTTGGAGCACGAGAACGTAAGCGCGGCCACGGACAGGCCGATGAATAATGACATTATCTTTCTCATACTCTTAGAAATTCAATACGGCTATTACCGGAAGATGGTCGGAAGGCCAGTGTAGCGATGTATCGGCTGTGGGCAACTTATCCCGGCATACATAATAATAAGACGGCATAAAACCGTAGAAGAATATATGGTCCGGCCGCCAGCTGGATAATCCGCCTTCCTCGTTCTTATTTGCCGGCATCGTCCCCTTGACCTGCCTGTCTGTATAGGAGAGGCTACCGTCCGCCTTCATGGTATCATACACGTCTTTCCACCGGCCTGAGATCAGTATGTCGTAATTACCCGCAGCATCCCCTGCGTCAACATTCATGTCGCCTGTGATGACAGAGGGGAGATCTTCCGTAACCATGGGCGCGAACCAGTTGATCAGTTCCTGGGCATTTCTCCGCTGAGGATAAGCCGGATCCGATTTCTCCCCGGCACCGGGAAGATCCAGGTGGGTTACAATGAATACAAACTGTTTTCCACTGCTTTTGTGCGTAAATTTCGCCCAGGTCGCAGGACGGTTGCTGCCGATTCCATCCCAGTTTTGATCATCCTGGGGCGCCTTGTTTCTTGTTCCGTTAAGCCATGCCCTGCCTTTGGATACCAGCGTAAGGACCGAATTCTTGTACAGGATGGCATCGGTGGCGCCAAGACCGTTAGCAGTAGTATTGTTGGTCAAATTATCGTAGGTGGTATTATGACTGTTGTAGATTACCCACCGATAATTCGGCAGGAGCGAATTGAGAGTATGCACATTTCCGTCATAGTCTTCGTTGTCGGATGTCAATGTGGTCTGATAGACCATTTTGGTAACTTCCTGGATGCCAATCACATCGCAGTCCAGAGAATTAATCATGTCGGCTACCGCCGTGTAACTGTTGGCCCACGAACGCTGTTCGGACACGATACCATATTTTTCCGTATCCTTCATCACCGACTCCCTGGCGCTGGGCGCCCAGATATTGTAGCTGCCCACCTTTATGGAAGTGAGCGTCGATGCATCTTCGGCCCCCATTCCATCCGTTCCAGCCTGCTCTTCAAGATCGATTTCCTCCCCTCCCATCGGGTCTGTTTCATTGAAGATAATCTCCTTCCACGCCTGGAAAGCCAGTGATGGGAAAGTGCAAACCGTGGAAGCGGCTAGAGTGGCCCCTGTGGTAAAGAAGGAAATTGTCATGGCACTGCCGTTGCTCGCCTGCAACACTGCCCTCAGCCCCTTACGGTAAGTGCCGGCCGGCACGGTAAATATAATGGCTTTTGCCTCTCCGTCAAGTGTGAGGCCCCCGCCGAAGGAGTAGTCCATCTGCCCGGAAGCGCCGTCCTGCGGGACCAGGCTCATATTGAAGTTGCCGCTGATCTTCTCTCCGCCGGGCGTCGTTACCGTCATGGAAGAAAGAGTCACGGAACCGGTCATCGGGAAACGGACGATGGCTGCGCAGCTGGTAAACACCACGGGAGCATCCAGATCGTCGGTAACACATATCAGCGGAGCGGCACCGGGACAGAATGAGTTCTCGGTATAAGTCTGGGAAGACGGGAAAACGACCCTGCCGCTGACTGCATTGCCGGGGCACACCAGATTATAGACTCCGGCCGTCGCCGGTTTTTCATTGAAGGTGAACGTGGCCGATGCACCTCCGGCTTCACCGGCAGTAAGAGCGGCTGAAAGGGCCCCGTTTACGGCAATGACGTCTCCTTCGCTCCAATAAACGGGATACTTCCCCTCCCCGTTCTTTTCGCCCATGGAGCTTCTTGCGGACGGAGCCTCAACCCCTGCATTCAGGAGGAAAGGTTGCGCGGGAGCATCTTTCCTGCAGGAAAACAGCAGGAGAGGGAGGATTAGCAAGGATATTTGAATCAAGATCTTTCTCATAGCACAATACTGATATTGTCTTCACTCATCTCTTCCAACGAAAGCGGACATCCATTGGCCATATCTCGGGACGAAAAAGATGTTTCCGGCAAAATGTAAACTTTTCCTTTGACAAGCGTGCTTCCGGTTGCAAAACGCCATTCGCGGACTACTCCGTCTGCGACATGCTGCGCTTGAAGCATCAGGCCTTCGGAAAAAGTTCCCGGAGCAAAAAAGAGGTAGAAACACACCGGCGTTTCCGACAATGCCACGGAAGGTTCATAAGCCACCGTCAGGGACGGATTGGCAGACGCGGCGGAAAGGGCACCGGTGGAAAATGACGGGGTAAAACTCCCGGCGACAGCTTCGTTTCCGGGAGCGCTCAGGGTCAGGGACGCCACTGAAAGATCCCCGGTGAGGGGGATGCAGATACCGCAACTGAGATGGTGCATCGTGAAAACCTCTTCAAGACTGTTTCCGCTAGCATACATCGGTATGGTCTTTCCGTCGAGCGTAACCACTCCGGTAGAAGAACCAGGATAAAGCAGGTTATAGGGCGAGGAGCCGGAAAAACCGTCAAAGGAAAAAGCTGCATCGGGACTGCCGGCAAGACCTGCCGACATGGGATTGCTCAATGCTCCGTTAAGGCTTACGACATCTCCCTCCTGCCATACTGCAGGAAAAATGTCGCCGTCCCGGTCTCCCAAAGCGACTTTGGAAGCCGGGGACGGCAGTGACAGCCGCAATTCCAATGCTCCGGAGTTCCCTTCTTTGGAACAGGAGCACAGCACAAGCAAGGCCGCTGCCGCAATATATAATTCTTTCTTCATCTCATCAATACTGAAGTTCGGCCACTACAGGAAAATGGAGGGATGGATAATGAAGCGTTCCATCGGCCGTGGGATATTTCTTTCTTAACACTTTGTAATCTACAATATCCAGTCCGTCCACCAGGATATGGTCCGGCCTGCCTCCGGACAGTTTCTTTTCGTCGGGCGTATTGCAGCAGTTTTTCACTCCGGCAGCTTCTTCGCTGAGGGAACCTTCCTCGTGCAATCTGTCGTGAACGTCCAGCCAACGTCCTCCGGTAAGAGCCTTGTATCCATCGTGGGACGGGGCGTTATGGGCATTGATGGCTATTATAGAAGGCATACCCTTCGAGACCACATCCGCCTGCAACTGAAGGAGAAGATTGCTGCAGTTGGCAATGTTGATCTCGTGATAAACAACCTTCTCTCCTTTGTCATACTGGGTGGGCCCGCTTGGACTGGCGCTTACGAAGACCAGTTCTTTACCGGCCTGGGAATCATAGAGTTTCACCCACATGAAGGATGAGTTGTTTCCGCCGTACTTAAGATTCTTGGCCCGTCCCGGTTTATCGTATATTCCGCTCAGCCACTGGATTCCCCAGTCCTTCAACTCAAAGCGGGATGCCCTCCAGATTATGCCGGTGCCGTTGGCCAATGGTCCTTCTATCGGGAAATTAGGATTGGCGTTACTCAGCACAAGCCAGTCGTAATCACCTCCGCGCTCCTTTATGATGTCTATCAGAGGGACCGCGCCCTCACGTCTTCCCGCTATGCTGTCACAAACGTCCTGAATGCCCAGGATATCGCAATCCGCTTCTATTATGGCATCAGCTATGGCAATGGAACTGTAACACCACATACGCTGTTCCGACATTTTCCCCTTCTCCGCCTGCACACGGCGGTTGAAGGAGTTGGACACGTCGTAGGTGCCCGCCCGCAGCGGCGCCTTTCCCTTGGGGGCCGCGGCAAGGTTCACACAGAGGAACAGAAGCAGTATGACTGTTGCCTTTTTCATAACTCCAGATCTGCAATAATTGGATAATGATCCGATATATAATTGATATGCAGGTACTTGCGGCTGATGACCTTGTAGTTCGCACATTTCCTGAAGCCCTTGTACCAGATATGGTCGATATTGCCGGTCCAGGATTTTCCGAAACCATTGAAAGCGTATTTGGTGTCGGAAGAAGAGGCCGTGAGCCGGGCATTCTTCATTTCTCCCGCAATACGCTTGAGGGCAGGATTGTCGTCGGTGGAATTGAAGTCTCCGACGATAATGCAGGGAAGTTTCTTCGAATTGAGGACCTTAAGGGTATCCAGAATCAGGTCCATTCCCTTCTCACGGGCCGTCTGGCCCTTGTGGTCGAGGTGGGTGGTGACAAAGAAGAACTCCTTGCCGGTATCCTTCATCCGGAGTTTCCCCCATACCGCCGTGCGCTTGACCTGGGCATCCCATCCCAGGGAAGGAACGCCGGGAGTCTCGCTGAGGTGGAAACCGCCCCATTCCAGCAATTCCACCGTTTCCGTGTTGTAGTAAAGACTGGCGCACTCCTTTTTGCCGTCCGGCTCGCGGAAAATACCCACGTGTTTATAGGCCGGCGACCTGGCATCCAGATAGGCAATCTGGTAGTCCGTGATCTCCTGTGTACCCATCACATCAGGCTTTACATCCTCCAGCATTGCCGTAATGGCCTGCTTGCGGTGGTCCCATCCGTTTTCGTAGTCCACGTTATTGTTGAAATATCGGACATTGAAGGACATCGCCCTGACGGCTTTTCTGCCCCGTGCAGGAGTGTTCAGGCCACTTGGAGAATAGTCCCTGAACTCCACCTCACAGGTGAGCGGAAGGTGATCCGACGGATAGTGGAGCGTGCCGTCCGCTGTCGGGAACCTGCCGCGGTCGATAACATAATCCAGCGGACGGAAGCCGTTTACCATTATATGGTCCGGCCACCACTTACTGTAACCGTTCTCATCCTTATTGTCCTGCGTTCCCCAGGTTTTTGCGTCTCCGGACAGGCGTCCCGCGTGGGCCATATACAGTTTCACGTCCATGAACGGCACCTGGGCCAGAGAGGCCCAGTGCTTGGCCTTGTCATCCACATTCATATCACCCACCAGTATGCCTGGCATGTCGTAAGGGAGGTTTTTCTCCAGCCATTTCCTCAACTGCTGGGCATTGTACTTGTTTCCTTCGTGGCTCCAGCTTCCGTCCTCCTGCTTGCGGGAGACTACCAGATGGGTGCTCAGGAAATAAAACTCACGGCCCGAGGCACGGTGTTTCATATGCGCCCATACGGCAGGACGCATGCTGCCTTTCGGAGCGCCTTCTGCCATTTCCGGCCGGTCAAAGACACCTCCCATCCAGAAAATGCCGTTATCCAGACACTCGAACACCTCCGGCTTGTATCCAATGGCATCGTCGTAGGAAATATGTCCGTGCCTGGTGTTGGGATAGAGTATCCACTCGTAGTCAAGACCCTTGGATGCAACGTCTTCGCGTATATTCTGCGGACCGTTCCAGATGCTGTCGCATATTTCCTGAAGGCCGATTATGTCGCAGTCGAGATGGACCAGCATGTCGCCAACCGCAGTGCAGCTGTTGCACCAAAGACGCTGTTCACTCACATCCGGATTACCCTTTACGGTTTTCAGACGGGAATCGCTGGTGCATACGTTGTAGGTCCCTGCCTTGAAACGGGGCATCGGCCCTGCCGCAGCCAGCAGGGGGAGCAACAGCCCAAGATATGCAAGCAGTCTTCTCATTACAACCCCTGGTATGCGCCTGGCCACCATGAATCGCCGCGGTCGGTTCCGGCAGCATCCTTTCCAAAGACTCCCTTGGCCACGAGCCAGTTATAGAAATCGTTACCTACATCGGGATAGGCTTTGATGACCGATGCCATACGTTCTGCAGTCGCCGCCTGGTAACCGGAAAACTTCGCAGCCGGGCCATCCCAATGCAGCAGACCATCGGATGCAAGGACCGTGCTGGAAACCACATCGGCCGTACGGATCCCGGTAAGGTCCGTATTATTTCCCCCGTCGGTCAGGACAATCTTGGGAGCTTCACTGTAAACGTTGTGGCCTTTCGTGGTGGCCTGTTTGGTGGTGGTGGAAGTATATTTTGCGCCGACGCCAAAAGAATAACCGGCATTGGACAGCATCAGGTTGCCCACAAACTCGTTGTTATTACTCTGCCCGAAAGCCATCAGGCCATTGGAAGTTCCGGCTCCCGCCTCCTTTTCGTCCACTTCTACCACAAAGGTGCAGTTAGCCACGAAAGAAGGCACGTTCGACCTGGCCGAACCTCTATTTGCCGATTTGGCGTCCGGATTCAGCGGATGGGCGAAAGTGCTGTTGTACAGGAAAAGGGCGGCACCCGCCGACGAGAACAGATCCGGTCCGTTGGTAGCGGTCCCGTTTCCACTGAATCGGCAATTGACAATATATAGGACATTGCCGGCCTTCTTCTGCAGAATAGCACCGCCATTCCCGACATATGCGGCTCCGGTATGAGAAATATTGCCCGTAAAGTCACAGTCCAGGACGGTCACCTTCGCGGAAGTATACACCGCAAGGGCGCCGCCACCGGTAATGGCCGTTTTATTGCCGGTAAATTTGCAGCTTTCAAAAGCGGCCGAAGCATCGCCGCCTACGTAAACGGCGCCACCGGTTTTTTCGTTCGTCGCGGAAGTGGTTTGATTGTTGGAGAAAATGCAGTGTTTAAAGGAATGGGAGCCCTTTGTGAGGCACAGCGCCCCTCCAGTTCCCTCATGCGATCCTCCCGAGAAAGTAACGCCTTCGATATCCAGGTTCACATTGGCAGAGGCGACCGTCAGAATGCAGCCCTCGGCGCCTGTAAGCGAGGTGGTGAAGACCGTCCCTTCTTCGGCAATGATCTTCACGGTAGTAGCCGATTCGAAGTTCAGGCTCAGGCCTGTTTCGCCGACAGCCAAGTCATAGGTTTCCGCACTAACATGGACGGTATGGCCATCCAGTTTGCTAGCCGATGCCGGGTTGGAAAGCAGACTCCGGAGTGCTTCGGGTTCCGTAATGTAAATATCGCCTTCCACCACCAGCTTATCTTCCAGAGATGCGGTTACCAGCAGTACCTGGCCGGCCTGGATTGTGGCCGGTGTCGGAGACGACGCGGTACCCAGCCATTTCTCATCCGTTCCCAGTTGGAAACATATTCCGGACGTAAGCTGCACACCGGGAAGGACGCTCATATAGTAGGTCCCCGCCCCGGCGACAGCCACATCCACAGCTGTACTGCCTGGAACGGTCTCACAGGAAAGAGACGCATCGGCAACCACGGTACCGCCTACCGGCTCTTCGCCAGCTCCGCAGAAACGGACGCGTGTAACGGCGGGATCCGCTATGGCGAAACGAATCAGGCCCGCTGCGCTCTTGAACTTGCCGAAATCAAGGGATTCACGGGTAGTATGGGCGACGATGACCGCGCAGTCCTCGAAACGGCCCGTCTGGCTGGAAGGAAGAACTAAAGACAGTTTCCCGTCCACACCCACACTGGCCTCTATGGAAGCAGGATATACGGCGTAATACTCCTGCACTTCATCCACAGCGGCACTGAAATAGGCTTTTCCGCCTTCCAGGCTGGCCTCAGTGACGGTTTCGCCGCCGACCCAGAGAATCTTCACCTGGTCTCCCTCGCACCAGGACACGCTCCAGTCGGAACCCAGGGAGGTTCTGGTAGCAACGACATCGGCGCGGAAGGTCAAAGGCACGCGTACCTGGTCGACTGCACATTCTTCCTTTCCGGGCATTTCCCTGGCGCAGGAAACAGCCGCCAGGGCTATAGTCATATACAGAAATATCTTTTTCATACGCATTACCAGTTATAGTCAATGGGATCCAGGCCGTCTATGTCGCTGCCGCCGCCAAAGTCGGTTGCAGGCGGATCCACGGTGTTGTAACGAATGCCTATGTAATTCCAGGCGCTGGGGAAGGAACCGGAAGCCGGATACACGATGGCCGGGTCCAGATAAGCCGTCTGGCTGCCGGTCTGCATAGCGGCATCGGGAATAATCCGGACCCATACCTTTTCCCTGCCCAGCAGTTTGGAGGCCGGAAGCGGAATGTTCACCGGCTTGTAACCTGCAGTCTGCCAGAGCTGGGTCATGGGCGAAGTCTGACAGAAATCCGGAAGAGAGTACCGGGCTGCCGGGGTCCAGTTTTCTCCGTCCAGAGAGTATTCCACCCACCAGTAGCGGGGCCCTTCCAGATACATGGGATCGTCGCCTATTTTCTGGGTTTTGGACCAGTAATAGTTCATGGAGCATATCTGCATGCTCATTCGGGAAGAACTGATGCCAGCCGTGGAGAACACCAGCGTGGTGTACTGCGGTGCACCGTTCCTCACCGTGAGGTTGGTGCTCCAGGCCGATCCTTCCTCCGAAGGAATTCTTCCGTCGGGATTTTCTTCATTCAGCGGACCCAGATAGGAATAGTCCGTCATGGTATTGATGGGAAGAGTTCCGGCCCTTCCGTCCGTGTAGCTATCCGAGTACACGAAACTGTAGTCAAAATAGGCCGTCCTGTCTCCGTCGGTGGCGTAATACTTCGTCAGATTTTTGCCCTCGATGGAGGTCCATTCGCAGAGGATGGCGCTGAACGACGCCTCCTCCATAGTCTGGGCAAGGGCGAAGTCTTCCCTTGTGGTATGCCGCAGCTGGTAACGGCCAATGTTTCCCCAGGTTTCTTCGTCGGCAGAGCCGTTGTCCATATAGCTGAAACGGGGATACAGTTCGTGCACCACGACCCCGCTCACCTTGCCGCTCCCCTGGGGCAGGACGGAACCGTCGCGGCGGTAGGGACAGGTGGTGTTGGTGTATAAATACATGCTGCCGCCGCATATATCGTGAAGCAGAATACCGAACTTGGCAACCTTGTTCGAGCCCGTCGCGGAGGTAAACTTCTCGCTCACAGGCGTAAGGGGGCCTTTCCGCACCGGCAGTTCGCAATCCTTGATGGTCACGTATGTGAAAATGTCTCCATCGGTAAGGTTGCCGATATACTTTTCTTTGACAGGAATGCCTTCCCGGCCCAGGCGCTCGCTCTCGAGGGTCATACTGCACTTTACTCCGTTAAGAGTGTAGAACACCGGATCGACGGCAGGGTCAAGTACCTTGGATTTACTGAGGACTGTTCCGCGTACGGACCACTTTACCCTGTCTCCCTGGAGGAAAATGTTGTCTTCTGCCGTCCTGGTAACCATGCACAGGCCGCATGATCCGTCAACCGCCTCAAGGTAGACTGTTCTTTCGCAGACGCTGTAATCTATGGATGTCACGGAAAGCTGGGTATTGTCTCCGCAGTTGCCGTTTTCCCTGTCACTCACCACAATACCCTCTATCACAAGGTCGTCTTCTATCTCCGTCCCCTCTTCGGTGGCCATGGCGCAGAATTCCTGCAGGGTCAGGCTCTGTCCGGGCAGATCGGAACTTGAAAGCTGACTGATCTGGAAAGGAATCCGGAGCACTTTTCCGAAAGCGTCGGCATAGCTTATGTCAATGTTCCCGTGGCGCTTGTTCTCAAGGGGATTGGCCAGATATGAGAACTTCAGTTTCCCGCCCTGTACACTAACGTCACTGATCCATTCCTCATTTCCCTCGCTGTTCCAGGAAAGAACCAGGTCCGAATCCTGAAGATTGGTTTCCAGGGCGATCTCACACTTCCCGCCCTTGGAACCGTTTAACATAATCGCCGGAGAAGACATGGTCAGGACTGGCGTCACCGCGCCTTTCTGACGCAGGACTACCGTGTCCCTATGGTTGGTCTCTTCGATGGCGATCACCACCCTGGCCGCACGAGGCAGAGACGTATTGGCCGTATAACGGACAAGGAAGCCTTCCCGGCCGGCAGGAGCGGTCCGGGGTACCGTAAGCCAGGACGCATCAGTGGACACCTTGAATTCCCGGGTGGCTATTACCGGGATGGCCAGCTGCCCGGCTTCGGCCCCGAGGATATACTCCTTCTCCGGGAAGCCGAGACCACTGCCCAGATGAATGGGCCTCTCATAAACATCTTTGCCACACGAAGCCGCCAGAAATGCAACGGCTCCCAACACGCATATTTCTCGTAAAATCCGCATGACTATTGAACTTTTACGCATCTTACATTTCCGCCCCAACGCCGCTGTGGATAACTGGTATCGATGCGGCGGTTATTGACGGGGTTTTGGAACCACAGGCGATATGATCCCCTGTAATCTTCCATAGCGCACGGGGTGGAAGACCATATCCATCCGTCGCTCATATTGGCCAGTTCGCTGGTCGCGTGAGTAGTCCTGCGGTAGGCTCCGCCTGGTACGAACAGCATATCCTTATTATCGTCGTCCTTTATGACAATACCCACCTTGGAAACATATTCGGAGGCTTTCAGGCGTTCCGGAAGCAGGCCAAGTTCATCATTGGAGGCAACTTTCCATCCATGGGGACACGGGTTGGCATTGGAAGCGGCTGCGGCCCATAGGTTGTCGTCCTGGGTTTTCCGCCAGTCCTGCTTTCCTTTTCCTTCGCGGCCCCAATAATAAGTGTTGGGCGTAGCATCAGCCTCTTCCTGGGTCACGCCGTCCTGGGCAACCACGAAGACGATGTTGTCGGGATATACCTTCGAGCGATTCCCGTTGCCGGAAGCCGCCATACCGGTCGCAGGCGGGAAAGGATCCTTGCGTCCCCACTGGTAATGCATACCTATGGAAGCGTTCGAGAAATCGGTAGCGGCGGCCATGACGGCGCCGAGATTACGGTCCATAAAGGTATAGTTGCCTATTCTCCGGGTTTCCACGGAATCTGCAGGCGCCCAGATGTGGTAGCTCCACTTGACAGAACCCCCGTTATCGCTCACTGCCACGTGGGCGCTGCCGGGATTGGCTGCGCTCTTCCTGAAGTACAACTTCCCCGTTGCGGCATCAATCGCCAGATAATCTATAACCCCGGGGGTGGTTTGCCAGAGAATGGAGCAGAGTTCGGCGCCGGTCACCTTGCTGCCGTCCGGCTTACGCAGGTCAATGCTGTAAGTGTCCTGTTCCTGGTTCTCCACGAGGAAGCAGTTGGCCCAGGCGTCTCCCTGAGTAAGGTCTTTCGCCTGGGAAGGGATAGTGAAGTTTATCTCCTGCATGGGGATGACGTCTCCCGCCACACCGGCTTTCTGGGCATTGCCATATAGACAGCCGCTCCAGGCGCTGGTAACGGCGCTTATAAGGATGGAGCCCAGATCTCCTTCAGGAATGGCCACATACAAAGTTGCCGGAAGAGCTACGCCTTCTGCGGGAATCTGTATGTCTATCTGCGGACTACCCTCAGTCCCGGGCACGTAGGCGGGCTTTTCCAGCGTCATATCCAACGTTCCATCGCCGCTTATCGGACTGGACGCCAGCAGACTCAGCCGCTGCAGCGTGCCCTCTCCCTGAAGGTTGAGTTTCAAAAGGGCGCCGGCGGCGCTGAACTGTACGGATTCACCAACCTTACGGCCTGAGAGAACGGCCAGATGAGCAGCTTTTTCCAGCGTCGGGACAAAGGGCCGCTCCTGAGGCATCTTTATATATACCTTTCCTCCGCTCCAGCGATCAATGTAATCTTCGGGATAAGCTCCTCCAAGGATACCGGCCTGAACAGCATCGGCATTGAAAAGAAGGGTAGCCTGAGCGCCGCCGGATGCATACACTTCGGCGGGAACCGTACTGCTGCCGTCGGTGTCGAGAAGCATAAGCCGGTCGCCCTCCTCCCATACCGGCTGAGTGCCGTCGTTCAGGGCCGAAAGGGAGGCGCCTATTTCGGCAGGTTCATCCACCGACTGGTTCACCTTGAAGGAGGCCTTGACCGGAGTATCCCAACGGGCCAGCGGAAAAGTAAACGAGATAGTGGCGCTGCGCGCTGCACCCGAGGTATTTTCGTCTACCCGGAAAGTGACGCGCGTGTCTTCTATCACGATGTCGTGAATCCACGGTTGAGCATCCTCGGGCTCATATTCCACACTGGTCTCCACCCCCGCGAGAGTAGATTTATCCAGGTCCGTGCCGAAGGCGATGCGCCCGATGGAAGCTCCGCGAAGCATCTCGACTCCTTCCTCCACAAGGCTGAAGTTACCCACATCGGCACTAGCACTCTTCTGTGAGATATACATCTCCTTTGAAAGGGAGCCGCTTTTTACCCAAAGGCTTACGCCACGGGATACGCCGCGGTTAAGGTCGGCAGTAACCATTATCTGGGAGTTGCCGCTGCCGGATGTACGGGAAAGCGACACCCAGGGAACATCCTTATCCAGGGATGCGGTCCACTCACCATGGCAATAAACTAGCACGTAGTAGGAATTGCCCGATGCGTCGAAACGCATCTCCGCGCGGTTAAGCGCAAGGGGGATATCGAGTTCAAAGCGCTGCGAGCAGGATGCCGCCGCGGTAATCAGCGCCAGGGCTGTCAATACTGTTCCAATCCGTTTCATATTACATTCCGTAGGCGTTGTATTCTTTGTTGTCAAGGGCATAACCGGAGTTTACCACCTGTTCGATAGGTATGGGAAGGTAGCGGTGGCAGCGCTGCAGGTGCACCGGAATGGCCCTCTTGTCCATTTCCGGGATCCAGTATTCCCGGACCGTATCGTACCATATGCCCCAGCGCACCAGGTCGAACTTGCGCTGGAACTCACCGAACAGTTCACGGGCGCGCTCGTCCCGGATTTCCTGGGCCGCTTTGGCCCAGTTTACCGCCACGTAGGCGGGCAGGCCAGCACGGGAACGCACCATATTCAGATACTTCTCGGTGTTTGTCTTGTCCTGTTTGGCGCAATAGGCTTCTGCCAAAAGCAGCAGGGCGTCGGCATAGCGCAGCACCGGATAGTTATTGGAGTCGTTGGTGGTTTTCATATACGGGCACCAGAACTTGGGCCCCATCCAGGGAACCGACAGGCCGTTGCTGAAGGGAGTGCCTTCGAACCGACGGCCCTGGTTGATATCCACACGCTTGTCCTGCCCGTTGTCCGGCTGAAGGGCGGCGTAGAAATATGAACTGGGACGGTTGCAGGCGCCGACCTTGGCTTCCGTACCCAGCCATGGGACGTTCACTCCGTCATAAAGCTGGGTGGTGGAATTATAGGAAGGCATGCAGTTCTGCGCCAGGGTGCCGGCGTAAGAAAGGGTACCTTCGGAGTAAGCGTGACGAATTTCAAAAATTACCTCAGGCGTGTCCTTCACGCTGAAGTAAAGGTCGCTCAGCGGATACCCGGACAGTTCCCCGTAAACGGGAACCAGATGTTCCAGGGCGTCGATGGCCGTCTGGAACCAGTCAGTTCCGGAAGCGGTGTCCGCGTATGCGTTCCACATCGCCATCTTGCCTATGAGCATCATACCCATTGCCCAGCCGGCGCGGCCTTTAACTTCGGCATCGTTCGCGCGGGTCTGCGAAAGTGCTCCGGTATATACAGCATCATTATAGCTGTAGCATTCCTGCAACTCCCGGATGAGGGCGGCGCGGGTGGCGTTTGCGTCCATACGGCCGAGATGGGCGATGCGGTCCATAGTCGGCTGGTCCACCACATCATCGGTGTAGTAGGGAACGTCCCCGAACAGGCCGGTGAGCAGATAATACCAGAACGCCCGCATTGTCTTGGCTTCGGCCAGAAGATCGTTCCTGACGCCTTCCTCAATGGATGTGGAATTCTCCACACCCGCTATGGCTGCATTGCAGTACATAATGGCCTTGTAGGCGGTGCTCCAGACAGTCTTGGATATATTGCATTGGGATGGATTGATGTCAAGGATGGCGTTCACATCGGAAATGGAGGGCACATAGCATATGTCCGTCGTGCCTTCCAGATGTGTGAACAGCGTGGTGGAATATACCGTTCTCAAGCCCACGTAACAGGAGTTCACGGCCGTGCGGCACTGTGCTTCGCTCTTGTAATAGGAACCCCTGTCCACGAAGGAGGAAGGCGTCTCGGTGAGGAACTTGGAGCATCCTGCAAAGCTAAGGGCAAGGATGATGACAGCGAATAATGATTTTTTCATAAGCCCCTAGAATTTGATTTGAACCATGCCGATGACTTTGCGAGGACGCGGATATGCGCCGATATCGGCCCTTCGGATAGTGGATTCCTGATCCTCAACCTTGGATGACACATCCGGATCGAAACCGTTGTACCTGGTCCAGAGGAACAGGTTCTCGGCGCTTACGCCCACCGAGATGCTGCGCATCCACTTGACGCTCTTGTCCAGGTCGAACTTATAAGACAGTTTCACGGTCTTCAGGCGAAGGTAGGAGGCATCGTGCACCATGAAGTCGCTGGGCAGCATACTGGAACCGCTGGCGCCCGCCGCCGGATAGTTGGAGTCCGGATTGCGGTAAGGATGCCAGCTGTCGAGCATATAGCGGTACTGGTTTGAACAGTAGGTACCCGCCATAAAGAATTCGGAATAATTGTAGATGCTCCCTCCGAGGGAATAGGCCAGGAAAACACTCAGGTCGAAACCGTAAATGTGGAAGTTGTTCTGCAGACCGCCGTAAACGATTGGATCCGCATTTCCCAGGTATGTCAGATCCTGGCTGTCCAGTATGCCGTCGTGGTTCTGGTCCACATATTTGGGACGGCCGCATTTGTAAGGTTTGGCGTAGTAATCCACATACTGATGGGTGATGTCGTTGTCAGTGATTTCTTCCTGGTTATGCCATACGCCGCCGTACTGGAAACCCCATAGAGAGTTAAGCGGATATCCGGCCTTGTAACCATAAATCATGTAACCTTTCTGGTCCTTCAGGGCCACCACTTCAGATTCCCCGCCTATATCCTCCACCATCTGCCTGTTGTGCGAAACCGAGAAGGACGTCGTCCAGGAGAAATCCCTCTTTACGATATTACGGGTGTCCAGGCTGAACTCCACTCCCCTGTTGGACGTGCGTCCAAGGTTCTGGGTATAATTGCCGTAACCGGTTTGCTGGGCCTTCTGCACACTGAGGAGCAGGTCGCGGGTGTCGGCCTTATATCCCTCTGCCGTGAACTTGATCCTTCCTTTGTACACGGACACATCCAGGGCGAGGTTGTACAGGTCCGTCTTCTCCCAGGTAAGGTTGGGGCTGTCCAGACGGGTAGGATAGTAGTAAGTGGACTGTCCGTCTCCCAGCAGGTAACCTGCCGTAGAAGAACTCAACTGCTGCAGAGACTTGTACGGGGCTATTGCGTCATTACCGGTGCGGCCTGCGCTGAAACGGAGCGAAAGGTCCTGGAAGATGCGGGTGCGCTTGATCCACGGCTCGTTGGCCGCGTTCCATTTCAGTGCCGTGGACGGGAAGAAGCCCCATTTGTTGTTGGCGGCAAAGTTGGAGGAAGCGTCGGCTCGGCCGGTGAAGGTAAGGTAGTACTTCTGCTTGTAATTGTAATTCACCCGGCCCAGGAAAGACAGTTTCCGTACCTCCTGGTTATCGGATGATAGAGTATAGTTGTCTTTATCGCCTATGCCGCTCAGGTCATTCCAGAGAAGGTCGTCCACCAGCATTCCCTTTCCTTTAATGCTTTGCTGGTTTACCTGTTTGTAATACATGGACATGCCGGCCATAGCATCCAGATGATGAACACGGGCTATGTCTTTCTTGTATGTGACGGTATTGTCCGTGTTCAGCTGCAGCAGGTCGGAATCCTGGCGTCCGACCTCGCCGCCTATGCCGCTCAACCTTCGGACCGGAAGCGTGCCGGGCAAGTACTTGTACAGATGGGTGTCGTACTTGTAATAGGTATTTTGGCTCTTGACCGTCAGCCCCTTGACCGGGGTCAAGGTAAACGCGAGAGTGTGGGTGCTGCTGTAACTCTTGCGCTGGTTCACGGATTCCCGTATGGTGATGTAGGGGTTGTTGAACGGCGCTCCCTGCCCGTAATTGTACAGGTCGTTCACCTCGGAATCGATTCCGAGTACCGGGGATATGTAAACCGCTCCGGACCATACTGCCGTTCCGCCGATGGCGGTCTTGTTATTGTTATTGATTCTGTACAGGACATTGGCATTGTAATCCATCTTGAGCCATTTATTGAAACGATGGCCAAGGTTCAGGCGGCCTATTATGCGTTTTGCCCCGGAATCCAGTATGATGCCTTCGTCGTCGGCATAGGAAAGCGAGGCGAAGTAGTTGGTCCCCTTGCCGCTCCCAGTCACCGACAGGGCGTGCTCCTGGAACGGGGCGGTGCGGGTAATGGACTTGAGCCAGTCGGTGCCGGCGCCAAGAGACTCGGGATCCGAGTACTTCTGTGCGTAACTTGGAGTGACGGGGTATACGTCTCCGTGGGCTGACTTGGAGAAGTCGATTCGGTCGTTGTTATAGGTGGCGAACTCGGCAGCATTCATATAATCCAGGCTCCTTGCCAACTGGGAGAACCCGACCTTGGCAGTTAAGGTAACCACGGGTTTGGAAGCCGAAGATTCACCCTTTTTGGTGGTGACTATTATTACGCCGTTCGCTCCCTGCGAGCCGTAGATGGCTGTCGAAGAGGCATCCTTGAGTATGGATACTGATTCAATGTCGGCAGAATTCAGGTCGCTCAGGTCCTGCACTGCGTTCATCACCCCGTCCACAACGATAAGCGGCTCGTTGCCGGCGGTGATGGAGCGGGCGCCGCGGATGCGGATGGAAGTGCCTTCGGTCGGGTCGCCTGAGACGCTCATTATGTCGGCTCCGGCCACGCGGCCCTGGAGGGCCTGGTCGAGGGAGAGCGTGGCGGTGTTCTCCACATCCTGCATCTTGACTGTGGCCACTGAACCGGTGAGGTCCTGTTTCTTCTGCTCGCCGAAACCTATCACCACCAGTTCATCGAGGAACTGAGTGTCGTCTTCGAGGGTCACGTCGAATCGGCGGAGCTTGCCCACCTTGATTCTGCGGGGCTTGTAGCCCATACTCTCGAACACCAGCACGGACTCTTCACCCGGAGCCTTCAGCGAGAATGCGCCGGCTGCGTCGGTAACGGTGCCGCTTGCGGTGCCTTCCACCGATACGGTGGCTCCAGGCAGCGGAACTCCCGCGGCATCCTTCACAGAGCCGGTGACGGGCACCGGTCCCTGGGCAGAGGCGCCAAGGCAGCTGCCGAGAAGGACAGCGGCCGCAACCAACAATTTTTTCGTAAGGTTCATATTGGTCTATGTTGTTTTCAGTGTCGTTAAGTGCAAATTTGTAAAAAAAATACGCTCGTTCGCACGCCCACGCGTATCCGCGCGTGAATCTATAAGTATCTGAAGATACGAATATAAACATAAAAACCAGCCTGCAAGTATCTGCAAGCCGGTTTTTATAATCATTTATTTCAGCTGAAATCTAAACAGATTTATAAGTTCTGATTACCGTATTCTTCTTCCATACTCAAGAAGTGTATCGGAAGGGAGATCCACCCGGTCCGTCCAGTAAACGCAGGTTCTTGACGAATCAATGCGGTAATTACCGAACAACCCTTTTTCCGAAGCCAGAACCTTGAAATCGGGAAGAAGGTTGATATCTTCTCCGACGTCATATAAAACCTTTACGCCGTCATCGAATTCGACTAACAGCGAATAGTTTTTCCGGGGTGTTATGTTTTTGATTCTGGGAATCATCTTACTTCAAAGGTTCAAGTTTGCTGATAATCTGCGTTTCCCACATATCAATCAGCTCCTTATAATTGTTCTCCAGCCACTCCTTGACAAGGGCCTGAGCCTTGGCAGGAAGGTCTCCGTCCGTCATCTCAAAAGTCTTGATATCGAAGATACCGACATATTCATTGTAAATAGCATGAATATGCGCTGGCTCGTGTTCTTTTGGCTTAAAGAACATTTTGATTATTATTCCGTAGAATCTGCAGATTTCCGGCATGGCTAAACTATTTGTTGCGAAACAAAAGTAAACAATTAATGATGAAATTGCAAATCAGGCGGTGCGGAAAGAACCCGCACCGCCTGAAAAAGCAATCGTGTTAGTCGCAATTAATCGGTACGGACATACGCGCCCATAATGGTGCCTTCGCGATTGTTGCCCTTCTGGTCCTTCGCAAGGAGCGCAAGCTGATCGCCGGTAAGGGTGATATCCGAGAAGCTCAGGTCCTGGATATTCTTAGCCGACATACCCGCGCCGTAGGAGGCTAAAGCAGAGCTGTTAAGCGGATAATGATCCGTTGCGAAACTCTGCAGGCAGGATGCGGCGAGACCGTCAACAGTATCCTCCAAAGTCCCCATTGCCGCATAACGTTTGCTGCCCCAGATAGTATAGGCGGAACGTGCTTTTAGATTAGATGTACTATTGACAGTATCATCCGTTCCAATAGTGTTATAGAACCAGACGTTGTTGTAGTTTCTGTTAAAGGCACACCCGTTCTCAGCCAGGGTACAACTGACAAAATACATCTTAGGATGGTTGCTAGTGGCCGCTGACATAATCGCAGAACCATCACCCTCTCCTCCGGTTGCCCTAATTGTTGAGTTCGCCACAAGGATTCTACCATATGCGGATGAATGGATGGCACCTCCATTGTTGGCAGAGGAAGCAGATGTATTCCCGTTAAAGAGGCTGTTGAATACCAACAAAACAGCAAATGCATCTGCAGCCCCAGCAGTAATGACAGCCGAGCCTTTGACTGAAGAATTACCGGAGAAGGATGAATTATAAACTGTGACTTTACCGGATCTTTGAACGTCAATAGCACCGCCCTGACCAGTAGTACTGTTATTTTGCAGTGTGCAATTATCCAACACGAGACTGGAGGATAATACTCTTACGGCACCGCCATTGGTCCCGGTATTACCAGAGAATGTAGAGTTGGTTACGGTTACATTTCCGGCCTCCGTATGAATGCACGCACCGTTTGAAGCATTATTGGAAGTAAAAGTTGCTCCGTCAACTGTAGATTCTGCAGACGAATTAAACTGAAGAGCTCCGCCGCGGCCAGCTGCAGAATTGCTGGTAAAGGTTGTCCCGACAATAGACAGGGAGCCTGCATCAAGGAAAACGCCACCACCCTTGTTTCCGGAACCAGTTACACTATTAGAAACAAACGAGCCACCTGTAATGGTTAATGACGCGAAACTCCTCGCCCTTAAAGCGCCGCCATTGGCAGTTGTGGAGTTATTACTGAACATGCAATCAGTGAAACTGACCGTAGCGTTTGCATTGTAAAGATAAATAGCGCCGCCGGTGTTACAGGTATTGTTCGAGAAGGTGCAATCCGTGAAACTGATGTTGGCGGCACCGGTACTCTGAACATAGACAGGACCACCATTTACAGTACCACTCTGTTCAAAGCCAGTAAAGTAGCAATTGTTGAAATTGATATTGCTCGCTGCGCTGGAGTTGAAATCGAAGGCTGTTCCCGGAGCCAGGCTGGCGCCGTTGGCGGGGAAGGTTATGCCATCGAAGGTGATGTTCGGAATCTTGTTGGAGTCGCTGAGCAGGAAAACTCGGTCTGAGGCAGTTGTCTGATTGCAAATGAAGTTGGTTTTGTTGGCAGCAGGGTTATATCCTGTTTTAGCAGTACCGGCAAGATTGGCAGGATAGCCGCCCTTGATGGTGAAATTAAGCGTGCCGGTATTGTAATGAGGCGCGAGAACCTCGTCACCATTTGCAGCCTGGATGTTATAAGTACCCGCAGCCACGTGGATAGTAGCTTTGTGGAGACGGTATGCGGCGGTAAGACCGGCACCATCGCCTCTTGACTGGTCGGGATAGATAAGCTGGACGAGCCTCTCTGCGCCGCCGGCATCTTCCCAGCTGGTACCCTTGCCGGTACCGCCTTCCTTGATGAACCAGTCCTTGCGGATCATGTTGTCCAACACGTCCAGATTCTGCACGCCGGTACGGCCCATGCTTAACGAAGCGGTGGAAAGCGCGCCGGTATCCTGATTTGACGCTTCAACCTTGAAGCCGATGCCATTGCCGAGAGTGACATCAGGGAGGATGGCAGCATAATAAGTACCGGAAGCCGACACATTTATGGAAATCAAGTCTCCGTTTGTTCCGGCGGGAGTCTTAGTCACAGTGAACGGCTCGTCAAAGGTTGTGGAAACGGTTCCGTTCAGTTTGGTCTTGTCATTCGCGCAGAAAGTAACCTTGTTGTACGCCGCAGACGCTCCTGTCGAGAACTTCAGGACGCTGGTCATATTCTTGAACGCGAACGATGCAGCAGCCTTACTGGTCTTTGCCGCCATTATGTTGGCATCGTCGAAAGAACCGGACTGGTTGCGGCCAAAGGATACACTTATCTTGCCTTCTGCAGCAGTGTACGTGTAAGTTGCAGTAGCAGGATATACAGCATAATAGCATTCCGCTTCGGGCACTACTGCAGACACGCTGCCGGAGACGACCTCCGCAACCACATAGTCGGTGCCTTCCACGTCACCTTCACCGACGATGATGCGAATATAGTCGCCATTGCTCCTCCATGCGTGAGTCGTTCCGTCCCAGGAAGTCCTGGAAGGCGCAGCCGACGCCTGCTGGGCGGGTGCGTCATTCTCTGCCGAAACCTTGAAGCTCAGCCTTATCATTCCTTCGGGAAGGTTTTCATCCTCCTTCGGGTCTTCGGGCACAACCTGTTCTTCAACATTGTTCTCTTCTTCAGGAACAGTGGTCTCCTCCTTTCCGCAGGAGACTGCAGCCACAAACATAGCGGCTATTGCAAAAATGCTGATAATCTTTTTCATAGCTAAATCTCCCACGAGTAATTGTTTTCATTCATTTCTTCTACGGTAGCTTCGAAACCGCTAACGCAGACCAGCCCGGCCGCCTGCAGGGTAAGCAAAGCGACTTCCGGCTTTTGATAAGTTGATTTAAACTCCATATCGATTAATTGGCTTTAATTTCGTGTTTAACGATGCAAAGCTAAAAAACTCTTTACATTATAAATACGCGTGCGAAAAAAATATAAGTGTTTTTGAGACGACAAGCGTAGGCCAAAACAGCCTCTCATATCAAAGAAAGGCTGTTTTTTGCATCTATATACCCCCAGATAAATATAAGTGATTTTATAAGTTTACTCCAGGGCTTTTACTCTGTCTTCGAACTCCTCTTTTGGGCATACGGCCTGGTTTCTCATCTTGGCCCTGTAAGTGTAAACAGTTGACAATGAGCACTTGAGGAAAGAGGCAATACGAGGACTGTCTTCGATGCCCAGTTTTAGGGTTGCGAGTATGCGGAGCTCTGTCGGCAGGCTTTCGCGGCATTCCTCAGGATCAAAACGGGCCTCCTCGCTAAGGAGGGCATTCACCCCTTTCACGAAATTCGGGAAAATACCCAGGAACGTACGGTCGAATATCGAATAGAACTCCTTGTAGTCTGCAAAGGACGCCGGGGAACGGAGAGCCTTGAGCAGGGCTTCTTCCCCCTTGTTTTTGGCAATCTGCCTGTATTCCGCGCGCTTTTCCTCCACTTTGTCGAGGTAATGGATGCTGAGGTCCATATAACGGAACACATAGTTGTCCTTTATATTGTTAGCCTCCGCAAGAGCCTTATTGCTTTTGGATAAAGCCTTGTTGGCGTAAGCCAGCTTGCTGTTGGACTCACCCAGTTTTGCATTCGCCTCCGAAAGATCGCGGGCCTGCCTGCTGGCATAACTCAGCATGAAGCCGATCACCACCAGCAATACGGACACGAGCATCAGGAAGGTCAGGATAACAAGCCTCTTGTCGCGCTCGGCACGTATTGCTTCTTCCACTATTATATTCTGGGCAGTGGACGACTGAATCATCTGAGCCTGGAAATCGCCTGCATACACATCGCTGAAATGGATGCGGATATAGCGGCCCGCACGCGTATACTGTCCCTGCTTGTATAGCGCCAGAGAAAGTTGGTATAGCGACAGGAAGTCCCTGTTAGGCGCCTTGAAATCGCACATGGCGCTCCGCGCCAGCCATATCATGGCATTCTCCACGTCGTTCCTGCGGCCATAAAGCATAGCTATGTTGTAAGCTATGGAAGTACCCTTATGGTAGTCGTGCGAATCCGGGTCATAGCAGCCGAGGAAAATCCGCATTGCCCCGTCAAGGTCGCCGGAATCCCTAAGATGCTGCGCCAGGAGCTTGCGGCCTTCATAAGACACGGTATCCCTTGCAATATACGCGTTGCGGAAGGCTCTGAGGTCCAGGTCATAATCCCTGGTGTCCAGCGAAGGCCTGGAATACCTCGAAAGGTTGGTGAAAATTCTGATACCTGTGGAAAGATACTCTTCGGTAACTCCCATTGACTCCATTCCGATAGTATCGATGGAATTGAAGAGCATCAGGGCGAGGTCCTCATGGTGCGAGACTCCGAGAAGCCTGCTCTCCGCCAGGGAGGTACGCAGCAACTGTTCCTTCCCACGGGCATACGCCTTCATCAACGACACGTAGTGACCTGCCGAATCCGCGTTGAAATGAACGTACTCCTGAAATAAGCGTTCGGCCGTTTCCCACTTCAAATCCTCTTTGCCGCTGCTGCGGAGACGCTCACGAAGCACGTCGTTCCTCTTTTCGAACAGCGTGATATACAACTGCCGATCGTCGATGGTACGGTCAAGCTCCCGGAAAGTCTCCTTCACCGGAGACCTTCCGCAGGATACCGCCGCGGCGAGTATCAACAGGGCTGCAGGGCTAAAAAACTTCACCTTAGAAAGTATACTTTATCAATCCCTGGATGCGATGGTTGAGAACCCAGTGCAGGTTCTGGTCATAGAGGCCGCTGGAGAGGTTCATCCCGGCCGCAGTATCTCCATACTGTGCCCCGGTAAGTTCATACTCAAGTCCGAAAGCAAGTTTTCCGAGATTATACACCGCCGTCGGGGTCAGACGGTACATGCTGCACAGGTTATTGAAGCTGTTGCCGCTGAACCAGAAACCTGTCGGCACGCCGGCTGCTCCGTCAAGAGCGTCTATGGTACCGAAATTCTTAACATAACCGGCGAAGAGGATATAATCCACCTTTCCCGGCGCATACTTCAGGCTCAACCAGCTGGAAGAGTTCCTGGTGGGAGTGTATTCATATGTCTTGGTGCCGTCTGCAGCGGTGTTTACGGATTTGACTCCGTAACCACCATTGAGATTCACATGCTCCCCGGCCTGCGCGAAAACGGTCTTGAACTTAACGCTGAAAGCGTCTTTCTTCCACTGTGCATAGAAGAACGGAGTGAGCGTGGTAATGCGGTCTGCGACAAACTCCTTCGTGGTCTCGTCCTTGAGGCGCGGCTTTATGCTGAGCATATCCAGGCCTGCGCGGAGAAGCAGGTCTCCGGTTTTGAAACTGGCTCCAAGGTAAGATTCCGGGGTTCCGCTCCACTTGATATAGCTGGCGCTCTTGCCGGAAGGGCCCGAGGATGCATACTGCATCTGCCAGAGTCCGGCGAGAGTAAGACTGAGAGCGTCGCTTACCTTATATTCAAGCGAAGTAAGAGGAGTGCGGCTGAAAGGACCGAACGGCGCGCCTGTGTTGAGCGAGAATATGTCCGGCATATCAGCGGCCATAGGATGCCAGCTCTGACCGGCCTTCAAGGTACAGCTTCCTTTGGCAAGAGTTACGAAAGCCTGGCGGAGGCGGAGGCTCGCGGTACCGGTGACCTTGTCGTTGCCGAGACCGTTGTAGAAATCTCCCTCGATACGGGCGCCCACCTTGAAACCTTCCACCTCATAACCCTTGACCTCCACCCAGAGGCGGGACGTGAGCGCTGCGAAACGGGAGTTCACATATCCGTATTCGTCACCGTCTTTCGGGACATAGGTAAAGAAATCCTCCGTAAGTCCTATCATTTCGCGGGTATCCACAGCATAGTAGTTGCGGATGAAGCCGTGGACTTCTACCGAAGGCTTCGCCTCCTGCCCGAAAGCGGAAAGCGTCAGCCCCGCCAGGGCCAGTATGACTATTGCCTTTTTCATATTACACAAACGGGAAAATCTCGGTGAGCCAGAAGTATCCGAAGATGAAGCCGACCACGCCGATAATGATACCGACCTTGGACATATCCTTCGTCTCTACGAGTCCGGTTGAAGACGCGATGGCGTTCGGAGGAGTGGAGATTGGGAAGCACATTGCGATGGATGCGCACACCGCGATGAAGGTGATCATGGCCCTGGTGCCGCCGAGAGCCAGGAACGCCGAGTTGTTGGCTGCGGCAGGATCGGCCATGCCTTCCGCTACTACTATAAGTATAGGTATAAGCAGGGCGGCGGTTGCGGAGTTGCTGATGAAGTTCGACAGGAAGTAGCACACCAGGCCTGCGATGACGAGCACCAGCACGACCGACATGCTGCCGAACGGGATGGCCTCGATGAGAACCTTGGCAAGGCCGGTGCCCTGCAGCGCGGTGCCGAGGGCGAAGCCTCCCGCCACCAACCAGAGCACGCTCCAGTTAATCTTCTTGATGTCGTCCTTGTCGAAGATGCCCAGCATAGTGAGGACGGCCAGGGGCACGAGGGCCACCACGTTGGAGTTCACCTTGTGAATCTGCTCCGTCATCCAGAGGAGTATGGTTCCGAGGAAGACAATCCACACGGTGTAGTATTTCCAGTCCTTTTCCTTCTTGTTCTCGGGAATCTCGAGCACCACTTCCTTCGCCTTGAAGGGGAAGAAAAGCTGCAGGAGCACCCACGCGAAGGTTATCATTATAATCACGTAAGGTACCATGTGGAGCATCCAGGTGCCGAAGCTGATGTCGGCGCCGGCCTCGGCGAGGAACTTGACCGCCGTGGCGTTGGGAGGCGTGCCTATGGGAGTGCCTATGCCGCCGATGTTCGCAGCGATGGGGATGGCGAGGGCCAGGCCCACGCGGCCGCGGTCATCCTTGGGAAGGACGGCCAGCACCGGGGCGAGGAAGGCCAGCATCATGGCAGCGGTGGCGGTGTTGCTCATGAACATGGAGAAGACGCTTATCACGATGAGGAAGCCCAGCAGCACGGAACGAGGCTTCTTGCCGAAGGGGGCTAGGAGCACGCGGGCGAGCGTGACGTCGAGGCCGTATTTCTCGGCCACGATGGCCAGCACGAAGCCGCCCAGGAAGAGCATCACGACCGGGTCCGCAAAGGACGCCATGAGGTCTTTGTAGTTCACGAGTTTGCCGGCATCGGGGGTGCAGAGGAAGCCGAGTCCCTTGTTGGACACGGTCAGCAGCGCCAGCACGATAACCAGCAGCGAGGTGGTCCAGTTGGGGATAATCTCGAAGATCCACATGAGGGCCGCGAACACGAAGAGGGCGATGACCCTCTGCTGCACGGCCGTAAGCGCGGCGATGCCGAAGAAAGAGGTAGGCACTGCTACCAGGAACACCGTGACGAGCAGCACGAGCGGCAGCAGGACACAGTACTTTACGTTGAATTTACAGTTTGCCATATTATCAAAAAAGTAGTCGCCTCCTTTCGAAAGCGACTACAAATTTACGAGCAAACCGAGAGAAAAGCAAATTAATCTGCTTGTCCGAGGGTGGCACGGATTGCGGATTTAGACAATACCTTCCTCCATCATGGCGGTGGCGACCTTCATGAAGCCGGCGATGTTGGCGCCCTTCACGTAGTCGACGCTGCCGTCGGCCTGGGTGCCGTATTTCACGCACTGTTCGTGGATGGCGGCCATGATATGGTGGAGCCTGTCGTCAACTTCCTGGGCGGTCCAGCTGATGTGCTCGGCGTTCTGCGTCATCTCGAGGCCCGAAGTGGCCACGCCGCCTGCGTTGACGGCCTTGCCGGGGGCGAAGAGCATACCGTTGTGCTGCATCCAGTGGATGGCGTCGGCCTGGCAGCCCATGTTGGAGATTTCGAATACGGCCCAGCAGCCGTTTGCCTTGAGCTGCTTGGCGTCGTCGAGGCTGAGCTCGTTCTGGAAGGCGCTCGGGAAAGCGATGTCCACGGGAACGCTCCAGCTCTTCTTGCCGGCGGTGAACTTGGCCTTGCCGGGGTACTTGTCGGCCATATCCTCGACGCGGTTGCGGTTGGACGCGCGCATTTCGAGCATATAGTCTATCATCTCGTCGGTGATGCCTTCGGGTATCTCGCAGACGCCGTCGGGACCGCTGATGGCCACGACCTTGGCGCCGAGCTGCTTGGCTTTCTTGGCGGCGCCCCATGCCACGTTGCCGAAGCCGGAGAGGGCGATGCGCTGGCCGGCGAGGTCCTTTCCGACCTTCTCCAGGGCCAGGTGCGCGAAGTACATTGCGCCGTAGCCGGTGGCCTCGGGCCTGAGGATGCTGCCGCCCCAGGTCATGCCCTTGCCGGTGAGAACGCCGGTGTTGTACTGGCGGGCGAGCTTGCGGTACATGCCGTCGAGGAAGCCGATTTCGCGGCCGCCTACGCCCACGTCGCCGGCGGGAACGTCCTCGTCGGGACCTATGCAGCGCCAGAGCTCAAGCATGAAGGCCTGGCAGAAGCGCATGATTTCGTCGTCGCTCTTGCCTGTTGGGTCGAAGTCGGATCCGCCCTTGCCGCCGCCCATGGGGAGGGTGGTGAGGGCGTTCTTGAAGGTCTGCTCGAAACCGAGGAACTTCAGCATTGACGGGGTAACCGCCCTGTGGAAACGGAGGCCTCCCTTGTAGGGGCCTATGGCGCTGTTGAACTGTACGCGATAGCCGAGGTTGGTCTGCACCTGGCCGCGGTCGTCCACCCACGTTACGCGGAAGGTGTAGATGCGGTCGGGTTCCACCATGCGCTCCACGATCTTCGCCTTTTCGAATTCGGGATGCTGGTTGTAAACTTCCTCTATGCTTTCCAGGACTTCCTGGACAGCCTGCAGGTACTCGCTTTCTCCGGGGTGCTTCGCCTGGAGCATAGCCATGATTTCGTTGGTTTTCATGATAGTGTTTATGTGTGTTGGTTTATTCTACTTCCCATGTGCTGCCGCTGTGCAGGAGCTCGTCCATGCAGTGTATGCGGCTCTTTGCGGTGACTTCCGCCACCTGGTCGGTCACTCCGTCGTCGTAGGTGAGGTCGCGCACGTCGCGGATCACGCCGAGGGCTACGGGGAAATCGGGATACTTCATGTCGGCGAGCATCATCTGCACACCGGCGTTCTGGCAGTGGGCGTCGTGCACGAGCACGTCGTCCAGAGTATAGCCGTCCTGACCAATGGTTACGACCTTGAGGCCCATGCCGTCGAGAACGAGACCCTTGTCGCGGTTCTTGCCGAAGACCATCTTCTCGCCGTGGCGGAGGATGATGGTGCGGTCGGCGCGCCATGCGGGGTCGGAGATGTCGCGGTGGGCGCCGTCGTTGAAGATGACGCAGTTGGTGAGCATCTCCATGACGGAGGTGCCGTCGTGGTCGACCGCGGCGGTCATTATCTCCTGGTTGAGGGCCAGTTCGACGTCGAGGCTCCTTGCGAAGAAGGTGCCCTTGGCTCCCAGCACCAGGCTTCCCGGATTGAAGGGATGCTCCACGGTGCCGTAGGGGCTGGTCTTGGTGATGGCTCCGAACTTGGAGGTCGGGGAATACTGGCCCTTCGTGAGACCGTAGATCTGGTTGTTGAAGAGCAGTATATTGATGTCGATGTTGCGCCTGATGGCGTGGATGAAGTGGTTGCCGCCTATGGCGAGGGCGTCGCCGTCGCCGCAGGCCTGCCACACGCGCAGATGCGGATTTGCCACCTTGATGCCGGTGGAAATAGCCGTGGCGCGTCCGTGAATCGAATGGAAACCGTAAGTGTCCATATAGTAAGGCAGACGCGACGAGCAGCCTATACCGCTCACCACTACATAGCGTTCCTTGCCGTAGTCGTGAGCCTCGGCGGCTACCGGGAGAGCCCTCTGCAGGGCGGCGAGCACGGCGTGGTCGCCGCAGCCCGGGCACCAGCGCACTTCCTGGTCGGATTTGAAATCTTTGAATGAAAGTGTTGCCATGTCTTAAATCTCCTTGTTGATTGCGTCCACCAGTTCGTTCACGAGGAACGGCTGGCCCTGAACCTTGCCGAAGGAAACGATGTTCGCCTTCGGGAAAAGACCGCGCAGGTACCTCGCGAACTGGCCCGAATTGAGCTCGCACACCAGCACGGTGTCGAAACTTTCCAGGACCTCGCGGGTGTTGCGGGGAACGGGAACTATGTAGTCAAAGTGCGCGCGGGAGACTTCCAATCCCCTCTGCCGCACCTCGTTGACTGCCGAAAGGATGTGACCGAAAGTGCCGCCCCAGCCGACTACAAGGAGCCTGCCCTTTGCGGGGCCGTCAACCTCGAGTTCCGGGATGAAGTCGGCCACCTTCTGCACCTTGGCCGCGCGCTCGTCCACCATGAGCTGGTGGTTGGCGGGATCCGAGGAGAGCACGCCCATGTGGTTCTTCTCGAGTCCGCCTACGCGGTGCTCGAAACCCTTGGTGCCTGGGATTGCCCAGCGGCGAACGAGGGTCTCGGGGTCGCGCTCGAAGGGGTGGAACTTGCCGTCCTCACCAAGCTCAGTCGCGAAAGGCGGCTTGATTTCCGGATAGTCGGCCATGGAGGGTATCCTCCAGGGCTCGCTTCCGTTGCCGAGGAACCCTTCGCTGAGCAGGATGACGGGGGTCATATGCTCGAGGGCTATCTTTGCGGCGTTGAAAGCTGCGTCGAAGCAGCCTGCCGGGGAATGCGCCGCCACTATGGGCATGGGGCATTCGCCGTTGCGGCCGTAAAGGGCCTGGTCGAGATCAGTCTGCTCGGTCTTGGTGGGTATGCCCGTGGAGGGGCCTGCCCTCTGCACGTCCACTATCACCAGCGGCAGTTCGGTCATGACCGCAAGGCCGAGGGCCTCGCTCTTGAGCGAGAGGCCGGGGCCTGAAGTGGTGGTGACCGCGAGGTCGCCCGCGAAGGCCGCGCCGATTGCCGTGCATATGCCGGCAATCTCGTCCTCGGCCTGCAGGGTCTTCACTCCGAGATACTTGTGGATTGCAAGCTCTTCGAGTATCGCCGTGGCGGGCGTGATGGGATAAGACCCGCAGAAAAGGGGCCGGCCGCTCTTTTCGCTGGCCGCCATGAGGCCCCATGCGGTGGCCTGGTTGCCGGTGATGTTGCGGTAGGTGCCCTTCTTCAGCTTTGCGGGAGCTATATGGTAGGTGTTGGCCACCATCTGGAGGTTGGCGGCATAGTTGTAGCCATCTTTGAGGACCTTCTGGTTGGGGGTTATGACCTCGGGGTGCTTCTTCGCGAACTTCTTCTCAAGGTAGTCCAGCGTATAGTCGAGCGGGCGCTCGAAGATGAAGCAGGCCATGCCGAGGGTGAACATGTTCTTGCACTTGTCGATGGACTTCTTGTCCATGCCGCTCTCCTTCAGGCTCTCCTCGGTAAGGGTGGTGATGGGAGCTATGATGAGGTTGCGGTCGTCCACGCCCAGCTCGGCGAAGGGATCGGCGGTCTTGAAGCCGGCCTTCTCCATAAGCGCGGGAGTGAAGGAGTCCTCGTCCACGAGTATGGTTGCGGTGCGCTTGCACCATTTGGCGTTGGCCTTGAGGGCGGCGGGATTCATGGCGACGAGCATGTCGCAGAAGTCGCCGGGGGTGGTGACGTCGCCGCTGCCTATATGCACCTGGAAACCCGAAACGCCGGACACGGTGCCGTGGGGCGCGCGTATCTCGGCGGGATAGTCGGGGAAGGTGGAGAGTTCGTTGCCGTAGATGGCCGAAGTATTTGCAAAAAGAGTTCCGGTGAGCTGCATGCCGTCACCGGAATCTCCTGCGAATCTTACAACAACATCTTTGGCGTCGATAACCTTGTGTTGCATTATGTCGTTAGTTAATTAGTTTAGGTGTACTGCCGTTTCTGTGGGTTACTGCTGTGCCGCCTGTGTCTGGGCCTGAAGTTCAGCCTGGAGGGATTCCATGGTGCGGTCTTCAGGGATGGAAAGGGCCTTGCGCGCCGCTGCGGTGATATCCTCGCTCTGGGCCTCGTCGATGTAGAGGACGGAACTGCGGTCGAAAACGAACACGTAGCCGGCTTCCTTGGCGAGCTTGTTCACGGTCTCCTGGGCTTTCTTGTAGATGGGGGCCATGAGCTGCTCCTGCTGCTGCTGGAGTTCCTGCTGTATGTTCTGGTAGAACTCCTGGGCGCGACGGTTGAGGTCGGTGAGTTCCTTTTCCTTGCTCTCGCGGATGGCGGGGCTCCAGGTGGAAACCTTCTGCTCGTACTGGGAGTACTTGTTATTGATCTCTTCCTGCATGGCCTGGAGGGTCTCCTGGGCCTCTTTGCTGGAGGCGGCTATGGTAGCGCGCGCCTGGTCGGCCTCGGGCATGAGCTGAACGAGTTCCGGGAAGTTCACGTGCGCGAACCTGGGCTGGGCCTGAAGGGCGATGCCGGCCACGAGGGCCACTGCTATCAAGACAATCTTTTTCATGTTATCTGTTGTTTTTGATTATGCTTTTTATAAGATGCAAATTTACTCCAAATTGTTACAATTAGCAAGCCTTTCCTAGAATTGCTGGCCGATTATGAAGTGGAACTGGCTCCTCTGCGAGGAGTCCGCGTTGTCGAAGCCGTATCCCCAGTCGACACCGAGCAGGCCTATCATGGGCAGGAAGATGCGTGCGCCTATGCCCGCGGCCCTCTTGATCTGGAAGGGATTGAAGTTGCGTATGTCCGACCAGCAGTTGCCGCCCTCGAAGAAGATGAGGGCGAAGATGGTGCTGGAAGGCTGCAGGATTACGGGGTAGCGGAGCTCCACGGTGAACTTGTCGTAGAGGTTGCCCGCGTACGCGCTGCCGTTCGAATTGTACTTGGTGGTAGTGTACGGGGTGAGCGAATAGTTGGGATATCCGCGCAGCGGGATTATGTCGTTGCCGTAGGTGCTGTAGCCGCTCATACCGTCGCCGCCGACGAGGAAGCCCTCGAACGGGGAATAGCCCCAGTTGCGGTTGTAGTAGCCGAGGTAGCCGAACTGCGCCCTGGTCATGAGCACGAGGTCGCCGACCAGCTTGGTGTAGTTCGCGAAGTTCATCTTCACCTTCCAGTACTCGATCCAGCGGTAGCGGTCGCCTGAGCTCCACAGCATGTTGCCGGAAGCGTCGGTGGCGTCGTAGTCGACATCCTTCCAGCTTTTCACGGCCACCTTGTTGCCCTTGGCGTCGTAGGTATGGCGGCGCAGCAGAGAATAGGGAGGAGTGAGCTGAAGGTTTGTGGAGAAGTCGGAGCCCTGCCTGGGATAAATCTGCTGGTCGGTCGAGTTGCGGGCCAGTGTCAGCTGGTAGCTGAAGTTGTGCGACAGGCCGTCCTGGAAGAAGAAGTAGCCCTGGTACCAGTTGGTGAGCTTGTAGGTCTGCCAGCTCAGGCCGTTGTACAGCACGAAGTAGTTGTCGGGCCATTTGAGCCTGGTACCCACGGAGGCCGAGAAACCGTAAATCTCGAGTATGCGGTCGACCGTGTAATTGTAGAAGTAGTTGTAGTAGCTGCCGGAATTGCTGGCGGTCTGACGGGTGTAGTAAGCCGACAGGTTGAGCGACGTGGGCTTCTTGCCCGTGAGCCAGGGCTCTGTGAATCCTGCGCTGATGGCGGTATAGTACGAGCCGTTGGTCTGGAAATGGAACGACAGGTTCTGCGCGTCGCCGAGCGGCACCGGCCGCCATGCGCTCTTGTCGAGTATGCGGTGGGTGCTGAAGTTGTTGAAACTTACGCCCGCCGTGGCCACGAAGGTGTGTCCGCCCCAGCCGCCTGAGAGTTCGAGCTGGCTGGAAGGCTTTTCGGTGACGTTGTACACTATGTCCACGGTGTTGGTCACCGAGTTGGGGACTATGCTGTAGCCGGTATTCGGGTCGGCTATGGCCTCCTGGTCGAACTGGCCGAGGGAGGCTATCTCGCGTATGCTGCGCTCGAAATCGGTCTGGCTGAAAAGATAGCCCGGACGGGTGAACACCTGGCGGCGCACCACCTTCTCGCTGGTAAGGTCGTTGCCGTTGATGACTATGTTCGCGAGCGTGGCCTGCTTGCCTTCGGAGATGCGCATCTCCACGTCCACGGAGTCGTTCTGGATGTTAGTTTCGACCGGAGTGACGTTGAAGAAGAGGTAGCCGTTGTCGCGATAGAGCTTGGATACGTCGTATTCGTTCTGCTTGCCGCCGCCGTAGAGGCGCTTCTCCATGGACACCACATCGTACACGTCTCCCTTGTTGATTCCGAGTATCTCGTTGAGGGTCTCGGTGGTGTAGACCGAATTGCCCGTCCATGAAACGTCGCGGAAGTAGTACTTGTCGCCTTCTTCCACGGTTATGTCTATGCCGAGCCTGCCAGGCTCGATGTAGTACATGGTATCCTTGACTATGCGGGCGTCGCGGTAGCCGGCTTCGTTAAAGGCGCTGAGAAGGTTCTTCTTGTCGGCCGGATACTCCTTGGCGTCGAACTTCTTGCTGTGGAAGAAGTTGTACCACTTGCGGCTCTTGGTCTTCTTCATGCTCCTTGCGAGCTTGAACTCCTTCACGTGGTCGTTGCCTATGAAGTTGATCTCGCGGACCTTGACCTTGACGTCGCGGTCCACGGCGAAGTTCACCCGGATGGCGTTCTTGATGATGGTGTCGTTCTGCACCTCGGCCTTGACCGAGCAGTTGAGGAAGCCTTTTTCGGCGTAATAGCGCTTTATTATGTCGCAGGCCGTCTTTTCCACGTAGGCGGAGAATTCACCGCCGCGGCGCAGGCTCAGCCTTTCCTGAAGGTCTTTCTTTTCCCCCGACTTGACTCCCGAGAAGGTCCAGCGCGACACCCTCGGACGCTCCACTATCCTGATCTTCAGCCATACGCTGTCGCGCGTCGCATTGAGGCGGTCGATGTCCAGGGACACGTCGTCGAAGAAGCGCTGAAGCGAAAGCCTCTTGACTATGGCGGACACGTCTTCACCGGGGATGGTGAGTTCCATGCCCTCCTGGAGGCCGGTCAGCTGTATGATCTGGGTGGATGAGAAATAATGGTTGCCTTCGACTTCGACACCGCCCAGGAAGTATTTCTGAGGGCGGTTGTAATCGACTTCCACTCCCCTCTCCTGGGCGAAAAGGCCCATCGAGAGCGTTGCGGCTGCCAGAAGCGTAAGGAGTCGTTTCATTCTTACTTTGTCACTTTTCCGTAACGGCGGTCGCGGGAGGCAAACTCCTCGAGCGCCGCGCGGAAGCTATCCTTTCTAAAATCGGGCCAAAGCGTGTCGGTAAAGACGAATTCGCTGTAGGCCGCCTGCCAGAGCAGGAAGTTGCTTATTCTTTTTTCGCCGGAGGTGCGTATGATCAGGTCCGGATTCGGAATGCCGGCCGTAACCAGGAAGGGCTCCAGGTCTTCCGAACCAGCTTCGGCCATCCTCTTCGCAGCCTGCTGTATGTCCCATTTGCCGCTGTAGCTCATGAAGAGTATCATGGTCAGTTTGTCGCCGCCCGCGGTGGCGTCCATGAGGTAGTCGATTTCCGAATTGAGCTCGTCGGAAAGCCTCCCGCGGTTGCCCAGCACCACGAAGCGCACTCCGTTCTTCTTGAAGGTGGGATACTCGTTGTGCATGCTCTTGAGCATCAGGGCCATAAGACCTTCGACCTCGGCGGTCGGACGCGCCCAGTTCTCCTCGGAGAAGGCGAAGAGCGACAGGTAGGGTATGCCCCATTCCACGCAGGCTTCGGTTACGGCGCGCACGCTTTCCACCCCCTCGAAGTGGCCGTATATCCTTTCCTTGCCGCGCTCCTTTGCCCAGCGGCCGTTGCCGTCCATTATGATCGAAACGTGAGTGGGGAGTTTTTCCAGAGGCTTCATTCTATCGGGGCATGTTGCGGACGTCCTGACCCCAGAAGAGGCGTTCGCGCAGGGCGTCGATGAAGTTGTCGGGGCCTATGTTCACCCTCCTGAGGCTGAACGGGGCCGATGATATGCGTATGCTTGTTCCGGTGGGAACTGAATAACAGCGGTTGTCGAGCGAGAGCGACATGCGGCCGGAACGGGCCGTGCCCTTCATGAGTATGCTTTTGTCGGACGGCACCACGAGGGGCCTGATGCCCAGGTTGTGCGGGGCTACCGCCGTCAGCATGAGCACGGGGGCTTCCGGAGTGCAGATGGGACCGCCGGCGCTGAGGTTGTACGCAGTGGAACCGGAAGCGGTGGCGGCCATCAGGCCGTCGGCCCAGTATGTGGGGAGCTGCATTCCGCCCACGGAAGCCTCAATCCCGAGGGTTTCCGGAGCCGAACGGAAAAGGCCGGCCTCGTTAAGGGCAAAGGGCCACCAGTCCTCCGGGGCTGGTCCGTCGACATCTACCCTCAGCATGGCCCTGTCTTCAACCTTGTAGCGGCCCTCCAGCAGGGGGGCGGCCACATCGTCGGGCTTGACGTACGAGAGGAAACCCATGCGGCCGAAGTTGACTCCAAGGATGGGAAGGCCTTCCTCGGCCACCAGATGTGCCGTGCTCAGGAAGGTTCCGTCGCCTCCGAGGCTCAGCACCATTGCGGTGCCGGGGAGTATGTCTTTACGGCTGCGAAGCGCATAGAGTTCCGCGCCTCCGCCCTGCAACGCGGCCATTACGGCCTTGAAGCGCGGGTCGCCGGAGATGGAGGGATTCTCTATGTGGTATCCTATTTTCATTATAGAGGACAAAAATACCAATTATTTTAGGAATTTCAGCACGGAATTTGCTACTTTTGTAAAGAAATGGCCAGACTTAGCGTCAATATCAACAAAATAGCCACCCTTCGCAATGCACGGGGCGGCAACGTGCCCGACGTGCTCAAGGCGGCGCTCGACATCGAAAGCTTCGGAGCCGAAGGCATCACGGTGCATCCGCGTCCGGACGAAAGGCACATACGCTATTCCGACGTGAGGGCCCTGAGGCCGCTCCTGCGCACCGAATTCAACATAGAGGGCAATCCGATTGAGAGCTTCCGTGAACTCGTGATGGAAGTGGTCCCGACGCAGGTCACCCTCGTTCCCGACGGGCCGGGCGCCATCACCTCCAACGCCGGATGGAACTGCCTGGAAAACAAAGAGTTCCTCACGCAGATGTGCCGGCTCTTCCACACCAAAGGCATAAGGGTTTCCATCTTCATAGACCCCGTTCCGGAGCAGGCTTATGCAGCCGCGGAATGCGGGGCCGACAGGGTGGAACTCTACACCGCGGCCTATGCGGAGCGCTTCCCCTCCGGCCCGGATGCGGCTATCGCCCCCTACCTCGCTGCGGCTAAGGCGGCGCGCGAAGCGGGACTCGGCCTCAACGCGGGGCACGACCTCAACCTGGACAACCTCCGCTTCTTCATCCGCACCATCCCCTGGACGGACGAGGTGTCCATAGGACACGCCGTGATAAGCGACGCCCTTTACCTCGGCCTTGAGCAAACCGTGAAGCGTTACCTGGAAGAAGCCAGGGGTTAAAAGTTTTTTCGTACTTTTGCATAATTATTCACATTCATAGTCTATGAAACGCACTACATTATTCCTCGGCATCCTGGCCGTCGCCGGCATGCTCGCAGTATCCTGCAACAATCCCAAGTCCGCCCAGGCCGCAGAAGGCGAAGCCGCCGAGGCCGCTGCCGGAAAGGGAGACATCGTTTACTTCAACCTGGACCGCGTGCTCGACGAGTACGACATGGCCAACGACCTCCGCAGCGTTGTGGAGACCAAGGTGGGCAGCATCAACCAGGAAGTGAACCGCCGCGGCAGCAAACTCGAGAAGGACATCAAGGCCTTCCAGGACAAGATCGACAAGGGCCTCCTTACCCGCAGCGTGGCCGAAGTCCAGAGCGGCGACCTCCAGAAGCGCCAGAACGACTTCCAGCAGTACGCAGCCCAGAAGCAGCAGGAAATAGCCGAGGAGCAGACAGTGATGATGAACCAGATCGCCGACGCCATCCAGACCTTCCTCGTGAAGTTCAACGCTGAGAAGCAGTACGCGATGATACTCACCACCCAGGGCAACATACTCACCGCTCCCGTCACGGTGGCGGATCCCGAGCTCGACATCACCGACGAGATACTCGCCGGCCTCAACGCCGAATACGTCAAGACCAAGGGCGAAAAGAAGTAAACTGTTTTGAGAATCGCGATTCTTTCCTGTTTCTACCCCTACAGGGGCGGTATCTCCCAGTTCGGTGCATGCATGTACCTCGGGCTGGCGGAAGGGAATGAAGTGCGCGCTTTCAATTTCAGCAGGCAGTATCCCTCGGTCCTTTTCCCCGGAACCACGCAGTTCGTATCGCCGGAGGACGATTCCACCATGGTGCCGTCCACCAGGACGCTTGACAGCATGAATCCCTTCTCATGGGGAGCCACTGCCCGGAAGATACTCCAGTGGGAGCCGGACGTGGTATACATCTGCTGGTGGATGAGCTTCTTCGGGCCTTCCATGGGCAGGGTGGCGCATTATCTCAGGCGCAGGGGCGTGAAAGTGGTGGGAATCCTGCACAACGTGATTCCTCACGAGCCCCATTTCTGGGACAAGCCCCTTACGAAGTATTTCCTGAGCGGCTGTGACGGCTACGTCACCCTCGGCGAAGAGGGTGCCGTCTCTCTCGCGAGCCTGCTCGGTCCGGAAGCCGGAGCGCGCAGCATAAGGCTGTTCCATCCGGTTTACAACCAGTTCGGCGACAGGCTGCCGCGAGAAAAAGCCGAGAGGCTGCTCGGGCTCAGGCCCGGCTGCAAGAACCTGTTGTTCTTCGGGCTTATACGCAAGTACAAGGGGCTCGACCTGCTGATCGAGGCCTTCGGAAAGCTGCCGGAAGACTACCAGCTGATTATAGCCGGAGAACCCTACGGGGATTTCACGGAATATCAGGACCTCATTTACGAAAGCCCCGGGCGCGACAGAATACACAGTTTCATAGGCTATGTGCCCGACGTGGACGTAAAGAACTTCTTCTCCGCGGCCGACCTTTCCGTACTCCCCTACCGCAGCGCCACCCAGAGCGGAGTCGTGGCGGTATCGTACAACTTCGACGTTCCGGTGGTCGCCACCGACACGGGCAGTCTCAGATACGACGTGGCAAACCGCGGCACAGGGCTCGTGGCCGACGAAGCCACTCCCGAAGCCATTGCCGAAACCGTGCGCAGCTGTTTTGATGTTCCCGGCCGCATGGAAGGCTTCCACAAAGCCATAGACAACGAGCTCAAGCGCCTCAGCTGGGACAATTTATGCAATCTTCTCCTTGAATTCACCGGCAAACTGTGAAAAGGCTCGCATTCATACTGCTGCTTTTCCTGACCCTCCCCATGGCGGGCCAGAAATACGAGGTGCCGGAAATCACCATCTCCAAGGACAAGGTGAGAGTTGACGGCAAGTCGTACTACGCCCACGTGGTCACCGCAAAGCAGACCCTCTATTCCATAAGCAGGGTGTACGGAGTGAGCCTCCAGGACATTTACGACGCAAACCGCAACCTCGACCTCGAACGCAGCGGCCTCAAATCGGGGCAGGTGCTGCTCATCCCGGTAGCGGCCGCAAAGCCGGACCAGGGCACTGCACAGCTGCAGGGCACGGCCCAGCAGGCAAATACCCAACCCGCTGCAAGCCCGGAGACGCCCGTAGCGCCACCGGCTGAGTCCGGCCAGGACCGTTCCCTCTTCCCGGGGCTCAGGGAAATGCTGCGCAGCTTAACCGAAGGACAGGACAGCACGGCGGTCGCCGCGGCTGACATTCCGGAAACCATCAACGTGGCGGTACTCCTCCCGTTCGGCGACGCGGCCAATCCCGACACCAAGAGCGTGGATTTCTATTCCGGGATACTGCTTGCTGCAAGGGATCTCGGCAACAAGGGCGTAAAGCTTAACGTCGACGCCCACGACATCTCCGCGGGAGGCGTGTCCACGGGCGTCCTGTCGTCGGCCGACGTGGTGATCGGCCCCATCGCAGCAAAGGATGTTCTCGCGGCGGCGCGAATGGCCCCGCGCGGCAAATACATCATCTCCCCTCTCGATCCCAAGACCGCCGGAATGTCGGACAGCCTCCTCGTAGTGCAGGCTCCCACACCGGCCGCCGCACAGGCTGAGGACGCCGTACGCTGGGCGGTCTCCGACCTCATGCCGGGCGACTCCCTCGTGCTCATACGCGAGGAAGGCAAGGGCGCAAGCGAACTGGGAGCCGCGATGATACGCACCCTGAAGGCATCCGGAGTCCGTTACTCCACCATAGCCTACGATCTGCTCGACGGTCTGCAGATACAGCCGCTTTTCGTCAACAAGTCCAGCCAGAAGGCCGTTACCCGCTACCTCATAGCTTCGGAGGAAGAATCCTTTGTGAACGACGCAGTGCGCAACATCAACCTGATGGCCTACAAGAAGCAGGCTGTCGCGCTCTACGGCCCCTCCAAACTCCGCAGCTTCGGAACCATAGAGACGGAGAACCTGCACAACGTGGACTCCCACATCTCCGCCACCTACCAGACCGATTACACCAGGCCCGAGGTCCAGGCCTTCGTGATGGCCTACAGGGCCCTGTTCGGGGCAGAACCCAACCAGTTCGCATTCCACGGATACGACTGCCTCACCTACTTCGCCACCATGTGCTCACGTTACGGACGCGGATGGGCGGCAAGGCTGCACGAGGAAGGCGGACACGGCCTGCAGACCGATTTCTCCTTCGAAGGAGTCTCCGGAAAAGGCCTTGTGAACGGAGCTGTCCGCAGGATGGTCTACACCCCCGATTTCGAAATAGTTCTCCAGTAAGATGAAACGACTCCTATGCATACTCACAGCCGCGCTCGTGAGCGGCACCGCGTTTGCCCGCGACTTCGGCGAAGTCTTCGAAAACGCCACCCTCAGGCTCGACTACGTCTTCACGGGCAACTCCCAAAGCTCGCAGATAGCCTTCCTCGCAGCCTATAAGACCAAGGTATGGGCCGGGCGGCGCGGCAATCTGGACAGGCTTCCTCTCGGCGGGAACGGCCGCATAGAGGTTCTGGATCCCGAGAACGGGGAACTGCTTTACTGCAACTCCTTCTCCACCCTCTTCCAGGAATGGCAGTGCACCGAGGAGGCGACTCGCGTTACCAAAGGCTTCGAGAACTGCTTCCAGGTGCCATGGCCGAAGAAAGCGGTGGACATAAGGATTACGCTCACCGACAAATACCGCAGGGAAAGCGCCTCGCTGACGCATACCATAGACCCGAAGGACATACTCATACGGCCCCTCAAGACCAAGAATTCCTGGAGGCAGATACACGGAGGCGGCGGTTGCGGAGAAAAGATAGACGTGGTGATAGTGGGAGACGGCTACACCTCAAGGAACATAAAGCAGTTCTGGGCCGACGCTTCCCGCACCGTCTCGGTGCTGCTGGGGCACCATCCCTTCGATTCCCTTGCCGGCAGGTTCAATTTCATCGCCGTGGCGGCGGTCTCCGACGACTCCGGAGTGTCCGTGCCGCATGAGGGAAAGTGGGTGAACACCTGCATGTCCAGCCACTTCGACACCTTCTATACAGAGAGGTACCTCACCACCTCGTCGATACGCAATCTCTGGTTTGAAATAGCCGGGATACCCTTCGAGCAGATAATAGTGCTGTCCAACACAGCAAGGTACGGGGGCGGCGGAATCTACAATTCGCTCACCCTCGTGGCTGCCGGCAACAACAAGTTCGCTCCGGTGACGGTCCATGAATTCGGGCACGCTTTCGCGGGGCTGGCCGACGAGTACTTTTACGACGACTCCTACTCCGACAATTATCCCGACGGCGTGGAGCCCTGGGAGCCGAACATCACCACGCGCGTTGACTTCGAGGCCAAATGGAAGGACATGCTCGATGCCGCGGCGGAGGGAGTCGGCCTGTTCGAGGGAGGAGGCTACCGTTCGAAAGGGGTCTGGCGGCCGGCTGCCGACTGCCGCATGCGCACCAACGAATGCGAAGACTTCTGCCCCGTCTGCAAAAGGGCGATCGTAAGGATGGTGGATTTCCTCACCTCGGAAAAATCCGAATAAATTCTTATTTTTGTAGGTATGAAGATTACGAAGGCGGTTTTTGCAGGAAGCAGCACCAGGGTTTCGCAGCGTCCGCAGCGGAAGCTCCCCGAATTCGCCTTCATCGGCCGCTCCAACGTGGGCAAGAGCAGCCTCATCAACATGCTCACGGACAATTCCACCCTCGCCAAGACGTCTTCCACTCCCGGAAAGACCCGGCTGGTGAACCACTTCCTCATCAACGACCGCTGGTACCTGGTGGACCTTCCCGGCTACGGCTTCGCCAAAATGCCGAACGCGGAGCGCAAACAACTGTCGGACACCATTAACGACTACCTCGACAACTCCGGGGAACTGGCCCTGCTCTTCGTGCTGATAGATTCGCGCCACGACATACAGCGCAACGACCTTGAATTCATCGAAACCCTCGGGCGCGACGGCATACCCTTCGCGATTATCTATACCAAATGCGACAAGATTGGCCCTGAAGCGCTCAAGGCGCAGATGGCCCGCAACGAGGCCGCCCTGCTTGAGCAGTGGGAGGAGATGCCTCCGGTTTTCACCAGTTCGGCCCCTGCCGCTGCGGGCCGCAGGGAGATACTAGACTATATCGATTCAGTCCTAAAAACCCTATAAAATGAAGCACGAGCACAGAATGATGATTTTCGGCTGCAGCGCCTCGCAAGGCTTTGCAGAGAAAGTAGTTGCACATCTCAAGGAGATAGAGGACCTCGCCGACGAGGACATCCATCTCGGCCAGCTTGAAGTGGTCCACTTCAAGGACAACGAGTTCCAGCCTTATTTTCTGGAGAGCGTGCGCGGCGCCACCGTCTACCTTATCCAGTCTACCGTACCCCCTTCGGACAACCTCATGGAACTGCTGCTCTGCATAGATGCGGCTAAAAGGGCGTCCGCCAGCAAGGTCATCGTAGTTACCCCTTACTTCGGATGGGCGCGCCAGGACCGCAAGGACAAACCCCGCACCAGCATTGGCGCGAAGCTGGTAGCCGACCTCATCTGCACCGCAGGCGCCGAACGCATCATGACCTGCGACCTCCATGCCGACCAGATCCAGGGATTCTTCGACATCCCGGTGGACCACGTGATGGCCAGCAACATCTTCCTCGACGTAATCCAGGGGCTTAAGCTGAAGAACCTCGCAATTGCCTCTCCCGACATAGGCGGCTCCAAGAGGGCCAACTTCTACGCCCAGCGCCTTAAGAAGCGCGGCGGCACCGAGCCCCCTATCATCATCTGCCACAAGACCCGTCCGCGCCAGAACCAGGTGGGCTCCCTGCGCGTGATAGGCGACGTGGAAGGGGCTGACGTGGTGATAGTGGACGACATCATCGATACCGCGGGCACCCTCTGCAAAGCCGCGGACGAACTCAAGAGGCTCGGGGCGAACAGCGTACGCGCCTGCATAACCCATGCGGTGCTCAGCGACCCGGCTGTCGAGCGCATACACCAGAGCCAGATCGACGAGATTTACGTAACCGACACCATCGCCCATCCCGAGCTCGAGAACGACCCGAAGATCCGCGTGCTGAGCATGAGCAATCTCTTTGCCCGCATGATGGCGAAGGTGTTCCTCTACGAACCAATAAGCGACGAGTTCTTCAATTAGGGTTTCAGGATGAAGGTTTTCGTCGCCGTACTCGTGCTGCTGGGGCTCTGCGTGCTGGGAATGTCGGTAGGCATACTCGCGGGGCGCAGTTTTCCCAAGGGCGACGTGGACGAAAACGAAGAACTCTGCAAACGCGGCATCAGCTGCTACAAGCATGAGGACGCGAGGCTGCAGGGAAAGGCGGGGAAGGAAGCGGCCCCGGGATGCAACGGCAATTACAGCGACGCCTGCAGGGGCTGTGCGTTTTTTGAATTGGAAAAGAAGTAAGAAGATATGGCACTGGTAGCAATAGTAGGAAGGCCGAACGTTGGAAAGTCTACCCTTTTCAACCGTCTGGTCGGCATGAGACAGGCAATCGTGGACGATACCGCAGGCGTGACCCGCGACCGTCACTACGGACGTTCCGACTGGAACGGACGCGAGTTCTCGGTTGTCGACACCGGCGGTTACGCAGTAGGCAGCGAAGACGTGTTCGAGGCGGCGATACGCCGCCAGGTGCAGATTGCCATCGACGAGGCCGACGTCATCCTCTTCATGGTGGAAGCCGCCGCAGGCATCACCGACTACGATGCCGGAATCGCCGACGTGCTGCGCCGCAGCCGCAAACCGGTGCTGCTCTGCGTGAACAAGGTGGATACCGGCGACAAGATGTACGACGCCTACCAGTTCTACAGCCTCGGACTCGGCGAACTCTACGCCATATCGGCCGCCAACGGCAGCGGCACCGGCGACCTGCTGGACGCCGTGGTGAAGGCCCTTCCCGCGGAAGGCGATACGGCCGACCCCTACGCCGGACTCCCCCGCGTCGCCATAGTGGGCAAGCCCAACGTAGGAAAGAGTTCGCTCACGAACGCCCTGCTCGGCGAAGAGCGCAACATAGTGACTCCCGTGGCAGGCACCACCCGCGACAGCATTGAAACGCACTACAACAAGTTCGGGCATGAGTTCATGCTCGTGGATACGGCGGGCATACGCAAGAAAGGCAAGGTGAACGAAGACCTGGAGTTTTACTCCGTGATGCGCAGCATACGCGCCATCGAGCATGCCGACATCTGCGTTATGATGATAGACGCCACTTCCGGCATGGAAGCCCAGGATATGAACATCTGGAACCTCATCCTGCGCAACCGCAAGGGCTGCGTGCTGGTGGTGAACAAATGGGACCTCTTCATAAAGGATTCCAAGACGCTCAAGGCTTACACCGAGTCGCTCAAGGAAAGGCTCGCCCCGTTCGACGACGTGCCTATCGTGTTCACGTCGGTAGTGAAGATGCAGCGCATCCAGGACGTGCTGGACGCGGTGGCGAGGGTTTACGACAACTATTCGCGGCGCATCTCCACCGCCCGCCTCAACGACGCCATGCTGCCGGTAATAGAGCAGACTCCCCCGCCGTCGTGGAAGGGAAAGTACGTGAAGATCAAGTACATCACCCAGCTGCCTACCAAATTCCCGGCGTTCGCGTTCTTCTGCAACCTGCCGCAGTACGTCAAGGACCCGTACAAACGCTTCCTTGAAAACCAGCTCCGCGAAGCCTTCGATTTCACCGGCTGTCCGGTCCAGATTTTCCTCCGTCAGAAGTAACAACCAGCCGAACGGGCGGTCGACCTCCAAGAGGCCTTCTGTTATTTTTTCGGATACAGAATTGTGAAGCAGGCGCCTCCGAGGGCGAAGGAACGGGAGTAGCCGATGGACGCCTCGCACTTGTTCAGGATGCTGCGTGAGATGGCCAGGCCGAGGCCGCTGCCCCCGGTCTTGGTGGTGAAGTTGGGCGTGAACAGCTTATCCACGTTCTCATCCGCGACGCCGGGCCCGTTGTCCTCGAACACTATGTCGTAGTATCCTTCGGTTACGGAGTTGCGAAGCGACACCCGTATCGTGGCGTCCTTCACGCCGTCGAGAGCCTGGACCGCATTGTTTATAATGTTCACAAACACTCGGGTGAGCTGGGGTTTGGGGCCGGACACAGTGGCGCCGGACAGGCCGAAATAGTCGAAGTGTATGTCTTCCCGGCCGGTGAACATCGCAATCTCTTCCTGGAGCAGGGCGTCGAGGTCGAACTCAGTGGGCTCCTCGGTATAGAGCTTCGCGAAAGTGGAGAATTCGTTTGCGGTGTCGGTGAGCATCTCTATATGGTCGAGCAGCACCGCGCTCACTTCGTCGAACTTCTCCTGCCAGGACGGGTCGCCCTTGGTCTTGAGCCGCACCAGACGCTGGATCTGGAGTTTCATGGGAGTCAGCGGGTTCTTGATCTCGTGGGCCACCTGGCGGGCCATGCCGCTCCAGGCCTTGTCGCGCTCGGCCTCCGCGAGCTTGCGGGAACTCTCCGAGAGGTCCGTCACCATGCGGTTGTATGCGGTGACCAGCGAAGTTATCTCGTCCTGCCCCTCGTAGTCGATGTACTCCAGGCTGCCGAGGTCGGCGTCTTCCATCTTGCGGCCCATCTGAAGCAGCGGACGGAACATGCGGTCGAGCACCCTGCGGGCCGTGAAACTCGCGGCGAGAAGCAGCAGGATGAACACCGAGATTACCATTATGGAGTGGTTGGCGGCTCCGGTTTCGAAGTCGTAGCTGTCGTCGGTATAGGGAGCGCTGATGATTGCCAGCACCTGCCCGTCTTCGCCGAGGAGGGGCGAGTACATGCACCAGTAGCTGCGGCCGGCAGCCTTCTCCTTCTGGATATAGTAGCGGCTGTGCAGCAGCATGATGTTGCGGTACGCTTCGGGTTCTATGCGGCTGTCGATGACGTTACGGCCGAACAGGGCGGGGGCGGTGGTCATGAACACCATACCCTTGGGCTCGTAGAGGGCAACGTCGGAATTGGTGCTGTTGCCTACGTCCTCAATGAGGGCGAGCAGCTCGGGGCCGTGAAGGTCTTCCGTGGAACGGGCTCCCCGGATGCGCGCGGAGATGCTCCCCGAGATGGAGTTTATCTTTTCCGTCATCAGCGTTCGCCTGTTCTGCTCGTTACGGTCGTATACGAAGACCACGCTCACCACGGCCATGCTTATCAGGGCGAGGCTGAGGGATGTCATGATAACCCATCCCAGACGGGTGCTGAAATAGCTCTTTTCGAAGGAGATCCGGTCGTCGCGCCGCCATATCGAAGGAATGCTCAGGAAGAGGAAAAAGACTATGGCTATGAAGATGCCGGAAATGCCGTAGAACAGGGTGTCGATGGTGCGGCGCGAGACTATCACCGCCTCGGCCTCGGCAACCACATAGATGAAGTGGGTGAAACCTCCCCTGCGGATGTGAGACGCGCCTTTGGCGTACACCGCGTCGGAGAGTTCCGTGTCCATGCGCACCGGATAGGCGAAGTTCCCCCTGAAACTCAGCAGGGAGAAGCCCTGGTAGCGCGCGTAGGCGTAACTCGAGGGGATGAGGACCTCGCCTGGGGACGATTCCCCGAGTATGCTCGCATAGCCGCGGTAACGCCAGTCGCCCTTCTGCTCAACCCTCAGGAGGATGGCTGAATGGCCGTAGCTGCCCACGTTGTAACTGAAGACGGCGGCATAGCCCGCAAGCCCGTCGGGGCCCTCCTTGAAGACGAAGCGGGAATCGGGAGAGATGAGTTCGGCGTCGCGGAGCGGCGAGACGTCTATGTCCCTTCCCACACTTACGCTCACGTCGTACTCCTGCGCGACACGGGGAAGGTAGGAGTCGGCGATGCGCCCGCGTATGGCTGTTCCAGCGCCCTCCAGCACGGAGAGCGAAGCCAGCACCGGGTCGCCCGCTATCTGGTCTTCGACGCTGCGGAGCTGCATTTCAAGGGAGATGTCCCTGGTAACAGCGAGCCTGTTTGCCCAGACCTCCAGGCTCGACTCCTCTTTGCGGAATCCGAGCATGGACGTGGCGGTAACGAGGCAGACGGCGGCGGCGACGGAGAAGGCCGCGCGGTAGGGTATGCTTATGCGATCCCTTCGGAGAGCCGTCGCGAACAGCAGCGGCACGCAGGACAGAAGGCCCGTCAGCATGACGTATACCAGGGCGCTCGTCCAGCTGAACTCCTTAACCTTGTATATCTCGAGGTTGATGTTCGAATTGAGGGTGATGCTCCGTACGGAGAACCAGCAGAAAAGCAGCAGCGCCGCCGAATAGAGGGAGGCCAGCGCAAGGGCCGTGGCCTTTCCGGTTTGGGGGAGCCGGCGGCGAAAGCCATAGAGAAGCCATACGGGCAGCATCAGCAGCAGGCTCAGCAGGAGCAGGTGCCCGAGCGAACGGAACAGCCGGCCGTCGGCGTAGAGCATGGGAGAGAAGAGGCCTTCGTCGTAGGATGCCATGGGGCCGGGAGATTCGTAGAGAATCTTGAACATGGGGGCTCCGGCAACGCTCACCACGGTGCCCGCCGCCTCGCTGAGGGGCTGTATGGAATAACCCTTAGGGAGACCGAGTTTCGGATTGATGCCGCTGAAACTCCTTTCCGACTGGGTGTTGACTATTTCAAGTCCGGAGATGACGAGAGCGCCGCCCTCCGCCTGCGATTTTGCAAGGTACCACTTGGGCCCGATGCTGCAGTAGGACCACTCGGGACCGACGTCGCTCAGCGGGGAACGAAGTCCGCTGCGCGGGTTCACCAGGCTCTGGAAGAGCACCCCCGCTGACAGGGCGTCGTTGGAGGTGGAGAAGCGCCCGGCCCAGCTCGAAAGGGTGTCGGCGTCGTAACGGTAAACCACCATGTCTTCCGGAAGACGCCCGAGTTCCAGCCATACGCCTGCAGGAGTCTGCAGGGCCCTGGCGCTGAAGGCGTCCAGCTGCTCCAGACGGGAGTTCACCGCCCTGCCCATGCGGCGGGCCACGGCGTCGGGATGCCCGGCCGGGCCTGCCATGAGCGTCCTGCCCGGCAGCAGGATTGCGGCCAGCAGCAACGGCAGTATGAGGCGACGGAGCTTCATTCGTGGTGGTAGGGTTCTCCCTTAATTATGGTGAAAGCCCGGTAGAGCTGCTCTGCAAAAACCGTTCTCACCATCTGGTGGTTGAAAGTCATGGGCGAAAGGGACAGCTTTCCGGCCGCCTTTGCGTAGACCTCGGGCGAGAAGCCGTAGGCGCCGCCTATCACGAAACAGATGTCCCTGGATGCATGGGCGAGCTTGCCCCGGAGCCGCTCCGCGAACTCGACGGAACGGAAACTCCTGCCGCGCTCGTCGAGCAGTATCATCTCGGCGTTGCCGGCGGCCTTGAGTATGAGTGCTCCCTCCTTCTCCTTTATCTGCGCCTCGCTCAGCGCCGCGGTGCCCTTGAGTTCGGGGATTTCGACAAGCTCGAAGGGAACGTAATGCCTGAGGCGGGAGCAATAATCGTCCAGGCCCTCCTTCACCCAGGGGATGACGGTCTTTCCTACGGTTATGAGCGTAATGCGCATGCGAAGGGCAAAGTTACAAAACTGGCTCATTATTTGCAAGAATGACAGGCCGTATGAACACATTGAGAAGCAGTCTTGCAGCCGCCCTGATTCTCGTCGGGTGCGTCCTCGCGCACGCCCAGACCAGTCCGGTTTCCACCACGGCGGCCAAGGCCCAGGCAGCCGACTACGACGTATTCGTTCCCATAGCCAAATACCTTTCCCAGGGCAACGCCGAGGCGATTTCCGCATGGTTCGCCGACAATCTCGAGATGAGCGTGCTTTCAAAGGGAGGCAACTCCAGCCGTGGCCAGGCAAGGCAGATCCTGAAGACCTTCTTCGACACCTATACTCCCCGTTCGTTCCAGATTACCTACACCGCAGGACGCGGGGGCATGAAATACGCCCTCGGCACGCTCAATGCCGGGGGCGAAAACTTCCTCGTAACGATTTTCGTCAGCTCGAAAGGCGAAGCCTACACCATACAGCAGCTGAAAATCGAGAGGATAAAGTAGTCTCTTACTGACGGCCGGCGAGTGCGAACCAATCGTCGGCCGTTTTTATGTTGCCCTTGGACCAGCAGGAACCGAAGCTGTAGCGGAACGGCTCTCCGCTGCGGACGGATCCGTAAACGAGCATATGGCCGGAGCCTTCGTCTTCAACGATGCCCTCTACTCCTCCATTCTGGCCGATGACTGCGAGGCCGAGCATGCCGTCCTCAGGCTCTACGCTCTGGTCGGAGGCATGCTCCCAGATGGCGAAGCGCCCCTCTCCCCTGCAGGTCTTTTCGACGTCGTGGAGTTTGACTCCGGCGGCGATACGCAGCGTTTCCGTTCCCGTGAAGGTATAATAGTCCGCGACGTCGGCGAAATAGCTGCCGGCACTCAGGGTGACTTCTTTCCGCAGGCTCACGGTAATGCCTTCCGCCGCCTCCCATTCGGGATACTCGAGGGCGAAACGGACCCGGGTAAGGGTATCCTCAAGGATCTCGTATGAACGGTAGTTGGTCGCGGGAAAGCAGAGCTTCCCGTCGAGATACGGAGCCGAGGCCCCTCCGCCGAGGGAGACGGCGACCTTGTAGCAGTCCTTGCCGCCGTGGTCGCGGTGGTAGTATTTGGGATCCTCGTTTACTGCATGGTCGTACCACTCGTCGGCGACGAGCCTGCCGGGGAGTTTGACCCAGACGTCAACGCCCGGGGAGGTGGGATTGCCCTCAAGGGCCTTGCCGTAGAAACGGCCGGCGATGAGATCGTTCTCGAAGACGAAGTCGTCGGCACGCTCGGGAACGGCGCGGGCCATGACCATCCTTTCAGGGGCCCTGTTGTTGCAGGCCAGGACGCAAACCAGCGCAAGAGCCGCCAGAATAGCTTTTTTCATAGGCTAACGCAGATCTTTGGCCGCGCACCAGTCCATGTCGTTGTAGTCGTCGTTCTCACCGCACATGCCCCAGATGAAGGTATAGTTGCGGGTAGCGCAGGCGCTGTGGATGCTCCACTGCGGGGAAATCACGGCTTCCTCGTTGTGCATCCAGATGTGGCGAGTCTCCTGCGGCTCTCCCATGAAGTGGCAGACGGCTGCGTCTTCGGGGAGTTCGAAGTAGAAGTAGACCTCCATGCGGCGGTCGTGGGTATGGGCCGGCATGGTGTTCCATGTGCTGCCGGGGGCGAGCTCGGTCATGCCCATCTGCAGCTGGCAGCAGGGAACGACCTCCTTGACGAGCAGGCGGTTGATAGTGCGCTCGTTGCTCTCCTCGAGCGAGCCGAGGTGCATGACGACGGCATCTTTTTTTGAGACCTGCCTGACACCCGTCTCGCGGTGGGCGGTCGCGGAGTTGAAATAGAAATGGGCCGGATGGGCCGGATCGACGCTCCGGAAGGAAACATGGCGGTCGCCGCGGCCGATGTAGATGGCTTCCTTGAAGGGGATGATGTACTCCTCGTCGCCGACCTTCACGATACCCGTACCGCCGACATTGATGATTCCCAGTTCACGGCGCTGGGTGAAATACTCGCTGCGGAGGATTTCCGGGGGCGTGAGGACCAGCTCTTCCTTCACCGGAACGGCTCCGCCTGCGATGATGCGGTCGAACATGGAATAGACCATGTTGATCTCGTCCGCGACCATCAGGTTCTGGACGAGATATTCCTTGCGTATGCGTTCGGTATCGTAGTACTTCGCATCGACATTGCTCGACGCCTGGCGTACAGTGCAGTTGATTTTCATATCTATTTCGGTTGTTTTCCAATGTAGGCCAGGATGCCGCCGTCCACATAGAGGATGTGGCCGTTGACGGCGTCGGAGGCGTGGGAGGCCAGGAAGACTGCGGGGCCGCCGAGTTCTTCCGGTTCAAGCCAGCGGCCGGCCGGGGTCTTCGCGCAGATGAAGGAGTCGAAGGGATGGCGGCTGCCGTCGGGCTGCTTTTCGCGAAGCGGAGCAGTCTGCGGAGTGGCGATGTAGCCGGGGCCTATGCCGTTGCACTGGATGTTGTACTCACCGTATTCCGAGCAGATGTTGCGGGTAAGCATCTTCAGGCCGCCTTTCGCGGCTGCGTAGGCACTCACGGTCTCGCGGCCCAGTTCGGACATCATCGAGCAGATGTTGATGATCTTGCCCTCGCGGCGCTCCATCATCTCCGGAAGTACAGCGCTGGAAACAATGTAGGGGGCGACCAGGTCCACGTCGATCACCTGCTGGAACTCTTCCCTCTTCATCTCGTGCATGGGGATGCGCTTGATGATGCCGGCGTTGTTCACCAGGATGTCGATACGGCCCACCTCGGCATGGATTTTCTCAACCAGGGCTTTCACGGCCGCCTCGTCGGTAACGTCGCAGACATAGCCGTGCACGTTAGTGATTCCGGCTTCCTTGTATGCCTCGAGGCCCTTGAGCATCGAGGCCTCGTTCGATGTATTGAAGATGATGCTGGCCACCCCCGCCTGCACGAAAGCCTTGGCAATCGCGAAACCTATTCCGTAGGCGGCGCCTGTGATCCAGGCGTTCTTGCCTTCAAGTGAGAAGGGGCTGGCCATGGAATTACAGTTTAAAATCCAGACTGAGCCTGATGTCGCTCGACGACGAGCCGACAAGCAGCTTATATTCTCCGGCATCGACCTTCCAGCAGTGGGTCTCCTCATCGTAGTAGGAGAATTCGCTGAAAGACAGGGGGATCCTGAACTCTACGCTCTTGCCTTTGGCAATGAGTTTCTTGTCGAAGCCCTTGAGCTCGAATGCGGGACGCATCACGGAAGGCTTGACGGGAGCCACGTAAACCTGGACAGATTCCTTCGCATCCACCTTTCCGGTATTCTTTACGGTGAAAACCACCTCGCAGCCGTCCGCGGTCGGAACCACCGAACCTGCGGAATAGTCGAAGGAGGAGTAGCTGAGTCCGTATCCGAAGGGGAACATGGGCTCGACTCCGAACTTCTCAACTCCGCGGTAACCCACGAAGATGCCTTCGGAATAGACTGCGTGCGGATACGGGTTGCGGCTCGGGCTGAGTTTGTGCACCCCGGGATCGAGCGCATGATAGTACTGCGCGGCAGGGTTCTTCTCCTCCGAACCCCAGAAGGTGAAGGGAAGCTTGCCGGAGGGAGACACCTTTCCGGAGATGATGTCGGCGAGGGCCTTTCCGCCCTCCTGGCCGCCGTACCATGCCATTATGATGGCAGCCACCTTGTCCTTGAACGGGGTGATGTCCACCTCGCCGCCGGAATTGATTATGACGACGGTATTCTTGTTAAGCGCGGCCGCAGAGGCAATCAGCTCGTTCTGGCCGGCGGGAAGGGCGTAGGTCCTGTCGTGGTTCTCCATTTCGGTGTCGTGGTTGAATCCTACCACCACCACCACGGCGTTGGCCTTGGAGATTGCCTTCTGCTCGTCTGCCGAGAATTCGGTATTCTCGATGAGCTGAACGTTGTATTTCTTTCCGAGAGCCTTGAGTCCGGCGTAAGGAGTGATGTTGCGGCCGGGGATGGGATCCATGCGACCTGAACCTCCGCCGTAGGCCACGGTATTGGCATTGGGGCCGAGCACCACGATGCGGCCCTTCTTCAGGGGAAGGACGCCCTTGTTGGCGAGGAGCACGGGAGCCTCGACTGCGGCGTTGTACGCCATGTCGCGGGAATGCTCGTAATCCTCGGGGATGGACTCGTCCTTTGCGGGCTGGTCGAGAAGGCCGAACGCTATGAAGGTCTGGAGTATGTGCTGGCACATAAGGTCGAGCTTTGCCTCGGGAACGACACCGTTTTCAACGAGGGGCTTCACCATCTCGGGCTTGGTGGTGAAGCTCTCCGGCATCTCCAGGTCGAGGCCGCTGGTAAGCACGCCAAGGGTAGAGTAGGTGGACTTCCAGTCGGACATCACTATGCCCTCGAATCCCCACTTGCGGAGGTTCTCCTTGATGAGCCACGAACTCTCGGCGGAGTGAACGCCGTTCAGGGGGTTGTAGCTGGTCATCACTGCGGCAACGTCTCCCTGCTCCACGGCCTTGCGGAAGGTCGGGAAGTAGATTTCGTTGAGGGTGCGCTCGTCGACGCAGGAGCTGGTGCGGTGGCGCTGGTACTCCTGATTGTTGGCGGCGAAGTGCTTTATGGTGGCGATGACCCTGTGGTCCTGTATACCTTCGATGTAATTGAGGGCTATCTCAGAAGCAAGGAAGGGATCCTCTCCGTAGTATTCGAAGTTGCGGCCGCAGAGAGGTGAACGGTAGATGTTCACGCCCGGGCAAAGCATTATCCTCACTCCGCGCGCGGTGGCGTCGAAGCCAATTCCGTCGCCCACGCCTTTGGCGGCGTCACGGCTGAAACTTGCGGCGAGGCCTATTCCGCAGGGGTAATAGGTACTGTTGGTCTTGTTGCGCACGCCCTGGGGGCCGTCGGCCATCCTCACGGAAGGAATGCCCAGCCTTTCGATAGCCGCTGTGTGGAAGCCGTCGATCTTGCCGGAAATCAGTTCTATCTTCTCGTCGAGGGTCATCTTGCCCACGAGTTCCGCCGCGCGGTCCTTGTCAGCCTGGGTGATGATGTAGGGTTGAGCGAAAGCCAGCGAGCCGAAAAACAGGGCGACTGCAGAAATGATCAATGTTTTTTTCATGGTTGATTCTGTTTGTTTCTCCAAATATACTAAAATTCAATGAAAACGAATGAATGCGGCTGCAGGGGAAGAAGCAGCGTGCCGTCGGGCTGCAGTGCCACGGGATACTCGGTGTTCATGTTGAACTGGTCGGTGATGTGGCAGCGCACCTTTTCGTCGAACTTCCCTCCGGAGAGGCTTACCGTCACATCCTTTACCGCCGTGACGTTGTCGTCGAGCACATAGCGGCTGACCAGTATTCCAAGCCTGCCGCCCTCGCCTGCGGCCGCAGTCACGCGGACATCGGGAATGCTGCAATCCGACACGACCTGGGTGCCGAGAGTTTTCAGTTTCCCCCATGCGTACAGGGCCCAGTAGCTCCAGAGCGGGGCGTCGCTGTATGCGTCGAACAGGCCGTTGAATACGCTTCCGGGGCGCCAGTCATAGTACATCATCATGTCCGTTGGGCAGTTCTGGCCTTCCTGCATGGAGGCGCAGACGAATGCTCCCGCCTTGGGGCTGGACATCGCGCGCGTCGAATAGGGATAGTCGTCAGTCCAGCTCTTGATATAGTTCCATTCGTTAAGGAAAGACTCGGCTTTGCCGTAGCCGTACTTGTCCAGAAGGGCGCGGACCTGATAGGAATAATCGGTATAGACCGTGGGATCGTACTCGTAGATGTGCCATGCGAAGAAATCGAGGGGCACGTTCCTGCGCTTCATCTCGGAAAGGAGCCTCTCGTACCATACGGGAATCTCCCTCACCCCGGGGTCACGCCCCGACATGGCCGGACCGCCGATAAGAAGGTCGGGGAAGCAGCCTTTGAGGTGCTTTACAGCCACCTCGAAGAAGTCGTAGAACTGTTCCGGGGAACCGGCCCAGCAACGGGGGTCAACCTTCCATTTGTCGTTGTCCCATTCGAGGTTGGGCTCGTTCCATATCTCCCAGTACTTTATATTATAGTGGAAGCCGCCGGCCCAGCCTTCGTTGTAGTGGCGTATGATGTGTTCGCATATACGCGCCCACTTCTTATTGTCCTTGGGCGGATAGATGTTGTATTTTTTGAGAGGCTGGTTCTCTATGCTCTGGCCGAGCCGGTAGAAAACCTCGACGCCCGCGTCCTGGATGCTCTTTACGTACCTGTCGGTAAGGGTGAAGTCGTAGGACTCCGGCTTGTCGGGATTCTTCGAGAAATCCGGGAAGATGACGGAAATGTCCACCACGTGCTCGCCGTACGCTCCGGCGCCTGCAGCGTCGTGGTTGCGGGAATAGCCTACGTTGGCCGCCTTGAAATAGCCGGTCGTACCGGTATACACCTGTTCCGAGTTATTGATGCGGGGGCCGTTGTTAACGGCGTTCATTCGCTTGATCGGGCCGACCGCCGCAGAGGGAGTGACCTTGATCTGCGCGAAGAGGCAGACACCAGCTATAAGCATGGCCGCGAGGGTCGCTGCAAGTCTTTTCATATTATTTCAGCAATACGCTTTTTTCTCGTTTGACAAACTGTATCGGAATTCCGAAGGGGTCGCGCATCATGGCGCCGTCGAAGCCGGGGGATTTCTCGTGCACCACGAGGGTGGCTCCCGCCTTTGTGAGGCGTTCTATATCGGCGTCGACATCCTTCGAAGTGAATCCGAAATGAAGGGTGAGGGGATCCATGGAGGCGTAGTCGGGAGCGACCGGCTGCGTCCTTGCACGGTACATTTCAATAGCCACGCGGCCGCTGGCATCCACGATGAAGGTGGTGTGGGTCTCGTCGTCTTTCTGGCGGGTTATGGTAAACCCGAGATTCTCGCACCACCATGCCGCTACCGCGACCGGATCCGCCACGTCTATGGCAGGGTGCTCCAGCACGAAGCCGTCGGGCTTGATGAGTTTCTCTTCGTTTTTATCCATGATGCTGTTTTGATTGTTGGCGAAAGGACGCAGGACGGTGACGAAACGCTGGACTCCGCTGCCGGGAGCACGCTCGACGTCGAGACGTATGACGGGGCGAAGGGCCCTCTCGTGCATGGCCTCGCTGAACCAGTCGCTGGCTATGCCCAGCTTCGAGCCGGCAGGGCCGGAAACGCTGATACGGAGGCCGGCGTCACCGTCGGTATAAACGTACTCCCCCGGGGCGGTTTCTTCCACGGAACCGGGCCCCAGACAGTTGCGAAGGGTAAGGCGCCCCGATGCCGGGCCCCAGACCTCGTCGGTAACGGTGAAGTATTCTTCTGCTGTGAATTCTATGCTGCGGCGGCGCGTAAGGCCCGCGTAAGCCTCGTGCTGCATGCACAGAAGCTGATTGTTCCCCTCGGGCCGCCAGGCCAGGACCTTCGGATGCGGGGCGTCGTAGTTCCTGTCGTCGAGGGTAAGGGCATTGTGACGGGCTGTAGCCTTGAAGTAGGCCCTCTCCTTCTCAATCCCTGCATCGCCAGAATAGGTGTAGGACCCTGCGTCGGGCATGAGTTTCCTGCCGTAGGCCCAGAGTTCGAAAGTGCCGAAATCGGGCTGAGCATGCCACGCCCCGCGCTCTGTAGCCTTGATCGGCATAATGATGCTGTCGTCCATCCAGCCGCTGCGGAAACAGTAGAATCCGGTATCCGGATGGCCGGAGGATTTGTAAGCGGGAACGTCGGTTATTTGTTTCGCTTCGACTGTATCGAGATAGCGGCTCACGTCTGCGAGGAGTACGGAATCCGCAAGGTCTTCGTGGCGGCGTGCGTCGCTGAAGCAGGGGTGGGTTCCGTCGGGGTAGCAGTAGTCCAGATAGTACCTGGTCATGCGCACCAGCTGCTCCAGGCATTCCTTCGGGAAAAGATCCGTCCTGCCGTTTTTCACCGCCACCTGTATCGCGTCGTCGTAGGATTCCACGAAACCTATGTGATAGCCCGGGTCGAGTTCGAAATGGCAGCCGTCCGGGAAAGTCTGGCGCTTTATTTCGGCATTCAGGTTCTTCACGCCTGCCTCGAGCCAGGATTCCGCATCCCTGAATTCGGGGAAACAGATGCCCGCGCGGACGGCGCCCGAGGACTGATGTATGAGGTGGTTGCCCTCAGGGCTGAAACTCCCCATGAGCACCGTCGCGTTCCGGTGATATGAACGCAGGAATTCCAGGAGGAACTCCGGCGTGAAGTTCTTCGAATTCAGGAAGAGGTCGAACTGCAGCTCCCACCTGAGGAGCCGTATGCCGATTTCGAGTGGCCTCCATGCGAAACACTCGTTGGGCGAGTCCACGCCTATTGCGCCGCTGCTGACAGTACCTCCCTGGTCGGTGCCGAAAGGCTTGTAAGGGTTCTTTTTCACCCAGTCGCGGAACTCGGCCACGTACTCACGGGCGTACTTTTCCTTTCCGGTGCTGCGGTAAGCCCTGCCGAGCGAAGTCCACCAGCCCTGGCGGTGCAGCTGCACGCGCATCTCGATGTTCTTTACCGGCCAGTATTGCCAGTCGATATCTTTCCCGTAGTTCCACACGGGCTCTTCAAGCACGTGGAAGGTGTGCCTGAGGGCGTCGTCGGCCCAGAGCATGTCTTTCTCGGCAGCCTCCCGGGAGTCATGCCCCGGCATGTAGACGTCCTGCCTGTTGCGGTAATACTCCAGAAGGGCATCCGCCGCCTCGTTCCACCGGGCGCCGTCGCAGGCCGCCTTTACGCTTTCCAGGCCCGGGCGGTCCAGATCGAGCAGCGAAAAGACTTCCATTAGTTCTTCCGAGGGGGTCTTTTCACGGCAGGAAAAAGTCAATGCCAGTGAAATCACCAGCATCGACATAGTCAGAACTCTCTTCAAAGCGCCCATGGATTACGAAAAGGGAGGTCAGAACTTCTTTATATCGAAACGCCCCGCCCCGTAAACCGGGAAGACGCCGAGCCCCCAGGGTTCATGCCATCTGATGGAGCCGCGAAGACGATTGTCGGGGTCGTAAACGCCGTAAACCAGTTTTGAGACTTCCGGGGGCGAGGGAACTGTCTGCCCGCCCTCGAAATTCAGCACCCCTATTGTCAGGTAGACCTTGGCCGGAGTATTGCCGAACATCTTTCCCCTGGTGGTCGAGAGGATTATGCGGTTATGCTGGGCGACGATGTGGCCTATCGTGGACATGTGGGTGGCGTCGTGGAAAACGATTGCCTCCTCGCAGTTGTGCACGTAGAGATAGTCCGCGCAGATGTGCTCGCCCAGCACGAAGCCGTAACGGAAACCCTGTACCGCCACGTTGCGAAGTATCTGGTCGTCGTTCTGGTTGCCCGAGGTATGGAGCCCTATCGTATGGCAGGGATTGGGCTGCAGGGATTTGCCCAGTTCGGTATCCCCCACCTGTTCGTCGAGGCAGAACTGGGAGTCTTCCACGATAAGCCTCGATACATTCTTGAGGAAGGCGGCCGAGGTGGTGGGATACATCCTGGAAGTATCCAGATGCACCCTTATCTCCAGGTTCTTCATGGAGAAGCAGGTCATGGAAAAGCGTCCGTCGCAGCTGTCGCCTTCGGGAGCCGCCAGCACTGCCCACGGCCTTTCGAGGGAGTCCCTCACTTCGGGGGCGTCCCAGGTGGAATGCAGGCAGGTATTAGGCATGCCCTGGGTGCCGAATTTCGTAGGCTCGAAGTTCTGCGCTACGCTCTCGGGCGGACGCACCTGATAGGTGTAAAGAAGCTTGCACGGCATCTCCCCCTCGAACTGGATGTTGGAATTGGTCGACGGGAGCACCAGTTGCGCGCGCACGAGCCTTCCGTCGCGCGAGTACTCCCTGCCCGGAGAGGAAAGCAGATATCCTTTGGCGGTATACGGAAAGTACAGCTTACCTCCGCCCCGTGCATCCAGGTAATCGATTGCCCTCTGTATGGCTTCGGTATCATCGGTGACGCCGTCGCCCCTGGCCCCGAACATCTTCACGCTCACCTGCTCCATGCCGGCCGACGAGGGT
>JAILNI010000049.1 GCA_024691765.1 Bacteroidales bacterium | reverse complement strand
GAAAGGAAAAGCAATATATCTGTCTGTCCTGCTGATAGTTACGCTGTCTGCAAGCCTCGGCGCCCAAAACCCGCCGCAAAGCTTCAGGGAAGCAGTGATTCTCTACGAGCAGGGCGCATACGGCAAGGCCCGTGCGATTTTCGACGAGTTGGGCGATCCCCTGAGCCAGGCGTGGTCGATACTCTGCGCGGTTAAGGTGAATTCCTCCGACTACCAGGACCTTATCGACGCCTACATTTCTTCGAACCCCGACTGCGTGCTCGTCCCGCAGCTCTATTTTGCCTCCGCCGTCAACGACTTCGCGGCCGGCGACTACGAGCATGCCTATCTGGAACTCAACCGTGCGGGAGGGCAGGAGAGCCTTCCTGAAAAAGACAGGGCCGAATATCTTTTCATGCGCGGCTACAGTGCATACAAGATCGGGAATATGGGTACCGCCGTGCGCGACTTCTACGCAGTACAGGGTAGGCCCTGGTCGGTTTATACGGCTCCTTCCCGCTATCTGCTGGGCTACATAGCCTATACCGGAAAGGACTTCGCAATAGCCCGCAGCTGGTTCACGCTGAGCGGAAGCGACGAGCGTTTCAAGGACCTCAGCGACTACTACGTAATGGAGTGCCGTTTCATGGAAAAGGACTATGATTACGTGATTGAGAATGCTCCTGCCATGCTGGATACCATTCCGGAGGGGCGTCAGCCGCGTCTTGCGAGGATGCTGAGCGAATCGTATCTGGTTCGCGGCAGCAATGCCAAGGCCCTCGAATACTTCCAGCGCGAGAACCTTCAGAAGTCTCCGGAAAGCCCGGCGGACCTCTTCCATGCCGGTTCTGTTTATTACGCGATGGAGGATTACAGGAATGCCGCGGCGAATTTCTCCCGTATCCCCGACAGGAGCGACTCTCTCGGCCAGGTGGCCAACTACAACCTCGCGTATTCGTACATACGCACGGGTGATAAGGTCTCCGCCGCACAGGCCTTCAAAGATGCGTCTGCCGCTTCGTTCCGGCCCGACCTGCAGGAAGACGCAGCGTTCAATTACGCGAAACTCTCCTTCGACCTTAACGGCGACACGGCTCCGTTCATCGACTACATGAACGTCTACACGGCGGAAAAGAGGGGAGAGCAGATATACAATTACATGGCAATCGCCGCCCTTAACAACCGCGACTACGCCGAAGCCATAGAGAACTATTCCCGCATAGAGGAACTCGACGAAGCCCAGAAGGGCAATTACGTGAAGGCAAATTACCTCAGGGGCAGCCAGCTGGTCGCGGGAGGTTCATGGTCCGACGCCGTGCCCTTCCTCAAGGCGGCCTGTTTCTGGTACCCGAAAAACGACCGTTTCAACCAGCTCAGCCGCTACTGGCTCGCGGAGGCACAGTTCAATTCGGGCTCATACAAGGATGCCGAGCAGACATGGGAGGAGCTCTACAATACCAGCGCCCTGCGCGGAATGCAGGAGGGTGCGCTTCTGCCATACAATCTCGGCTATGCCTACTACGGCGAGCGCAAATACGAAGCGGCGGCACGCTGGTTCGACATTTATGTCGCTTCCCAGGATCCGTTCTGCCGCGAAGACGCCCTCACGCGCAGAGCCGACTGCGATTTCGCACGCCATGACTACAAGTCGGCCGTGAAGGCTTACCGCAAGGTGCGTTCAGAATTCTCGTCTCCCGACAAAATATACCCGTACTATCAGGAGGCGCTTGCCCTTGGTCTTTCGGGAGACAAGAAGGGGAAGGTTGAGGTGCTCCGCGAGGTGCTGAAAGCCTCCTCCGACGCCCCTCTCTTCTCCGAAACCATGTATGAACTCGGCCGGGCTCAGATGGAGAACGGCGATTACGCGAACGCCATACGCAGTTTCGAAACCCTGCGCAGCCGCACGTCCGACGCCACCTTCGCGGCCAGGGCCCTCATAGGCAAGGGAATGGCCTTCAGGAACCTAGGACAGTATGAAACCGCCCTGAACGAGTATATGCAGGTGGTTGACCTCATGCCGGACAGCGAGTATTCCGAAGAGGCCCTCCTGGCCATCAATTCCATATACCAGACGACGGGAGAGCCCGAGAAGTACATAGAGTATGTCGAAAAGAACGGCCTAAGCATAGGAAAAACCACTGCTGAGAAGGAAGCCGTTTACTTCAACACGGCCGAGCAGATATACATCGCCGGGAACTACAACCAGGCGGTCAGCTACCTTCGCAAGTATCTTTCCGACTATCCGGACGGCACTCGAAGGGGAGACGCCACCTTCTACCTGGCCGACTCCTACCGCCGCCTGGGCGAGAAGGAGAAGGCGGTCGAATGCTTCGCCGCAGTGGACAAGTACCTCAAGGAAGGTTCATTCGCGGAGAGCGCGGCTCTTTCGTATGCAAACCTTTCATATGAGCTCGAACGTTTCCAGGACGCTTACGCCGGATATGTCCGCCTGGGCGAAATGGCGATGATGCCCGAGAACGTGTCTGCAGCCAGGCTTGGACGTCTCCGTTCCGCTTCCGGCGCAAAGATGTGGAACGAGGTAATCGCTGCCGCCGACGAAATCGCCGCTTCGGACTATCCGGGAAGCATCAGGCGCGAGTCTGAATTCGCAAAGGCGAAGGCGCTCCTGGCTACCAGCCGTCGTGAAGAAGCTTATGCCATCTACGGAAAGCTGGCGGGGCTTACATCGACGCCCGAAGGGGCTGAGTCGGCATGGATGACGGTTCAGGATCTTTACGACAGGGGCCGCTATTCCGAAGCCGAGAACAAAGTGTACGAGTATTCGGCGACCTTCGGTTCCCAGAGCTACTGGCTCGCCCGCTGCTACATAACCCTCGCCGACGTGTTCCTCGCCCAGGGCAAGGATGCCCAGGCGAAGGCTACTCTTGAAAGCATACGCGACGGATACACGCCTGCCGATGAAGGCGACGACATCGCGAAACTCGTCTCCGAACGTCTATCCAAACTGGTCATTTAGCGATGAAAAAGATATCCTTCATTATCGTATCCTTCCTGCTGGCAGGCTTGCCGGCACTGGCGCAGAACCTTAACCCTGAGGTTCAGGTTACCAACGATTACCAGACACGCATGGCGGACGTCCACAAGACGGGCATAGGCATGTCTATACCGGATTCGCTGACCCAGTTCAAGACCAACATCGACTACAGCGTATTCCCGACCGCATACAAGGGAGCGTACGCTTTCGAGCCCTACGCCATTTCCATGGAGCCGGAATCCAGGCCCTTCGACGGCAGCCTGCTGTACCTCCGGGCCGGAGCGGGCTACAGCTTCCATCCTGTGGTAAGGGCCGTTTTCACTCCTTTCCCCATGGGGCTTGTGCGCAACAGCGAGTATCTTTCCTTCGACGGATACGGCGGCAAATATCGTTCTCACGATACCAGGGCCGATTACAACGGCCACGATTACGGCCTTGGCGCCGGAGCTATCGTACGCTGGAACAAGGAAACCTTCGATTTTTCGGCCGATGCCGCTTACAAGGGCATTTATACCAAAGACGACATGCTCTCCTCGGCATATCACAAGGCTGGGGTTCAGATGAACATACATTCGAATACTCCCGACTTGCCCGTCACCTACGATTTCGATGCAGGATTCCACTACGGTTCCGATGCCGCCGGCACGCTTGGCAGGATTGAGGAGTTCGGTTATGAGGCGGACGGCTTCGTGTGCCCTGAGATAGGACAGAGCTTCAGGCTCCGCGTCGACGTGCATTCCCAGGGAAGCTGGTTCGGTGGTGGAGTATTCGCTCCTGCGGTCCTCAATTCCGCCGCACCAAAAGCCGTTTATTCGGTGGGGAACTTCACGCTTTACGGAGGCGCAAGGATAGCGCTGTCGGAAAAACTCACCCTGCATCCCGACCTCTCTGTCGAATGGCTGGCCCCGAATGGAGCGGTCAAAGTGACGGCTGCCCTCGGGGGAGGCCAGTTCCTTTCGGATTATGCTGCCTTCAAGGAGAAGGACCACTGGTTCAATGCGTCCTACCTTACGTCCTTCAAGGCTACAGTCGAGAGGATAAGCGCGTCGCTCGACATACGCGGTTCCCTTTTCAAGCATCTGCAGTATGATTTCTCGGGAGGATGGCAAAAGCTGGAAGACTCCTGCGTACAGGGCCTTGCCGTAAGCGGCGGCCTCTTCATTCCGGGAGTGGCCTATGCTGATTACGAGCAGTACTGGGGGAAGGCCCTGCTGAACTGGAAGAGCGAGCGCCTCGACGTGAACATGGACGCGCGATACGCCTACAACACCCTGGCCAAGGGGGCAGCATACCTGCTTCCGGCCGCATTCGAGATGGAGACTTCCGCGGTCTACAACTGGAACAGGCATATCTTCGCTGGCCTCCGATGCAGGGCGCTGACCGCGAGGGATTCGAACCTGGTTCACATACCCGGATTCGTAGATCTGGGCCTTTACGGCGAGTATATTTTCGCACGCAATCTCTCGGCCTGGGCGCAGGCCGGAAACCTGCTTAACGCAAAAACCGCATATTCCCCGACACACGTTGCCGGAGGGGTTAATTTCACCCTTGGAATTTGCCTGAAACTGTAATTTTTAGTAAATTTGCCGACTATTTAAAGAGCTATATTTTCAATGGACGAGAAAGACAGAATAATTGAAGCGGAAGAGCAGTATTCCGCTGGCAGTATCCAGGTGCTTGAAGGCCTCGAAGCCGTTCGCAAGCGTCCTTCGATGTACATAGGCGACATCTCCGAAAGGGGACTTCACCATCTGGTGTACGAGGTGGTTGACAACTGTATCGACGAGGCTATGGCCGGCTTCTGCGACGACGTCGACGTGCAGATACTCGAAGACAATTCGATAAGAGTGCGCGACAACGGCCGCGGAATTCCTACCGGTATGCATCCGAAGGAGCACCGTTCCGCACTCGAGGTGGTGCTTACGGTGCTGCACGCAGGCGGTAAGTTCGACAAGAACAGCTACAAGGTGTCGGGCGGCCTGCACGGCGTGGGCGTGAGTTGCGTGAATGCGCTTAGCGACCTTCTCATCGCAGAAGTACGCCGCGAAGGCAAGGTTTGGATGCAGAAGTACTCCAAGGGCAAGCCCATCACCCCGGTGGAGGTAGTGGGCGAGTGCGACGAAAGCGAGCACGGAACCACCATCACCTTCCATCCCGATCCGACTATCTTCGTCCAGACGACAGTCTACAAGTACGACACGCTGGCGGCCCGTCTTCGCGAGCTCGCCTTCCTGAACAAGGGCATACACATCCGCCTGACGGACAACCGTACCATGGTGGATGAGTTCGTGACGGACGAGTCCGGCGAGAGCAAGGCTACCGGCAAGCAGGTGCACAAGAGTGAACTATTCTACTCGGAAAAAGGCCTCACCGAGTTCATCGACTACCTCGACGCCGGCGCACAGAAGCTCATTCCCGAGCCCGTGAGCGTCTCCTCGGACAAGATAATCCCCATCGACATAGCCCTCCAGTACAACACCGGCTATTCGGAGAAGATTTATTCCTACGTCAACAATATCAACACCATAGAAGGCGGAACTCACCTTCAGGGCTTCAAGATGGGCCTCAGCCGCGCCCTGAAGAACTACGCCGACAAGAACAAACTCCTGGAAAAGGCCAAGGTGGAGCTCGCTCCGGAAGACTTCCGCGAGGGCCTCACCGCCGTCATATCCGTGAAGGTGGCGGAACCCCAGTTCGAAGGCCAGACCAAGACCAAACTCGGAAACACAGAGGTTACGTCCGCAGTCTCCCAGGCCACGTCGGCCGCTATGGACATCTATCTTGAGGAGAATCCCAAACTGGCGAAGACCATAATCGAAAAGATAGTCCTCGCCGCAACCGCCCGTAACGCCGCCCGCAAAGCCCGCGAAATGGTGCAGCGCAAGACCGTGATGTCGGGCGCAGGCCTTCCCGGAAAACTCGCCGACTGCTCGGAGAACGATCCGGAAAAATGCGAACTCTTCCTTGTGGAGGGCGACTCTGCAGGCGGAACCGCAAAGCAGGGCCGTGACCGCCTCTACCAGGCCATCCTGCCCCTCAGGGGTAAGATACTCAATGTGGAGAAGGCGGCGGAAGGACGTGCTTTCGACAGCCAGGAAATCCAGAACATCTACACCGCTCTCGGCGTCCGCGTCGCCCAGGAAGACGAAACCGGCGAAAAGCACATGGACCTCAGCCGCCTGCGCTACCATAAGGTGATCATCATGACCGATGCCGATGTGGACGGCTCTCACATCGCCTGCCTCATCCTCACCTTCTTCTTCCGCTACATGTTCGACCTCATCAAGAACGGCTATGTCTATCTCGCAACTCCGCCGCTCTATCTGGTGAAGAAGGGCAAGGAAGAGGAGTACTGCTGGACCGAAGAACAGCGCGAAGCGGCCGCCCTGCGCATGGGCAAGGGAAGCGACAAGGGCTATACAGTCCAGCGCTACAAGGGTCTCGGTGAAATGAGCGACGAACAGCTCTGGCAGACCACCATGAATCCCGAGAACAGGCGCCTGCGCCAGATTACCATAGAGAATGCAGTCCAGGCCGAGCGGACCTTCAGCATGCTCATGGGCGACGACGTTCCGCCGCGCAGGCAGTTCATCGAGGAGAACGCCCACTACGCCAACATCGACGCATAGCTGAAGCCTGCCTGCGGGAATGAACGGACGAATTACCAAATACCTGCCCCTCGCGGTGCTGTTCCTGCTGCTGTTGTTCGCGATGCCGCGCAACTCCAAGCTGAACTACGAATACAAGAAAGGACAGCCGTGGAAGTACGAGACGCTTATCGCCCCGTTCGATTTCCCCATACTCAAGAGCGAGGAACAGATTCAGGAGGAACTCTCCCGCAATTCCACGCCGGCAGTTCCGTATTACCGCTATTCGGCCGAGATTGAGAACAAGAACCTCAGGTCGGCCTCCGCGGCGGACCTGGGTAATTCGGAGAATCTGCGCATCTCCCTCGTATCGTCCATGAACGGCATTTATGAGAAGGGCGTCGTGGGCGACGACGGCATAGCGGCAGTAGGCGGGGGAGAGAGTTCGGAAGTGGTATACGTTCAGAGGGGAAAGAGGGCTTCCACCCGTCCCGTTACCGAAATCTACCGCCTTTCCGATGCCAGGCTCGCCCTGCTTGCTTCGGTTTCCAACGACAATCCCGGAATCAACGTCGACTCGGTTTTCAGGGCTTGCGGCATATACGACCTGGTGACCCCCAACCTGATTTACGACCGTCAGGCAAGCGAGCTCCTCCAGGCTGAGTCGCACAAGGTGGTGTCGCCCACGCTTGGCTTTGTGAGCGCCGGGCAGCTCATAGTCTCCAAAGGAGAAATCGTGACTGCGGAAATCGCCCAGATGCTGGATTCCTATTGCAAGGAGTATGAGAGCAACCTCGGTTACAGCAAGCGTCCGCCCTTCTTCTACTGGCTCGGCAATGCGATACTCGCACTGGCGGTCCTGACGCTCATATTCCTCGCCATCCGTTTCGCCGCACCCGAGATATTCGCGGACAGGAGCCGTTACCTCTACCTCATCATGGTCCTCGGCATATTCTCCCTTGCCTCGATACTCGGACCGCGTTTCGGAGGAGGACTGGTATACATGGTGCCCTTCACCCTCTGCGCGTTGCTGCTGGTTCCTTTCTTCGGAGACAAACTGATTTACCCGGTGTACGGCGCCGCGCTTCTGCCCCTGCTCTTCTTCTCGGAATCGCCTCTTGTGGTCTATACCATCTTCCTGGTGGCTGGAGTGACTTCAGTTCTTTCATTCCGCCGTTTCAACAAGGGATGGCAGCAGTTCCTCAATGCGCTCATCACCTATGCGGTAATGATGCTCGTATATGCGGGATTCCGTCTTACCGACATCACCGGAGGCGGCATGCTGCGCATAAGCGTTTATCTGTTCGCGGCAGCCATGCTCCCGGTAGCCGGATACCCGCTGACCTATCTCTTCGAGCGTATCTTCAACCTGGTGTCGCCCTACCGTCTTTCCGAACTGGCCGACACTTCCGGCTCGCTGCTGCTCGAACTCGAGAAAAAGGCCCCCGGCACCTTCCAGCATTCGCTTCAGGTAATGAATATGGCCGATGCTGCGGCAAGGGAAATTGGGGCTGACATCTCGCTTGTGCGCGTCGGCGCCCTTTACCACGACATAGGCAAGACGGTCAATCCGTACTGCTACATAGAGAACGAGTCTTCGCTGAGCGGCGACACTCCGCGCTTCCACGCAGAGCTCAGCCCCATGCAGAGCGCGGAAGAAATAATCAAGCATGTCACTGCCGGTGAGGAAATAGCCGTCAGGCACCGTCTGCCCCAGGTCATTGTCGACTTCATTAGGACACATCACGGAACAACCCGTACCGCTTTTTTCTACAATAAATACCTTAACGAGGGCGGCGACCCGTCGGAAGCCTGGCGCTTCCAGTATCCCGGGCCCATGCCCCGCACACGCGAGCAGGTGATACTCATGCTCTGCGACAGCCTCGAAGCTGCATCCCGTACCCTCAAGGACTACAGTTCCCAGACGCTTGACGCCTTCGTGGAGAGAATAGTCCGGGGCAAGGAGGAGGAAGGCCAGCTGCTTGAAGCCGAAATATCCGTGAAGGATCTCGAAAAGGTCAAGGAGGTACTCAAGGCCTACCTTTCCCAGATGTATCACGAAAGAATCGAATATCCAAAAAGTAAAAATAAGAAATGAAAACCAGTCACAAAAAGATTGACGCCCTCAATATCGAGCTGACTCTCGAGATTGGCAAGGACGATTACGCTGAGATTGAAAGGAAAAAGATTGCGGAGCGCAAACGCACAGCTGATTTCAAGGGATTCCGCAAGGGAATGGTTCCCGAAGGGATGATACGCCGCGTCTACGGCGACCAGATACTCTACGAAGCCGTCAACCAGGTTATTTCCAAGGGCCTCCAGGACTTCATCGAAGGCGAAAAGCTCAACGTGCTTGGCGAGCCCCTCGGAAGCGAGAACCAGCCCGAGGTGGAGTGGAAGGACGGAAACGACTTCACCTTCATGTTCGACATCGCCCTCTATCCCGAGGTCAAGGTGTCCGCAGACAAGAAGGACAGCATTCCTTCCTATACCGTAAGCATTTCCGCAAAGGACAAGGCCGGAATGAAGGAAAACCTCAAGAAGTACTACGAGGGAAAGAAGGAAGAGAAGTCAGACGCCGACCTCGACAAGGAAGTGTCCGAGCGTCTCGAATCGGAGTATAAGAACGAAGCCGACTGGAGGCTTTCCGCCGACATTCGCAGGCATTTCGTCGAAAAGGCGAAGGTGCAGCTTCCCGAAGCCTTCCTGAAGCGCTGGCTGAAGGCGAGCAACGAAAAGGTTACCGACGAGCAGTTCGAGGCCGAATTCCCGAGGTTCCTCGAGGATTTCCGCTGGCAGCTCGTCCGCGGCGCCTTCATGAAGCTCTACGGCTTCAAGATTGAAAAGAAGGACATCGAGGATGCGGCCAGGGCTTACGTCACCTACCAGTATGCCATGTACGGCATGGGCAATGTTCCCGAAGACATAATCAAGAACAGCGTGGAACAGATGCTCGCCGACGGCAAGCAGACCGACCGCCTGATCGAGCAGGTGGAGGACAGCAAGGTTCTCGCCAAGCTCAAGGAAGAGATTACCATCGCTCCCAAGAAAATCACGTCAGAAAAATTCCGCGAACTCAAATAATGACAGATTTCGAAAAATTCGCAGCTTCGCAGGGCGTAGGAAGCGCCACGCTGCACCGCTATGAGGGTTATGTCAACCCGACCATACTTGAGGAGCGCAAGCTCAACGTGGCGGCGATGGACGTGTTCAGCCGTCTGCTGAGCGACCGCATCATTTTCCTCGGTGCCCCCATCGACGACGACGTTGCGAATATTGTCCAGGCGCAGCTTCTCTACCTGGCGTCTTCCGACTCTTCCGACATCTCCATTTACGTGAACACTCCTGGTGGCAGCGTGTCGGCGGGTCTGGGCATCTACGACACCATGCAGCTGATTGAACCGGACATCAAGACTATCTGCACCGGAATGGCGGCGAGCATGGGAAGCGTGCTGCTCTGCGCCGGAACCAAGGGAAAGCGCCATGCGCTTCCGCACTCGAGGGTTCTTATCCACCAGCCCCTCGGAGGCGCCCACGGACAGGCATCCGACATAATGATAGCCGCACGCGAAATAGAGAAGTACCGTACGGAGCTCTACAATATCATAGCCTCCCATACAGGCCAGCCTTTCGAGAAGGTTTTCGCCGACGCCGACCGCGACTACTGGATGACGGCGGAGGAGAGCGTGGCCTACGGCATGGTGGACAGCATACTCACCCGCAAGAATGGAGCAAAGTAGCAAGCACCTGAAAGACGTCCCCAAGCCGCGGGAAATCAAGGCCTTCCTCGACCAGTACGTAATAGGTCAGGAGAGGGCCAAGAAGATACTGTCAGTGGCTGTCTACAATCACTACAAGCGTATTCTGAGCAATGTGGTGGAAGAGGACGGCGGGGGAGTGGAGATAGAGAAGAGCAACATCCTTCTGGTGGGTCCTACCGGAACCGGCAAGACCTTGCTGGCCAAGACCATAGCCAGGATGCTCTACGTGCCTTTCACCATTGTGGACGCAACCGTCCTTACCCAGGCCGGCTACGTGGGAGAGGATGTCGAAAGCATCCTTTCGAGGCTGCTCCAGGAAACCGATTACGACGCCAGGCGGGCAGAGCTCGGAATCGTGTTCATCGACGAAATCGACAAGATTACCCGCAAGGGCGACAATCCCTCGATTACCCGCGACGTATCCGGCGAAGGCGTGCAGCAGGCTCTGCTCAAGCTGCTGGAAGGGTCCGTGATAAACGTTCCCCCTTACGGCGGACGCAAGCATCCTGAGCAGCAGTTCATAGAAGTCAACACCCAGAACATACTCTTCATCTGCGGAGGCTCCTTCGAGGGTATAGAAAGGATAATAGGGCAGAGGCTCAATACCCAGATAATAGGCTTCGACACTCCCGGACAGAAGGCGGCGCCGGACAAGGAGAACCTCCTCCAGTATGTGGAAGCCCAGGATCTCAAGAAATTCGGGCTCATTCCCGAAATAGTGGGCCGCCTTCCCGTGGTCACCTACCTCGACCAGCTCGACCGCAAGGCCCTGAAGCGCATACTCCTGGAGCCGAAAAACGCCATCCTGAGGCAGTATGAGAAACTGTTTTCGCTGGATGGGATCAAACTCGAAATCGATCCCGGCGTGCCCGATCTTATCGTCGACACGGCGCTCGAGAAAAAACTCGGCGCCCGCGGACTGCGCAGCATTTGCGAGCAGATCTTCACGGACGCCATGTTCGACGCTCCGTCACAGAGGCGCAAGACCTTCAGGGTGACGGTGGATTACGCGCGGAAGCGGCTGTAGCTTACTTTATTACCCCCAGTTTCTTTCCTACCTTGACAAATGCCGCTATGGCCTTGTCGAGTTGCTCCCTGGTGTGTGCGGCCGAAAGCTGTACACGTATGCGGTCCTTGCCTTTGGGAACCACGGGATAGGTGAAGGAGGTTACGAAGATGTTCTCCTTCGCCATTTCCGCGGCGAAATTGCCGGCAAGGATAGGATCGTAAAGCATCACGGCGCAGATTGCGCTCTGCGTCGGGTGGATATCGAAGCCGGCCGCTATCATCTTCTCGCTGAAGTAGGCGACGTTTTCCTGCTGGCGGTCGTGGAGTTCATTGCCCTCTGAGAGTATCTTGAAAAGCTCGATTCCCGCCGCACAGAGCATGGGAGGAAGCGAATTGCTGAACAGATACGGACGACTGCGCTGACGCAGCATTTCGATAATCTCCTTGCGGCCGGTGGTGAATCCGCCGACTGCTCCGCCGAAGCTCTTTCCAAGCGTTCCGGTAAATATGTCGATACGGCCGTAGAGTCCGAACTGTTCCGCGACTCCGTGTCCGGTAGGGCCGACTACGCCAGCAGAGTGGCTTTCGTCCACCATTACGAGGGCATCGTATTTCTCGGCGAGATCGCAGATTTTGTCCATGGGGGCGACGTTGCCGTCCATGCTGAACACGCCGTCGGTGCAGATGATACGGAACCTCTGCGCCTGGGCCTCCTTGAGGCAGCGCTCCAGATCTTCCATGTCGGCGTTGGCATAACGGTAACGAACTGCCTTGCAGAGCCTTACGCCGTCGATGATGGAAGCGTGGTTAAGGGCGTCGGATATAATTGCATCTTCTGCTGTGAGAAGCGGTTCGAACACGCCGCCGTTGGCATCGAAGCAGGCGGCGTAGAGTATGGTGTCTTCAGTGTGGAAATAGTCGCTGATGGCCTTTTCCAGCTTCTCGTGAAGATCCTGCTTTCCGCAGATGAAGCGCACGCTGCTCATGCCGAAGCCGCGTTCGTCCATGGCCTTCTTGGCCGCCTCGATGAGGCGCTTGTTGTCTGCCAGGCCGAGGTAGTTGTTGGCGCAGAAATTCAGCGCCTTGCTGCCGTCGGCAAGTGTTATCTCGGCCCCTTGAGGGGAACAGATGGTGCGTTCTTTCTTGTAGAGACCTGCCTCTTTGATAGCGGCTATTTCGCTTTGGAGGTGTTCCTGAAATTTTCCGTACATATCGAACTGGTTATTAGTTTTTGAAATGTTTACATTATTACAAGCAAAATTAGTAAATTTGTCGAGTTATTATAGCACTGAGACGAAAAACTGCTTAAAATGAAAAACGTACTCGTAATAGGTTCGACCGGCCAGATCGGTTCCGAGCTTACGATGAAACTCCGCAAGGTATACCATCAGGGAACCATAGTGGCAGGGTATATTCCCGGAGCGGAGCCGAAGGGAGAGCTTCTTGAAAGCGGCCCCTCCGAGATTGTGAACGTTACCTCAGCCCATACCATAGCCGAAGCCGTCGACAAATACGACATCGATACCATCTACAACCTTGCGGCCCTCCTCTCCGCAACTGCGGAACGCAAGCCTCTCATGGCCTGGGACATACAGATGAACGGGCTTCTGAATATCCTGGAAATCGCGCGCGAAAAGCATTGCGCAGTATTCACACCGAGTTCCATCGGTTCTTTCGGGCCGGACACCCCGCGTGACAACACTCCCCAGGACACCATCCAGCGCCCCACCAGCATGTATGGCGTTACCAAGGTGGCTACCGAGCTCCTTTCCGACTATTATTACCATAAATACGGAGTCGACACCCGCAGCGTACGCTTTCCGGGTCTCATTTCCTACACAACCCTTCCCGGAGGCGGAACAACCGACTATGCGGTAGAGATATACTATGCAGCCGTCAAAGGCGAGACTTTCATCTGCCCTATAGCGGAAGGTACTTACATGGACATGATGTACATGCCAGACGCCCTCAAGGCAGCCGTTGAAATCATGGAAGCGGATCCGCGATACCTGCATCACCGCAACTCGTTCAACATAGCCAGTATGAGCTTCGACCCCGAAGAGGTTTACGAAGCCATCAAGAAGGAGATTCCTGGCTTCAAGATGAAATACCAGATAGACCCTGTACGCCAGGCTATCGCGGATTCATGGCCCAACAGGATGGACGACACCTGCGCCCGCAAGGAATGGGGCTGGAATCCCAGTTACAATCTCAAGAGCATGACCCGCGACATGATAAAACACCTGCGGGAGAAACTCGGCTACAGCCAGGAATCGAAGTAGTCGCTGATTTTGTCGTGCAGGTGCACACGCCAGCGTCCGAAGACGTTGTGCTCGCTTTTAGGATAGGGGAAGTAGTCCAACTGGATTCCTTCCTCTATGCATTTCTGTACGAAACTGAGGCTGTGCTGCCAGACTACGGTATTGTCCATTGCTCCCTGGCAAATCAGGAGCTTTCCCTTGAGCGACGAAGTCTTGCCGAGCAGCGAAGTCTGTTCGAAGCCATCCGGATTTGTTTCCGGAGTGTCCATATAACGCTCTCCGTACATCACTTCGTACCATGTCCAGTCTATAACGGGGCCTCCTGCCACTCCGACTTTGAAGACTTCCGGATAGCTTGTCATGAGGGAAATGGTCATGAAGCCGCCGTAGCTCCAGCCGTGCACACCCACACGTGAAGCATCCACCCAGGGCTGCTGCAGCAGACGCCTGATGCCTGCCATCTGGTCTTCCATTTCCACCTGACCGCAACGGCGGTTGATCGCCTTTTCGAATTCGGCACCGCGGTTGGAAGTGCCCCTGTTGTCCTGCACGTAGACTATATATCCGCGCTGGGCCATGAGCATCTCCCACATGCGTATGCCGCCCAGCCAGCTGTTCTTGACCATCTGGCTGTGGGGGCCTCCGTAAACATATACTATGAGTGGATACTTCTTTGAAGGATCGAATCCCAGCGGCTTGTAGAGGCGGTAATAGTTCTCGAAACGACCGTCTGCCGAAGGCACTGTGCCGAACTCCATTTCGACCCTCGCGTAATCCTTCAGCGGGTCGGGGGCCTCGAACAGAAGGCCGTCGGGGGAGGCGAGATCCGATTTTATCGACGCGCCGTCCTTGCAGGAGCGAAGGGCAATACGGCGGGGCACGTCGTACGAACTCCAGCTGTCGATGAAACGGGTGAAGTCGGGGCTGAGCTTTACATAGTGCCAACCGGACTCGAAAGTAAGCCTTACGGGCTTGTAAAAACGGGCTTTCGTCACTTTGGAAGCGTTCCTCACCCGAATCCTGAAGAGATGGTTCTCAACCGGAGAAACCTCAGCGGAAGTATAGTATACGTACTCGCCGTCGTTATCGAGATAGGATATGTCTGCCGTAGCAGTCGGAAGTGGACGCACCGTTCCCAGTGTGTCACAGAGGTACAGCTGCCTGAATCCGGCGCGGTTGTCGGTGCGGTAGAGGAAGGAGTAGCTTCCCTTTATGAAAAACAGTGGATCCTGAGGCTCAACCCATGCATCGTTGTGCTCGGTGAGGAGAGTTCGAACGAACGAGCCGTCCGAGGTGCGGTACATATTGAGCGCCATGTCGTGCTGGCTGCGGTCCAGAACCTGGATGAAAATGTTCTTTCCGTCCGGACCCCATGTGATGCCGGTAAGGTAGCGTTCTTCCGTAAATTCGGAAGGCACGATTTCCGTGAGGATGTTTCCGAGAGTATCGCAGATGCAGAGCGTGAGCTTCTCGGAAGCCATTCCGTTCATTGGATAGCGGAGCTTCACGAGGCTGCCGGTTCGCGTGGAAATATCCAGCAGGGGGAATTCGGTGACGGCCCTTTCGTCCTTCCTGACCACGGCAAGACGGTCGCCGGCAGGGGAGGGAAAGACTCCCGTCGAAATTCCGAACTCGTTGCGGGAATAGGTCTCGCCGTAAACTATGCCCGGCTCAGGACTCTCGGGGAGCTTCCACGACGGTGATTTCTTTTTCTCCGGCCGGCCTTCTGTAAGATCGTGGGCGCCAACCCACCGGAACTGTTTCGAGGCGGGATGGACGCTCCTGTCGAAGACTGCGTTCTCCATGCTCAGGAGCCTGCCTCCGGGATTGGATTCCGGAAGAACGGTTTGCGCGGTGCCTGCGGGAATCAGGCAAAAGGAAAGCGACAGCACCGCTGCCGCCTTGAATATCAGGGTGTTCATCGATTATTCGGATTCAATGGGTATGGTTGTGTACTCCGAGGGTTCGCTCACATTTAGTATTTCGTAGACTATGTAGTGCTGCATTCCGCGCCAGGGGAGAGAGCCCTTGTATTCACGATAGCGCACCTGGACGTTCTTTCCGCTGCAGCGCATAAGGGAATCGGCTACAGAATAAACGCTGCCGTTGGCACGGTAACCGACGGCCTTTTTGTCTACAGAAAAGTTGAATTCGTTGCTCTGGATGCCTCCTCTGGAGGACTTGCTGCCGCGGAAGCCGGACATTATGATGCGCCCTTCGTAGGTTTTCCAAACCCAGCCTTTGTATACCACCTGATTGAGGTTGCCGGCCTTTACGCCGTCGCCAAGCACGAAGTAGAACTTGACGCCGAACCAGATGCCCAGCACGAGCACCAGGGCGACTACAATCCAGATAAGAATTTTGGTGACAGTTTTCATATTTACAAAGTTAGGAAAAATTGCGTGAAATATTTGCTCGTTTAATAAATTTACCTATCTTTGCAGTCCAAAAAACCGGTGGGTTCGTATAACGGTTAGTACTCAAGATTCTCAATCTTGCAATAGGAGTTCGATTCTCCTACCCACTACCACCTTTTATTAATCGATTATGAAAAAAGGAATACATCCCGAATCCTACCGTCTTGTAGCATTCAAGGATATGTCAAACGAGGACGTGTTCATCACCCGTTCCTGCGCCACCACGAAGGAAACCCTGGTGGTCGACGGTGTTGAATATCCCCTCGTAAAGGTGGAAATCTCCAATACTTCCCACCCGTTCTACACCGGTAAAACCAAGATTCTTGACACCGCCGGTCGTGTTGATATGTTCTACCAGCGCTACAAAGCCAGAAAGAAATAAGTTTTCTTTCTTCAAGATAGGTAAAAAGCTTGCAACAAGGTTGCGAGCTTTTTTTTATATTCCGCTCCGCGGCATTTACGGCTGCACCTCGGAAGAGCAAATAAATTTGCTTTTCTCTCGGTTTGCATGTAAATTTGTACCATATGACATTGATTAAGAGCATTTCCGGCATCCGCGGCACCATAGGCGGCCCGGCAGGAGAGGGTCTGACCCCGGTAGACATAGTAAAGTTCACATATGCCTACTGCGCTAAGCTCCGTGAACGCAAACAGCCTTTCGGCAAGAAATACAAGGTGGTGGTAGGCCGTGACGCCCGTCTCAGCGGGGAGATGGTTGAGCAGCTGGTCTGCGGCACTCTCGTAGCCTGCGGCGTAGACGTGGTGAAGTGCGGCTTCGCATCCACTCCGACCACCGAACTGGCAGTCACCTTCAGCAAGGCGGACGGCGGCATCATCCTCACAGCCTCCCACAATCCCCGCCAGTGGAACGCCCTGAAGCTTCTCAACGAGCACGGTGAATTCCTCACGGCGGCCCAGGGACAGGCCATACTCGACTGCGCTGAGAGCGGCGACTTCGATTTCGCCCCCGTGGACGAACTCGGCCATATCACGGAGCACGACTTCACCGACGAACACATCGAGTCCGTGCTCGCGCTCAAGGCGGTTGATGTCCCGGCCATCAAAAAGGCCGGCTTCAAAGTAGTCGTGGACGCGGTGAACAGCGTCGGCGGCATCATTATGCCGCGCCTGCTTGAGAAACTGGGTGTGGAATGCATAGGCCTTAACTGCGAGCCTACCGGTGACTTCGCCCACAACCCTGAACCGCTTCCGCAGAACCTCGTGGAGCTGAGCGAAACTGTGGTTAACGAAAAGGCGGATTTCGGAATCAGCGTCGATCCCGACGTGGACAGGCTTGCTCTCATCCAGGAAGACGGAAAACCGTTCGTGGAGGAATATACCCTCGTGGCCGTTGCGGATTACCTTCTCGGCATTGCCGAAAAGGAAGGCGTGAAGAACCCCAAGACGGTGAGCAACCTCTCGTCCTCGAGGGCCCTGCGCGATGTAACGGAACGTCACGGCGGCACCTACTGCGCCTCTGCGGTGGGAGAAGTGAACGTCACCACAAAGATGCATGAGATAGGCGCCCTTATCGGCGGCGAAGGCAACGGAGGCGTCATCTATCCCGAAAGCCACTGCGGCCGAGATGCGATGGTCGGCGTTGCGCTCTTCCTGAGCAATCTCGCTCATCTGGGAATGAAAGTCAGCGAATACAAGAAGACACTTCCGCCCTACGCGATAGCCAAGAACCGCATCGACCTCTCCGATTCCGCCCTTATCGACAGGATACTAGAGGCCATGAAGGAGCGTTTCGCTTCCGAAAAGGTTACCACCATCGACGGCGTGAAAGTCGACTTCGAGGCTAAGCGCGAGTGGGTGCACCTGCGCCGCTCCAATACCGAGCCCATCATCCGCGTGTATTCCGAAGCTCCCACCATGGAAAGGGCCGAGGCCCTCGGAAACGAGGTGGTGGCGCTTGCAAAGAAGATAATCGAAGGCTGATGTTCTCTTTCCGCACCACTGCCATCCATGAACAGACCGACAAGGCGCTGCTGAGCGGTCCTGTGGGGGTGTTCTGCACGGATTCGTGCTGGTATGCGGACAGCGGGAAATACCTCTGGGAGTTTTTCCGGGAAAGGGGAGTGCTGCGCAGGGTCTTCCGTCCGGAGAGCGACCACATACTCTTCGACGTGGAAGACCTTCAGGGTCTCGCCGCCGTGGTGGTGGAAATCCAGGACGTGGGCTCGCGCTACTTCCCCTATACTGTGGACGTTCTGCGCCTGATGACAGCCATGCGCTCCCTTCCGGAGCCACCGGCACTCTACATAGTCGACCATCCCAATCCCGCCGGAAGGGACGTTGAAGGCACCATCCCGGCCGGACTCGCTGACGAATGGACTCCAGCGGTGACGCACCGTCACGGTCTTACCCTCGGAGAGCTCTGCTGTCTTTATGCAGACGAGATAAAAGCGGCTTATCCGCTTCATGTGATTTCGGCCGCGGTAGCCGATACCGCACGCATACTGATGCCCTGGACCATACCTCCGGCGCACGATTTCCCCGGAGTTTTCACTCCGTACTTCTATTCCGGAGGAAGCCTTTGGAACGATACCAACGTTTCCCCGGGCATAGGCACAAAGAGGCCCTACGAAATAATTGGCGCTCCCTGGCTGAAGGCGGATACCGTGAGCATGCCGCTTCCTCAGGGAGTTCTGGTGCGTCCGCTCGACTACATGCCTGTCGAAGGTATCTACAAGGGGCAGCTCTGCCACGGTTTCCAGTTCATTCTCACTCCCGGCACACGCTACCACTCCCTCCTGCATACCGTGCAGCTCATGCACTGGCTCTCCAACCGCTATTCCCACTTCCACATGTCCGAAGAACTCTACACCCGCGTGGCGGATCCCGTTATTGAAGAGTATCTGCGCGGCGAGCTTACCTTCGACGTAGTGGAAGAGCATGTTAAGGAAGGGGAGCAGAAGTGGCTGCGCAAAGCAAAACGCTACCTTCTCTACGACGATCAACCAATAAGAATAAAATGAACGCAAAGAAATGGGTCGCCCTCGTGCTCTTCGCAGTGGCGACCGCAGTAAACATTACCGGAAACTGGATTGACAGCGAACTCATGATGAGGCTCTCAAAGCCCCTCCTGATGCCGCTTGTCCTGCTTAACGCCCTCCTGGCCCTTGAGGGCACTGCCGCCCCGAAGAATCTTGCCGTACTGCTGAGCTTCGCGCTCTGCTTCCACTGCGGCGGCGACGTCTTCCTCATGCTGGGAAGCTTTCCGCTGTTCGTGGCAGGCCTCAGCTGCTTCCTCATAGGGCACATCTTCTATATCACAATCTTCGCCAAGAGCGGAGTGTTCAGTGGAGGCAGCAAAGTGGTCCTGGGCCTTTCCATAGCCCTGACGCTTTTGATTGTCCTCTCCCTTGTGCTTCTGCTCAAGTTCGAAGGGCCCATCAAATATGCCGTCTTCGTATACGGTTCGCTGCTGCTCTTCGTTGCGGTCTGCGGCCTCTGGGGCATATTCAATGCAAAAAAGCGGGTTTACTGGCTCACCTTCTGCGGAGGTCTCATTTTCGTGCTGAGCGACGTTCTCGTGGCCTGCAACAGCCTCCTGGACATAAGGTTCCCGGGCATAGGGGTGGCGATAATGTCTACCTATATTCTTGCTGAATGCCTGATAGTGACGTCCATAGTTGGAAATGTCCGCTAAAATCATTATTATTGCATAATCCGAAAACAACATTTAATAACAGTAATATGAAAAAGGTTCTTACTACCATTCTTTGCGGTGCACTCATCATCGCGGTCACCGCTTGCTCTTCCCTTAACAAAGCCCAGAAGGGCGGACTTCTCGGCGCTGGCGGCGGCGCAGTTCTCGGCGCTGCCCTCGGCTATGTGATCAGCGGCGGCGACGCCAAGGCCGTAGCGATCGGCGCAACTGCAGGAACCGCGGTAGGCGGCACTGCCGGCGCTCTCATCGGCAACAAGATGGACAAGAAGGCCGAAGAACTCGCAGCCCTCAAGAAGGCAAAGGTCGAGGAATTCGAAATCAATGGCCTCAAGGCCATCCGCGTCACCTTCGACAGCGGCATCCTCTTCGGATTCAACAGCAGCGTCCTCAGTGACGAGAGCAAGGCGACCCTCGCTTCCTTCGCAAAGACCATGGAAGACATGCCCGAAACCGACATCACCGTCTGGGGCCACACCGACAACGTAGGCACCGAGGCCGCAAACAAGAAGGTCTCCCAGAAGAGGGCCGATGCCGTTTCCTCGTTCCTTGAGAGCCAGGGCATGGCAAAGGCGCGCATCACCTCCGAAGGCAAGAGCTACGATCTTCCCATCGCTTCCAACGACACCGAGGAAGGCAAGGCTGCAAACCGCCGCGTGGAGATCTACGTGACCGCCAACGAGGCCATGATCAAGGCCGCCGAGGAAGGAACCCTCAAGTAGTGCAGGGAAAGCGCTACATACAAGTAATACTCCCACTCCGCCTGGAGTGGGAGCCTTGTTATTGCCTGGACGGAGTTGATTCTTCCGTTCAGGTGCAAGCAGGCGACAGGGTTCGAGTGGTGTTCTCCGGCCGCGCTTATGTGGGCGTGGTCTCAGCAGTGGACATTGAACCCGACATAGCCCCCGGAAAGATATCGGCAGTCAAGGAACTGCTCCCGGAACTGCCTGCAGTTACGCCGCACGAACTGGAATTCTGGCGTTTTATCTCGGAGTACTACCTCTGCACCATTGGAGAAGTGTACAAGGCGGCCTATCCTGCCCAGAAGATACAGTCGGAAGAGATAGGTGCACGCTCGGCGGAACGCCGCAGGCGCCTGTCCGATGCGGAAGAGGCGCTCTGGAAGGCAAGGGTAGAAAAACTCCGTGCCCGCCTTTCCGCCAAAGACGAGGCTCTTGCAAAAAAGCACAATGCCGCCGTGTCGGAACGTCTGCACTCGGAACGGGAAAAGATCGCCGCGGAGCTGCAGAACGCACTGCTTCAGCTGGAGGCCATATCTTCGAAGCAGTTGTTTTCCAAAGATGCGCTTCCGCTGATTAAGGCGGCGAAGAGCGCGGTGTGGCCTGAACTCAAGCCGGGCAGGCCCCTTCTCTTCAAAGCAGCCGACAGGACGGGGGAGTATATAGCCGTCTGTTCAAACTGCCTTGCCTCCGGGCGCAGCGTAGTTCTGATGGTTCCGGAAACGGCCCTTGCAAAGGAACTCGAGGCCGGACTCCGAGGGGAATTCGAACAGGCCCTGCTGGTTTACCACTCAAAGGAAACCACAGTCCGCAGAAGAGTCATCGCAGACCGTATCAGAAGCGGCCGCCCATACATTCTGCTTGGTACCCGCAGCAGCCTTTTCCTGCCCTTCAGCAACCTGGGACTCATCATAGTGGACGAAGAGCAATCCCCGTTCTACAAAAGCGACACCGCTCCCAGGCTGAACGCCCGCGATGCCGCCGTAATGCTTGCCGGCATACATGGAATCCCTGTTCTGCTTGGTTCGGAAGCCCCGTCTCTTGAATCAGAATACAATGCCGCCAGCAGGAAGTACGCCCTTATGGAAGGCCCTGTCGCAGCCAGGCCGCTGTCACTTATAGACATAGCGGCTGAGAAGCGCAAACGGGGCATGGCAGGCTGCATCTCCCGTGCCCTTGCGGGCGAGTGCCGGGAAGGCCGAGTAGCCCTTGTCCGCGGCTTCGAGCCCGAAGAAGAAGTTGCCGAAAGCATGTCGCAGCTTTTCCCGGAAGAAACCGGGCGCTTCGATATTCTTACCCTGGGCGAAGCCGCCAGGACAGAGCTTTCGGATTATGCCCTTGTGGCAGTACTGAACGCCGACGCCCTTTTCCGCCCGGACGACTTCCGAAGCGACGAACGTGCCTTCCAATTCATTGCCGGCTTGAATTCGAGGTGCCGAAGGCTCATCCTTCAGACCCGTACTCCAGGGCATCAGGTTTTCTCACTGCATGGTACGGAATCGCTTCTTGCGGAACGTCGTGCATTCTCCCTTCCACCATATACACGTATTGCAGATGTAAATATCCTTCCGGGAAAGACTGAAGGCGATGCTTCGGCTCTCGGCCGCAAACTGCGCAGGGCCGGTTTTACGGTAAGCGACGCATTACGCCGCCGTGACGGACAGCTCTTCCTTCGCGTCACTCTTCCCAGGGACCGTTCCCTTGCAGAAAAAAAGCAAGCCCTCGGCCGGCTGGCAGGGGGCTTGGCAATCATCGACGTGGATCCGGTCTAGAATCCCAGGACCAAACCAATTGTAATCAGATCCTGAACCGTTCCCGGAAGTATTTCCGCAGGGGAGTATTTGGCATAAACGCCGAGTTCGCTGTAGTTCAGCTCTCCATAGAAGCCATAGTAGAAAGGCGACTTGTTCAACTTTCCGACATTGCTCCTGACCTTTGTATTCGCATATTCAGCCCTTTCAATCTGTTTTGCAGTGAGCGGCACGACAGCCTGTGCGCCGAGTTTTAACCCGAGGTCACCGAAACTGAAACCGATGAGCAGGGGAGCCTCGAGCGAGAAAAGATTAACCTGACTGGAGAGTTTTTTGAAATTACCGCCTGCAGCCGGGTAAAGTGCCTGCTGGGTGGCAATCGGGGCGAACTTGGCCGTGTTGCCGTCGGTCGCGTCCGCATAGATATAATAGTCGCCTGCGGCAAGGAACCTGTCCCATTTGAGATTCACTCCCAGGCTTGCCGAGAACCAGGGGGCCGGATTCAGCACGAGGTCGAAGGCATTGAACCAGATTTCGCGGCTTTTAAGGTAATCCTGGTTGAATTCGTCAGGTTCCATCAAATGGGAACCATATCCAAGGCGGTGAACCATTTCGTAATCGAAGAACTTCTTCGACTTCCCGGCCTTCTTCTCCTTTGCCATGTCGGCAAGCTGTTCGATCTTTTCCAGACGGTCTTTCGCGTCTGTCCTGCTGCTGTCGGCTTCCTGTGCGAATGCGAACGGAGCGCAAGCGGCCAGGGCTGCGCCTATCAATAGTAACTTTTTCATTATCTGATACTTTTAACTTTATATTCCAATCCGACGTAAGGCATGCGAGCCATTATGTTGAGTCCGGGGTGCAGAAGGTCTTCCACGCGCACAAGGGGCTTGTCATCATCGTTCTTCTTGCCGGAAGGGTCTTTGAGCATGTCTTTCAGGCTTCTCTTCTCCGGGTAGCATACTATACGGTAATTCTTTCCGAGTTTCTTCTCCGCGAGCTTCGCGGCGTAGTCTATCGCATCCATCAGGGTGCCCTTTTCGTCCACAAGACCTATCCCGAGGGCGTCCTTTCCGCTCCATACGCGGCCCTGGGCAATCTCGTCGACTGCTTCCCGAGTCATAGAACGTCCTTCTGCCACAACTCCCACGAAATCCTCGTAAATGCCTTCGATCTCCTGCTGGTACCAGGCCTCTTCCTCAGGGGAGAGGGGCTCGATACCAGATCCCATGCCGCTGTGGGCGTTGGTTCCGATCTGCACCGGAGTTACATAGAGATTCTTTTTGATAGCTTTTCCAAACGACGGAACCATGCCGAAAACTCCTATGCTGCCGGTAAGGGTGGCGTTGTCCGCGAAGATGCGGTCGCAGCCTGCAGAGATGAGGTATCCTCCCGAAGCAGCGTAGGCGCCGTAGCTCGCAACTACTGGTTTGTCATTGCGGAGAAGCTCTATTTCGCGGCGTATCATGTCGGCCGCAACCACTTCGCCGCCGGGGGAGTTGACACGGAAGACGACAGCCTTCACGGTGGAATCCGCACGGACTGCCGCTATCTGGCGGGAAAGCATCTCTCCCACGATGTCGCCGCTTTCGCGGACTATTTCACCGTCGGCGTAGATAACGGCTATCTTCTTCGAAGCCTGGCCCTTCTTGAGCTTATCCATATATTCGGTAACCTCCACCACCTTCACGTCGGAAGAACTTGTGGTTCCGAACAGTCGGCAGAGGTAGTCCTCCATCTCGTCGCGATACTTCAGACCGTCCACAAGGCCTGCGTCGAGCCAGGTCTGCGCTGTGCTCAGCACCATGCCGTCGGCCATCTGCTGAATCACCGAAGGCTCGAGGCCCCGCGATGCGGCCATCTCCTCCACGAAACCGTTCCAGATGCTGCCGAGCAGTTCTTCGTACTGGCGGCGGTTTTCGGGGCTGATGTCGTTCCGTATGTACATCTCGCCGGCGCTCTTGAACTTGCCGTGGCGTATCAGCTGCACCTCGATCCCGAACTTGTCCAGAAGGTCCTTGATGAAGAATTGCGTGCTGCCGAGGCCACTCAGGGACCCTTCGCCCTTAGGATATATGAAGATGCGGTCGGCCACGGAAGCAAGGTAATACGAACCGTTTCCGAGCGACGCGGCATAAGCCACGACGGGCTTCCCGCCGGCACTCAGGTCGGCAAGGCAGTTGCGAACCTCTTCCATAGCCGCCATTCCGGCGGAGAAATGGTCTATGTTAAGGAAGACCATTGCTATGTTCTTGTCGTCCTTTGCTTTTCGAAGGGCGCGCTCCAGGCTGAGCAGCGAGACCGATGAATTCAGGGAAGCTCCGCTCAGCGATAGGCTGAAGGAATTGCCGCCCCTTTCCGCAACAGCGTCGGAAAGGTCTACGCGAAGGATTTTCCCTTTGAGGAATTCATCTGCCCGGGCAGGTGTGACGGCCACCGCAATAAGGCATGCCGCCAGCAGTAAAAATCTTTTCATCGTCGTTTGTATTTATACAAAAATAATAAAATGTTGACTACCTTTGCAGCGAAAATCAGAGATTTTCATCTATATACTTAGGAAACAAACTATTTCAAAGATATTATGAGAAAATCATTTATCGCCATGGTGCTCCTGCTTACAGTTGCAGCGGGAACACTCGTGTCCTGTGGCAAGGACAAGGAAACCAAGTATAATGCCAAAGAGCAGAAGGTCAAGCTCGACCAGGTGGGCGAGCAGTTCATCAATGAACTCGACCTCAAGAACTGGAAGAGCACGATTGACATCGTAGCCCCCGCAATCGAACTCCTCGACACTGCCAATACCAAAGCAATCCGTCTCAGTATCGAAGCGGAGGATACCACCTTCAATGCCGGGATGAGCCAAAGGACAATTACCTATACGCTCTCTTTCGCCGGAATCAAGGGTCACTTCGACATTGACGACAAGGCAGTTGCAAAGCCCGAGGAAGGCGAATTCGACGATTTCCAGATTGCTTTCGACGCCCAGGGTCACAGCTACAAGGGCGTTGTCAAGATTACCGACAGCAAGAACAGCGTTCTTGTCAGGAACGACAGCGAAAAGACGGATTATTACTATGACGAGAATCACAATAGAGTTAATGTTCCCGACAGCATAGTGCTGTGCGAGCAGACCTATCTTGTTCTTCCCGAAAAGTTCGTAGTGGATTTCACCGCCGACAACGCCAAGCCCTTCAGCATCGAGGCGAAGCTCGACTACAGCGGCCCGAACGACCTCACTGTTGAACCCGACTTCAATGAGTTCACGGTCGGAGTGAACGCCGTCGTCAAGGCTGGTGACTACTCCCTGAATCTTTCGCAGCTCTCCTACAAGAACCGCAACTTCAGCGAGAAGTTCAGCTTCAAGCGCGGCAGCAAGAATCTGCTTTCCATCAACTCCAGCGCAACCGAGCTTTATTACAGCGACGAGAATACCGGCATTGAAGACGGAATCAACTGCAAGAAGGCATCTCTCTCAATCGATGTGCTCGGCCAGGTGCAGGCCAAGGGCAGCGTCAATTACGACGGACTGCTTCCCGCCTACAAGGCCGTGCCCGAAAAGATGGCCGATATGAATGATGCCAATGCATGGCTCAAGACCCTCAAGCCCTTCTACGACCTCGGCATCTATTACAACGGCAGCGAGAGCAAGCAGGCTTACGTGGAACTCGAGGCTGTAGAGATGTCCAGGATCGACGAAGAGTCCGGTGAGGAAATCAAAGACGGCTACGAAATCCTTCCCGTCATCAAGTTCAATGACGGCACCAAGACCGTTGCCACCGAGTTCTTCACCCCGGACAACTTCACCAAGACCATGAAGGCATATGAGAACCTCATGATGAAGGTGATGTCTTACTTCCAGGAAATCGGCCTCATCGAGGCACCTGAAGACGAAGAGGTACTGAAATAGCAATTATCCCGGATGATTCCGAGGAAACTCCACCGGCCTGTCCTTGCGCTTGTATGCCTTCTGGCTTTCCAGCAAGCTTGGGGGCAGGCCGATTCCATTAAGGTCAGCCTGGACAGCACCGTCCTGGCCGCCCGCAGGCATACTTCGACCCTTGTTCTCGGGCGTGCCGGTGTAGACAGGGTGGACATCAGCGGCCTCGCTTCCATTCCGTCAGTCCTGGGGAACGCCGATCCCGTGCGTTTCCTTGCATCCCTTCCCGGAGTGGAGACAGGGGGAGAAATGGACGCAGGGCTCCACATACAGGGCAGCGAAAGCGCCCACAGCATGGTGAGCATGCAGGGCGTACCGGTATACGGCGCTAAGCACCTTCTCGGAATATTCTCGGTATTCAATCCTCCGCATTTTTCCACCATGCGTTTCGCCCAATGGGCGGAAAACTCCAACAGACTCGGGGGAGAGGTGGATATGAGCATCCCGGAAACCATACTGGACAAGACCGTCCTGGACCTGTCTGCCGGCCTGATATCCGCCCAGGGAACGCTGAGGCAGCCGCTCGGGAAAAAGACGGCCCTTTCGCTTTCCGGACGCGGATCGTTCATCAATCTGCTTTACAAAGACGTCATCAAGATTGGTAATGAACCCATAACATATGGTTTCGGCGACCTCAATGCCAGTCTGGTGAGCAGACCTTCATCCAAAGACCTACTCGCTTTCAATTTCTACACCGGCTCGGATGCTGGCAAACTTGATTCAAAGGGAATTGGACTCGGAGTCGACGCCGTCTGGGGGAATTCGCTCGCCTCCCTTTCCTGGACGCATGGAAAACTCTTCCAGCAAATCTGGGCAAGCCGCTTCGGACTCGATGTGGACATAAACTTCAACAGCATGTCCGCCTCGGTTCCCTCAAGCATCGGAAGCGCGGGTTACAAGGCTGAGTGGAAGGCGGATTACTGGAGCGCTGGGGCCGAAAGCGCATGGCACAAGGCGCTGCTTCAGTACCCGTACATGGAAGGCTCTTACAATGAGTCGGATGGTTCAGCTGAGCTTCAGACTGCCCTCGAAACCAGCTTCTGGACAGGCTTCGATTTGTCGCTGACCGCGGAACTGTCCGCCCACATGACTCTTCGCGGCACGCATTTCCTGGACCCTGAAAGGCACAACCACTGGGGCGTGTCACCTTCCGCCTTGTTGCGCTACAACATGCTCAGGGCGGGAAAACTTGAATTCTCCGCTGGAGCGGCCCATCAATACATCTTCCAGACAGGACTCTCCAACCTTGGTTTCCCCTGCGAGTTCTGGTTCCTTGCAGGGAGCCATGCGGAGCCTCAGAGTTCGTTGTACGGCATCGCTTCGTACAACAATACCTTCCATAACGGAATGTTTGCGGTAAAGGCCGACCTTTATTACAGGACATTGCGCAACCAGGTGGAGTATACGGGCGACGTGTTCGACTTCATTTCGGGAGATTACGACCTCGACGACGTTCTTCTGAAGGGCGACGGACGGAATTTCGGAATCTCCCTCATGCTGCACAAACAGGCCGGCAGGCTCACCGGATGGCTGGCCTACAACCTCGGACGCTCGCTTCGCAATTTCGACGTCGCAGGCTATGCGGGAGAGTATCCTTCCAATCATGAAAGGCTCCACGAACTGAATGCTGTGGCCACATGGAACGGACGCGGCTGGTCCGCAGGGGCATCGGTAGTGGCTGCAAGCGGCACGCCATTTACCGCTCCCGATTCCTTCTACATGATGGGAAGCCGCATCGTCTCGCACTACGCCGCCCACAATTCAAGCAGGCTCGCCCCGTATTTCCGGGCCGACCTCAGTTTCAACTGGTATTTCCTTCAGCGGGCTGATGAGACCTTCGGATTGAACTTCTCCGTATACAATGCCACAATGCGGGACAACCAGATATTCTGCAGGCTGTATGTAAACGAAGACCGGACCTTCGCTTACGGCCCTACCACAATGGGATTCTCCATCCTTCCGTCTATCAGCATATTCTACAGAAGATGAAGAAGTTAGCGTTAATAGGCCTCCTGGTTTCCCTTGCCGCATGCACGCCTTCGTGGCAGCCTGAAGGGGAGGAGAGGCTGTGCATCGAAGGCTGGATAGACGACGGGGCGCATCCGGTTGTTATCGTAACCACGTCGGTTCCGACATCCACCGAATATCAGAAGATAGACGACCAGGGCTCGCACCTGGTTAAAATGCAGTGCAAAGTCTGGGTTTCGGACGGAGACAATACCGTTATGCTCGACGGGGTGAAGGACGACAGATACTATCCGCCTTTCATTTGGACGAGCAAGACGGCATCCAGCATGATAAGCGGCGTCGCCGGCAAGACTTACAGCCTCAAGGTGGAATACGACGGCCATACGGTAACGGGAAGCACCACCATACCCGCCGGCGTGCCGCTGGACAGCCTATGGTGCGAACCTTACCCGGACGACGAGAGCAAATACTGCATAAAGGCCAGGTTCACCGATCCGGAGGCTACTGAAGACTATTACGGGCTGTTCGTAAAGGTAGCCGGCCAGGACAGCACCTTCGTTCCCGCATATATGGGGAGTATTAGCGACAGGAACCTGTCAAGGCCGGCAACAATCGACGTAATGAAAGGCATGAGCGTAAACAACGAACACTCATGGGCCTTTAACCCCGCCGCTTTTGAAAAGGGAGACAAGCTCAGCCTGAGGTTCTGCACCATGGACAGGGGATCATACGATTTCTGGTACAGTTACTTCAAGGTGGTTTCGCTTTCCGTAGTTCCGATGTTCCCTGCAACCTACAATCCGGAATACAATGTCAGCGGGGGAATAGGGTGCTGGTGCGGTTACGGCGCCAAAGAGTATTCCATCACCGTAAAATAATTGAAAAATAATTTGCAGATTGTTGGAATTTCCCTATCTTTGCAATCCCAAAACGGGGTGCTGTAGCTCAGGTGGTAGAGCAATGGACTGAAAATCCATGTGTCGCCGGTTCAACTCCTGCCAGCACCACACCAAATAAAAAGGCCCGCGGAATTGCTTCCGCGGGCCTTCGGTTTTTCTGATAGTTTAAGTACTTTTCGCGTATCTAACAACTTTGTTACGTAAGCGTAAATTCAAGTTGCCAATGCAAATTTAGAGAGCACTGACGGATTATTCTCAAAATAGTTACAGTGACGTGCCAATTGTGACTAAAATGGCAAATTTGTGACAAAAGAGCATATTTGGTGACGAATTCAAGATATTTCGTATCTTTGTCACTGATATTTTTGTGACAGAAATGAGTATTTTTCCGAAGCGTATCCTCCGCTGGCCGGCTACTATAGTCTTCATGACCGTAATACCGGCATTCTACCTTGCATTCATAATCGTTTACTACCCCTTCAATGCGGTGGATTATCTGGATATGGGCCGCGGGCTTTTCCCGGCAAACATCTCGCTGCTCTTCGCAATCATGCTCGTGCTGGAGGCGATGATGCGCACGGGGCTTCATTTCTTCATCAATTCCAAAAGATTCAACTGGGCGAACTACTTTTTCTGGTGCCTTGCTGAACTTGTGGTAATATCCCTCTTCCAGGCCCTTTACCTGAGTCTGATGTCCAGCGGGGAGTACGGCTATTTCGATTCGCTGTTCGGTTTCTGTCTTCCATATACGAGCTTGATACTCATTTTCCCCTATCTCATCCTCACGCTTTCATTCTCATTGCCTGACGGCGACGCTTCAAAGGAAGCAGCATCAGAGGCGGACGGAAGCCTTATCCGTTTTTACGATGCCTACAGGAAGCCCAAGTTCCTCATTGCGGTGAGCGCCATCCTGTACATTAAGGCGGAGGAGAATTACGTGTGCATATGGTTCACTGACAACGGCAAGGCAAACAAGTATACGCTCAGGGCGTCGATGAATTCCATAGAAGAAAGCTGCCTGCGCCACGGTCTGGTCCGCTGCCAGCGTTCCTATTTCATCAATCCTGCCCACGTTACGATACTGCGCAAGGAAAACGGATGGATTTACGCCGACCTCGACATGCAGGGAGTGCCGGGCATTCCGGTGAGCAAACGCTACTACGATACCCTTTCAAACATGCTCTAGGCGCGATATTTCGCAATTTTTGTTAGGTTTTTTCAAAAAAAACCTCTAAATTTGATGCGATATGGCCGAAATGGAGCAAATGGCTGTGTGCCCATTGGACCCGGAAAAGGTCTATACGTCGATGGATGAGCTCACGCTCGACACCGACGAAGGCCCTGTCACCCTCAAGATGGGCGTCTGGATCAACGTGGACCCGGTCCGCATCCATAAGATGATAATCCGCGAAAAATCGCTTCAGGTCGACGAATATGAGGTGCTGAATCCTCTGGTGAGCAAACTTCGCAGGGCAGATCCCGACTACTACAAGCGTTTTACCGGGCTCAGGCTGGTCATCGACTATCCCGGATACAGCAGCGGAATCATGGCCAAGATTCCTTTCGAGAACGATCCCGTGGGCTTCTACAAGTGGTGGCGCAAGGGCAAGCACGAAGATAAAGTGTATCTCTCGCTTCCGCGCCAGGTGCAGCTTTTCCAGAAGGTCGCCATGATGGATCCGAAAATGATTCTCAAGAAAGACCTCGAACTCCTGAGGAGCTGATAACCACAACTATGGAAGAAACACTGAAAACCACATGCCTGTATTCAGAGCACATTGCCCTGGGTGCAAAGATGAGTCCGTTCGCGGGCTTCATGATGCCGATTCAATACACCAGCATAACCGACGAGCATAATGCCGTGAGGAATCACTGCGGCGTGTTCGACGTCTCGCACATGGGAGAAATCTTCATTTCGGGCCCCGATGCCGAGCGTTTCGTGAACCATATCTTCACCGGCGACGTTCGTCCCATGACTGAAGGCCAGTGCCAGTACGGCATGATGCTCTATCCCGATGGCGGCACCGTGGACGACCTGCTCGTCTACAAGGAATACCGCAAGAACCATTATCTGCTGGTCGTGAATGCGGCAAACGTCGAGAAGGACGAAAAATGGATACGGCAGAACTGCGAGCATTTCGTAGTCAACATCAAGAACGCATCTCCCTCGTGGGGGCAGCTGGCCGTCCAGGGGCCCGAGGCGGAGCAGGTGCTGGGGAAAGTGCTCGGAGCAGACCTTTCCGGGATTGAGTTCTATCATTTCGTTGACATGCATCTCGGAAGCAAGCGTGCGATAGTGAGCCGTACCGGCTATACGGGAGAAGACGGATTCGAAGTGTATGCCGCCCCCGAAGCAATTGTCCGGCTCTGGAAAGAACTCCTTGCAGCAGGTGTGGTGCCATGCGGACTCGGCTGCCGCGACACCCTGCGTTTTGAGGCCGGCCTGCCCCTCTACGGCGACGAGCTCTCCGCTGATATCTCCCCGGTAATGGCCGGATTCAGCATGTTCTGCAAGCTCGACAAGGAAGAATTCATCGGCAAGGACGCAGTGGCCGTACAAAAGGCCGAAGGAACCGCGAAGAAGCTGGTTGGCATAGAGATAGCCGACAAGGCCGTTCCGCGCGCTGGCTATCCCGTGCTTCTCGAAGACGGAACCCAGGTGGGCGTGGTCACTACAGGCTACCACTCGATAACGCTCGACAAAAGCGTCTGCTTCGCCCTTGTGGACAGCGCATACGGCAAACTCGGCGGCAGCCTCAGCATACAGATTCACCGCAAGGTTTTCCCGGGAATCGTGGTAAAGAAAAGATTCTATCAAACAAACTACAAGAAATAACACTATGAGCAAAATCATCGAAGGGCTCCTCTACAGCGAGTCCCACGAATGGGTCAAAATGGACGGCGACGTTGCCGTCATCGGAGTTTCCGACTTCGCGCAGAGCGAGATGGGCGACATCACATACGTAGACCTTCCCTCGGAAGGAGACGAATTCGCGAAGGACGAGGACTTCGGCGCCCTCGAGAGCGTGAAGGCTTCCAGCGAACTCTACTGTCCTGTGAGTGGCACCGTGGTGGCCGTGAACGAGGCCCTGGAAGACGCACCCGAACTCATCAACCAGGATCCCTACGGTGCCTGGATCATCAAGGTGGAAGTCTCCGACAAGGCCGAGCTCGATTACCTCATGAACGCGGCCGCATACGCAGAAATAGCAAAATAGCATGTCTACATTCGCCTATTTCCCCCATACGGAGGAAGATATCCGCGCAATGCTCGACAGAATAGGGGTCGCCTCTCTGGACGACCTCTATTCCGATGTGCCGGAAGACTTCCAGTACAAGGGGGAGTACGACCTGCCCTCCGCGATGAGCGAGCAGCAGGTACGGGATTACTTCGAAGCCCTGGGGAGGAAGAACGTTCCCCTCAAGGTCCTCGTCGGCCAGGGAGCGTACGACCACTACGTACCTTCGGTGATTCCTTACATCACCTCACGCTCGGAATTCCTCACGTCCTACACACCCTACCAGAGCGAGATTTCTCAGGGAACGCTACGCTACATTTTCGAGTGGCAGAGCATGATATGCCGTCTAACCGGCATGGACGTGAGCAACGCCAGCATGTACGACGGCCCCACAGCCGCAGCCGAAGCCCTCAGGATGATGCTAGCCAGTACTCGCAAGCGCAGCAAAGTGGTGGTCTCGTCCGCCCTGCTTCCGAATGTGATAAAGGTCGTGAAGACGTACATGAAGTACTCCGAAGCCGAACTGATTGTGGCAGACGACGTGCTTGCCGAACTTGGCGAAGACGTCGCCGGAGTGATGGTGCCCGGGATTGACAGGTACGGCCGCATTGAAGATCTGACCGGCTTCGCCGACAAGATTCACCAGGCCGGAGCTCTGATGGCCGTTTACTGCGACCCGTCGACCCTTGCGGTGCTGAAAAGCCCTGCCGAATGGGGAGCCGACATTGCTGTGGGCGATGGCCAGAGCCTCGGCATTCCGCTCAACTACGGCGGCCCGTACGTAGGATTCCTTGCATGCAGGAGCGATTATATGCGCAAACTGCCCGGCCGAATCGTAGGGCAGACTGTCGACGCCGACGGAAAGCGCTGCTTCGTGCTGACCCTTCAGGCCCGCGAGCAGCATATACGCCGCGAAAAAGCAACCTCCAATATCTGCTCCAACGAGAGCCTGATGGCACTTTGGTGCACCGTCTACCTTTCCCTCATGGGCCCCGAAGGCCTCAGGAAGGTGAACGAACTCTCGTCCGCCGGAGCGCACTACCTTCACGACGCCCTGCTTGCCACAGGCAAGTTCGAAGACACCCATGGCGACAAGCCCTTCCTTAACGAATTCACCCTCAAGCCTCTCTGCGATGTTGAGAAACTCCGGAAAGCCTTCCTCGCAGCCGGTTTCTTCGCCGGACTGCAGCTGGAAAACGGTGAACTCGACTTCTGCGTTACCGAAAAGCATGACAAAGAGGAACTCGACAGCCTCGTAAAAATCGTGGAGGGCCTGAAATGAAGTACTACGACAAACTGATTTTCGAGCTAAGCCGTTCCGGACGCACCGGGTACTCGCTGCCCAAGGCAGCACTGGTTTCGGAGGCTCCGCTCCCCGCTAACCTTCTTCGTGAATCTGCGCTGGAACTGCCGGAAGTGAGCGAAGTGGACGTCGTCCGCCATTATACCAATCTGAGCCAGATGAACTTCGGCGTGGACACCGGCTTCTATCCGCTGGGGTCATGCACCATGAAGTACAATCCCAAGATAAACGAAGAGATTGCCGCGCATCCGCTCTTTACCGGTCTTCACCCCCTGCAGCCCGCGGAAACTGTCAAGGGCGCGCAGGAAGTAATCGACACGCTCGACTCCTGCCTTGCGGCTATTACGGGTTTCGAACACTTCACCTTCCTTCCCTGCGCGGGAGCTCACGGCGAACTCACCGGCCTCATGCTCATGCGTGAATATCACGCAGCGCGAGGCGACGCTGCCCGCACTAAGGTAATAGTCCCCGACAGCGCCCACGGCACGAATCCCGCGAGCGCTGCGGTATGCGGACTCGAGATAGTTGTGGTGAAGTCGCGCCCAGACGGACTCGTCGACGTAGAGGACCTCAAGCCCCTGCTCGGCCCGGATATCGCCGGAATAATGATGACCAATCCCAACACCCTCGGCCTTTTCGAACGCGAAATACGTCAGATCGCGGACCTCGTCCACGAGTGCGGCGGCCTGCTCTACTACGACGGTGCCAATATGAACCCGCTGCTCGGCAAAGTCCGTCCCGGCGATATGGGATTCGACATCCTTCACCTCAATCTGCACAAGACTTTCAGTACCCCGCACGGGGGAGGCGGTCCCGGAAGCGGCCCTGTCGGGGTGGCGAAGAGCGTCCTTCCTTATCTGGGTATCCCGCAGACTTCCGGCTTCCATGGCAACTTCGGCGTAATGATGAGGGCCCTGGCATACATCCTCACCCTCGGACGCGAGAACATCAAGATGGCCGGCCCGCTTGCAGTGCTCGGGGCGAATTACATTAAGGAAAGCCTCAAGGACGTCTACAAGCTGCCCATAGCATCGGTCTGCAAGCACGAATTCGTGTACGACGGCCTGGTAAACGACGGGGCCCGCGAAGGAGTGCCGGGAGCAACTACCCTCGACGTGGCCAAACGCCTGCTTGACTATGGTTTCCATGCCCCCACCATTTACTTCCCGCTGCTCTTCCATCAGGCACTGATGATCGAGCCCACTGAGACCGAGAGCAAGGAGACCCTTGACGCATTCATCGAGGTGATGCACCACATTGCTCAAGAGGCCGCGGACGATCCGGAAATGCTTCACAGCGCCCCGCACAACACCCCGATACGCAGGCCCGACGAAACCACAGCAGCCCGTAATCCTATTGTAAAAGCATGAAACTCATCATTATAGGTGGCGGCCCAGGAGGATACGAAACCGCAGCCGAGGCTCTCTCTCGCGGGCTTGAGGTTACTCTCATCACCGACGGCCCCCTTGGCGGAACCTGCCTTAACGAGGGCTGCATCCCCACCAAGACTCTCTGCCGCTTTGCCGAAGGGTTGACCGGAGAGCGTCTGCTGGATGCCTCCGAAATGGAATCCTTCCAGGGAGTTAAGGCCGGAGTAGTGCAGCAGCTACAGGGCGGCATCGCAGGGCTTTTGCGCAAGGCCGAAGTGGTTTACGGAAAAGCCCGCTTCACCGGCTCCAAAACGGTAGCTGTAGGGGAGACGGAGTACAAGGCCGACAGGATTATAATCGCCACGGGCTCAGTCGCGGCCTCTCTTCCCATCCCGGGAGCGGAGCTTTGCCTCGGTTCGAGGGAGATGCTCTCGCTACCGCAGGTTCCAGGGCGTCTCTGCGTAATAGGAGGGGGAGTGATAGGCCTCGAATTCGCCGGCATCTACCGTGCGTTCGGCAGCGAGGTGACGGTTCTGGAGTATTGCCCCGGAATCCTGCCGCGTTTCGACGAGGACCTGGCCAAGAGGCTCCGGCTGTCGCTGAAAAAGCGCGGAATCGCAATCGAGACTTCCGCTCAGGTGACTGAAGTATCAAAGTCGGATGGCGGCTTGAGCGTAAAGTATATCCTTAAAGATGAGGAACATAGCGTTGAAGCCGACGTGGCGCTCATGGCAGTCGGCCGCAGGGCCAATACCGAGGGGCTCGGACTTGAGGCAGCCGGCATCGCATGTGGACGCCGCGGAATCGAGGTGGATTCCAATATGCGCACAAACATTCCCGGCATCTACGCCATAGGCGACGTAACCGGAGGAATCATGCTCGCGCACTATGCCTCCTTCCAGGGACGGCGTGCGCTTAACGACATACTCGGCGAAACCGACAATATACGCTTCGACATCTGCCCGGCGGCCGTCTTCACGGTGCCGGAAGTGGCTGCCGTCGGCCTTACCGAGGAAGACTGCAAAGCTCGCGGGATAGACTTCAAGGCCCATAAAGCAATGTACGGCGGCAATGGGAAAGCGGTATCCATGGGCGCCACTGAAGGATATGTAAAAGTACTCACCGAGGGTGAAGAAGGCAGGATACTCGGCGTACATATAATGGGTGCCCATGCTTCCGACATTATCCACGAGGCGGCGGCGCTCATGCATTTCGACGCCAATCTCCTCCAGGCACGGGATATCATCCATGCCCATCCCTCGCTCTCCGAAGTGCTTCAGGCCGCCCTGCGCTCATAGTTCCTGAAGCATGACCATCGAGCCCATAGCCATACTTCATTCTCCTTTGGAGGGGAAGTTCGGAGTTCCCCGCCAGAGCGGACTCGCCGCTTCCCTGGAATGCGAAGTGGAACTGTTGCCGCCTTACAGGCGTGAGGAGGCTCTCCGTGGGCTCGAAGGCTTCGATTATATTTGGCTTATCTGGGAGTTCTCGCTAAACGGGAAAGGAGAAGAGACAGACGAAAAGGCAGGAGTTCAGCTGACCGTTCGTCCGCCGCGCCTCGGTGGCAACACCCGCGTGGGTGTCTTTGCCAGCCGTTCGCCCTTCAGGCCCAACCGCCTCGGACTTTCCAGCGTAAAGATAGCGGGGATAGACGGAGCCCGCGGGGTGATTCGCATTCTTGGAGCCGACCTCGCCGACGGCACTCCCATCTACGATATAAAACCCTATGTGCCCTACTCCGACGCACATCCTGACGCCCGCGGTGGCTTTACCGACAGCGCTGAGTGGAAATCCCTGAAGGTTGAATTTGCGCCCGGCGTGGCAGAAGCCGCCGGCCGTCTAGGAATCGGGGCCCTGACGGAAATCCTCTCGCAGGACCCGCGACCTCAGTATCAGGACGACCCCACGCGCGAATACGGCCTGAGCTACGCCGGCCGTAACGTCCATTTCAAAGTCGCAGGCGACCTTCTTACCGTAATCGCTGTCGACTAGCCCTTCAGGCGGGAAATAAGTTCGTCGCCGAGGGCGCGCTTGTCCTCAATGTGTTTCAGTACGGCCTTCACGAAGGAATTCGTGTCGAAGTCGCCGCGCACATGTTCGAAGTCCTGCTCCTTCTCCACCTTGGTGCCGTCGGCGCCGAAGCCGGTCATTGCAGCAAGGCTGAATTCCTTCTTGGCATCTTCGTAAAGCATGCGGTCAAGGCCGATGACGGCCTCTTTCCAGCGCTCCACGAACGAGATCACATCGGCCCTGGTAAGTTCCGAAGGCTTGATTCCGAAGAAGGATTCGAAATGCTCGTACACCCATGTCCATTCATAGGTATAGTAATTCGCATGCATCTCGCGGAAGGCGTCTCCGAAGGCTTCGAGACCTAACTTCCCGGATTCGATGCGGTCGAGAAGCCCTTCTACTTCGGATTTGGGAGCGATAAGGCCGCTTATGTCTACCCAGTAGCCGTTGCCCACGGGAGTGTCGGGAACGAGGGTCTTGCGTATCTGCTCGTCCGATGCGCCCTTCGGAAGGGAGGCCAGCCTTGTAATGAGCGAATTGCCGAAGAATTTCATGCAGGCGATATCGTAGAAGCGTATGCCGTTCTTGAGCGAGCTGTTGCGTATCTTGGCGCTGTGATAGGAATAGATGTCGGACAGTTCTCCCGAGCAGTACTGGAGGTTCTTAAGCAGCTGTATGCCCTTGAGCATCTTCTGAACGGTATACGGGCTCAGAAGGTTGTAATTGATGCTGTCCAGCTTTACGGGATCCTTGCGGTTGTCGCGTTTGGGCCATTTCTGGGCATCGCGTATGGTACCTACGCTTCGGAGGTTGACTCCCGGTACGAGATAGGTAGTGTTCTTCTCTTCAATAAGGTAGGAGAAGGGGAGGCTGGTGGTGTCGGAATGGTTGACGTGACGACCCATGACAAGCGAGAACGCGCCCACACGCGAAGGCCAGAGCACATAGGAGTCGGAGGCGGTCTTCGCGCCGCGCTCCATGATTCCCTGATGTATGGGCCCGAGCTTGTACATGTGGTTGCTCTGGTTCGACCCGCTGCCCGCATTCATGAAAGAGAACATGCCGGCAATCAGCAGGGTGCTCTTGTGGTGGGTGACGGTAAAGGGTCCGGCAAAGATGGCGCAGGCCTCTCCGTTCTCGCCCTGGCAGTTGCTGAAGAATAGGGAGTCGGACGCGCTGTAGCCGTGTCCGAGGATGCAGCTCTGGCCGACGAAGCAGCGGGTGAGGGTGGTGTTGTCCTCGACCTTGCTGCCGCTGCAGATTATGAAGTCGTCCGCGATGACGCCGTGTCCTATGCAGACGGGGGCGTCCTCATTGCTCACGACGGTGCCGTTGCGAAGTCGGTTCACCCCGCTGATGACGGCGCAGTCGCCAATATTCACTCCATTGATATAGCGGGAGTTGCGTATATGAACGTTCTTTCCTATGCGTCCGGTAGAGGAGGTGTGCTTGGAGACATACTCCTCGCTAAGTGAGTTCAGGCGGTCGATAAGAGCCGGACGGTGACGGTACATGGCCATTATATAAGCCACCTGGGCGCTCATCTCCTGGTAGATGGGAACCTCTCGCCCGCCTGTCTCGTTGAGCACCGACACCTTGACCCCGTTGCCGAAGCTGCATGTTCCGTCGGTAAGCACAAGGTCGGCGTTTTCTATGTAACTGCCGTCGCCTATCTCATAATTGGCAAGGTAATTCGAGATGTTTTCCACAAGGCATCCGTCGCCAAGAGTTACGTTGTGAAGCGTCGCATTGCGTATTCCGGCATTCTTGGTCACGCCTCCGGGGAGAGTGAACACCTTGTCGAAACTGCCGAAGCGAACGGTTCCGGAGAAGTGCACGTTGCAGCAGTTCCCCAGTTCAGGCTTTTCAGCCGAAGTGAACACGTCTTTCCACGACTGGGCGCTGCAGCCGTTCGATTCAAGTATGCGGATCTCTTCCGCAGTAAGATTTCTGTATTTCATAATCTACATCTGTTTCAATGCCCTGGCGAGCTGGTCGGGGCAGCTGGTTCCGCGGGCCTTGCAGTCGATTCCGGAAAGACGGGCCACGACCTCGTCTTTCTTCATCCCCACGCAAAGCCTCGAGAGCCCCTGGGTGTTGCCGTGGCAGCCTTTGGTGTACCGCACGCTGCGTATGGTCTCGCCTTCGAGTTCTATGTCTATCTGTTCGGAGCACACGGCCTCGCATGTGCGGAATCCCGCCTTGCGAACGCCTCCCTCCGTTATATCATATATTTTAGTTACTTCGAACATTCTTCTTCGCTCTTTTTGAGATTCCTCAGCTCTTCGAGATAGCTTGCTGTGATGACGCCCGACGGAAGGGCTATTATCGCCACGCCGAACAGGGAAGACAGCATGCTCACGAAACGACCCACATCAGTCACCGGAATCATGTCGCCGTAGCCTACCGTAGTAAGGGTGACCGTCGCCCAGTAAAGGGCGTCGAAGAAGCTTGCGAACGTGGTGGCTCCCGTAACGGGATTGACGTGGGGCTCTACGTTGAACATGATGAGTGCAGTAAGGAACACGTAGAATACCGCAATGCCCAGGACGGTCAGCAGCACGCCTTTCTCCTTGCGTATGACGCGGCCGAGCACCTTGATCTTGTTGGAATAGCGTATTATCTTGAAAAGCCGCATGAGCTTTAGTAGCCGGGACAGCCTGAGTATCTTGAACCCGCGCGAAATGAGGCTCAGCGCCGGGAGTATGGACAGAAGGTCTATTATTGCCCATGGGGTAAATGGATAAAGGACGAACGACCATCCTTTTTTGCCAAGCTTGAAATCCGCCGTTATCCAGCGAAGGAGGTAGTCGATGATGAAGATCGATACGGTGACGATCTCAATAAGCTTGAATCCGACGCAGTCATAGGTGAACATCAGTGGAACGACGCTCGCCAGGATGGCCACCAGCATCAGGATGTCGTCGGCAAGGCTCCACCGGTCTCCTTCTTTCGACGTTTCGATTATTTCGTATATCCGTTTGCGCATGTGCCGTCAATGTATTTCTTTTCCGAAGGGGAAGATGGAAGATATGGTCATTTTGAAGTGCTGCAGGCCGAAGGGGATGCCGACTATGCTTACGCAGAAGATGACGCCGGCCGCCAGATGAAGCAGTGCCACTTCCCACCAGCCGAGAAGCACCCAGATGAGGTTCATCACGACGGAAACGCAGCCCGGCTGGTTCGGCCCGTCCACCAGCTCATGCCCGAACGGCCAGAGGGAGAAGGTGCCGAGCTTGAACAGCTGCAGCCCGAAGGGTATGCCGATGACGGTAACGCACATCAGCAGACCTATTATATAATATACGAGGGCGATAAGTATGCCGCCCAGAATGAGCCAGAGTATGTTGCCGAGTGTTTTCATTAAGGCAAAGATAGCAAAAACTCCCTATCTTTGCGATATGAAGAACGTTTTCTGTTACATCTCCAATTGCTCCAATATAGATTGCCTTATCGAATAAGACTCGCTGCAAGCAACCTCTAGAATCGCTGACCAATTAAAGATTTATTTGTGTGATACTTCCCTGAGATTGTGGTGAAGCAGCGTAGCTGTCATGAACCAAGCTAGATGCAGCAATCTCCGGGATTATTTCTGTTTAAAAAGGTATCGTGCAAATATATGCGCCGTGCAAGATGATATCTATAGCGCCGCAACAATCAACTTGCTGATTGCAAGGATACCAGCGGATATTCGTTTTTGCATATCAGGACGAGGATGCCGTTGCCCATTCGCGTAATGGCTCAGCTGCTGTTCAGCAATGCCCGTTTCCTTCGCAAGTGCCTTCCGAGAGATGTAATTTCCGGTATACTTTAGTTGCGCCCTTGTTGTAAGCCGGAACTCCGGCTCCCATTCACCTGCGATTTCTTCAGGCAGCGGAGTGCCGTCCTCTTTCATCCCACTGATTTGGAGTTCCAGAGCCTCCTGGATATTTGCCTTGACTTCTTCTAGAGTCTTGCCTGTCGCCACGCATGCAATGTCTTCACATGCCGGCGCCGCCGCGAAGTTCCGTGGCACCCAGTCGATATTGATTATAAGTTTATTCATATATTACCTCCATCCAGCCTGTTTCCAGATGCTATTTAGCAATTCCTGGCTGATCGTTTGATTGAGTTTTCCACTAATCGTAACGGTTCCAGGCATTTCATTCGAATTTTTTAATTGACGATGATCTCCTTTCGTCCGCACGATTTCCCATCCATCATCCTTAAGCAATTTCAATACTTGTCTGACTTTATATCGTTTCATTTTGTCGGACGCGCAAAGATATATAAAAATATATCATTAAACAAATAATAATAAAAAAATCAGGCCCCACATTATGGATTGCCTGAACAAACTTATGAATACAAATTGCTATTTCCTAAACTTAGTGACGAATGAAATGCAGATTTTTACGTTTTTAATGGTTTCTTAAAAAACGTAAAATAAATACTCCCTATCGCTTTTATATGAAATCTTGGTCACATGTGGCTGCGGAGCCAGCTCCCCGGAGGGCCTGTCCACCCCCGGACAGGGGCAGGGGGATGGGGCCCGACGGAGACGAGTCCCTGCGCAGCGGGGACGAAGAATACGTTGGGAGGGGCCGGAGTGAGCGAAGCGAACGAAGTCCCTCCGGGGGCAGGACTCCGCCTAACTCTTCCCGGTGAAGCTGAAGATGCCGCCGTCGTGGGCCTTGCCGTTGAGTTTCCAGCTGCGCTTGCAGGTGGGGTGGCGGCCTTCGCGATGGTCGGAGCAGTGGTAGTGGATGGTGTCTCTGGAACCGTCGGGCCAGGTGAGGACTATGTCCTCGTCCATGTCCGCGGCGCCGTCGATCTCGCCGAAAACCAGCTGATAGACAGTTTTCCCGTCGATCTCGTACTGCGGCACGGCAAGAAGCCCGTGGATAATGGCAAGGTACGCCTTCGTCGCGCCCCTGGCGCTTTCAACATCCTGCACGGGATACTCAACACCCTTGAAAGTGAGCGACATTCCCGGCATGTCGGGGGAGATTATGGAGTTTCCTTCGGAATCGACGGCATTGATATAAATCGATACCGGAGTCCAGTCCACAATCCAGTCTCCGCCCAATTCTTCGCAGGAGACAGCCGACATAGCGCCGGCGAGCAGGGCAATCAGTAAGGTTCTTTTCATTTTTTCGCGAGGGAGTCTACTTCCGCCTTGTACATACGGAACAGTGAATCCAGGGCTGGTTTATTGGCGGCCTTCAGAGGCTCGGAGGACGGGGATTCCATCTTGAGCGGGTCGATGGGGGTGCCGTTCTTCCAAACCCGGAAATCGAGGTGTGGGCCGGTGGATGCGCCGGTGGAGCCGACGTAACCAATTACCTGGCCCTGCTCCACGCGAACGCCTGGACGTATTCCCTTGGCATAGCCTTTAAGGTGCATATAGCCTGTCTCATAGCGGTTGGGATGGGATATCTTGACATAATTGCCTCCGCCGTGGGAGTCCCAGCTGGCCCGGGTAACAGTGCCGTCGCCGAGTGCATGTACCGGAGTGCCTGCGGGTGCAGCGTAATCGACGCCCGTATGCGGACGGACGGTGCCGTAGATGGGATGCTTGCGGTGATAGGTGAAGCGCGAGCTTATGCGGCTGAACTTGAGTGGAGCCTTGAGGAAGGCCTTGCGCATGCTCTCACCCTTCTGGTTCCAGTACTTGTTGCCGTTGTCGCCCTGGTCGAAGCGTATGGCGTAGAGGGAATCGCGTCCGCGGCTGTACACGGCGAAATCAATCCCGAGCACATCGAAGACCTCGCCCTCGCACACCCGCTCGCGGGCTATGGCCTGGAAACGGTCGCCCTCGTGCAGGGCGAAGAAGTTAACGGTCCATTCGTAGACGCTCTCGAAGGTAGCTATGAAGATGGGGGATTCCCCGGCGTCAACAAGGTCCTGCCAGAGCGAGTTCTTTATGGTTACGTCCACATATTTGCGCACGGTGTCGACCTGCTTGGAGACTTTCCAGACGGCAAGCGAGTCGAAGCAGCGGAAGACGGTGGAGTTGATGCGGTCGTTTTTGTAGACAACGTACTGCAGGCTCGGGGAGAGCGTGTCGGCGGTATAATAGGCTTCGATGGGGCGGTCGGCACGGATGAGGCGGACGTCGAATATACTGTCGGCGGCCTGCGAAAGGGGGTAGAGCCTCTCTTTGGGAAGACCCAGACGCAGGAAGAGGCCGGCGAAGGTGTCGCCGCTGCGCACTTTAGAGGACTCGAGCCGGAGGGTGTCGGTGAGGAAGCCGAGAGGGTAGACGGTGTCTTTCTGGGGGCAGGCGTCGGCGCGGGAGTTTTTCTGCCCACAGGAGAAGGGGAGTGCGGCCAGCAGCAGGGCTGCAGCTATGAAGGCGAGCCGTTTCATTTGAGGAGGCTTCCGAGGATTGAACGGGTGAGGGTGCGGCCGGCGGCGGCAGTGGCGTTTTTGACGGCCTTGTTTGCCACATTCTTCGCCGAGGTGCTCTTGCTCTTCTTGCCGGTTACCTTGTTGGCCACGATGGTGCCGGCAGAGGCTGTAACGCTGGTCACCACGGCGCCGAGGGCGGCCTTGGCAATCTTTCCGAATATGCTCTGGGTGCCCTTGGAATTGCCGTTCTTCTTTGCTGCGGCAACGCTCTCCTCGGCCTGTTTGGCAACGAGGGCCTCCTGGGCGGCCTGCTCCTCTTCTGCCTTTTTCGCATCTGCGAGAAGCACTTCAAAGGCGGATTCACGGTCGATGGGGTGGTCGTACTTGCCTGCTATCATGCTGGAGTTGATCACCTGCTGACGCTCAGCCGGGCTGATTGCCCCTATCTGGCTGAGAGGGAAGAGTATCTTCGCACGCTGGACTACGCTGGGAGCGCCTTTTTCGTCGAGAAGGGAGACGAGGGCCTCGCCGGTCTCGAGCTGCATGATGGCGTCTTCAGTCTTGAATGCAGGGTTGGCGCGGAAGGTCTCTGCGGCTGCGCGTACCGCTTTCTGGTCTTTCGGGGTATAGGCGCGAAGGGCGTGCTGTATGCGGTTGCCCAGCTGGCCGAGTATGACGTCGGGGATGTCTGTTGGGTTCTGCGTTACGAAGTATACTCCCACGCCCTTGCTGCGGATAAGGCGGATGACCTGCTCTATCTTGTCGGTAAGGGCTTTGGAGGTGTCTTCGAAGAGGGTGTGGGCCTCGTCGAAGAAGAAAACGAACTTGGGAAGCTCCATGTCGCCGACCTCTGGGAGTTTCGCATAGATATCGGAAAGCAGCCAGAGGAGGAAGGTGGAGTAGAGCTTGGGATTCTGCATGAGCTTGTCCGCGGCGAGAACGCTCAGGATGCCCTTTCCGTTGTTGGTCTGCAGAAGGTCGAAGATATCGAAGGCGGGTTCGCCGAAGAACTTGTCGGCACCCTGGTTCTCCAGGCTGAGAAGGGCACGCTGGATGGCGCCTACGGAACCTTCGGTGACGTTCCCATAGGTGGCGCGATACTCGGAAGCATGGTCGGCCACGTAGACCGTCATGGCCCGAAGGTCCTTGAGGTCGAGCAGCAGGAGGCCTCGGTCGTCGGCAACGCGGAAGACTATGTCCAGCACTCCGCTCTGCACCTCATTGAGGCCGAGAAGACGGCTGATGAGCATGGGGCCCATGTTGCTTATGGTGGTGCGCATGGGATGGCCCTGCTCGCCAAAGACGTCGTAGAAGCGCACAGGGCAGCCTGCGAACTGCGGATCTTCGATTCCGAATTCCGCTTTCCGTTTCTCAATGAATCCGCTCATCTTTCCGGGCTGGCTGATTCCGGAGAGGTCGCCTTTCATGTCCGCCATGAAGCAGGGTACGCCCGCCTGACAGAAGGTCTCGGCAAGGACCTGGAGGGAAACGGTTTTTCCGGTACCGGTGGCGCCGGCAATGAGGCCGTGGCGGTTGGCCATGCGGCCGCATATGGATATCGGCCCTTCTTCGCAATGGGCCACGTAGAGCCCGCGTTCGTTGTCTAGCATTATTGTGGGGTATTAGTTTTCTATATCTACAAAGTTAGTGATTATTTTCCTATTTTTGTAGAGCAATCATATCTATGTTCGGGAACATTCTCCTCATACTGGTTTACATCCTTGCCCCGGCCTGCGTCCTGTGGCTCTGCCGTAAGGTATCATGGCTCGGCAAGATAGGCCCGGTGCTGGTGCTTTATATCCTCGGAATCATCCTCGGCAATGTGTGGCGCCCATCCGGGATGGCAGCGATCCAGGAAGCCCTGTCGAGTGCCGCCGTGCCCCTTGCGATACCCCTGATGCTCTTCGGCTGCACATTCCGCAGGGGAGAGACCAGGTCGCATTTGCTGGCGATAGTGCTCGGCATGGTTTCGGTTATCCTGATGGTCGTGGCCGGTTACCTCGTGTTCGGAAAACATATCCCAGACGGAGCCAAGATCGGAGGGATGCTCACGGGAGTTTACACCGGAGGAACGGTGAACCTTGCCGCAATCAAACAGATGCTCGGAGTGACGGAAGAGACCTTCATCCTGCTGAACTCCTACGACATGGTGGTAAGTTTCCTGTACCTGACCTTCCTCATAGCGATAGGAATCAAACTGTTCCGGAAGTTCCTGCCGGGGAGGCCGACCGAAAGCAGCAGACCCTCTGAAACCTGTGCCACCCTCGGCGCCATAAAAGAAGATACCGGGAAACCTTCACTCGGCGCCTATTTGCGCGAAGAGTGGCTGCCGCTGCTGGTAACTGTCGGCATCATAGGCGTTTCGGCCGGCATAGGCCTCCTTGCCAAGGGCTGGTTCATGACCGTGTTTATCCTGCTGCTTACCACGCTGGGAATCGCCGCATCCTTCTGGAAAACCGTAAGGCAGCGCCGTTACAACGAGCCTACGGCGATGTATTTCATATATGTATTCTCGATTGTAGTGGCATCGATGGCCGACCTGGGCAAACTGGACCTCAGCGGTGGCCTTAACATGCTGGGCTACCTGACCCTGGTCATCTTCGGTTCGTTGCTTCTCAACGTACTGCTTGCAAAGCTGTTCAGGCTGGACGCTGACACCACCGTGGTCTGCTCCGTCTCCTTCATCTGCTCGCCCCCGTTCGTTCCCATGATGTCGGCCGCAATGAAGAACGACCGCGTGCTTGTGGTAGGACTTACCGCCGGTATTATCGGCTATGCGGCGGGCAATTACCTCGGATTCATCATCAGTCAACTTTTAACCTTGTTATAATGCTTCTTTTCCTGCTTGCGGCGGTTCTGCCCGCATTCATACTTTTCTGGTACGTTTACTCGAGGGACATCACCCCCGAGCCGAAGAATATCGTACTCAAGGGTTTCCTCTTCGGAATCATTGCCACGTTTGCATCCACGCTCATATCCGCACCCCTGATGAGACTCGGCTGGTTCGACAACAACCCGACGACCTTCTGGGCTGCCGTGCGCACCGCCTTCTTCGGGGCCGCAATTCCGGAGGAAACGGCAAAACTGCTGATGCTCTGGCTGCTTCTGCGACGCTGCAAAGACTTCGACGAGCGCTACGACGGCATAGTGTATGCTGCGGCCGTCGGCCTCGGCTTCGCCACCTTCGAGAACATACTCTATCTGGCATCGTCCGGTCTCGGATTCTTCCAGGTCGCTGTTTCAAGGGCGCTGCTGGCCGTTCCCGGACACTTCGCCTTCGCGGTGATCATGGGTTATTACTATTCCCGCCAGCACTTCAGCTGGAAGCCCGATGAGAAGAAAGCCGCCTGCACCAAGATGTGGCTGTATCCGGTGATACTCCATGGTATCTACGACACCATCTGCTTCTCCGCCTCCATCAGCGACAGCTGGAGCGTCGCCTTCACCTGCCTGCTGCTGTTCTTCTGCCTGCGGCTGTTCCGCTTCACCCGCAACCGCATCATAAGCGAGGCGGCCGACAATGCCGGCCCGGACAGCTTCTACGGCAGGCACGGCGATTTCTACGGAGGACGTCATCCGAACAACTTCGGCAACGATTTCCGCTACTACTATCTTGACGGAGACGACGATACCCCGGAAGAGCAGTAAGGCTATTTGCGGCGATGCGTCTTCTTTTTCTTTCTGCCTAAATTGGCTGCAATCACGCCTGCTACAAGTCCTAGGATCACGAGACCTATGAGTATGTAGGTGAAGGTGCTTGCGCTGTCGCCCTTTACGCGCGACCACATCGCGAGGAGATTCTCCGTACGGTCGCCGTTATCGTGCATCATGCCGCAGCGGGCTATCACCTCTGCGGAAGGATACATCACGGGATTGAGGTTGGCTGCAGCGGCCTCAGGACCGAAGAAATAGCTTGCGTCCTCGGGCTCGAAGGAGTCCGGATCGCTCATGGCAGCCAGTATTTCCGGACCGCCCACGCAGCTCACGTAACCTATTTCCTCCATGTTGCGGAGCGCATTTTCGGGCTTGCACAGGAAGTTGATGAAGTAGCGTGCGGCCTTGATGTTCTTCGCATATTTGGGGATTACCCAGCCGTCGAACCAGGTGATGCTGCCTTCCGCGGGAACTACGAAATCGAGGCTTACGCCAACGTCTTCCGCCTCTTCCATCGCCCACTGGGCATCTCCGCTCCAGGTGACGTTGAGCCATGCCTTCTCCTGGGTCATGCGCTCCTTGCCGAAATCGGCTTCCCAGCCGGAGACGTTGTTCTTGAAGGTGTTAAGGAAGTCTTCCACCTGCTTTATGTCCTCGTCAGACGCATCGAAACACATCTTCTCGGTGTCGAGTTCGCCGGCATTGATCCTGTCGCGGTTGAGCGCCACGTGAAGCGAGGTGTAGATGTCGCGGAAAGCGTCCTTCATGAAGAGTTTGCCCGTCCATTTGGGATCCTGCAGGCAGTACCAGCTGGACACCTCGTCGCGGGTGGCGTGCTTCGTATTGTAGAGGAAGCCCACCGTGCCCCACATATAACCCACAGAGTAGTCGTTGGCATTCTTGCCGGAACCGTCTATCTGATTGAACTTGTGGATGATATAGGGCGAAATGTTGCCAAGGTAATCAGGCGTATCCCCGAAATCGCGGTCGATGGGAAGAAGCAGGTCGGCCCGGAGCATGCGTTCTATGATGTAATCCGAAGGGCAGACGACGTCGAAGTCCTCGTGGCCGAGCTCTATCTTTGAGAGCATAATCTCATTGATGTCGAAGAGCTGGTAAACGATCTTCACGGGTTCGCCGGTCTGCTCCTCATACCACTTTTCAAACTCACCGATGAGGTTCTCGTCGATGTAGTCGGCCCAGTTGTAGACCTTGAGGGTGTGGTCGCGGTCGAGCGCGGAAGCGGATCCGCAGAGCAGCGCGAAGGCTGCAAACGCAAGAAGGATTCTTTTCATTTATCTGGTGTTTTTGCTTGATCTATGGTTGATTATTAGTAGCAGTACCAGCACAACCAGGAACACCACGGTCATAAGCGGGCGTAGTTCGGGGGTAAGGCCGCCCTTGCGCGCGTCGGCGTAGATGAAGGTGGAAAGGGTTTCAAGCCCCTGGTTGCCCTTGGTGAAGAGGGTGATGGCGAAATCGTCTATACTGAGGGTGAAGGCGAGTATGAAGCCGGAAACGACACCGGGGCGTATCTGCGGGAAAATCACCTTGCGCAGGGCCTGGCCCGGGGTGGCGCCGAGGTCGAGGGCGGCCTCGTAGGTGTTCGGGGCCATCTGCTTGAGCTTTGGCAGCACGCTCAGCACCACATAGGGAGTGCAGAACGACACGTGGGCCAGCAGCACCGTAACGTAGCCCTGGGTCACTCCGACCGCCACGAAGAGCAGGAAGAGCGAGATACCGGTGATTATGTCCGGATTGAGCATGGGCACGTTGTTAAGGAAGGAGATGGCCTGTTTGCCCCAGCCTTTCATGTTGAAGATGCCCACCGCGGCTATGCTGCCGAGTATGGTGGACAGGAAAGCCGAGAGCAGTCCTATGCTAATGGTGTTCTCGACGGCTTTGAACAGCGAATGGCTGATGCTGCCGGAGAAGAGGTTCTCGTAGAGTTTGAGGGAGAATCCAGTCCAGTTGCCGAGCACCTTGGCTTCGGTAAAGGAGAAGATGGCGATGATGACGATGGGGGAGTACATCAGCACCAGCAGCAGCCAGAGATAGGCCTTGGCGATAATCTTTCGTGCCGTCATCAGATGAGCCCTCCTGTTTCGTTGGCGGCTTCCTCATCGCTGTCTGAGATGAGCGAAGTGACGCCTATGATTACCAGCATTATGAGGGCCAGGGCTGCGCCGTAGTTCCACATTCCGCTGTTGATGTTCTCCTGTATTGTGGTGCCGAAGAGCTTGATTTTGTTCATGGTGAGCAGCTCCGCGACGGCGAAGGTGCTGATCGTGGGCATGAACACCATGAGTATGCCGCTAAGCACGCCGGGCATTGAGAGGGGCATGGTAACCTTGAGGAACACCTTGACCGGCGAAGCTCCGAGGTCCTGGGCAGCCTCCGCATACGACTTGTCCATCTTATTGAGCGTATTGTAGATGGGGTAGATCATGAACGGCAGGAAGTTGTAGACCATGCCGAAGATGAGCGTCGCCTCGCCCAGCGGTGCGCGCAGGAAGTCGAAAAGGGCCACCGTCGCAAGCGTTCGTATGAGCATGTTTATCCACATGGGGAGGATGAACAGCATTACCGTCACGCTGGAACGGTTGAGCGAACTGTTGCTCATTATCCATGCCGCAGGATAGCCAAGGAGCAGGCAGAGCACGGTGGTGATGAGCGCTATCTCTATCGAATAGACGAAGGTGTTGAGATCCTCCGTGGTATGGAAGAAGCGGACGAAGTTCACAAACGAGAAGCCTCCGTCCGGTCCCTTGAATGCATAGAACAGCACCATGACCAGGGGAAGGGCCACGAAAAGCACCAGGAAAACGGCGTAGGGAAGTGCCCAGCTGGATCTCTTACGCATCTTTGGCCTCGGTTTTCTCCAAATGGATGTCTTCAGGAAGTATCCTTATCCCGACGAAGTCGTTCTTGTCCCAGATGTCGTCGGTATCCACCCACACCTTCTCTCCGTCATCAGTCTTAATGGTGAGGTGGTAATGGTCGCCCTTGTAGAGGATTGAGTCGACATGGCCGGTGGTGGCGGCTTCGTCCTCGTGGTCGAGCAGGTCGACCTTCTCGAAACGGACGGTCACGCTCACGGCCTCTCCCTCTTCGAAACCGGCGGTGTCGCAGTCGAACTCAGCCCCGAGGAACTCAACCTTTCCTTCTGAGACCACCTTGCCCTCGAATGTATTCCAGCGGCGTTCCTTCTTCATCACCTGGATATCGTCGGGGTCGATGTAAAGCATCACCTCCGAGCCCACCGGATAGGGGTCGTAGTCCTGGATCATGAGCTCGTAGCCCTTGTCGGTATCCACGAACATCTCGTAATGGACGCCCTTGAATGTGCAACTCTTCACCTTGGCGGTGAACTGGCATTTGGCCGGGTCGGTGGTGAAATAGATGTCCTCCGGACGGACGACCACGTCTACTGGCACGTCTTCGCCGAAACCCTCGTCGACGCAGTCGAATTCGTGCTTGAGGAAGGCTACCCTGCGGTCGCGCATCATGCGGCCGTTGAGTATGTTGCTTTCGCCTATGAAGTCCGCCACGAAACAGTTGACGGGCTCGTTGTAAATCTGCATGGGAGTGCCTATCTGCTGGATGCGGCCTTCGTTGAGCACCACCACGGTGTCGCTGAGGGTAAGCGCCTCTTCCTGGTCGTGGGTGACATAGATGAAGGTTATACCCAGCTTGCGGTGCATCTCCTTGAGTTCTATCTGCATGTCCTCGCGCATCTTGCGGTCGAGGGCGGAAAGGGGTTCGTCGAGAAGCAGCACCTTGGGCTCGTTCACGAGGGCCCTCGCGATGGCCACCCTCTGCTGTTGTCCGCCGGAAAGTGAATCCACGTCGCGGTCTTCGTAATCGGTCATCGACACCATCTTGAGGGCCTTGCGCACACGGGCGTCGATTTCGTCGGACGGGGTCTTCTTGAGCTTGAGGCCAAAGGCGATGTTGTCGTAGACGTCGAGATGGGGGAAGAGAGCGTAGCGCTGGAAGACCGTGTTGAGCGGCCTCTGATACGGCGGCATGCCGGCTATGTCCTTGCCTTCCAGCAGGATGCAGCCTTCGTCGGGCTGGATGAAGCCGGCTATGAGGCGAAGGGTCGTGGTCTTGCCGCAGCCGGACGGTCCCAGCAGGGTGACGAACTCTCCCTCCTTTATGTAAAGGTTGATGTTGTCGAGTATGGTTTTGCCGTCGTATCGCTTGGAGACGTTCTTGAGCTCGATGATGTTGCGGTCTTTTGCCATTCTACAGGTTCAGGTAATAGATTGCACCGACGGTGAAGCTGAGGGTTTCCCAGAAGCTTTGGTATCCGCCCACGGCGTGCAGGCGGAGATTCTCCACTGGGGTATAGTGGCAGGCGAGGCCGCCGAACCAGTTGGTTCCGAGGGTCTCCGAGACTGTGCCGGAGACTATCGTGAGTTCACGGGCCTTCTCGCGTCCGCCCTTGAGCAGGAACGAAAGGCTCTCGAAAGGCGCCCAGTCTACGGTTCCTATGAAAGTACTGCCGGGAAGAAGGATGTCGGCTTCGTCGCCGGACTGGCTGAACCAGTCGAGGCCGAAGGTAAAGTCTCCCGCCTCATACCTCTGGCCCAGCGTTATCAGCATAAGGGCCGGATTGCCTATGATTCCGTCGGCTCCGAAGGAAGTGACGCTCCAGATGTTGCTGAAGGCGCCGTAGTTGCCCCGCCACTCAAGCGACATGTTGAAGTTGCCGTCTTTGAAAGGGCGTTCCACATAAGGGCTGGAAGTGATCTGCAGGCCGAAGGTGGTGTTCTCGGAAGGGGAGGCGTACTGCAGTTTTCCGCCCCACTGGTAGCAGCTGAGGTTGTTCCAGAGGCCCGACTGGAGCTGGGGATGCACGTCGTAGTCGTAATCGTCCAACTCGAAGCCTCCAGTGGTGACCACGTCCTTGCCGGCAGATATGCTGAAACTGCCGAAGCTGTAGGTAAGATAAGCCCAGTCCAGCCAGTTGGTCCAGTCGGAACGGAAGAGGTTCGCCCCCTCGCCGGGAATGGCATACAGCTCACCCGGGGCTGCAGAGAGCCAGTGGTTGCAGACGCTGAAGGAAAGATTGTCGTTTATGTCGCCCTCGAAAAGGGAATACAGAGATGAATTTCCGAGTGTCAAGGCTGCCGCGCCGTCGCTGAAGACGGGGGTAAGGTCCAGCCTGGGAATGATGGACAACCCGACACCGGAGCCGGTGTCGTCAGCCTCTTGCGAGCGCAAGGGGAAGCAGGGCAGCAGCATAAGAGCCGCCGCGCAGACTACCAGATATTTCTTCATTTCCGAGCATAAATTAGATACAGATCAAATTTGTATGCAAATTTAGAAAAAAAATCGACAAAAGAGTGTTATCTTTGCACACATGATACAAGTGTACTGCAAAAACACGGGGACATTCAAGAGCTTCAGGGAAGGAACCACCCTGCTCGACATGCTCCCCGCGTTCGTTTTTGATAAACCTTTTCCGATTGTATCGGCCAAGGTCAACAATGTTTCGCAGGGCCTGAAATTCCGCGTCTACAACAGCCGCGACATCGAATTCTGCGACGCCACCGCACCCAGCGGAATGCGCGCGTACAACCGTTCCCTCTTCTTCCTTCTCTGCAAGGCGGCCCATGATACCTTCAAGGGCAGCCGCATCTTCGTGGAGCACCCCATCTCCCACGGCTACTACTGCCGCCTTCACAAAGCAGACGGCAGCAAGACGACGCCCCAGGACGTGGAGAAGATAAAGGCCCGCATGAAGAGCATGGTGGAACGCGACATGAGCTTCCACCGCTTCGAGGTACAGACGGACGAGGCCATACGCATCTTCCGCGAGAAGGGAAGCGAAGACAAGGCCCGCCTGCTGGAAACCAGCGGCCAGGTTTACATGGACTACTACACCCTCGGGCGTACGGCGGACTATTACTACGGCCGCCTGGTACCTTCGACGGGCTACCTTCAGGTGTGGGATGTCCAGCCCTTCCACGACGGCATGCTGCTCCGCGGCCCCGACAAGCACAACCCGACCAATATAGCGCCTTACGTAGACCAGCCCAAGACCTTCCGCATGTTCAAGGAAAACCTTGCCTGGAACGAGATAATGGGCCTGAAGACCGTGGGCGACCTTAACTACGCCTGCCAGGAAGGTCACGGAAAGGAACTCATACAGATAGCCGAAGCCCTTCAGGAGAAGAAGATAGTACAGATAGCGGAGGAAATACGCAAACGCTTCTACGGTCGCGGCAAGGTGCGCCTGGTGCTCATTACCGGCCCCTCGTCTTCCGGTAAGACGACCGTCTCCCAGAGGCTCGCCGTGCAGTTGAAGGCCTGCGGCCTGAGGCCCCTCACCTTCAGTACCGACGACTATTTCGTGAACCGCGTCGACACCCCGAAACTCCCGGACGGCAGCTACGACTTCGACAACTTCGACACCGTCGACCATAAGGCCCTTCAGAAGGACCTCCTGAAGCTGCTTGCGGGTGAGGAAGTTCTGGTTCCCGAGTACAACTTCGTTACCGGAATCCGCGAGTACAAGGACCGCCGCTACAAGCTCGGCCCGAACAACATCATAGTGGTGGAGGGCATACACGCCCTGAATCCCGCGCTTACCAACAAGATTCCCGATCCGAAGAAGTACCGCATCTTCATAAGCACCCTCACCGGAATCGCCCTCGACAACCACAACTGCATACCCACGAGCGACAACCGTCTTCTGAGGCGCATCGTCCGCGACTGTTATAAGGGCGCTTTCACCGCACGCGAAACCATTGCCCAGTGGCCCCTGGTCCGCAAGGCCGAGGACGACTGGATATATCCCTACCAGGAGAACGCCGACGTGATGTTCAACAGCGCCTACCTCGTGGAATTCGCCGTGCTGCGCAACCACGCCGAACCCATACTGGAGAGCGTGCCCAAGAACTGCCCGGAATACGCCGAGGCGCACAGGCTGCTGAAATTCATACATTATTTCACTCCGGTGCCCGACAACGAGATTCCCGCGACCAGCCTGCTGCGTGAATTCGTGGGCGGCTCCTCGTTCACCTATCCCCGCTAAAAGCGCAGTTTTCCGTTTTTTTACTATATTTGTTGTTTGTAAACCCGACAAAACTAAAAAATCAAGTATATGAAAAAGTCCATCATCCTCATTGCAGCAGCCGCTGCAGCCCTCTTCTTCGGTGTTTCCCTCCGTGCCCAGGACTCCGAGGCCGTGCTTGCAAACGCACAGGCCCGCCTTGAAGCCGCCCAGGCCAAGTACGCCGCCCAGGTACGCGAGAGCGAAAACCAGATTGCAGCCAGCAAATCCAACATTTCCGGCTACAAGGTCCAGATCGAGCAGGAGAATCTCGTCATCGAGAACATCAAGGCTACCATCAAGACCAAGGAGAACACCATCAAGCTCAAGAAGAACGCCTACAAGTCCGAGAAGGAGCGTCTCTCCGCAGACGGTGGCCTGAACCAGGCCGACAAGCTCGAACTCAAAGCCATCGAAGCCGAGTGGAAGACCATCCAGACCGAGATTGACGCGCACAAGTCCGACATCAAGCGCAGCAAGGCCAAGATTGCGACACTCAATGAGAACATAAAGGTTGAGAACAAGAAGATATCCGCCTACAAGGACGCTACCTCAGCCGCCAAGAGCGAGGTAAAGATTGCAAAGGATACCGTCAAGAACATCCAGAAGCAGATCCAGGCCGAAGCCAAGGCCCGCGCAGCCGCCGAGAAGGCCGGTGCAGCAGCCGCAGCAGCCGGTGCCGCCACCCAGGTGGAGAACACCGTAATCGAGAAGCCCGCCCCCGCAGCACCCGCACAGCCTGAAGCTCCCGCCGCTCCCGTAGTTGAAGAGCCCGTGGTAGTGCCAGCAGCTCCTGCAGTTGAAGAGCCCGTCGTGGTTCCCGCCGCTCCCGCGGTTGAAGAGCCTGCAGTGGAGGCTCCCGTAGCAGTTCCCGCCGAAGCCTAAGGGCTGCGGCATCCCTCAGGGGATATCGACTAATTCCTAAACTTAATGATTGAAAATATCGATTCTGCACTATTCAGGGGGATGCTGCGCCAGGGCGCGGCATCCCTTGCATTAAACAAGGCGGCCGTAAACGACCTGAACGTCTTTCCGGTTCCCGACGGGGATACCGGCGACAATATGTACATGACGCTCAAGGCCGGCTGCGACGCCCTTAAGGCCGACGCCTCCCTGGCGGAAAACGCCTCTGCCGCAGCGTCGGGCATGCTGCTCGGCGCGAGGGGCAATTCCGGAGTCATACTCTCGCGCATATTCGCGGGCCTGTCGAAAGGCCTGCAGGACGTGTCGGTGACCGATGCGGCGGTATTCGCTTCAGCCATGGCAATGGCCGTAAAGGAGGCCTATGCAGCTGTTCCGGTTCCGGTTGAAGGCACTATTATCACCGTCCTTCGCGAGGGAGCCGAAGCGGCGGACGCCGCAGGCAGCCTGGAGCACTATTTCGACACCCTTATCCCAGCCATGCAGCTTTCCCTTGACCACACTCCGGAACTGCTGGCGGTACTCAAGGATGCCGGCGTGGTGGACAGCGGCGGCGCAGGCCTTCTCAGCATCTTCGAAGGCATGCGCGATGCCGTTCACGGCATAGTTTCGGAGGAGGCGCCCTCCGGCCAGCCTTCCTCCGACAAGCCGCCGCTCGACCTGTCCGCCTTCACCGAGGACAGCACCCTCGAATTCGGCTACTGCACAGAGTTCCTCCTGCGCCTCACGCGAAGTAAGGTGGACCTTGATTCCTTCGACGAAAAGCCCCTGATCGAGTGGCTGGAGAGCGTAGGGGAGTCGGTGGTTGCCTTCCGCGACGGCAGCATCTTCAAAGCGCACGTGCACACCTTCAAACCGGGCGAAATCCTGAATCACGTGCAGCAGTACGGCGAGTTCCTCACGATAAAGATCGAGAACATGAGCCTGCAGCATCATCAGGAAAGCAATGCCGGCAACGCCTCCTTCAAACTTCCGCCGAAGAAGTACGGAATAGTTACCGTCGCTTCCGGCGAAGGCCTCATTTCCGCATTCAGGGAATCCGGGGCCGACGAGGTGATACCCGGCGGGCAGACCATGAACCCGTCAACCCAGGACTTCCTGGACGCATTCGGGCGCATACGCGCCGAGCACATCCTGGTGTTCCCAAACAATCCCAACATACGCATGGCGGCCGAGCAGGCTGCAACCCTCTTCGACGGCGCCGACGTGGACGTGATTCCTTCGGCGACCATAGGCGAGGGCTACTTCGGAATAGCCTCTGCCGACCGCGACAATCCCTCCTGCGAAGAAGTGATTGCAGGCATTAAGGAAGTGATGGCGGGGGTGTCCACCGGAATGGTCTCCACTGCCATCAGGGACACCGATTCCGACGGCGTGGCTGTACGCAAGGGCGATTTCGTGGGCTATTCCGGCAAGACCATGATTTCCGATTCCCCGGTACGTTCCGAGGCGGCCATGGCCCTGCTCGAAAAAATGGACGCAGGCAGCCGTGACGTGCTGCTCATCTTCAGCGGGGAAGGGGTTTCTGCAGAGGAGGCGGAGGCTTTCAGGGCCGTCGCTGCGCAAAAATATCCTTATCTTGAAATAATGTTAAACAACGGCGGACAGCCGGTTTGCGACTATATTCTGGTACTATGTTAACTTTCTTCAGCGACACCGACTGCGACATCACTCCGAAAGAGTGCGCGGAGTACGGCATCAAACTCATAAGCATGCCGTATACGGTAGGTGAAAAGGTCATCTACCCCTATATCGATTTCGACGAGTTCGACTCTCATGCCTTCTACGACATGCTGCGTGGCGGAACCATCCCCACCACCAGCGCCATGAGCGAAGAGGCCTATTTCAAATATTTCGAGCCCGAATTCGCCGCCGGCAACGACATTCTCTACGCTCACTTCTCCTCGGGCATGTCCAACACCTTTACAATAATGGACATGGCCGTGAAGAAACTGCTTGAGAAGTATCCCGGGCGCAAATTCTGGCATGTGGACACGCTGGGCATCAGCGCGGAATCCTACAATATAGTGCTGGAGGTTGCCGACCTGCTCAAGGCAGGTAAAACTCCGGAAGAAGTGGTGGAATGGGCAAAGACTGAAGTCGCGAAATTCCCCATGTACTTCATAGCCGACGACCTAAAGTTCTTCCGCCGCAGCGGACGAGTGAGCGGACTGGCCGCCACGATGGGCGGTCTTGTGGGTATACGCCCGGTGATCCACGTGGACGAGAACGGAAAAATGGTGTCGATAGGCAAGGAGACCGGCCGCAACAAGGCAATCGCCAGGCTGGTGCAGTATGTGGAGGAACTGGGCGAGGACGTGAAGGCCCACCGCGTGGTGATAGGCCATTCCGACTGTCCGGAGCTCGTGGAAATGGCTTCCGGCATGCTTCGCGCCAAATTCGGCGACGACCTTCGCATCATCGTAACCTCAGTCAATCCGACAATAGGCAGCCATTGCGGCCCCAACGGCCTCGGCATCTGCTTCCACGCCATTCACAGGTAAGCCATGCTGGAAATAGTAAAAGTAGAATCATGCAGGCAGCGAAGGGACTTCCTCCGCTTCCCGGAAAAGCTCTACAGGGGCAATCCGTATTACACTCCGCCGCTCTACATCGACGAGTTGAAGATATTCCGCAAGGACTTCATCTACAACGACACCTGCGACGCCGTGTACTTCAACGCCTATTGCGACGGGAAGATGGCCGGACGCATCTCCGGCATAATCCAGAAGGCCGCGAATGAGAAAAACGGCGAGAAGCGCGTACGCTTCAGCCGTTTCGAATGCCTCGAGAACTTCGAGGCGGCGAAGGGTCTTTTCGAGGCCGTGGAGGCATGGGCCCGCGAAAAGGGCATGGACACCGCCTGCGGCCCGCTGAGTTTCTCCGACCTTGAAAGGGAAGGCCTTCTGGTGGGAGGATACGAATACCCCGCCACCTTTGAAGAGACCTGGAATCCGCCCTATTACGGCGAATACATAGAGAAGCTCGGATACCGCAAGGAAGTGGACTGGACAGGCAGCCGCCTGCGTGTGCCCGCAGAAGGTGCGGAAGACCTTCACAAGATGGCCGACTACGTGATGAGGCGCTACAAACTCCATCTCGGCAGGGCCCGCAACACTACCGAGTTCATAAAGAAGTATGCCGACGGCATATTCGAACTCATCGACAAGTCCTACGACCTTCTCTACGGCACCGTTCCGTTCAGCGACGGCATGAAGAAACTCATGATAGACAACTTCAAGCTGGTGGTGGACGTGAAGAACGTGGCCGTGATACTCGATGAAAACGAGAGGATGGTCTGCTTCGGGATCGCTTTCCCGGCCATAGGCGACGCCGTCCGTAAGAGCGGAGGTCACCTCACCCCCGGCTGCATCTTCCGTCTTCTCAAGGCACTGAAGAAACCGGACGTCATCGACCTCTGCCTCGTGGGAGTGGATCCAGAATGGCTGAACAGGGGAGTGAGCGTGATTATCTCCTCCGGCCTGATCGACATGCTGCGCCGTCCGGGCATCAAGTACGCCGAAACCAACATGAACCTGGAGGAGAATTACGCCATCCAGAACCAGTGGAAGCGTTTTGACGAGCAGAAGATCAAACTCCACCGTGCATACGTAAAAGCCCTATGATGAAGATAGTCCTGGACTGCTACGGAGGCGACCACAGCCCCGAAGCGAACGTGGATGGCGGTCTCAAGGCTCTTGAGGCTTTCCCCGACCTGCACCTTATCCTTACGGGAGACGAGGCATCTCTACGGGCCTGCCTTGAGGGGAAGAAATACGACGCCGCCCGCCTGGAGATAGTCCACGCTCCCGAAGTGATAGGCTGCGACGAACGGCCCATCGACGCCGTCCGCCTCAAGAAGGAGAGTTCCATGATCAAGGCGGTGCGCATGCTCCGCGACAGCGACGAGGTCGCCGCGATGGTCAGCATAGGTTCCACAGGAGCCCTCGTGACCGCAGCCCTTACCCGTATCGGCCGGATTAAAGGTGTGATAAGGCCGGCATTCTGCCCCATACTGCCCACGATGAACGGTGGACTGGTAGGTATCTGCGACAGCGGCGCCAACGTGGAGGTGACACCGGAGCATCTTCGGCAGTTCGCCATAATGGCCAGTCTCTATATGGAGAACGTTTACGGGGTTGAAAAACCCCGCGTGGCTCTGCTCAATGTAGGCAAGGAGGCCGAAAAGGGCGACGAGATACGCCAGAAGGCCTACGGGCTGCTGAGCGAGACTTCCGAAATCAATTTCGTGGGGAATATGGAGAGCCGCGACCTCCTGTCCGGCAGCTACGACATCGTGGTGGCCGACGGATTCTCGGGCAACGTGCTGGTCAAAACCACGGAAGGCACGGCACTGGAACTGCTCAAGAAACTCAAGAAGGATATCTACTCCCGCACCATCTACAAGATTGGCGCCCTCCTTATGAAACGCATGTTCATGGAAGAAAAGGAGTTCATGAACTACCAGAACTACGGCGGCAGCGTGCTGCTCGGCACGGAAAAGACCGTCGTGAAGGGACACGGCTCCAGCAAGGCCACCGCGGTCTTCCACTGCATCGAACAGGCCTACCGCATGGAACTCAGCAAGCTGTCCTCAAAGATAGAGGACGTTATAATGAAATACGAACATTACGAATATTAGCCATGTACGACGAAGTTAAAACGATACTCGCGCGCCAGTTGCGCGTGGACCCATCCCGGGTTACCCTGGACGCCCAGATCAAGAAAGACCTCGGGGCCGATTCGCTGGACATACTCCAGCTTCTCATGAGGCTCGAAGACGACTACGGTGTGGTGATCCCGGACAAGGCCCTTGCCAAATTCGAGACCGTGGGCGATGTGGTAGCCTATCTGGATTCCATTCAGCCCAAGGCATAAACGACACCCGGTCATTTAAAAGAAATCGGCCCCCGGAATTAACCGGAGGCCGATTCTTATTACTCTGCCGTTTCTGCTAGAACTGGTAGTTGATACCGATTCCGATCCAGAGACCGGCGTCCATGCCTTCGGTGAAACACCTGGCGAAGTCGGCGGAAACGATGAAGTTCTGGTTCATAGCGATCTTGAGACCAGCACCGCCACTGTAGACAAGATACTTAACCTTGTCGGGGTCGTAGATTGGATCAGGGGTTCCGGTGAGGGTATTGAACACAGGATCGTAAACCTTTCCGTCAGGAGCAGCTATGTCGGCAAGAGCCTTGGCCTTGTAGGGCTTGGTAATGATACCGGCATCGAAGAACGGGTTCACTGCGATATAGAAATACTGGTTCGCAAGAGTGAACTTCACGAGCTTGATACGGAGTTCGGTGTTGGCCCATGCCATGCCTTCTGCCAGGATACGGTTCTCGCGCAGACCGCGGATGGTGTTGGAGGAGCCGAAGCCTTCGGAAATCATGTTGCGCTGTACCAGCAGAGGGTTGTTCTGAATTATGAACAGGGGAGTCTCACCTGCAATTGTGTGCTGCCATGCAAGACGGTATGCGAATACGGGATTTCCGGCCGGGATGGGAATTGGAATGCTGATATACTGGCGGAAATATGCGCAAGCCTTGAGGTAAGGGCTGCCGATGAAGTTTCCGTTGAGGTAGGCCTCAGCCCAGATGCCCTTGTTCGGAGCCGCCTCGATATCGCGGGTGTCGTAGACCAGACCGGCATTGAGCTCGAGGGAAAGACCACCGTTCTTTTCTGCATCGGTGAGGACTCCGGAATTGGAGAGGAAATTGTACAAGGTGGCATTGGTATCGTAATAACTCTTGTTGCCATCTTTTTCCACTCCGTTGTCTTGCATTGCTCCAAGGTTCCATTTCCAGAAATTCATGCCGGCGGCCCAGTTGAGGTTGTCAGTGATACGGCCCTGGAAATTGGCAAGGATGCGGAGCATCTTACGGCTCATGCCGTAGTAGTTCACGTTATTGGTAGTGCCGGGAGTGGTCATATCCCTGTTGCCCCATACATCATAATTCTGTGTGGCAGCGGCACCGTTGAAGCCCCAGATGCTGTACAGCGGGTCATTCATATAGGTGACGGATGCATTCACACGCATGTTGGGGATGAGGTACTTGGAGTCGTATGCCAGATACAGACGCATACGGTGGCTGTGGGTGAAATAGGAACCTTCCCAACTGATTTTGTGAAGGGGATCCGGATAGGTGTTGCCATCGCCATAATAATAGACGTCGCCGAAAGCACCGGCCTGGAAGCCGTTGTCGACCGAATAGGTTGCCGTGGGAAGAACTCCGAAGGACCAGCCGGTCTTCATCTCTTTTTCCTCTGCGGAAAGACCTGCCGCGAACACGAGGCCCGCAACGAGGATGGTGAAAAGTTTTTTCATATCAGATAATAAATAAAATGATTTCGGTTATCAGTTTCAGTCCGCTAATTTACGAATTTTATGTAAATTTGAGGGATTTTGAAACCGAATTTATGGCAGAAGAGGTAAATTTCGTCCGGGATCTTGCGGTAATACTCATTTCCGCGGGCATAATTACCATTATCTGCCGTGCCCTCAAACAGCCCACAATACTGGGATACATCATCGCAGGCTTCATAATAGGCCCTCAGATGGGAGTGTTCGGTATCAGCAGCATGGAGACCGTGGAGCTCTGGAGCGAAATAGGTATCATCTTCCTCATGTTCGGCCTCGGACTCGAGTTCAGTTTCAAGAAGCTTCTTGGAGCGGGCACGTCGGCCCTTGTAACGGCCGGGAGCAAGTTCCTGGGCGTATTCGTGATAGGTTTCATCCTGGGGCAGGCCATGGGCTGGAGCTCCATGGAAAGCATCTTCCTGGCCGGCCTCCTGAGCATGTCGAGCACTATGGTGGTGGTAAAGAGTTTTTCCGAGATGGGCCTGGGACGCAAGTCCTTCGCCGCCGGAGTCTTCGGCACGCTCGTGGTGGAAGACCTCATCGCCATACTCCTCATGGTATTGCTCTCCACCCTCGCGGTGGCCGGCAAGTTCAGCGGCGGCCAGCTCTTCCTGGAACTTGGCAAACTCATCTTCTTCCTCGTCCTGTGGTTCGTAGTGGGCATCTATCTTATCCCCACCATCATCAAGCGCACCGGCAAATACCTTAACGAAGAGGTGCTGCTCATCATCTCGCTGGGCCTCTGTTTCGGAATGGTCACTCTCGCCACCGGAAGCGGCTTCTCCAGCGCCCTCGGTGCATTCATGATGGGAAGTATACTCGCCGAGACGGTCGAAAGCGAAAGAATCGATTCCCTGATCGCCCCCATCAAGGACCTTTTCGGAGCCATTTTCTTCGTATCAGTAGGCATGATGCTGGCGCCTAAGGCCATCTTCGAATACTGGTGGATAATACTGATACTTGCGATTGTAGTATTGGTAACCCATGTACTCTTCGCATCCATGGGTATAATCCTCACCGGAGGAGGCCTGAAGGATGCGGTCCACACAGGCTTCAGCCTCGCCCAACTGGGCGAGTTCGGCTTCATCATAGCTGGTGTGGGAGTGAGCCTCGGGGTCATGAGAGATTTCATTTACCCGGTGATTATTGCGGTTTCGGTGATTACCATCTTCACAACGCCGTTCGTAATAAAATTGGCCGACCCGTTCTACGGCTGGCTGCGGAAGGTGCTGCCTCTGGGAGTGCTGGAAAGAATCGACCATCCTGGGCCGAGACAGCGCAGTTCCACGAAAGACGAGAAAAACGAATGGCATGCCCTGCTCAAATCGTATTTCCTTCGCGTGGGCATCTACGGGGTTGTACTCGTGGCCATCCTGCTGGTCAGCGGACGCTGGCTGTCCCCCCTTGCGGTAAAACTGCTTCCCAGCGTAGGAGAGTCGCTCAGGAACATTATCCTCACGGCGGTTACCCTGCTGCTCATGTCGCCCTTCATCTATGGAATGGCGGTTAATTCCGGCTCCATCAACGTGCATGCGCACCGCCTGGTGAACGCAAAGAAGAACAACGTCTGGCCCATATTCGGACTTACCTTGGCGCGTATCTTCATGGCTCTCGGTTTTATCCTGGCCGCCATAAGCCAGTTCATCATCCTGAAGGGATGGGTGGTTGTGGCCATACTGGTGGCGGGAGTCATACTCTTCCTTGTAGCGAGGTACTTCCTGCGCCATAGCGACCTTTTCGAAAAGAGGTTCCTGAGCAACCTGAACGACGAGGCCAAGAATCCTGCCAAGGGCTCCGCTTCACCGCTGCCCGATCCCGACCTCAAACTCCACTCGTACACCCTTGATTCCGACAGTCCCATACTGGGGAAAGTCCTCAAGGGAAGCGGCCTGCGCGACCACGGGCTGATGCTGATAAGCGTCCGCAGGGGAGACAGCTACATCTCCAATCCCAGCCCTGACTACGTCTTCGAAGAAGGCGACACCATCTGGGTCACCGGTTCTTCCGAAGCCCTCGAATGGCTGAACTAAACTACTGAAAAACATGAAAGTAGGTCTTTTCATAGATACCTGGTATCCCATGGTCGACGGGGTGATCAAGGTGGTGGACAATTACGCCCGCAGGCTTGTGAACTACTGCGACGTTATAGTTTTCTGCCCGAAAACAAGGGGATTGAAGAAGAAGGAAGATGCAAAACTGCCGTATAAGGTCGTTCGCTGCGCTTCCGTTCCACTTATCAAATACGATTACGACATTCCTATGCCCGTACTGGACCCCAAATTCGAGGCTCAGATACTTATGAGCGGCATCGATATGGTGCATATCCATTCGCCCTTCTCGGTGGGGCGCGCCGGGCTGCTCTATGCCAAACTGCACAACATACCCGTGGTGGCCACGCTGCACTCACAGTTCAAACAGGATTTCGAGAAGCCACTCAAGTTCAAACCGGCCCTCGACATAGCCATGGCGTCCATAATGTGGGTGTTCAACGCCTGCGACGAATGCTGGGCGGTGAATTCCGGCATACGCGACCTCTACGTGAACGATTACGGCCTCACAGCGCCATGCAAGGTGAGGCTCAACGCCACCGACCACGTGCCGGTGGCGGACCCGGCAGAGGCGGCCCGTATAGTCAACGATACTTACGGAGTGCCGTCCGATGCCACCGTTTTCCTCTTCGTCGGGCGCATCAACCTGCTCAAGAAGATAGATTTCAGCGTACGTGCACTCGCAAGGGCCAAGGCCATGGGGCTTACGGATTTCCGTTTCCTCATAGCCGGACGCGGTCAGGACGAGGAGGAACTCGCAAGGATAGTGCGGGAGGAAGGATTGCAGGACGAGGTGGTGATGTGCGGCCTTACCGACAGGGAAATGCTCCAGAATCTATATTCCCGCGCCAAGCTCTTCCTCTTCCCGTCGCTTTACGACGCCAACTCCCTTGTTCAGATAGAAGCCGCATGCCAGGGAACGCCGTCTCTCTTTATCGAAGGCGCCCGTACCGCCGCTACCGTGAGGCCCGGGGTCAACGGTTATATATCCGCCCCCGACGAAGACGCCTATGCCCGCAAGATAATGGAAATAATGTCCGATCCCGAGGGCTATGGGCGCATTTCAGAAGCCGCACGGCGCGACCTTTACCTCAGTTGGGACGATACGGTCCGCGAAGTGTACCAGGATTACCTATCTTTTGTAAACAAATAGCATGAAAGACACAAAATACACCCCCGTACTGCTGCTCACGGGTTATCTGGGAAGCGGCAAGACCACGCTCCTGAACCGCATCCTTTCCAACAAGAAGGGTATCAAGTTCGCGGTTATAGTGAACGACCTCGGCACCGTGAACATCGACGCTTCGCTTATCGAAAAAGGCGGAATCGTGGGCAAGAAGGAGGAGTCGCTGGTGGCCCTGCAAAACGGCTGCATCTGCTGCACCCTCAAGATGGACCTTATCGAGCAGCTCAGCGAGATTACCCGCCAGAACCGCTTCGACTACATCGTAATCGAGGCTAGCGGCATCTGCGAACCGGCACCTATAGCCCAGACCATCAATTCCATCCCTTCTCTCGGGCCTAAATACGCAAAGGGGAGCAACTATGCCAAACTGGACTGCATAGCCACCGTGATCGACGCCCTGCGCATGCAGAGTGAATTCAGCTGCGGCGACACCCTGCCGCTGCGCAATTTCGAAGAAGACGACCTCGAGAGCCTGGTAATCCAGCAGATAGAGTTCTGCAACCTGGTGCTCCTGAACAAGGCCTCCATGGTAAAGCCGGAGGAGCTGGCCCGCGTACATGCCGTGATACGCAACCTCAATCCCGGTGCGGAAATCCTGGAATGCGACTTCTGCGACGTTCCCTTCGAAAAACTCCTGCACACCGGGCTCTTCGATTTCGACAAGGTGGCCACTTCGGCAGCCTGGATAGCCGCCATCGAGGGCGAGGAAGAAGAGCCTCACAACGAAGAGGAGGGCGAGGCCGATGAATACGGTGTGAGCACCTTCGTCTGGTACCGCCGCGAGCCCATGGACATGAACAAGTTCGACTGGTGGGTAGCCAAGAAGTGGCCCCGCAGCATCATACGCGCGAAGGGCCTTTGCTATTTCGCCGGACAGACCGCCAACTGCTACCTCTTCGAGCAGTCAGGAGTGCAGAAAAGCATCAAGGAAGCCGGACTCTGGTTCGCAACCATGCCGGAAGAGCAGCTTCAGCAGCTGATGGAGCGCGATGCTGCCCTGCGCCGCGACTGGGATCCCGAATGGGGAGACCGTATGCAGAAAATAGTTTTCATCGGCCAGAATATGGACAGGGATGAGATCGAGGCCGGGCTCGACAGCTGCCTTGTAAAGGTC
>JAILNI010000059.1 GCA_024691765.1 Bacteroidales bacterium | reverse complement strand
ATTGGATCCGTCGGAACTGAAATCTGGTGAAATCACTTACGACCGATTCTTTGAGGGAGGCCGCGTGGGCATCCTTATTCAAGTTGTCAACGAGAATGGGGGCATTACCATCATCCCTGAGACGCATTCCAACTTCATCCTATACAGCCAGCAGGGCTGTCTGCGCCCAATTGTGGATCCGGTTCCGGAAAGAACCATCTCCCTCGTAATCAGGGCAGATTATATACACGAGGCAAAACTGAATTCAGTTGTGGATGCGGTCCGGAATATCATCCCGGGCGCCATGCTGGATGGCGTTATAAAAAAAGGCAGGCTCTCGTTATGACGAAGCCTGACCGAGTTTTTCTATAATGTCGTCGAGCATCCGGTACAGATCCGGCAGAGTTTCTGGTGTTATGCTCGCGCATGCCGCCGCTCCGGCTAGTGCGAAGGGGACATCTGAAAGTTTATTCTGAATATCCCTGCCTTTTCGAGTGAGGGTAACGATAGTCTGGCGGGCGTCTTTCTTTCCCCTGGCCCTGGTAATGATGCCTTCCTTCTCCATTCGCTGGAGGAGGGGAGTGACCGTATTGGTTTCCAGGTAAAGCCTTTTTGCGATGTCATTCACCGGCTGGGCGTCCTTCTCCCACAGGACCAGAAGTACGAGATATTGCGGGTAGGTGAGTCCGTGCCCGGCAAGGAACGGATGATATGCCTGTGTGAGAAGGCGCGAAGCGGTGTACAGACGGAAACAGAGCTGATTGTCCAGCTTGAATTCCTCTTTTATCATAAGAGTCCTTTGATGTCTTTCTCGATATCCTCCGGCTCGGTTACGGGCGCGTAGCGGAGAACCTTGGAACCGTCACGGCTGATGAGGAACTTGGTGAAGTTCCAGAGAATGTCGCTGTCTTTTTCGACGCTCTTGCTGATGCCCTTGAGCATGGTGCGGGTAGCCTTGCCCTTCAGACCTTTATACTCTTCTGTGGGAGCCTGGGCCTTCAGATACTCGAAAATGGGCTCTGCATTTGCGCCGTTCACATCTACCTTGGCCATGAGGGGGAAGGTGACTCCGTGGTTGAGCCTGCAGAACTCGGCAATCTCCTCGTTGCTGCCGGGTTCCTGATGGGCGAACTGGTCGCAGGGGAAGCCGATGATAACCAGGCCCTGGTCCTTATACTTCTGATAAAGGGCCTCCAGACCATCGTATTGGGGGGTGAATCCACATTTGGATGCGGTGTTGACTATCATCAGGACTTTTCCTTCGTACTGCGCGAAGTCCACTTCTTTTCCCTTGTTGCTGAGGGCTTTGAAATTGTAAATCTTTTCCATATCGCTCTGAGTTTGAGCGCATGCTGGCATTGTAAACAGGGCCACAAGCGCTATTAAATGTGTAATTGTTGTTTTAATTATATCGTTCACGATGCAAATATAGTACAATATTTTTATATCGCAAGCGATATTTTATAAAAAAGCGCAAAAATGCTATATTTGCATATATGAAAGAGTCCCGTCATTCACAGATTATTCGCACCAGTCTGATTGGTGTCGTTACCAATGTGCTTCTGGCGACTTTCAAGGCTGCTGTCGGTTTCCTTGCAAACAGTATTGCAATAATAATGGACGCTGTCAACAATTTGAGCGATGCCCTGTCCAGCGTGATTACCATCATAGGAACAATCCTTTCCAGACGTCCGGCGGACAGGAAGCACCCGTACGGCCATGGCAGGGTGGAATACTTCAGCGCCATAATCATTTCCGTCATAGTTATAACTGCGGGCGTCACCTCGCTGATCGAGTCAGTCAAGAAGATCATTCATCCTGCAGAACCGTCCTATACAACCGTCACCCTTATCGTCATCATAGTCGCAATCGTGGTGAAGCTCCTGCTGGGATGGTATGTGCGCAGAAGGGGAGAGAAGCTTAAGAGCGACGCTCTCATCGCTTCCGGTTCCGATGCTCTGTTCGATGCTGTCATCACCCTTGCAACTCTCATCTCGGCAGGTATTATGCTTCTCTGGGGAGTCTCTCTGGACGGCATCCTCAGTACCATCATCTCGGCGGTCATCATAAAGGCCGGTATCGAAATGTTGTCTTCACCGGTAGGGGAGCTGCTGGGTGCCAGGGTCTCTGCCGAACTGGTAGCGGAAATCAAGCAGGAAGTGATGGCTTTTGAGGAAGTGCACGGAGTGTACGACATCATCCTCCACAATTATGGCCCCGAGGTCATGATGGGCTCACTACATGTGAGCGTGGATGACACCATGACCGCTCAGGACATTCATGGCCTTTCCCGCCGGATATCCACGGTCATGTTTGAAAAGCATGGAATAATAATGACAGTGGGGGTTTATGCAGTAGCAACCGGAAACAATCAGCGGAAAGAACTGCAATCACTGGTCTTGGGCACCCTGGCAAAGCACGGAGAACTGGTCCAGATACATGGATTCTACTATTCCGAAAAGGAGAACCTGATTACTGTGGACGTGGTGCCGGACGACAGCATCAAGGACGATTCCGCGCTCTGCGCGTCACTGACGCAGGAGCTGAGCGGTCTCATTCCTGGAAAAACCATACTTGTTACTGTCGATCACAACTATAGCGAATAAACAATAATTATGAAGTACAGAATGTCCCTTTGCCTGCTGGCAGCTCTTTTGCTCGCAGGATGTGCCGGCAGCGGCGTAAAGTCTCCCACGCTGGACGAAGTTTTTGCCTCCAGGCGCAGCATACGTGCCTACGAAGCCGGTAAAACCATTTCTGAAGCAGAACTTCGCGAACTATTCATTGCTGTGCAGAACGCTCCTTCATGGGCAAATCAGCAGCCCAGCAAGTATTATGTTGCCATGGGTGGGGAAAAACGAGATGCGGTGCTGGAACTGATAGGCGGGAACAAAGAACGCGTAATGAACGCTCCTGTTCTGATCGTGTCTACATTCGAGAAAGGCAAGTCGGGGTTCTTCCGCGGAGAAGCGCTGGACGCCACCGGCAATCTCTGGGGCGCCTACGACAACGGACTCAGCAATGCCTACCTCGTGCTCAAGGCGCGTGCCATGGGATTTGACACCCTTATCATGGGTATGCGCTATGCCGATGAACTGCGAAAGGTTTTTGACATCCCCGAGAACGAAGTGGTGATGGCGGTAATGGCCCTGGGCTACCGGGCACAGGAGCCCAGAATACCTACGCACAGGCCGCTGGAAGAGGTGGTTAAGTTTTATTGATCATTTCCCTTCTGCGGGATTCATAATAGGCATGACGCCTGGGGTTCTCGGGGAACCATCCCCGCAGGACCCTTTTTTCCTGGAGAAACATCTCGTGAATGCCCCAGAGACAGCAGAAGGCGAAGCCTCCGATTATGATGGAAAGAATATCGTTTGCCACGAAGAGGGAAAGGCCTGAAAAAGCCAGTCCGGCGAGGAGCCAAACCCACCAGCTCTGCTTCCCCCAGCGGTATTCCATCTTGATTACGAGGGGGTGACATATTCCGATACTGAGGAATACGGCAGCACCGATTATTATTCCGTTATAATTCATACTTTTTCCCGTTTAAGATAAAGCGGCAGGCTGAATAAACGAGCATTGGCCCGAGGCCGCTGTAAAACGATGCAGTAAACTCCGCAGGAACGCCGGAAATATATTTCAGCGTTATGCCCAGGCATGACATGCATACTACAAGGATCCATCCCCTCAGGGGGAAGGTTTGAAACACTGTGGTTTTGGACGGTTGCCCGGCCATTCGTGCGGAATACCTGTCCACGATGCGGGAGAACATGAAAAAGAAACCGGCGAGGACGGCGGCTGTAATGAGAAACAGCCACCACAGGCTGGAGGAGGGCATCGCGAAGTAGGCCGAAATACCCTTGACCGAAATGATGATACCAGGCACGCCCCAGAGCAGCGCTGCTATGATATACAAGTATTTCCTTTTCATATCGCGTTTTTATCAGCTGCAAAGATCGTTAATAGCAGCGTAAATAATTAGGGCGATATGGGAAAGATTTAGGATTATCCTTGCATCTTCTTTCTGAATGAAGTTGGCGTTAGGCCCGTTTCTTTCTTGAATAACCTGGAAAAATAGGACTGATCTTCAATACCCACGGAAGCGGCTATGTCGATAATGGGAAGCGAGGTGGAAGTCAGGAGCCGTTTGGTGCGTTGGATACGGACTATGTCTATCCAGGCTCCTACGCTGCGACCCGTGGCATTCTTCACGAGCCGGCTGAGATAATTCTGGCTTATGCCGTTTTCGGAGGCATACCGGGCAATTGTTCCAGGCTGTTTTTCCGAATTGAACACAGACTCCAGAAAAGCGGTTACAGCAGGATGAAATACGGCGCCCCGTCCCGGCTTGACACGGGTGAGGAACAGGTCCAGGCCCTTTTCGATAAATGCCCGTTCGCCTTTCTGGAAGGCGGATTCGAGCATGCTGAACAGCATTCCCATGAAAGCCGCTTCCTCGAACCAGAATCCCTGGTGAATGGGCTCCGAAAGAAAACGCAGGGCAGCGGTGTCGGAGACTGTAGAAGGGGAGAATCCTCCCTTAAACCCTATGGCGTCACTGTAGTACCGGATGGTGAAGGGGCGATCTGAAGGAATCAGCAGCACCTGCCCTGGCTGGCAGAGGAAAGGGGTGCCGTCCACATCTGCGAGCACTTCGCCGTCGGTGAGGTAGATGAAGCCTACAAGAGGTAGTCTGGTAACGGAGTCTTCTGTCGACTTCGCGCTGCCGGAAGTGTTCATCCTCAGGATGAAGAATGAAGTGTTGGAATAATCCGTTATCATATCGGCAGCCAGACGAAAACCAGCGCATCCCAGAGGGCATGGCTGACAATTAATGCCGGAAGCATCTGCGGGCGCAGACGATAAATCAGACCCCATACGCCGCCGGCCACCCAATCTTCAAGGCTGTGTTTGGACATTTCGTATATTGTTTATTTGTACAAAGGTAGTATAATTATCCGTTGTCGGGGCTGTCTATAAGCGCTGATGATACCAACCGCAAGTTTTTTAGTATCTTTATGCCCGAATCATAGGTAAAATAATGCGAGCATACCTGATATCCCTTCTGCACGTTATTTGCGAGATGGCTCCGTATCTTTTGCTGGGTTTTCTTATTGCTGGGGTACTGCATGTTTTCGTGCCGCAGGGATTCTATCGCAAGTACCTGTCAAAAGATAACAAGTGGGCGGTTCTTTGGGCTGCCATGCTAGGCATACCGCTGCCGCTGTGCTCTTGCGGAGTGATTCCTACCGCAATCGGCCTAAGGAATGAAAAGGCCTCCAAGGGTGCTGTAGCCTCCTTCCTGATTGCCACGCCTCAGACAGGCATAGACTCCATCCTTGCCACATTCTCACTGATGGGGCTGGGCTTTGCCATTATCCGGCCGGTGGCTGCGCTCATAACCGGAGTTTGCGGAGGCTTGCTGGTCGGGCGCCTGGTTCCTGAAGATGACGAAACCGTCACATCTAGCACCTTAAGCAATGTGGAGACCGGCAGCAGGATTTGGCGCGTCTTCAAATACGCATATTTCAAAATGATCCAGGATATCGGGGGAAGACTGCTCATTGGCCTTTTGGTAGCGGCGCTCATCCAGGTAGCAATTCCGGAAGATTTTTTCCTTCACTTCGGCAAACAGCCGCTGCTGCAGATGCTGATAATTCTGGTGTTGGCGGTGCCTATGTACGTCTGTTCAACCGGCAGCATTCCTGTTGCGGCAGTGCTGATAATGAAGGGACTCTCTCCCGGTGCCGCCCTGGTGATGCTGATGGCTGGTCCAGCCGTCAATATGGCTTCCATACTTGTGGTCCGGAAAGCTTTGGGCAGACGCTTCACATGGATTTACCTGCTGGTCATAGTCGTGTTTTCTGTTCTATTCGGCCTGTTGGTCAACGTCATCGGCATTACCGTAAAACCCATGACTGCCGGTGACGCCTGCTGTGCCGCAACTGCTCTTCCCGGCGCATTCAGACTTATCAGTGCGTCCGTGTTAACTCTTTTGATTTTATTTGCACTCATTATGAAACTATTCGAACGCTTCACTCAAAAGGCCGTTGATTCCGACACGGTCGTCTATACTGTCGATGGTATGCATTGCAGTCACTGCGAGGCTGCTGTCTGCCGGGCTGTGGAGGGTATCCCTGGCGTGGAATCGGCAAGCGCCAGCGCTTCTCGGAAAACCTTGACAATTAAAGGACCGGCGGCAGAAGATGCGGTCCGGTCGGCAGTCGAAAAAGCAGGATATACTTTCAAAGGAAAGAAATGAGCCCTGTCTTCATCGCATTGATGATTCCTTTCCTGGGCACAGCCTTGGGATCGGCTTTCGTGTTCTTCTTGAAGCGAGAGATGCCTGAGCTGGTGCAGAAGGTCCTGCTGGGCTTCGCGTCCGGCGTGATGGTGGCGGCTTCGGTTTGGTCGCTCATTATCCCGGCTATCGGAATGGGGCAGGGGGCGAGGGCGGTTATCCCCCCGGTTATAGGCCTTCTGGCCGGTTTTGCCTTCCTTCTGCTCATCGATTACATCACACCCCACCTGCACGCTAATGGCGAAGCAGAAGGCCCCAGAAGCCGTCTTTCACGTACGGCAAAACTTGCCCTTGCGGTAACCATCCACAATTTCCCGGAAGGAATGGCGGTTGGAGTAGCCATTGCAGGTGCTTTGACTGCCGATTTCAATATGGCTGGAGCCCTGGCGCTTTCGCTGGGCATAGCCATCCAGAATGTTCCGGAAGGCGCTATTATTTCAATGCCCCTGCGGGCCGAGGGGAACAGTCGCCTGCGCTCTTTCTGCATAGGCGCATTGAGCGGCATTGTGGAGCCCGTAGGCGGAGCGCTGGTGCTCCTGCTGGCCACTTCCATCCTCGGCATCATGCCTTACATGCTGGCCTTCGCCGCAGGAGCCATGCTCTATGTGGTGGTGGAGGAACTGGTCCCCGAATACTCACAGGGAAAGCACTCCAACATCGGCACCGTAGGCTTCGCCATCGGCTTCGCCTTGATGATGGTGCTGGACGTGGTGCTGGGGTAACATGCAAGCTGCTTGCGACTGGATCCTGGTACCTTTGCAGCTGCTATGAAACAGAAAGACCATCTTCCATTTTTCGGCATCGGCATCCTCTGCTTCCTTCTTTCGTAGCGGGGGGCGGACTAATCCGCGCTCTTGACGGCCAATTCACGACTGAAGCACAACTCTCTATGAATCAGCGAGTTGCTGAAAATGCCCTGGCCAAAATCACCAGGGCATTTTCAGGATTTTATTGATAATCAATCACTTCCGCTTCAGTCTGTGGTTCCGCGTCCGCCCTGTACGCAAAAAACGGCTGCCAAAAGGCAACCGTTTTTTCCGTGTAGACTACACGTCCAAATTATCGAACCTTTTGGAAGATTATAAGAAGCTGGACGAATTCGCGCAATATATTGAAAATCAGGGCGAATAGAGATGTGATGGAAAAAATTGCGGCTAATAATCCGCAAAATTTGCGGTTTATTTCCCGCAAAGTATTATATTTGCAGAAAAACGAAGCACGATGTATATACACGAGACAGACACTTGGCCGAATTTCACATGGGACAGGGGGCGTATAGATCCCAAACTTGCTGCTGTCAATAAAGCCACAGGCTACCTTGAGGGAATACTCTCATCAATAGGCTTCGATATAAAGGAGCGTGCCGCCGTGGAGGCGTACACGCACGATATCGTGGCGTCCTCAGAGATAGAGGGCCTGCAGTTGAATCCAGACCAGGTACGGTCTTCTCTTGCCAGAAGGCTGGGCGTTCAGATTACCGGAGAGGTCCCATACGGTCACTACGTGGAAGGAATCGTGCAAATGATGATGGATGCTGTTCAAGGTTATGACGATCCTCTCACCGAGGACCGGCTATTCGGTTGGCATTGCGCTATTTTTCCGAACGGCAGGAACGGATATGAAGAAATCAACGTTGGGAGATACCGCGTAGATGAGATGAATGTCATTTCAGGAGCCCTTGGAAGGGAGAAGGTCCATTATCGTGCTCCAGCACCGGAGAGAGTTCCGGAAGAGATGGACAAATTCCTGAAATGGTTCAACGACACTACTACCCCAAGTGATTACGTCAAATCCGCCATTGCCCACTTCTGGTTCGTCTGCATTCACCCCTTTGACGATGGCAACGGCCGTATCGGCAGGGCCATTGCGGATATGGCGCTGAGTCAGGCAGACAACTCGACGCTGAGATACTTCAGTATGTCACGCCAGATAGGGCAGGAGAAGAACAAGTATTACGACATGCTTGAGCGCTACCAGAAAGGCACAACAGACATAACTGCCTGGATTGAGTGGTATCTGGATTGCATGCTACGGGCCATTAAAGGTGCGGAAGAGATGTTGTCTTCCATCCTGGACAAGGCCGTATTCTGGCAGAACCACTCCCAAGCCGATATCAACGAGCGTCAGCGCACTATTCTAAATATCTTTCTGGACGGCGACAAAGGTAAACTCACTGCCAAGCATTGGGCAAAACTCGCAAAGGTATCCTCGGATACCGCAGTTCGTGATGTGCAGCACCTCGCAGAGATAGGCATCTTGATTCCGGAGGAGGGTAGAGTTCGCAATATTGCCTACGGAATCAAGATTTCCGACAAGAAGACTGTGATTCCAGGACTGGCAGAGGAGTAAAAAACAAATAAGTCAGCCATTTCGGCTGACTTATTATCTGTAGTAGCGGGGGGCGGACTAATCCGCGCTGCGCGCGTCTTTTCCTCCTGGCGGCTCGGCAATGTAAGCGAGCTTCCATTGCTCTCGCTCGCTGCGTCGGTTTGAACCACCGACCTCCGGGTTATGAGCCCAACGAGCTACCGACTGCTCTACTCCGCGGTTTGGGATTGCAGAGGTAAGGACTTTTCCCGAAAAAACAAAACTTTTCTTAAGAAAAACCGCTTCTCTTTACTTTCCAACTATGACTTTACGGGCTTCGTCGGGGTCTATTCCACGGAGTTCCAATGCCTTATCCTTGAGCCTGTCAATTTTTTCCTTGTTCTCAATCACCTTGTTTTCTATGAACACTGAAACGCTTGAAAGGACATAGTACACGGCCGTCTGGATTGTCATGGCCCTTATTTCAGGAGCAATGAGGGCAAGGGAGCCTCCGGCCGTATTGAGGTTTATGAAAGCGCGGCACCCGAAAGTGGAGGGGAAAATATAACTTACATACCTCCAGAACTCAGGTATGGATGTCTGCGGCCATGAGAATCCCGTGAGGAAAAGACATATAGGAGACACGCTTAGAAACAGCACGAACACAGTTTCCCTCCTTGTGATAAGCGACGACCACGTAAACGAGAAGAATATGCAGTCCACCACAAAAAACACAAGAAGGACCATTATATCCGTCCAATCCCCTCTTTGCGGAAGGGAGAAAATCCATGGGATGAGAAGGGCGATGATGGTGCCTGTAACCATGTATATGGAAAAATATGCCGCGCCCCTTCCAAGAAGCACCCGGCCTATACCAAGCCCCTGCAGTTTCCCCGGCATTGAGGCAAAACTGCGATTCTGTTCCCTGAGCGTTCCGGCAAGGAGCGACTCCCCGTAAAACATTGTCTGCTGAATCACAAGGAGGAGTGCGGCCGAAATAAAGAAGATGGTATATGAGAAAGGCTTGTTGTACGGCAGGCTTTCGTCCGAAAGCACCGGCTGAACGGCCTGCCATGCCGCCTGCGCATCCATCCCGGAAGCCGTATACCTTTCGAGCTGGATCTGGTGCATTTCATCCAGCATCGTGAGATTAGTCCCCATGGTGAGGCATTTGTAGTAGAGGAAACTGGACATGTCGGCATAAGTGGATATGACGCCCTGCTCCCCGCGTACCAGACGGCTGTCGAAATCCCCTGGAACATAGATTATCCCGTGGACAGTCCCTTTTTGCATCAGGGCTTTGGCCTCTTCCATGGATGCGCAGTAGATGAGGATGTTACACTCCCTTGTGGCATCCACTTTCCGGATAAACCGGCGGCTGTAGGCCCCGCCCGAATTGTCCACTACGGCAACGTCCATTTCGTCCACGGTACCGTTCATGTAGATAAGGTTGTAGAGGACAGGATAGAGCAGGCCGCCCACAAAGAAAATGACCATTACGCCGGAATCCGAGAAGATGAGCCGGAGTTCGTTCACAAATATGCTGTACCAGTTCCTAACCCAGGTACCAAGGTAACTAATTCCTTTCATAATCCTGATATTTATATGCGTGGCCCAGCCTCCCTATAAGCGTGAAAGGCAGGAACAGGAAAAGCAGAAGATGCACCGCCTCCTTCCACCAACCGGCGAATCCGCTGCCCCAGATTGTTTCCTGGACATGGAAAAGGTAATAGTGCCTTAGCGGGAAAATGGCGCTGAAGCCCTGCACATACGGAGGCATCGCCTCAACGGGGAGAGAGAACCCTGCCAGCGAGAATCCCAGCACACTGATAATGGCACCCACACTAATGGCGAGCCTCAGGACCGGGAACAGTTCCACTATGAAAAGTCCCATAGCCTCCGATGCGCTTACAAGGAGAAGGATATCCAGGAACATCCAGAAGATACTTCCCTTTACCGGATATTTCAGCCACTGGAAAAGCAGCATCTCCAGGGTTATTCCAAGCACCGTAAAAATGATGTTGTATGGCACCAGTTTTCCCACCAGCACCGTTACCATCGAGTCGCCTGCCGTTTTAAGGAGATGCTTAGATGTTCCATACTTAAGCTCTGACCCCACGGCATATATCGTAATCAGGATGACTATCATCTCAAGGATACCGGGAAGAAGCACACCGTTAAGGTAGACTCCGTAATTCACGGCCGGATTCCCTATCTGGTGTTGGTCCAGCACTATCGGCTGGATTTTGCCCATTATCTCCCACTCGTTCATTCCTTTAAGGCGCATCACCTCTCTTTGGACCGCCCCGTTTGTTAGGTTTACCATGGTAAGGATATCCTTGTATGCCAGGGCCCCTCCAACAAAATAAAGGGAGTTCACATAGTAGCCGATATGGGGTTGCCGGAAAGACTGGACATCGGAATTGAACCCCTCGGGGATAACGATGTACGAGGTTATTTTTCCCGTTTCCATGTGTTCCCTGGCAAGATGGAGGTCATCATACCACACGGTCTTTCCAAGCTGGGTGGCGTCCAGTTCCCTTGCAAACATCCGGGAAGTCGAGCTGTTGTCAAGGTCTACCACCCCTATGGGAAGATCATGCGGGAGGCCGTCCTTCATGAATGTAGTATAGAACACCGCATTCACAATTAGCACCCCGACGGACGATAGGATATACACCGGCCGTTTAAGGATAATGAGAAACTCCCGTCGGAGCACTTTGACAAACCTTCCTGTCATTGTCCAGATTCAACTGTCATTATGGCGCTCATCCCCGGACGGAGCCCCGGTATCTGATAATTCGGACGGGCCCGGACCTCAAAGGTACGCGTATCAAATTCGCCGGTTTCGCGTGTAGCCTTCCAGGTAGCATAAGACTCCCGGGCCGAAATATAATAGACCGTGGCCGATATCCGCCTGCCATCCAGGGCCGGAATAGTAAGGTCTATGCGGTCTCCGCTCTGCATGCCGTGAAGGCGGTCTTCGCGGATATTGAATGTAAACCACATGTCTGAAAGATCCTCTATGGTCATAATGGGAGAGCCTTGTCCCACAAGTTCGCCAACTTTAGGGTAAATGCTGGCCACAACCCCGTCACATGGGGATGTAAGGCGTATTTCGTCCAGGTACGAATTCACCAGCTCCACTGCGGCGTTCGCCCTTTCCACAAGTGCCACGGCGGCGTCCTTATCCTCCTGGCGGGCTCCCTTTACGGCCATTTCCCACTGGCTTCTGGCAGCACGCGTAGTTGCCTTTGCAGCCTGGTACTGGGCCAGGACCTCGTCGTATTTCTGGTCAGAGACAACCTTTTCGTCGTGGAGGCTCTTTATCCTCTCGTAGGATTTCCGCATCACCTGCTCTCCTACCTTGGCCTTCTGGTACATTTCATAGGCTCCGGTGATCTGCTCGCTGCGGGCTCCGTTGTACGCTTTGTCCTTCTGGGCGGTAGCGGCAGTCTTCGCTGCAGCGGCCTCGGCTATCTTGGAGCGTATTTCAGGGGAATCAATAAAGACAAGGGTGTCGCCTTTCTGCACCGTGGAGCCTTCCTCGGCGCGGAATTCCTCTATTCGGCCCGGAACCTTTCCGGACACGCGATATTCCGTAGCCTCGGCTTCACCCTGGATTACGTAGGGCTTGGGCTTGGAGACCACATATCCCACCACTGAAACTGTGAGAACTATCACCACAAGGGCAGTTACGCCGATGAGGATATTGTAATTGCTTTTTTCCTGTTTCATTCTAAAGAAGGTTTTCCAAATTGTCGTATCCTTCCACGCTCCTCAGCTCCGACACCGCCGACTGGAGTTCCGCTCCGGCATCTATCCAGTCGCTGTGGGCGCTGAGCCACGCGGTATGCGCTCCAAGCACGGTGGAAGTTGTCACCACCCCGGCTTCGAAGCCTATGTTTGCCCTCCTCAGGTTTTCTTCGGCCACCTCGACGGCGCTTTCCGTCATCGTGAGTTTTTCCTTCGCTTCCTGAACGATGACCCTCTGACGGGCCACCTGCAGGGCGATGAGTTCCTTGGTCTCGGAGAGGCGGTCACGGTACTGACGGGCTTCGGCCTTGGCTTTCTTCACCTTACAGATGCCTTCTCCGCCATGGCAGATGGGTATTTTCACCATTACCCCGGCCGACAGCGCACATCCCTGGAAATTATTCTGGAAGCCGTTGAAGCAGTTGGGGTTTGTGATGCTGCATGCGCCCACAAGAGCCACCACGGGCATCATGTCTGCGGCCGCTATCTTAGCCTTCCTGTCATAAATGTCGGCCGCAAGGGTAAGGCTCCTTATCTCCGGGCGGGAGTCGTAGACATCTTCAATGCTTTTCCCGGAAAGATATCCCGGAGCCGGGACGCCGTCCGCGGTTTCATCGGCAAGCACGATTTCAGTGTCAAGAGGAAGGCCGATTTTCTGGCAAAGGAGCATCTTTGCAAGCCTCAGGCCGTTTGAAGCCTTGCTGAGGAGAAGATCGGCCTCATTAACCTTCACCTTTACCTGAAGGACATCCGACATTGTACTCACGCCGGCTTGCTCAGAGCGAATGACATCCTTCTCCATTTTATGAAGGAGTTCGGAGTAGCTGCGGGCAAGTTTTTCTTTGTCGGAGATGGAGACAATCTGCCAATAGGCCTTCTCCACATCGGTGACAATCCCCATGAGGCTGGTCTCGTAACGGCTTTCGGCAAGTTTTTCGGCCTTTGATGCCATGATTGTGCTGTTCACAATCTTGCCGCCGGCAAAAACAGGCTGCTCAACAATGACGGCCCCTCCAAAGAGGTTGTGGAGGTCCGGGTGAAGGGCGGCGTCTATCTCTTCGCCTATCGCATTCACCGGAGTGGCTATGTCGGGCATGGCGCCGGAGGTTCTTAGCGCCTCCAGGATATCCTTGCCGCGTTCCGATGCGTTGAGTTCGGCCCTGTCCCAGATTTTTCCATCTATGGTGGAGCCCATTGTACGTATCCGCTCCGACTGGTCGTCGCTCACAAGAGCGATGTCTCTGTTGTTATACATGTATCCGCCCACGGCCGTAACCTTAGGGAAGAAGTTTGCGACTGCTGTTTTTCTGTCATAACCAGCCATTTCCACGGCAGCCTTGTCCATGTCCAGCTGGCGGCTTGTCTCCACTGCCATCCGGCGGCAGTCCTCAAGAGTGAGAACACGCTGTGCCAGGGAGACCTGGGTCATGAGGAGCATCAATCCTACAAATAATGAAAACCTTTTCATTTTACCATTCATTTTTTCGGCACTCTATAATGCAAAAAAGTAGCCTAAAATGGGGCTGTCAGGCACCAAAAATGAAACTTTATTGGTATTTTGGTAGAATTTTCCTAATTTTACGCCATGAATAGGAAAGTACTGGACATTAATATTTCCCGCGTGCTGGCGCTAACAGGAGCGGTAAACGAATTTTCGCTTGGATCAGACATGGTGCTTGGAGAGGCGTGCGGGGAACGCCTTGAAAAGGAGCAGGACATCCTGGATGCCCTGAGGTCGCCGGTAAGGCTGGACGGCTACGCTTTCTTTTTCCTGAGAAGCGGCCACGTACGCCTTGAACTCAACCTCACGGGGTACGAGCTTCACGATAAATCCGTACTTATCACTTATCCCGGAAGCATAATCCACATATCGGACTATGACAAGGGCAAAGTGGCCGGGACAAAGCTATATTTCCTTATTATCTCCGGGGAAATACTTGGGAAACTTCAACTGACCATTGACAACTTTTCCCACAAGAGTTCTTCCGTGCTCAGAAACCCTTCCATTGTGCTTTCCGACGAAGACTGCTCCATTTCAGAGATATATTTCAAGCTGGCAAGGGATATCCTCAGATCCGGAAGGAAACACAAGGAAGACATCCTTGTGCCGCTCCTCTCTTCCTTCACCCACGTTGTTTCCGCGGCATTTGAGATAAGGGACAGCACCAGGGAAAGCGACACCAGGCAAGACGCCATCTACGAATCCTTCATCTCCCTGGTTTCCAAGCACCATGTAAGGGAAAGGGGCGTCGGCTTTTATGCCGACAGGCTCAACCTCTCTCCAAAATACCTGTCAAAGGTTATAAAAAAGGTATCCGGGCGCTCTGCGCCGGAGTGGATAGACGGTTTTGTGGTGCTGGAGGCGAAGAGTCTCCTGAGGTATTCCGGAATGTCTGTCAAGGAAATAGCAGCGGCCCTTAACTTCAACAGCCAGAGCCTCTTCTACAAGTTTTTCCTGTCACACACAGGGATACCGCCGTCGGCCTACAGGTAATCAGGCAATGAAACCCAGGATTCCGGGGATGTCGGAAGGCTCAAACGCCTTCTGCTCACCGGTTTCAAGGTTCTTCACATTGACGGTGCCGACCTCAATCTCTGAGGAACCGTTGATTGAGATGAACGGAATGGCCTTTTTGTCTGCGTAGTCAAACTGTTTTTTGAGTTTGGTTGCCTCCGGGTACACCTCAACTGCAACGCCGGCTTCGCGAAGAGCCTTGGCAAGAGGAAGGACGTAGCGGAGTTCATCGGCCCCCATAACCGCGAAGAGGAGTTTGGTAGACTGCTCCAGGGCGGGGGCAGAAGGCATCGTCACGAAGGCCATCCTCAAGTCCAAAGGGATAACGGTTATCAGTGTTACTCAGCCTACGGATCCAGAGAGCTCATCTGGGGAATTCATGGAGGGCATTACCTTATTATTCAACGAGTACGAGAATAACCTCCGCAAAGAAAAATGCGCTGCTGGCATGAAGGAATGTTTGGAACGGGGGGACTGGTTTTCCAAACCACCTTTGGGATACGTTAAGGACAAGGACAGCGGGAACTGGTAATGCGCAGATTTGGCCTTGGGGAGATACCCTCTGACGTTTACGAGACCACAATCAGATCGGTAAACAGGCAGTTGGAGGAAATTGAGATTGAACTCACCCGTATCCAGAAACTCGCCTCGAACCGATGTTGAAAACGAGACTCTGAAAGTAATGCGTTTATTATCAGCGAGTTACAAAACTGAAGAAAAAGAAAAAACCGGAAAATCTTTCGACTTTCCGGCTGTAGTAGCGGGGGGCGGACTTGAACCACCGACCTCCGGGTTATGAGCCCGACGAGCTACCAACTGCTCTACCCCGCGATGTTTGGGACTGCAAAGGTAGAGAATAATTTTAGAAATCCAAAACTTTTTTATCCAAGGAACTCCAGGATGGCCTCCAGGTCGCCAGCAGCGAAGGATTTCTGCTCGCCGGAAGCGAGGTTCTTGATGTTCACCTGCCCGGCCTCAGCCTCGGAAGAACCGCAGATGCTGATGAACGGGATGCCCTTGCGGTCGGCGTAGTCGAACTGTTTCTTGAGTTTTCCGCTGTCGGGATAGACCTCCACGGAAACTCCGGCGGAACGCAGCGAAGCGGCCACGGGCAGAACATAGGCCGCCGAGGCGGCATCCATGTTGGCGAAAAGCAAACGGGAACCCGAAGACAATCCTGCAGGGAACTTGTCCAGGCCTTCGAGCACGTCGTAGATGCGGTCGGCACCGAAGCTGATACCCACTCCGGACATGTCCGGCAGGCCGAAAATGCCGGTGAGGTTGTCGTAGCGCCCGCCTCCGGAGATGCTGCCTATCTGCCAGTCGAGGGCCTTCACCTCGAAGATCGCGCCGGTATAGTAGTTGAGCCCGCGGGCGAGGGAGAGATCCATCTCGACGGGGAGCGAAACCCCGGCGGCGGAAATATATCCGAACAGCTCTTCCAGTTCGTCCAAACCCTGCTGACCTACCGGACTCGATGCCAGCACTCCTCGCATTGCCGCAATCTTCTCCGCGAAGCTGCCTTCCAGCTTCAGGACGGGTTCCAGCACAGCCAGGGCATCTGCCGTCAGTCCTTTCGACAGCAACTCTTCACGAACGGCATCAAGCCCTATCTTGTCGAGCTTGTCGATAGCGACCGTAATGTCTATTATCCTTTCGGGGAAGCCGCAGGCCTCGGCCAGGCCGGCCAGAACCTTGCGGTTGTTTATCTTCAGGACCACGCGGATGTCCAGCCTGCGGAAAACCTCCTCCACCATCTGTACGAGCTCCAGCTCCAGCATCTGCGAGCGGCTGCCGATCGCGTCCACGTCGCACTGCCAGAACTCGCGGTAGCGGCCCTTCTGCGGGCGGTCGGCACGCCATACCGGCTGTATCTGGAAACGCTTGAAGGGGAAGGAAATCTCGCTCTGGTGCTGAACTACAAAACGGGCGAACGGCACGGTCAGGTCGTAGCGCAAACCCTTTTCCGGCGCTTCGGCTGCCTTCTCTCCGCTGTTCTGGATGCGGAAAAGCAGTTTGTCGCCCTCCTCCCCGTACTTCCCGAGCAGTGTGGAGAGGTTCTCCATGGCAGGAGTCTCGATCTGTGAATAGCCGAAGGAACGGAAAACTCCGCGTATCGTATCGAATATGTAGTTGCGGCGGGCTGCCTGTTCCGGGGAGAAGTCCCTGGTGCCCTTCGGGATGCCGGGTTTCTGTGTCATATCCGCAAATTTACTAACTTTGCGTGATTAAACACCCAGACACATGAAAGATTTTTGGAAAATGTTGCTCGCAGTGCTCTGCGGCCTCGCAATCTTCGGTTTCCTCACCATCCTTTTCTTCTCCTCCGCACTTGGAGCTTCCATGGCGGCATCGGGTGGAAAGAACGTGGTGTTGCCCCGCAGCGGAGTGCTGGCAATAGACATGTCGGCCTTTACCCTCGCCGAGCAGGAGAAACCCATCCCTGCGTTCCAGAGCGGCACACCGATACCGACGGTAAGCCTCTATAAGGCGGTTACGGCCTTGAAAACCGCCGCCTCCGATCCCGGAGTAAAGTACATCTTCCTGCGCACCGACGGCAATATGTCGAACCAGGCTTCCATAGAGGAGCTCAGGAAGGCCCTGGCGGAATTCCGTCAGACCAGCGGCAAACCGGTAGTGGCCTACATCGAGTCGCCCAGCACCGGAGGATACTGGCTGGCTAGCGTTGCCGATAAGGTGTATATGACTGAATATCAAGGTTCTACCGTAACGCTTACCGGAGTTGCAACCCAGTCCATTTTCCTCAAGGACCTGCTGGACCGTTTCGGGGTGAACATGCAGCTCATCCGCCACGGCAAGTTCAAGAGCGCCGGCGAGATGTACACCCGCAACTCCTCTTCGCCCGAGAACACCATGCAGCTTAAGGCAGTGGTGAATTCCATGTGGAGCGTCATGCGTGCAGATATAGCCGCATCCCGCGGCATCACCGAGGCGGCCGTGGACGAAGCCATCGACGGCCTCAAACTCTGCCTCCCCGAAGACTTCCTCCGCGAGCACTTCGCCGACGCCATCGTGAACCGCAGCGAACTCAAGGAACGCCTTGCGTCCATCGCAGTGGCTGCTTCCTTCGACGACGTACAGTTCATACCCTTCCCGGATTACGTGGCGGCAAAGTCGCTGCCCAACTACAGGGCGAAAACCAAGGTGGCCGTAATCTATACTGACGGCGAAATAGTCGACGGCCGCGCCCAGGAACAGGTGGCAGGCGACCGCTTCGCCGCCGTGATCGGCCGCGTGCGCGCAGATTCGACCGTCAAGGCCGTTGTGCTCAGGGTGAATTCTCCCGGCGGCAGCGTGCTTGCCAGCGAGAAGCTCAAGCACGAACTCGACCTGCTCGGAAAAGAAAAACCCCTCGTAGCCTCCTATGGCAACATGGCGGCGTCGGGCGGTTACTGGATATCCAACAACTGCGAGAAGATATTCAGCGACGCGGTAACCCTTACCGGCAGCATTGGTGTCTTCGGCCTTGTGCCCGACTTCAGCAAGACCGCGAAGGACGTTCTCAAGGTGGGGGTGCAGAGCGTGAGTTCGAACCGCCACGGCGACATGTGGAGCCTGATGCGGCCCTTCGACAGCGCTGAGTACAACTATATGCTTCGCAGCATCGAGGCCATCTACGACAGGTTCACCACAATAGTCGCCGAGGGCCGCGAGCTTCCGAAGGCAAAGGTGGACGAAATAGGACAGGGCCGCGTGTGGACGGGTGCCGACGCCCTCGGGATAGGTCTTGTCGACGAGATAGGAACGCTCGGCGACGCGCTTGCCTACGCCGCCACGGCAGCCGGAATCAATCTGGACGAGACGATGGTGAAAGGCTATCCGGAGCCGCTGACCGCAATGCAGCAGATAATGCAGATGTTCGGCAGCCAGAACCCGCAGGAGGAGTTCGTCCGGAGCATGGCAAAGCCGCAGGTAATCGCCCGCTCGCCGTATGAAATAAACGTTTATTAGTGGATACGCAGGATGTCTGCGCCGCCTTCGACGGCCAGGCGTTCGGCAAGCGATGGGTCCCCTCCGCCAAAGAGGGGATCTTTCGTAAAGCGCTTATCCGCCACTCCGACCAGAATCGGCCGTCCGAACTCCCTGAAGATCGGCAGGTCGCGAAGAAGCTGCCAGTTCTGCTCCGAAGTCTTGGCGAAGCCGAAACCTGGGTCGAGTATCCATTCTGAGATGCCGAGCCGCTCAGCCTTGCCTGCGAACTGCCGGAAATACTCCTTCACCGCTGCGGTCACGCCCTGAGGGTAATCGGTAAGGGCGTCCATGCTTCGCGGGTTGCCGCGTTTATGCATGGCGATGTAGGGGAGTCCAAGTTCGGCCACCAGCGACAGCATTGCGGGATCGTCTTCCCCTGCGGAGATGTCGTTCACGATGAAGGGCCCGATTTCTTCGTACACCCGGCGGACGATGACGCTGCTGGTCGTATCGACCGAAACTTTAGCCGCAGCAGCAGCCGTATGCAGGGCGGGCCTTAGCCTTCTCCACTCCTCTTCCACCGGCACGTCGGAAGCCCCCGGCCGGGTGCTGACGGCACCAAGGTCGAGTATGCCGCAGCCCCGGGAGAGGAGGTCGTCTATCCTTTCCCGCAGGGCCGTTTCCCCATCCACCCGGCTCGGTGCATAGAACGAGTCGGGGGTGAGATTGATGATTCCCATCAGTATCATTACAGGAGAAGCATCACCGCGAAGGTGTAGAGCAGGAAGCCCTGCAGGCGCACCTTACCCTTGTTGTTGCGGCGCATCATGTATTCCACCGGGTCGCGTTTGGCAAGTTTGCCGAGTTCATCTCCGGACGGAAGGGCTCCGGCCGCCCATTTGGCCACGATGTTGCCGTCGGACACGAACGTGACGCCTCCGTTGCTGCGGTTGAGGGTCATGAGCGCGCGCCTGTCTGCGAAATAAATGAGGTTCGCAAGGGCCGCGCTGGCGCTTTCCAGCGTTTCGGGAGTGCCGGCCACAAGGTAGAGCACGCTGTAGCCCTTCTCTTCGGCGGCTTTGGCGAATTCCTCGAGTGAGGCGGTCCTGCGGGCGGAAACGGCAGCCGGATTGTAGGCCGAAACTATTATCACCTTGCCCTTGGTGGCCAGCGAGTCCGCATACTCGCCGGAGGCGTCGCAGAAACTCAGGGTCTGCGGCGCGGCGGCGAAATCGGTAAGGCCGCGGCTGTAGGTCTCGTAGCGGACGAAGGTCCAGGTGCTGTCGGGCGGACAGTCGGGAGTGAAGGCGCCCTCGCGTCCGTCTTTCGTATAGACGGCCGCGGTGATGTCGTCGAAATTCTCGTTGAAAGCGCCGGTGAATTCCGTTCCGGGCTTCATGGAAGTGAAGTCTACCAGCGGGATGGAAAGCAGGCTCCAGAGGCAGAAAAGTGCCACCGAAGCGGCTCCGATGCCGAAACTAACGAATTTTATCTTCTGGGGCTCTCCCAGGTTTGTGAACGGCAGGAAGGCTGCAGCCCAGAGTCCAAGGAGCACCACGTTCTTTACGAAACTCTGCCAGTGTTCCAGGTGAAGGGCCTTTCCGAAACAGCCGCAGTCGAAGGATGCTCCGGCTATCCAGAGTATGGCTGTTATGATAGTGAAAAGCGCAAGCAGGCAAAGGCTTGCCACCGCCGCGAACTTCCTCCACACGCCGGTGATGAGGATAACTCCCAGTACGCTTTCAAAGAGCGACAGCGCCAGGCCGGACACGTAGGATGCGCCGGAAAGGAAGCCCAGATGGAAGAAGCGGAAATAATCCTCCACGATAAGGGAAGTTCCGAGCGGGTCCATTATTTTGAGCACGCCGGATATAAACAGCACGCTGCCGACTATTACGGCGCAGATTCTCTTAAATCCGTTCATCTACCAGGGCTTTAATTTTGGCAAAAATGGCATCGGGCGGGAGCATGTGGCCTTTGGAATCCGAGCAGTCGAGGATCTGGAGCGAAGAGGGGTCCGCCTCGGCCTGACGCAGGTACATGGCGCGCACCTTCTGTTGGAAGGAGATGCTCTGTTCGTGGATGTCGCGGGCTCCGGCGAGATAATCGCGGTCGGCGCCCCTGCGGCTGCGGTTAAGGCTTCCCTCTATGAATTCCATGGGAACGTCGAGGAAGATGTTGAGGTCCGGTCGCGGCTCGTCGAAGGCTCCGAACTCGGTGTTCAGTATCCATTCGCGGAGGTCTTCCGCCTTGGCGTTGTCGGCAATCTTGGCGCACTGGTAGGCCACGTTGCTGAAAACGTAGCGGTCCAGAAGCACGGTGCCGCCGTCCGCGAGGCCTGCCTTTATCTCGGGCACTGCGCCGTGACGGTCTTCAGCGTAAAGGAGCGCCACCAGCTGCGGATGCACCGAGTTGATGTCGCCGAAATCCCCGCGGAGGAAACTGCCGATAAGTTCTCCGTACACCGGAGCCTCGTAACGGGGAAAATGAATATAGGTGAGCCTGGAGGATACCTTTTCGAGGTATTCCCTGAGCATTTTAACCTGCGTGGACTTGCCGGCGCCGTCCAAACCTTCCAGAACTATAAGCATAGGGTGCAAAGGTACGAAAAATAACTACACTAAAAAAGAGGCTGGCGGCTAATGCTTTGATAATCTGCATGTTATGCAAAATACTGGTCCCTGAAACCAGCACCAGTACTTTGCATAAGTTATTATGAATCAGCGATTTGTCCGCCAGGCTATTTCCAGTATTGAGCGCGTGGCGGGCCGGACCTTGAGGGAATCATCCACCCGGCAGCACAGAAGCGCTCCCACGTGGCCCTCGGAACCGTCCGGATGCTCCAGCACAACGGCCTTGGCCTTTTCGGGAAGACTCCATTTAAGGTCGACGAAAAGATCGCTCAATTTCTTTCGTCCGCCAAGCCCCAGGGGCTTCATCCAGTCGCCTTCCTTCCAGTGGCGAAGTTTCAATGGGAAGGGGAGTGCCGCGGCATCGAATACGAGAGTGCCCTCGGGCTGCCTGGCATCGAAGCCGTCCGGCTTCTCGAAAACCGTTACACTGAACTGTTGCTCTCCAAAGACGTATTCTCCCGGACCATCAATGACGATAGCCCCGCAACCGGTACCCGCACCGGCCCCGCAACCTTCGGCATCTTCCCGCCTCACAATCACAATCTTCCCGCTTCCGGTTACCGCCTTCCACCCGGGGGCCTCGAAGGTTTTTCCGCTAACGGTGCCCCCGGCAAGCAGCACTCCTTTCAGGTCTTCCAGGGTGGGTTCGTCGAAACCGTAAGGCTCGAGCAGACGCCAGAGCATATACTCCCAGTGCGGCAGGGCCATCAACGAAGGGACGGAAATGGCGGAACCGTCGTGCACCTTCGGTGCATTCTCACGGAACCATTCGTCGGCAATATCGTCTACCTGGGCGATGTGCTCCATGTCGGCGCCGAGAGTCTTCAAAAACGAAGGATTGATCTCCGCGAAAACCGGGAAAACCGAATGGCGAATCTTGTTGCGTTTATATATTTCGGAAGCGTTGGTGCTGTCTTCACGATGGGGCACACCGTTCGATTTCATCCAAGCTTCGATTTCGGCCCTGGAGATGCCCAGGAGAGGCCTCAAGACCAGCCCTCCGCCTGCCACGCCACGGCCATCGCCACTTGGCAATCTCCGACTTCCCATGCCCCTCAGGCCCCGGGTTCCGGTGCCCCGAAGAAGATTGAGAAGCAAGGTTTCCGCATTATCGTCGGCATTGTGGGCAACTGCCACCGCGTCAAACCCTTCTGAAGAAAGCAACTCCGCGAACCACGCGTAGCGCAGGTCACGGGCGGCCATCTCAATGGAAATGTGCTTCCGGGCGGCGTAACCGGCGGTATCGAAACGCTTTACGAAAAGCCGGATGCCATGCCTTGAACACCAGGTGCGGACGAATTCCTCGTCGCCGTCCGATTCCGCTCCCCGGAGTCCGAAGTTGCAGTGCGCGACCGCCACTTCGCTCCCGGGAAACAACTCGGAAGAGCGGGCCAGCATGTACATCGAGTCCACGCCCCCGCTCACGGCGAGAAGAATCCTGCTCATTTCTTATTGGAGAAGGTCCAGGTGAAGTTGAAGGTGACGAATTCCTTGAACTGCACGCGCTGCACGGTGAGGTTGTCCTTCTCACTGAAAATCAGCACGTCAGGATCGTAGATCAGCCAGGTGTCGAGCCCGAACTTGAAGAACTTGGTGAGCTGCCAGGAAATCTTGTTGTCCCAGTTCACGCGCATGTTCTGCGGGTCCTTGAGGTAGTTGGAGAAGACGACCAGCTGGGTCTCGAGGCCGAGGTTGTCGTTCACTTTCGCCTTGGCGCCCATCTTCACCTGGGCACCGAGCTGGAACTTTGCGCCCTTGTAGAAGGAACCGATGGCTGCAGCGTCGTCAGCCGCAACGGCGGCTGTGTATTCAGCATCGTCCTCGGCCACTCCGAGCTCCATACCGTAATTCTTGCGGAGCAGCGGAATGTCCACTATGACTACGCTACCGGTGAGGGGAGCGACGTTGAGGTTGAACCACGAAGTGGGGTTCCAGTCCATACCGAGACCGAGATTGATGTAGGCGGGGGAGAGCAGTCCGCTCTTGAGGGTTCCGCTCCATTTCTTGGTGGTCGCGTCCTGCACGTAGGTGTCGAAGTTGTCGCTGAACTGGGTGCGGAAATCGAAGGCTGCGGAATAGCTCCACTTGCTCTCGGCTCCGGTCTTGTATGCGAACTTGCTTTCGAGGTAGAGGCGGTCGGTGTTCTTCTGGATCAGGCCTTCCTTCTCTTCCGAATAGAGGAAGCCGTACTGCATCTGCAGGCGGTTGTTCCAGGATGCGAGGTCCTTAGCGTAGTCGGCCTTGGCGTCGAGCCCGGAGTTTAGGGTGATGGTGTTGTAACCGCCGGCTGCCCAGTCGACAAGGCTGGTCTGGTTAAGGCCGAAGTCGATGACGAGGGAGTTGGTCCAGTAGTTGGGCTTGGGAGCCGGGAGTTCCTCCTGAGGTGCGGCGGAGATGGCCTGGGCGGCCTCTGCGGCGGCGTCCTGTGCGGTGGGGGCCTCCTGGGCAGCGAGAGTCAGTGCGGCTGCGAAGGCCAGGATAAGGGTGATGACAGTCTTTTTCATATTCGGTTTCTTTAGTATGCGATTGCAAAGACAACCCTTCCGTGAGAAGGTTTGCCGGAATAGATGTCGACGCCTTCCTCTTCGCAGACAAAGGAATCGACGGGGATGCAGCGTATGGTGGCCTTGGTGGCGTCCTTGATGGCCTGCTCCGTTTCGGCGGTGCCGTCCCAGTGGCAGAGAAGGAACTTGCCGGTGCCTATCTTGGCCTTGAATTCCTCCCAGTCGTCGCACTTCTCGATGTGCTCCTCACGGAAGGAGAGGGCCTTGGAATAGATGTTCTTCTGGATGTCGTCCAGCAGGGCCGGAATGCTCTCCACGACGCTGTCGATGGAGACGGTTTCTTTGGAGAGGGTGTCGCGGCGGAAGATTTCAATGCTTCCGGAGGCGAGGTCGCGTGCTCCGAGGGCGAGGCGTACCGGAACTCCCTTGACTTCCCATTCTGCGAACTTGAAGCCCGGACGGAGGGTGTCGCGGTCGTCTATCTTCACGCTTATTCCCTTGGCAGTCAGGGCTTTGGACATCTCTTCGAACTTTGCCAGAACAGCGGCGCGCTCCTCGTCGGCCTTGTAGATGGGAACCATCACGACCTGGATGGGGGCGAGGGCGGGAGGCAGTATGAGGCCTTCGTCGTCGGAGTGGGCCATGATAAGGGCGCCCATCAGGCGTGTGGACACTCCCCAGGAGGAGGCCCAGGCGTACTGCAGGGTGCCGTCAGGGCCTGCGAACTGAACGTCGAAGCTCTTTCCGAAATTCTGGCCGAGGAAGTGGCTCGTACCGGCCTGCAGGGCCTTTCCGTCCTGCATCATGGCCTCGATCGTAAGGGTGTCGAGGGCGCCGGCGAAGCGCTCGTTGGGGCTCTTGTGTCCGACGATTACGGGCAGCGCCATCCATTCGCGGGCGAATTTGGCGTACACATGCACCATCTGGACTGCCCGGGCCTGGGCCTCTTCGGCAGTGGCGTGTGCTGTATGGCCTTCCTGCCAGAGGAATTCGCTGGTGCGGAGGAAGGGCCTGGTGCGCATCTCCCAGCGCACCACGTTGCACCACTGGTTGCAGAGTATCGGGAGATCCCTCCAGCTCTTGATCCAGTTCTTGTACACGCTCCAGATGATGGTTTCGGAAGTGGGGCGCACGATGAGTTCCTCTTCGAGCTTCGCGTCGGGATCGACCACGATTCCGGCGCCGTCGGGATTGTTCATGAGACGGTGGTGGGTTACCACGGCGCATTCCTTGGCGAAGCCCGCCACATGCTCGGCCTCACGGCTGAAGAAACTCTTGGGGATGAAGAGGGGGAAGTAGGCGTTCTGCACGCCCGTTTCCTTGAACATTCCGTCCAGTACCCTCTGCATTTTTTCCCAGATGGCGTAACCATAGGGCTTGATGACCATGCAACCGCGTACGGCGGACTGTTCGGCCAGGTCGGCTTCCACTACGATATCGTTGTACCACTTAGAATAGTCTTCCGACCTTGGAGTAATGACCTTCGACATATTTTTAATAGATTTTTCTGCGTTTTTTTAGCAAATTTGCATCTAATAGTATAAATAAGCCGACACGCGCCTGCGTGAAGACAGGTGCAAATATACAAAAAATACCATGAAACGGATAAATATAACGCTGCTCGTCGCCCTCGCAGGCCTGTCCGCGGTTTCCTGTTCGCTGGCGGCCAAATACGAAGGCGTGCAGCAGTTCCAGGACGGCATCTACTACCAGGCTAAGGACGTGCAGAACGTGCAGCCCCTCTCCAGGGAAGAGTTCGCCGCTCTGGCAAGGGAGGAGATTGAGCGTGACCGCGCCGCGGCGAGGGATACCCTGTACATCACCCGTAACGGTCTCCGCACCACCGCTGAAGATACACAGGGCAACGTTTATAACTACTACGAGTATCCCTACTACAGCTGGTACACTCCGTATTACTACTCCGGCTGGTACAGGCCGTACTACTACGGTTACGGGCCCCGTTATTACGGCGCTTGGTACAGCCCCTGGAGCTACGGCTGGTACGATCCCTGGTATTACGACTGGTACGGTTATTCCTACGCATACGGCTGGTACGACCCCTGGTATTACGGTCATTACGGCTACGGCTGGTATGGCCACGGCCCCTACTGGTACGGCGGCCATCACCACCACTATTCAGGCTATTCGTCCAGGGGAAGCGGCTACAACTACTTCCGCGGCACCACCCGTGAGAGCGTGATTGGCGGCAACAGCGTCAACGGCAGGGGAGCGGGTTCCGTATCGAGGACGGGCGGCTATTCTTCCGGAAGGTCGTATACGGGAGGTGCGTCAGCAACCCGCAGCAGCGGAAGCGGCAGTTCCGTAAGGACGTCCAGCAGTTCACGCAGCACCAACAGCAGCGGCGGCTACCGCAGCAGTTCCTTCGGAAGCAGTTCCTCGGGCAGCTCCTATTCCGGCAGTTCAACCCGCAGCAGCAGTTCGTCTTCAAGTTCTTCCTCCCACAGCAGTTCGTCTTCGAGCAGCAGGTCGTCCTACAGCGGCGGCAGCTCCTCGTCGCGTTCTTCCTACGGCGGAGGCTCACACAGCAGCGGAGGTTCCCACAGCAGCGGAGGTTCCCACAGCAGCGGCGGCCGCAGATAGCAAACACTCAGAGAATTACAGTCATGAAAAAAGCAATATTCACCCTGACAGCCCTTTTGTTCGCCTCCATGGCGGTGTCCAGCGCGCAAACCATGTACGACGCCCTGGATCTGGGCAAAGACAATTATTTCGGCACGGCACGCACCCTCGGAATGGGCAATGCGGTAACGGCCGTAGGTGGCGACCTCGGCTCGGTGGCCCTCAATCCGGCAGGATCCGCGGTAGCAGGCTATTCCACGTTCACTATATCCCAGGGCCTCAGCATCTCCTCCACCAAATCCTCATGGGCTCCGGCCTACAGCGAATTCGACGGCACCCAGGAGTTCAGCGGGGCGACCAAAGCCGGCAAGGTACGCTACACCATGCCCAACATAGGCTTCAATCTGCGCATTGACACCGGTGAGTATTCCGGGCTCAAGAGCTGGAACTTCGCCTTCCTTTCCACGATGACGAACAATTTCGTGGAGAAGTCGGTCGCCAGGGGCTTCAATGCAGTCGGCGGCACCCCGTTCACATCCATGGCGGGCGCCTTCGCCACCGGCGCGATGTTCAATTCCGACGGGAACGGCTCCATGCTCGACCCCGACATCCTCACTTACACCGATCCGTACAACCATCTGAACCGCAACGGCTTTTACGACCGCTGGCAGTACATCACCGCTTATGAGGGCGGAATGATCAACTACAACGAGACCATCGAGACCGGCGGCGCCTTCTACGGAGCCAACGAATACAAGTACGGCCCCTATTATCTGCTCGACGACGACGGCAACAAGATTCCCATCCTCGACGACAACGGCAATCCCAGGCAGTACGACAACGGTGACCCGATGTACTACCAGACCTACGATTTCGGTGTGCCGGGACGTCTTCTCCAGACTTCCGAAAGGGTGCGCTACGGCAGCAAGAACGACATCGTCACCAACTTCGGTTTCAATTTCAACGACAACTTCTACGTAGGCGTCAATTTCACCTTCCCGATAATCAACCTCCGCTATCTCGAAAGGTTCTCAGAGGTTCCCGACAGCTCATGGCCGGCGACCGCCACCGTAACTCCGGAAATGGTGCATCCGAACGGAGACTATATTGTCGAGGCGGCGCAGCTTTTCAAGCAGGTTTCCTACGCCTACAACTACGATGCGGACATCAGCGGCATCAATGCCGGCGTCGGTTTCATCTGGCTGCCGGTCCGCAACCTCCGCATAGGCGCATCCATCAAGACCCCGACCGCATACAGCGTTTCGGAGCGCCTTTACATGACCGTGGACACCCGTTACCAGAACCTGTCCCGCCACGGCGAGTCTCCGGTAGGGGAGTTCGAGTATAACTTCCGTTCTCCCTGGAGCATGAGCACCGGCCTTGCCTGGACTTTCGGCAGCTTCGGGCTTGTCAGCGCCGACTGGCAGATGACCGACTTCTCCGTCATGAAGTATTCCACCGACGACGATTTCGGCCCGGACGATCCCTATGCCCGCACCAATGAGTACATGAACCTCTTCTGCGGGGTCAGCCACAGCCTCAGGCTTGGCCTGGAGCTTCGTCCTCTTCCCTTCCTCGCCCTTCGCGCCGGCTACACCCGCACTTCGAACCCGGAGCGCTACTACTACGACAACGAGGGTTATCTGGTGGACGCATCCCTTTACGACAAGGACTACGCCTATTACCAGGCCGGAAAAGCATGGCTGCTGGACAAGAAGTATTACGTGAATGCTCCCGTCAGTTCGGTTTCCCTCGGAGTAGGATATGTGAGCACCGGGTCCTTCTATGCCGATTTCGCCCTGCGCCGCACCACCAGCGCAAGTTATTATTCGCCATACAATACCTATCTTGAGGTCAAGGACGACCTGGGCAAAGTGCGTTGCAACGCCGACGGCGTGGCGTATATGGTAATCGCCCCGTGCACCCGTTCGGTCCGTTCCCTTGTAGACGCTGTACTTACCGTTGGATGGAGATTCTAATATGAAACTTACCGCAAAGGAGATAGCTGAGGCTCTGCACGGAACGGTCGAAGGCAACCCTCAGGAAACCGTAACCACGTTTGCTAAAATCGAACACGGGAAGCCCGGGGCACTGAGCTTCTACGCCAACCCGAAATACGAGGAATATGTGTACACCAGCAAGGCGAGCGTCCTGCTGGTGAACGCTGATTTCAAGCCCAGGCAGGCCGTTACTCCCACCATGGTGAGGGTGAAGGACGCCTACACCGGCGTCGCCGAACTGCTTAAGTACGTGTCGGCCCTGAGGCGCAAATACCGCCGCCACCGCGCCATGACCTGCGGCATTTCGCTTCGCGCCCGCCTCGGCAAGAAGGTCTGGGTGGGGGACTTCGTGAAAATCGGCGCACGGACCCGCATCGGCGACTGCAGCATCATACACAGCAACGTCACCATAGGTGAAGACGTCGTGATAGGCAGCCACGCAATCATCTACCCCGGAGTGGTGATCTATCCCAAGACCGTGATAGGGGAGAACGTAATCCTTCATGCGGGCTGCGTCATCGGCTCCGACGGCTTCGGAAATGCACCCCAGCCAGACGGCACATGGCAGAAGATAGAGCATCTGGGCGGGGTCATTATCGGCGACAACGTCGAAATCGGTTCCAACTCCACCGTCGACCGTGCCGAAATGGAGAACACCATCATAGGCAACGGCGTGCGTATCGACAACCTCTGCCAGATAGCCCACAACGTGGTCATCGGAGACAATACCGTAATGGCCGCACAGACCGGAATAGCCGGTTCCACCGAAATCGGGAAGAACTGCATACTGGCCGGCCAGGTGGGCATAGTGGGCCACATCAAGATAGCCGACGGCACCATTGTGGGCGCCCAGTCGGGCGTGACCAAGAGCGTCCGCAAGGAAGGCTCCGTGCTGCTCGGAACCCCGGCTTTCGACAGGGCACAGTTCATGCGCAGCTACGTCAAATTCAAGAGCGCCGGGGCGGAGGAGTAAAGGCTTGTAAGACAAAATAAATTGCTATCTTTGCGGGATTTATGAAACAGCGCACACTCAAAAGAGCATACGAGTTCGAAGGGAAAGGCCTCCATACCGGCACTTATTCCCATATCTGCATAAAACCGGCACCCGTAGGAACGGGCATCAGGTTCATCCGTACCGATATCGGACGCAGCATACCCGCCCTCGCGGAGTACGTGTCCAATACCGCGCGCTGCACCCTCCTGAGCGAGGGGCGCGCCTCCGTCTCCACGGTTGAGCACCTTATGTCGGCCTTCGCGGGAATGGGAGTTGACAACGCCATTGTGGAGGTGGACAACCAGGAGATTCCCATCCTCGACGGCAGCGCCCGTTTCTATGCGGAGGTATTCGCAGCCGACGGACTCGTCGAACAGGAGAAGGACCGCAGGTACTACGACATCAAGGAGTCCGTGGAACTCCGTCACGAGGCGACCGGCAGCTGGATCAAGGTGGAACCCGCCGACCATTTTTCGGTGGACCTCACGGTTGATTTCGGCTCCCGCGTCCTGGGCGTACAGAAGGCCCATTGGGACGAGACCGTCGATTACCTCTCGCAGATAGCTGTCTGCCGTACTTTCGTATTCTTCCATGAGGTGCAGTATCTCGCAGCCCAGGGGCTGGTAAAGGGCGGCGACGTCGACAATGCCATCGTGGTGGTCGAGCGTCCCGTTCCGGAAGACGTCGTGGATGCAATGGCCATACAGATAGGCCATCCCGGCATCAAGGTCCTTCCTTCGGGCTATCTTTCGAACATTACCCTCAATTTCCCGGATGAGTGCGGGCGTCACAAGATGCTCGACTTCCTGGGCGACATGAGGCTCTGCGGAGGCTATCTCCGCGCACATATAACCGCGTACAAACCTGGCCACACAATCAACACGGACACCGCGAAGGCAGTCCAGAAAATCCTGTCACTCTAACTGAAACCATGGCTAAAATTCATCCTCTTGCAACCGTGCATCCGGGCGCAAAGCTCGGCGAGAACGTAGAAATCGGACCTTACGTCTTCATCGACGACAACGTCGAGATAGGCGACGGCACCGTCATATATCCGCATGCCACCATCTTCCAGTACGTCAAGATGGGTAAAGACTGCGCAGTCTTCCCCGGAGCCGTAGTGGGCGCCGTTCCCCAGGACCTCAAGTTCGAGGGCGAAGTCACCTGGGTGGAGATAGGCGACCGCGTGACCATACGCGAATGCGCCACCATCAACCGCGGAACCGCAGCCAGCGGCAAGAGGGTTACCAAGATAGGAGACGACACCCTTATCATGAGCTACGTGCACGTTGCGCACGACTGCACCGTCGGCAAGCACTGCATTCTCGTGTCCTTCGTGGGCATAGCGGGCGAGACCGACGTCGACGATTGGGCGATACTCGGCGGCAGCACCGTCGTGCACCAGTTCACCCACATCGGCAAGCACGCCATGGTGGGCGGCGGAAGCAAGGTGAACAAGGATATTCCGCCTTACGCCCTCTGCGGACGCGAGCCCGTATGCTTCGCGGGAGTTAACCTCGTGGGCCTGCGGCGCCGCGGTTTCGACAGCGACGTGATCCGCAACATCAAGGATATCTACGACACCCTCTATTTCCAGGGCCTGAACATTTCCGACGCCTGTGCCAAGATCGACGCCGGATTCCCCGACAGCCACGAGAAGGAGGAAATCCTTTCCTTCATCCGCAATTCCAAGCGTGGAATAGTGCGTGGCAACGATTCCCGCGAGAAGAGCTTCATAGAGTAGTGGTTCTCCTTTCCACTGCTTTCTGTCCTCCTGTAGAGTATTTCGCCGTACTGGCGGGATACTCTTCGGTTTTTATCGATTCCGTCGAACTCTACAACAAGCAGTCCTGGCGCAACCGCTGCCGCATCCTGTCGGCGAACGGCCCTCTGGACCTGATGGTTCCGGTAGTCCATTCCTCCGGACGGAAGATTAAGGATATCCGCATCGAGTACACCACGCCCTGGGTGGCCAAGTTCGAGCGCGCAGTGGCGTCCGCCTACTACTCCTCTCCCTTCTTCGAATTCTACCGCGACGAGTTCTTCGCAATACTCGACTCCCATCCTGAAACCCTCTGGGATATGAACTGGCGGATAATTGAGTGGCTCTGCGCTAAGATGGGGGTGGCGGTGCCGTCAGAGGGAGTTCCCTCTGCGGACGGAACGGCCCTGGATCTGCGAAACGCCATCCATCCGAAACACCCTGACACCATCCTGCGCGACCTCGGCCTGGAACGCCCCTACTGGCAGGTCTTCGCGGAGCGCTTCGGCTTCACCCCCGGCCTGTCTGTCCTGGATATCCTCTTCAACGAAGGCCCCGACGCCATATTCTGGCTGAAATAAGCGCGCGAGGTTTTGCAGATTCGGGAATTATTCCTATATTTGCACCCGTGAAAGAGATAGAGGCCCGAAAGGGACCCCTATTTTTTGTTTTTAAGAAGCAAGGTTTCGATATGGACGAAGCAAAACTCAGACTCGTTGCAGAGGCCGCTGCAAAGCAGCGCGGCTGCACCATCGCCGCCCTCGTGATGGACGACGACAACAATATAGAGCTAAGCATAGACCGTGCGGATGCCCCCGTGGAGCTGCAGGACTGCGAGGCCGTTCACAGGGCCGTGCTCGCAGCCTTCGACCGCGACGTCGAGGACTACGCCCTCACCGTATCGTCCGTCGGCATCTCCCCTGAAGAGGCCGACCGCATACTTGGAGAAACGACAGAATAACATACCATAATGGACAAGAAAGAAGAAAAAGTAACTCTCATTGACGCCTTCAAGGACTTCAAGGAAGAGAAAAACATCGACCGCCCCGTGATGATGGGCGTGCTCAAGGACGTGTTCCTCACCCAGCTGGCCAAGACCTACGGCAGCAGCGACAATTTCGACGTCATCGTGAACGTGGACAAGGGAACCTGCGAAATCTACCAGAACTTCGAGATAGTCGAAGAGGTCGAGGATCCCGTCACCCAGATGACGCTCGAGGATGTGAAGAAGGACAGCGGCGAAGACGACTACGAGGTGGGCGACACCTACACCAAGCTCGTGCCCCTCAGTTCCTTCGGCCGCCGCGGCATACTCAACATCCGTCAGAACCTCCAGGGCCGCATCCTCGACATCGAGAAGGCCAACGTCTACAAGACCTATTCCGAGAAGGTCGGCGAGATCTTCACCGGCGAGGTCTACCAGACCTGGAGCCGCGAGGTCCTCATCCTCGACGAAGACGGCAACGAGCTCCACATCCCCCGCGAAGAGCAGATCCCGGGCGAGCACTTCAAGAAGAACGACACCGTCCGCGCCATCATCAAGAGCGTGGAACTCCGCAACAATACCACTCCTTACATCACCCTGAGCCGTACCGCTCCCGACTTCCTGGAGAGGCTCTTCGAGATGGAGGTTCCGGAAATCGCCGACGGGCTCATCACCGTCAAGAAGGTGGTGCGCGTTCCCGGCGAGCGTGCCAAGGTGGCAGTTGAATCGTACGACGACCGCATTGACCCGATAGGCGCCTGCATAGGTGTGCGCGGCGGCCGCATCATAGGCATCGTCCGTGAGCTCCGCAACGAGAACATCGACGTGCTCCAGTGGACTTCCAACCAGAAGCTCCTCATCCAGAGGGCCCTCAATCCCGCCCGCGTCTCCCATATCGACATGGGCGAGAATCCCGGCGACAAGGTGAAGGTGTACATCCAGCCCGACGAGGTGGAGAAGGCCATAGGCCGCGGCGGCGTGAACATTCAGCTCGCCGGCATGCTCGTCGACCGCGAGGTCGAGGTTTGGCGCGAGGCTCCCAAGGGAGGCGTCGTGGACGAGGAGGAAGACGTGGCCCTCGAGGATTTCACCAATCCCGAATATGGTGCCACCATCGACGGTTGGGTTATCGACCGTCTCAAGAGCATAGGTTGTGACACCGCGAAGAGCGTGCTTGCAATCGATCCCGAAGAACTCGCCAAGAGGGCGGATCTCGAAGACGAGACCGTCGAGGAGGTTCGCAGGATACTTTCCGCAGAATTCGAAGACTAATATATTAATAAGGGGTTAGCCGATGGCAGAAATTAGAATCAATAAAATAATGCGCGAGTTCAACATTGGACTCGACGACCTTGTGAATTTCCTCAGGGCACAGGGAGCAGATGTTGACCAGAATCCGAACGCCAAGATTTCGGATGAATATTATCCGGCAATCGCAAAGCAGTTCGGCGCGGACCTCAAGGCGGCACAGGAGGCCGAGGAGAGGGCTATCAAGATTTCCGATATCCTGGACAAGGGAAACCGCAAGGGCGAAGAGGCGGAGGAAGAGGATCCGGAGCAGACAATGATTATCCGGACCAACACCCTTTCCCGCAAAAAGAAGGAAGAGCCCAAGGCTGAACCCAAGGCAAAGCCCGAGCCGAAACCTGAGCCCAAAGCGGAACCGAAGGCTGAGCCCGTAAAGAAGGCTGAGCCGGAGCCGGTCGCCGAACCGGAACCGGTCGCCGAGCCCGAGCCCGTGAAGGAGCCCGTTTCGGTGCCCGAGCCGGAAGAGAAAACCGCCCCCGCAGAGCCATCGGAGCCCGAACCGGTCAGTGAACCTGAACCCGCACCCGCAGAACAGCCCGCTACAACCCCGGCGGAGGCTGCTGCAGCGGCAGGTTCCGAGCTGAAGGTTCTCGGTCGCATCGACCTCTCCCAGTTCGACAAGAAGCCCGCCAAGAAGCGCGAGCGCATAGCCAAAGGCACCCAGAAAGTGGACGTCGCGAAGGCAGGCCAGAACATCGACCGTAACGCAGGCCGCGGCAAGAATGCCCAGCCCGCGCAGCCTTCAGGCAAGGGACGCCACGGTCGCGAGCGCTTCAAGCCCGCGATGACCGAGGCCGAGATGGAGGAGATGCAGAAGGAGATACAGAAGCAGGTCAAGGAGACCTACGCCAAGATGAACGAGGCCTCCGCGAAGAACAAGTTCGGAGCGAAATACCGCAAGGAGAAGCGCGAGCAGGCAGCCCAGCGTACCCAGGAAGAGTTTGCCGAGGTACTCGCCGGCCAGCGTACGCTCAAGGTGACGGAGTTCGTCACCGTGAACGACCTCGCCACCCTCATGAACAACACTCCGGTGAACAAGGTTATCGCGGCCTGCATGAACCTCGGACTTATGGTCTCCATCAACCAGAGGCTTGACGCTGAAGCCCTCGTGCTCGTTGCCGAGGAGTTCGGCTACAAGATCGAGTTCGTGGGAGCCGAGTTGACCGACGAGATAGAGAGCTCGCAGGAGGCCGACAAGCCCGAAGACCTCCAGCCGCGTCCTCCGGTCATTACCGTCATGGGTCATGTCGACCACGGTAAGACATCGCTCCTCGACTATATCCGCAAGACCAACGTCATCGCAGGCGAGGCAGGCGGCATTACCCAGCACATAGGCGCATACAACGTCGAGCTGGAGAGCGGCCGCCGCATCACCTTCCTCGACACCCCGGGCCACGAGGCTTTCACCGCCATGCGTGCCCGCGGTGCCCAGATGACCGACCTCGCGATAATCATCATCGCAGCCGACGACGCCGTTATGCCCCAGACCGTTGAGGCCATCAACCATGCCCAGGCGGCAGGCGTTCCCATGGTGTTCGCCATCAATAAGATAGACAAGCCGGGGGCGCAGGCGGACAAGATCTACCAGCAGCTCTCCCAGATGAACATACTCACCGAGGCATGGGGCGGCAAGTACCAGTGCCAGGAGATATCGGCGAAGAAGGGCATCAACGTGGACAAGCTCCTCGACAAGGTGCTGCTCGAAGCCGACCTTCTCGACCTCAAGGCCAATCCGGACAAGGCTGCCAGCGGCGCCGTCATCGAGTCTTCGCTCGACAAGGGCCGCGGTTACCTTGCAACCATACTAGTCCAGGACGGAACCCTGCGCCAGGGCGACATCATCCTCAGCGGAAGCTATTACGGCCGCGTGAAGAACATGTTCAACGAGCGCGGACAGGTGGTCAAGGAAGCCGGCCCGTCTACTCCGGTATCGGTGCTCGGCCTGAACGGAGCCCCCGCCGCGGGTGAGAAGTTCAACGTCATGGCCGAGGAACGCGAGGCCAAGAGCATAGCCGCCAAGCGCGAGCAGCTCCTCCGCATCCAGGGCATCAAGACCCAGAAGCACCTCACCCTCGAAGAGATTGGCCGCCGCATCAGCATAGGCAACTTCAAGGAACTCAACATCATCGTCAAGGGCGACGTGGACGGTTCCGTGGAAGCCCTGTCCGACTCCCTCATCAAGCTCGGCACCGAGCAGGTCCGAGTGAACGTGATTCACAAGGCAGTCGGCGCCATCTCCGAAAGCGATATCCTGCTCGCCGAGGCATCCGATGCCATCATCATCGGCTTCCAGGTGCGCCCGTCCGTCGAGGCACGCCGCGCCGCCGAGAAGGAGGGCATCGAGATCCGTCTCTACTCCGTCATATACGACGCAATAAATGAGGTAAAGGACGGTATCGAAGGCATGCTCGAGCCCGAAAAGAAGGAGGAGGTGATCGCCACCGCCGAGGTCAAGCAGACCTTCCACATCAGCAAGATCGGCACCATCGCCGGCTGTATAGTGAGGGAAGGAAAGATGGTCCCGAGGGTGCAGGTCCGCCTTATCCGCGACGGTATCGTGGTCTACACCGGCGACCTCGCATCGCTGCGTATCGGCAAGGACGACGTGAAGGAAGTCGCCGCCGGCAAGGAATGCGGTATGAGCATCGCTGGCTACAACGACATCAAGGAAGGCGACTTCATCGAGGCCTTCAAGATCGTGGAGATCAAGAAGACGCTGTAGGCTGCCGGCGAATCAGGGCGGGATATTTTTCAAGCGATTCCATGGAACTGGATCAATTGAGAAAAGACTGTGCGCAGCGCCAGAAGAAGGGCCTGCATTTTATCGTGGCCTCTATCCTTATTTGGGGCCTGATTATGGTCGTCCATCTGACCGGCCTGAGCATCGGACTGAAGAATCTGATAACTTTCTGTTGTTCTGCCGTGCTCTTCCCCGTGGCGCTTGGGGTTTCCAAAGCGCTCGGAATAGATTTCCAGGGGAAGGGAAATCCACTCTCGAGACTGGGACTTCTGTTCAGCCTCAACCAGATGCTGTATATCTTGATCGTGATGTGGGTATATGCAGCCGTGCCTGACAAGATGCTGATGGTCTATACGATGGTCTTCGGCGCCCACCTGATGCCGTTCTCCTGGCTCTATCAGTCCAAGAGCTATCTGGTGCTATCCATCATCATCCCCATCCTGGCGCTGGTCGTCGGACTTCTGTGCCCGCCTTGCGTGCTGGCAATCATTATGTTTGTGATCGAAGCGGTCTTCTCTTTCTGCCTCTATAAGGAGTGCAAGCCAAGATCTTAACGCTTCCCTTTGAAATAGTCGCTGACAAGCCCCGAGCACTCTTCCGCCAGCACTCCTCCGACTATTTCAGTTTTCGGATGCAGAAGGCTTGGCGAGAAGAGGCTGTAACCGCGCTTGGGGTCGGGAGCGCCGTAGACGATGCGGCTGATCTGGGACCAGCCCAGGGCTGCTGCGCACATGGGGCAGGGCTCCACAGTAACGTATAGCGTACAGTCCGGCAGATACTTGCCTCCTACAGCCTCGCAGGCGGCGGTGATGGCTATCATTTCCGCGTGAGCCGTGGGGTCACTGAGAGCCTCCACCATATTGTGCCCCTTGGCGATAATGCGCCCACGGCACACGACCACGGCGCCGATGGGAACTTCGTCCTCAGCCGCCGCGGCCCGTGCCTCGCTCAGGGCATCGCGCATGAATCTTTCGTCCTGATCCATCTAGTACCTTTTTTCGGGCATGTTGTAGAGGATGAAGCTGTAGATGTCGGTGTATTCCTCTATCTGCTTCGATACCGGCTTGCCGCCGCCGTGTCCGGCCTTGGAGTCGATGCGGATAAGGCATGGAGCGTCACCGGCCTGGCAGTCCTGCAGCGTGGCCGCAAACTTGAACGAGTGGGCGGGAACAACGCGGTCGTCGTGATCGGCCGTGGTTACGAGCGTCGCCGGATATTCGGTGCCGGGCTTGAGGTTATGCAGCGGAGAATAGCCGCGCAGGTATTCGAACATTTCGGGGCTGTCTTCCGAGGTGCCGTAGTCGCTCGCCCAGTTCCAGCCTATGGTGAACTTGTGGTAGCGGAGCATGTCCATAACTCCCACCTGGGCAATCGCAACGCGGTAGAGGTCAGGCCTTTGCGTCATGCAGGCGCCCACCAGCAGGCCTCCGTTGCTGCCGCCCATGATGGCGGTGTGTTCCTTGTCGGTATAGCCGTTCGCGATGAGCCATTCGGCCGCCGCGATGAAGTCGTCGAACACGTTCTGCTTTTGCATCTTGGTTCCGGCCAGATGCCATTCCTCTCCGTATTCCGCGCCGCCGCGTATGCTCGGCTGGGCATACACGCCGCCCCTCTCGAGGAACGGTATGCGCCTCGGGGTGAAGTACGGGGTCATGCTGATGTTGAATCCGCCGTAGCCGTAGATGAGGGTGGGGTTCTTGCCGTTCAGTTTGATGCCCTTCTTATGAGTGATGAACATGGGCACGCGGGTGCCGTCCTTGCTCTCATAGAAGACCTCTTCCGTAACGAAATTGTCCGGCTCGAATGCGAGCTTCGGCTCCACGAACAGGGTGCTCTCACCAGTCTCCAAATCGTACTTGTAGATGGTGGCGGGGCGGTTTATGGAAGTGAAGGAATAGTAGCAGTCGGGCTCGTCCTGGACTCCCGCGAACCCTACGGAACCCACTCCGGGGAGTTTTATGTCGCGGATCTTGCTGCCGTCCAGGTCGAAGAGGCTGGCCTGGGAGCAGGCGTCCACGAGGTAGCTGATGACTATCTTCCCTCCGATAATCGAAACTCCGTCGATGGGATTCTCGCTTTCGGGGATAAGTTCTTTCCAGTTGGAGATATGAGGCTTTGCGAGGTCAGCCACCATCACCCGGCCCTTGGGAGCGCCGTAGTTGGTATACATGTAAATCCTGTCGCCTATGGCTTCGATCGGGCTGTACTGCAGTTCGTAGTCGTCCACCATCTTGATGAACTTCCCGTTCGGCTTGCGCATATCCTTGACATACACGATGTTGCCGTTACCCATGCCGTCTTCGTAAAGGAACATGAGGGTCTGCTCGTCGTTGAGGCCGCAGGTGTAGAAGCGGAGAGGGTACTTCGGGTTGCTGAAGTAGAGTTTGTCTTCGCTCTGAGGCGTGCCGATCTTGTGGTAGTAGATCTTGTGCACCTCGTTCTTGCCGCTGTAGGCGTGCTCGGACGGGGCGTCGTAGGCGCTGTAGAAGAAGCCGTCACCGAACCATGCGGCTCCGGTGAACTTGGCCCAGACGATGTGGTCGTCCAGGAGGGCGCCGCTCTCAAGGTCGAGGACGTAGATTTCCGTCCAGTCGCTGCCGCTGCGGGAGATGGTATAGGCCATGTACCTGCCGTCCTTGGAAAGGCTCGAGCCGGTGAAGGCCACGGTGCCGTCTTCCGAAAGGGTATTGGGGTCGAGGACGACCTTTCCGGGGGTGCCGGGCTCGTCGGTCACATACAGAACGCTCTGGTTCTGCAGACCGTCGTTTCGGGTGTACCAGTACTTGCCGTGATGCTTCACGGGAGCGGAGATGCGCTCGTAGTTCCACACCTCGCCGAGGCGCTTCTGGAGTTTGGAGCGGAACGGAATCATATCCAGATAGCCGCGGGTGAGGGCGTTCTCCTGCTCCACCCAGGCAAGGGTTTCGGGAGCGTTGTCGTCTTCGAGCGGACGGTACGGATCCGCCACCTGCACTCCGAAATATTCGTCAACGGTATTGTCTTTCATAGCCTGTGGATAATTGAAACTCTGGCTGCAGCCTGCAAGCAGCAGGGCCGCGAATGCCACGGAAATGGTCTTCTTCATGGTATGCTTTTCTTGTCTTACAAATGTAGAGAAAAATGCCTATCTTTGCAAACCCAAGCGCTGAGGTATGGTGTAATGGTAGCACTCAAGTTTTTGGCACTTGCAGTAGAAGTTCGAATCTTCTTATCTCAACAAAAAAGTCAGGCCTTTCGAGCCTGACTTTTTGCTTTTTATCTGAACCTTAGCCTTCCAGGATCTGGGTGGCGGCGTTCCTGGTGTCGACTTTCTCGATGATGCGTTCCAGGATGCCCGCTTCGCTGAAGATGAAGGTGCGGCGAAGGGTGCCGAGGACAGTCTTGCCGTACATCTTCTTCTCGCCCCAGGCGCCGAAGGCCTGAAGCATCTGAGTGGAGGTATCGGCCAGCAGACGGAAGGGCAGTTCGTATTTGGCACGGAAACCGGTGTGTGACTTGGCGCTGTCCTTGCTCACGCCCACAACGTTGTAGCCGGCAGCGGTGAGGGCGGCGTAGTTGTCGCGGAAAGAACAGGCCTCTGCGGTGCAGCCGGAGGTATTGTCCTTGGGGTAGAAGTATACGATGGTCTTCTTTCCCTTGCCGATGAAATCTTCCGACTTAACGGTATTTCCGTCCTGGTCCTGGACCTCGAAGGACGGCATTCTGTCTCCTATCTTAAGCATAGCATAACAAAGATAGCAAAAACGCCGGCTCGTTGAGAGTCGGCGCCTTGATTTCTGTTCCGGAAACAGACTACCACCTGTCTTCTGAAGACACTGTGAGCTTCTTGCGGCCGTGTGCACGACGGCTGGCAAGTACCCTGCGTCCGTTGGGGGACGACATGCGCTCACGGAAGCCGTGCTTGTTCACGCGCTTGCGGGTAGAGGGTTGAAATGTACGTTTCATTGTTATTGATTTTTATATTTTTCGTCAAAGGGACTGCAAAGGTAGGATTTTCCGACTTCAATTACAAATATTTCTGCAAAATATTCATCATCAAGCCAGTCGGATATCTTCCAGACCCTGATCTGCTCAGCCCGGACGGCCTCCGGACCCTTTCCGTAGCGTTTCAGCAGCTGTGAAATCTCTTCGTTTACGTCACCTCCCTTGAGGCAGACGAGGCTCCCCGTAAACTTGCCGCGGACCCAGCCGTAGAGGGTGTCCAACGGCGCGACTGCGCGCGATACAACCAGATCCCAGGTTCCCGGCAGTTCCTCCACCCTGGCCTGCACGCAGCGGACGTTCTTGAGCCCAATACCGTCGGCCACCGCCTGCGCGACCTTCACCTTTTTTCCTATCGAATCGCAGAGGGTGAACTCCGCCTCAGGCCACTCCATAGCCAACGGAATACCCGGAAAACCCCCGCCGCAGCCCAGATCGAGGACGGTAGCGATGGCACGGGTTTTCGGGGGAACGCTCCCGTCACCCCCATAAAACACCTCCAGATACCGGGCTATCGCCAGCGAATGCAGTATGTGATGCTCGAAGATGCAGTCGGAGTCGCGGCGGGAGATGACGTTGATCCTGGCGTTCCACTCCTGCCACAAAGCAATGGCTTTCAAGTATTTATCCTTAGACGGTATCATCCTGCTCTGCTTCGCTTTTTTTCTTGTCGATGAGCGCCTTTGCCCTGCGTATGCGGGTGCGGACGGTGTTCAGCTCGATGTCGAGTTCTTCCGCGATTTCCTTGTACTGAAGGCCGTCCACGAGCCTCATGCGGGCAATCTCCCGATAGAGCTCAGGCAGCCCTTCGATGTACTTCTGGGTGCGGTCCTGGTCCTCCTCGTGGATGATGTTCTCGAGGGCCGTGTCTTCCCCGTCTTCGATGCGGCTCACGATGGCCGAGGTGCGCATGTTGTCGTCGTCCAGATAAACCATCTGCCTGCGCGCGCGGTTCTCCTGCTCGAGGGTGTCGAGGGCTGTGTTGCGGGCAATCGTAAGCAGCCAGGTGGTAAACTGGCTCTTCGACGGGTCGTAGGTCTTTATCTGCCGGAAGGCCTTCTCGAAGGTGCGGGAGCAGATGTCGTCGACATAGAAGTCGTCGAGACTGCTCATCTTGCCTTTGATATACGCACGAAGGCCGTCTATGTGTTTATCCCACAGGCGGGTGAATGCTGCGCCGTCGCCGATTATTGCAAGGCGTATCAGTTCATCAGTGGGCGTCGAGCCATGTGTTTCCATAATTGCATTCTACTGTGAGTGGGACATTCAGTTCTATTACGTGCTCCATTTCGCGCACGAGAATCTCCTTTACCGCGTCGATTTCTTCCTTTGGCACTTCCAGGAGCAGTTCGTCGTGGATTTGCAGCACCATGCGGGCCTTGAGGCCTTCTTCTTCAAGGCAGCGCGCCACGCGAATCATTGCTATCTTGATGATATCGGCGGCCGTACCCTGGATTGGGGCGTTCACGGCGTTCCTTTCGGCGAAGGCCCTCAGGTTGGCATTGTGCGAATTGATGTCGGCGATGTACCGGCGGCGGCCGAAGAGGGTCTGGGTGTACTGCGTCTCGCGGGCCTGCTGCAGAGTCTTGTTGATAAAGCCCTGCACTGCCGGGAACGAGGCGAAATAGCCGTCTATAAGCGATTTGGCTTCGGCACGGGACGTACCCAGACGCTGCGCGAGGCCGAAACTGGAGATACCATACATTATGCCGAAGTTGGCGGTCTTCGCCATTCGCCGCTGGTCGGACGTGACCTTTTCCACCGGCACTCCGAATATCTTGGCGGCGGTGGCGGCATGCACGTCGCGGCCTTCACGGAAGGCGGCGCAGAGGTGCTCGTCTCCGGAGAGATGCGCCATCACCCGGAGCTCTATCTGAGAGTAGTCCGCGCTCATCATGACGCTCTTTGCGGGATCTTCCGGCACGAAGGCCTTGCGTATTTCGCGGCCCTGCTCGGTGCGTATCGGGATGTTCTGCAGGTTGGGATTGCTGGAAGACAGGCGTCCGGTGCTGGTAAGAGCTTGATTGAAAGTGGTATGCACACGTCCGTCCGCGGCCACATAACCTGCGAATGGTTCGATGTAGGTGCTGAGGAGTTTGCGGAGTCCGCGATAATCGAGTATCGCCTCGATGATTGGACTGCGGTCCGCCAGCGCACTGAGGGTCTCCTCGTCGGTGGACCATGCCCCCTTGCGCTTTTTCGCGCCCGGATCGAGCCGGAGCTTTTCAAATATTACCTCACCTATCTGCTTGGGGGAAGCCACGTTGAGCTTGGGGTCGCCGGCGAGTTCTCGTACCTGGCGCTCCCGTTCGTACATCTGTTTTCGCAGCGACTCGGCGAAATCGGCAAGGGAGGCAAGGTCTATCTTGACTCCTGCAAGCTCCATCTTCGAGAGCACGCCTAGCAGCGGCTCCTCGATTTCGTCGTAGAGCTTTGGATCGGTGAGTTCGGCATAGAGCCTGTCGGCAAGCGGACGCAGGGCCTTGCACTCCTCGCTGCGATCTTTTTCAGCCGCGGCGCCGCCGTCCATATCGAATAGCGACAGCTCCTCCTGCGGTTCTCCGGCCGCTTCGATGTCTATTCCCAAATAACTCTGGATGAGGGCTTCGAGCCTGTGGCTGCTTTCGGGATTAAGCAGATAATGAAGCAGCTCGCAGTCGTAGAGTTTGCCCCTCAGTGAGATGCCCCTTTGCGCGAGCGCGTTCATCTGGGCCTTCAGCCCGAAGCCGGCCTTGGTTTTGGAGGCATCCTCGAGTATGGCGCGGAACTCCTCCGGGGAGCCTTTTCGCACCCCTTTGGCCTCTGCCAGATAGAGCGTGTCGCCGTCGAGGACTATGGCGGTATCGGCGACGGGTTTGACCTTGGTGACGGCGGAGGGAGTGGTGAGGTCGAGGGTGGCACAGGTTTTCGGAAGTCCGCTCCCTCCGCCTGCCGCCTTCAAATACCGTTTGAGCGAATTGAACTCATACAGATTGAAGAGTTCCATCGCGCCAGGACCGTATACCGGCTCGAAACGCATGTCGTCTTCCGTAGTTTCCAGAGGAATGTCAGTCTTGATGGTGACCAGAGTCTTGCTGAGCGCCATGTGAGGCTGGGCTTCGGCAAACATCTCGCGCTGCCGCGGGGTAAGTTCTTCCATATGTCCGTAAACTCCTTCCATGCTGCCGTACTGCTGCAGCAGCTTTGCGGCGCCCTTCTCTCCGACGCCTTTCACTCCGGGCACGTTGTCGGCGGCGTCTCCGCAAATCGCGAGCATGTCTATCACCTGCTCAGGACGTTCAATGCCGTATTTTTCGCATACGGCTTTGGTGTCTATAACCTCGTTCTCGCCGCCTTTGCCGGGCTTATACTGGAAAATGTGTTCGGAAATGAGCTGTCCGTAATCCTTGTCGGGCGTTACCATGAATACGTCGAACCCTTCGCGGGCGGTGCGCTTTGCCATGGAACCGATTACGTCGTCCGCTTCGAAGCCGGGGAGCATCAGTACCGGGATACCCAGCGACTTCACTATGGCGGTAAGAGGCTCAAGGGCATCTATCACCAACTGCGGGGTTGGCGGCCTCGTGCCCTTGTACTCCGGATAGAGCTGGTTGCGGAAGGTTCCTCCCGGCGGGTCGAAACTCACCGCCACGTGGGTAGGTTTCTCACGCTCGATGAGTTCAAGGAGGTATTTTGTAAAGCCAAAGAGAATGGAAGTATCTGTTCCTTTGGTATTTATCATCGGCCTGCCCAGGAAGGCATAGTACATCTTGAAGACAAGGGCATGGCCGTCAATGAGAAAAAGTTTCATATATGAGTGCAAAGATGAAACTTTTTGCCATGAAAAGCAACAGAATCAATGTATTTTTAGTATCCCGTCGATTACCGGATAGATCTGGCTCTCGTCGGAGTAGGGATGGATGTGGAAATACGGGTCTCCGGTAAGCATGCCGGAAAGTACTGTCCGGCGGGTGTCATAGAAGATGTGCACCGGTTTTCCGAATCTTTCGGCATAGGCCATTTCGTAACCCACGCCGAGCGACGGGGTGGTGCATTCGGCAATCACGACGTCCGATTCCCGGAGCCATGCCGTATCCTGTGCGTAGATGGCCTGGTCGCGGTTGGGAGCGTCCTCCAGCTTGCTCAGGGAGAGGTCTCCCACGTGTTCCGTGAGAACCACGTCGGTCTTCTGGATATATGAAATAATGCGCCTGTAAAGGTCTGCGTCTGCGCGACCCCCGCGTATGGAACCTGCGAAATATACCTTCATAAACTATTCGTCGGGCATATCCTGCGCCAGAACGGCGGGAATTATGGATTCAGAGGCGGCGGAGACCCCCTTGCGGCCACCAGCCTTGACAGCGGCGCGGGAACGCTTTGGGCCGACGCGCAGTTTCTCGAGTTTGGCTATCTTTTTGACCACGCTCTGGTTGGATTCCTTCAGCTGGCGCGTGGATTCCCGGTATGCTCCGCCAACCTTTTCTATCGCGTCGCCCAGGCGCGCGTAAGTGTCCATCCAGTTGCCCAGGGCACTCATGAGTTCGGCGGCCGTGCCGTATACTTCTTCGATGTTGCGCTGCTGGTCGTGCTGGCGCCATGCAATGAGCACCATGTTGAGCACCACGCTGAGCGACATCTGGCTAACGATCAGCACCCTCTCGTCGCGGGCTTTCTGCCAAAGCAGGGGAGCCTCCTGCTGCATGAGCTGGAAAGCCCCCTCGATGGGGATGAACATGATGTTGTAGTCTATCTTCTTGCGCCCTTCAGGGATATAGGAAGTATAGTCCTTGTCGCGCAGTTCGGTAATGTGCTGCTCGATGCTGCGCACATGCTCCTTGGCCAGGCGGGAGCGTTCTTCGGCCGTAACTGCCTGGTTCCAGGCGACGAAGGCCTTGAGGCTCACCTTTGAATCCACTATCACTTCGCCTCCGTCGGGGTAATGCACGATGACGTCGGGAATCATGGCGGCGCCGGCGTCGCTGCGTATCTCGTGACCGTCGTCGTCGAGTATGACCTTCTGCACATCGAAATTAACCCCTTCCTCGAGGCCGGAAGCCCTTAATAGATCGGTCAGGAGCATTTCGCCGAAGTCGCCCTGGACCTTGCTCTGGCCTGTGATGGCATCGGCAAGGGCACGGGCTTCCGCGCCTACGCTCTTGCTCTGGTCGGAAAGCAGCTGAACCATCTTCTCGAGGCTGCTCCCGCGCTCGGCGGCGCGAACGTCGGAATCATGGACGCTCTTTCCGAGGGCGTCGAACTTTTCCTGTATGGGTTTCAGCAGCTCGCCCACGGCTGCGGCGCTGGTCTTGCGAAAATGCTCGGAATTCTCGGCGCTGAGGGCCTTGAAGGCGGTTTTCATCTCCTCAAGAGACTTGGCGGCATAGTCGCGCTCCTTGTCGCTTGCCTCTTTCTGGGCTTCGAGCCTGGCCTGAAGGGCGGCGGTTTCAGCTTTCATGGCGGCGGCCTGCGCTGCTGCATCCGACGCTTCCGAGCGCAGCCTGTCGGCCTCAGCTTTCAACGACTCCTCCCGGCGCCTTGCACCGACTGCAACGATAACGATTCCGACCACTGCCAGGACCAGCAGGACGATAAGTATGATGTCGAGTGTAGTCATAATCAAATAAAATCAAGCGTGGCGCCTGGCGGGGGACAGGGCTACCAGCAATCCAATCAAAGCGACCGAAGCGGCGGTCAAAAGAACATCGCTCCATTTGAGCACCACCGGATAGGCGTCCACGATGAACGTTCCCGGCATCTTCACGAAACCGAAGCGTTGCTGGAGCCATGCCAGCAAAACGCCAATAAGCAGCCCGACCGCCATGCCCAGCAGCGAAACCAGCCACCCCTCCAGCACGAAAACCCTTCGAATCAGCGAATCCGGCGCTCCCATAGCCTTGAGTGTGGCAATATCCTCCTTCTTCTCTATAATGAGCATGCTCAGCGAGCCGAAGATATTCAGCGCAATAATCAGTACCACGAATGCGAGAATCAGCCAGATGGCGGCCTTCTCGGCACGCATCATCTTGTAAAGGGCCTCGTGCTGCATATAGCGGTCTCGCACCTCGAAGTCGGGCCCCAGCTGACGGCGCAATTCGCGGGCAAAACGCCTGCATTCACGCGCCGAAAGCCCCTCGGAAAAGCGCAGCTCCACGGCTGAAACTTCCTCACGGGTGCATCCGAGCAGCGAAGAAAGGGTTTCGATGGGCAGAATCAGGAGCCCCTCGTCTTCATCGGCATTTATGCTCAGGATACTTCCCACCAGCAGTTGTTCCCGACTCAGGGAAGCCATAGGGTTCGAAGCAGAAAAAGCGGCGGCTCCGGAAGGATAATAAAGCGAAAGAGGAGTCTTCCACCGGGGACTGGCTCCGAGTTTGTTCGCAAGTCCGGTTCCCAGGGCGGCAAGAGGAAGGTCTCCGAGGTGCAGCGCCCAGTCTCCGAGGACGACATGTTTCGCCATTCCGCTCTCTTCTTCAAATACGAAGTCGACGCCGCGCGCCTTTGCAACCGCCTGCCTGCCCTCGTGCACGATAAACACATCCTCCGATAGGGAACAGCCTACGGAAGACAACCGCGTATCGTCGAAAACGGACTCGAAAACAGGACCCTCCGGTACGAAACGGCGTCCGTCCGAACGGCAAACCGACAGATCAGGGTCGGCGTCGCTGAGATTGCTGCGTATGATTCCGTCGAAACCGTTGTAGACGCTGAGTATCAGCACCAAAGCGGCGGTTCCGACCGCCATTCCAAGGGCGCTGATGCCCGAAATCACATTGATTACGTTATGCGATTTGCGGGCAAAGAGGTAACGCCAGGCTATGAAGGGCGCCAGCTTCACATCTTCAGGAGTTTGTCGATGTGCTCCGCGTAGTCGAGGGAAGTGTCGAGATAGAAGTCCAGCTCGGGCACTATGCGGAGCTGCTTGCCCACCTTCTGCCCGAGTTCTCCGCGAAGAAGGCGCTTGTTTTCGGAGAGTATGCCCATTACAGGAGCCTGCCTGTCAGAGGGGAAGATGCTAACGTATGCCTTGGCGAGGGAGAGGTCGGGGCTCATCCGGACCTCGCTCACGGTGACCATGGCGCCTCCGAAGAATGCCATGCCCTTGCCGCGTATGATTTCCGCAAGGTCCCTCTGTATTTCGCGGGCAACCTTGAGCTGCCTCGTTCCGGGTGCTTTTGAATCCATAACTATTTGATTATTACCAGATAGTAGTCTTTCTTTCCCTTCTGGCAGAGTATGTATTTGCCGTCTACCACATCGTCCGCGGACACCTGCCCTTCGGGCGAGGTGAACTTGTCCTTATTGAGGCTGAATCCGTTACCCTGTATGGCTCTGCGTGCCTCGCCCTTTGAGGCGTAGATGCCGGTTTCGACGGCGAGGAAATCGAGTATCCCGCAGGGGAGCCTGTCAGCGGCCACCTCGAAGGTAGGCACTCCGTCGAAGACGTCGAGCAGGGTCCTCTCGTCGAGGGCGCGCAGGTCCGCCGAGGTGCTCTTTCCGAAGAGCATCTGCGATGCGGAAACGGCCTTTTCGTATTCGGCTTCGCCGTGCACCATGACGGTGACTTCGCGGGCCAGCAACTTCTGGAGTACGCGGCGCCCCGGGTCTGCTCCGTGCTCGGCAATCGCGGCCTCTATGGTTTCGCGGTCGAGCATGGTGAATATCTTTATGTAGCGTTCGGCGTCAGCGTCGCTCACATTCAGCCAGAACTGGTAGAACTGGTAAGGGCTGGTGCGGACGGGGTCGAGCCAGATATTGCCTTTTTCAGTCTTTCCGAACTTGCCGCCGTCGGCCTTGGTGATGAGGGGGCAGGTAAGCGCGTAAGCCTGGGCGTTGAGCACTTTGCGTATCATTTCCACGCCCGTGGTGATGTTGCCCCACTGGTCTGCGCCGCCGAGCTGCACCTTCACGCCGCGCTCTTTGTACAGGTAGAGGAAGTCGTAGCCCTGTAGCAGCTGGTAGCTGAATTCGGTGAAAGACATTCCTTCGGAAGAGTCGCGCTCGAGGCGCTTCTTGACCGAATCCTTGCTCATCATGTAGTTAACGGTGATGAGTTTGCCTATGTCGCGTGTGAAATTGATGAAGGTGTAGTCTTTCATCCAGTCGTAGTTGTTAACGAGTTCGGCCTTGTTCGGAGCGTCTGATCCGAAATCCAGGAACTTGCCCAGCTGGGCCTTGAGGGCCGTGACGTTATGGGCGAGTGTGGCTTCGTCGAGGAGATTGCGCTCCGCGCTCTTCATGCTTGGGTCTCCTATCATGCCGGTGGCGCCTCCCACGAGGCAGAACGGCTTGTGGCCGCATGCCTGGAAGTGCTTCAGTATCATTATACTCACAAGATGCCCGATGTGGAGGGAGTCTCCGGTGGGGTCTATCCCTACGTAGGCCGCGGCGGGGCCCTTAAGCAGTTCTTCTTCCGTACCGGGGGTGATGTCCTTTATCATGCCCCTCCATTTGAGCTCTTCTACAAAATTTTTCATCTCTAAATCATTTAACTTACAAAGTTGGGCAATTATTGCTAAATTTGCAATCCAAAGAAACCTAAAATCCTAACGAAATGCGTAAGAAAATAGTTGCGGGCAACTGGAAAATGAATACCACAGTTCCCGAAGGACTCGAACTCGCCAAGGCGGTAGCCGCCAAATCGGCTGAAACTCCGGCAAACGTAGGCCTCATCGTGGCCACTCCTTTCACCCATCTGGCCGCCGTGGCCGAGGTTCTCAAGGGCAGCAAAGTGGAGCTCGCGGCACAGAACTGCGCCGACCATGCTTCCGGAGCCTACACCGGTGAGGTTTCCGCCGCGATGCTCAAGAGCGTCGGCTGCAAATGGACCATACTCGGCCATTCCGAGCGCAGGCAGTACTACGGCGAAACCGACGCCAAACTTGTGGAGAAGACGAAGCTTGCCCTTGCTGAGGGCCTGGACGTGATTCTCTGCGTAGGCGAGAACCTCGACGAGCGTGAGGCCGGAAGGCATTTCGACGTGGTTACGGAGCAGACAGAGAACGTGCTGCTGCAGTTCAGCGCCGAGGATATGAAGCATATCGTGATAGCTTACGAGCCTGTCTGGGCCATAGGTACGGGCAAAACCGCCAGCTCCGACCAGGCCGAGGAAATCCACGCCTGCATCAGGGGCATACTTGCAAAGCACTTCGGTGCTCAGGTAGCGGAAGACACCACCATCCTGTACGGCGGTAGCTGCAAGCCTTCGAATGCAAAGGAACTGTTTGCCCAGAAGGATATCGACGGCGGTCTCATCGGGGGCGCATCCCTCAAGGCCGACGACTTCATCGCGATAGCTCAGAGCTATTGATCCAGAACCCGGACGACGACGCCCACGCGGCCGTTGCCCGTCCAGAGCCAGATAAGGTCACCTTCCAGCTTTTCAGCCGTGAAGGTGACATTTCTTTTTGTGTTGATGTCCTTTTCGGTAGTCCACACGAGGGTACCCTTCACTTCCTGCCCCTGGCGCGTGGGAATCTCCGAAAGGGTGAGGGTATAGAAATCCGACATGCTGTCGGTATGGACGCGGAATTCGCGCCTGTCGCGGTTGAATGCGAGCTGGCAGGTGAGGGGATCGTACCTGAATACGGTCTTTGAGTTAACGCTCAGGTGGATGCCGTCCTGCTGCACGAAAGAAGTGATGAACCTGTCGTCTTTGCAGGAAACCAGGAGCAGCAGCGCTGACAGCATAAGAGGAATTATCCTTTTCATTTCACTTCAATCTGTTTTTCAATGTAATCGACGCTGCCGTCCGGCCATCTTATCTCAGCCTTGAGCACTCCGCTGCCGGGGATGGTGAACAGGCCGTCCGGCTCCACCTCCACCTCGCTTCCGCGGAAGTACCAGCGTATCTCTTCTGCCCTGGAAGCGTTGAATATCTGCAGTGGTATGCGGGCTCCGCTGCGGAAGCTGCCGTCGGCGTTCCTTTCGGACTTGAGGTAGATGAAGGGGAAGGACCCCTGCCTCATGGGCATGGTTACTGCGGAAGTGACGGCGGAGCAGAAGGGGGCGCCGTTCTTCATTATCTGGATAGTCATCCTGTATGTGGTAGCTGCGGAAAGACGCTCTACCGTGCAGCTCCAGACATTGTCCTTTACGATTGCGCCCCTGCCCACCGAGAGGGTGTCGGCTCCCTTTGTGCAGATGACCTTGCAACTGTCGATACCGGCTATGGTCTGGTCGCATTTCCAGTTGATAATCAGAGAGTTCTGGAACGGTACGACGCTTATTGCCGAAATCGGCCGGGTGAGGCTGAAGGTCACCACGCCCTGAGCGTCCTGGCTGATGTTGCTTATAGCCAGGGGAGACGGGGTGCCGTCCCAGAAGCGGAAGGCGGGATAGGTTTCAGACGCGAAGCTTTCAAGCGGACCGCTGGGGAAGAAAGGACTCAGGGTGTCCGGAGCCTGGAGTTCGACGCACTGGTGGGCGGGGTTGCAGTTCACCCTGTTTTTCTCCCAGCGCTCCGCAGCGCTGAGGTTCCGGCCGTCCCAGCTGCTGAAGCCGGCGTCGCCGTCTGACCGGTCGTAGTGGTAGATGGCAAGTCCGTGGCCTCCTATGAGGGTGTCCCAGCCGCGCTCTATCCTCGATTCGGCAAGGAAAACCTCGCCGCTGCGCGGGCCTTCGAAAACGAAGAATCTGCCCTTTTCGGAAATGGGCTCGAGGCTGTAGGTGCCGGTGCTGTCGATAATCTCTCCCATGCCGGGATCGAGGGTGTAGTAGTCGGGCGCGGAGAATCCGGGAGGACGGTGTCCGCCTCCGTTGAGGTTGCCGCCGTCCATGATGCCGATGCGGCCCCAGAGTGCGGTGGAGAGTCCTCCGCTGTCGGGTCCGTCCGTATCGTAGAAGTCGGGCAGACCGAGTATGTGGCAGTACTCATGCACGAGTGTGCCAATGCCGGTAAAGGCACCGTCGGCGCCCAGTTCGCTCGCGATACCGTAACATGAGATGCGGTATTTGCCGGCGTAGTAGCTTCCCTTGGCCCTTACGTTCACGAACTGGGGGCTGAACATGTTGGCGTCAAGGGAATCGGCTTCGCATTTCCCCGGAACCAGTATGAGCAGATCCCTGAGCTCGGTCGAACCGGTGATCGCGAACGGAGCGAGGCTCAGAGAATCGACCGCCTGCTGGCAGGCTTTGACCACCGCTTCGTACATGCGCGTGTCGTTCTCTTTTCCCTTGATATTTTCGCCGTAATAGGAATGGTCCTTTTCTATGGTAATCAAGGGGCCGGCGGTGAATGAGAATACCGGCTCACCGTGGAACTGGTCGTTGAAATAGAGTCCGAGGCTGTCGGCCAGACCTTTGAAACTGTCGGAGGTATATGAGAATTTGAGGTCCTGGAACTGCACGAAGATCATAAGGGCCTTCCTTTCGGAGGCGGTCGCTGCCAGCGTGAGCAGTATTGCCGCGGCTATGGCGCCCAGACGCTTCATATCACAAAGATAGCGTTTTCGGGGCAAAAAGCGAAAAAAAGTAAGGGCCGGGCACCTCACGGCATCCGACCCTTAGACGTGTACTAAAACCTAAACCTGCTATATAGATGCAGTCGGTTTTAGAAATGTTGCATCGTTTTGAAAAAAACTTACTTTGCAGCCTCGACGGAAGCCTTGCGGAATTCCTTGAGGTCCTTCATGAGGGCCAGAGCGGCCTTGCGGGCGCGTGCACCGGCGGCCTTGTTACCCTTGTTGAGCTGAGCTGCTGCGTTTACCTGGAAGAGCTCGATGTTTGCGTTGATCTTTTCGACAAGCTTTTTCATGATACTTGATTTTTTGAGTTGGTTAATATTAATGTTGGTTTGCCAATTTTCGCTTAAAACCAGCGCAATTTATTGAAATTTCGGGAAATAAGCAAGTATTTGCAAAAAAAATCAACCGATTTTAGGCGTTTTTGCATTTACGGAGTTCATTGCGCGGTCGATTCCGGCCAAAACCCACTCCTGTATACCCCCAGCCACTTTTTTGCAAAGCTCCGGCATTTCCGCGAGTTGTGACTCCTCGAGTTTGCCAAGCACGAAGTCGATCTGGCCTCCCTGGGCGAAGTCGTGTCCGACCCCCATCCGGAGCCTTGCGAAGGCGTTCGTGCCTATGCATTCCTCTATGTTTTTCAGCCCGTTGTGGCCTCCGTCGCTGCCCCCTGCCCGAAGCCTGAGGGTTCCGAACGGCAGGTTGATGTCGTCGCAGACCACCATGAGCCTCTCTTCCGTAACCGGGAGCTTGCCCAGCCAGTAGCGGACTGCATTGCCGCTCAGGTTCATGTAGGTGGATGGTTTGAGCAGATAGAGACTGCGGCCCTTGAGGCTGATTTCGGCAAGGTCGCCGTAGCGGCGGGTATAAAAAACGGCACCGGACTCCTTTGCCCAGGCGTCCAGTGCCATGAATCCCATATTGTGGCGGGAGAACTCGTACTCGGGTCCAATGTTCCCGAGCCCTGCGATGAGGTAGCTCTCTCCCGCCATAACGAAGGAAAATTATTCCGCTGCTGCGGGAGCCTCTGCCTCTGCTGCGGGAGCGGCTGCTGCTGCTGCCTCGCTTGCCGCGGCGCTGGTATCCACGTTGCGGGTGGTGCGCACGGAGCAGATGACGGCGTCCTTGTCGGTAAGGATGGTGACCTTGTCGAGCTTGACGTCGCCGGCGACGATCTTCTTGTCGAGATCAAGTCCGGAGATGTCGATGCCGATGTTGTCGGGAAGGTCCTTCATGAGAGCGCTGATGCGCAGTGCGCGGAGCCTCTGGCTGAACTTACCACCCTTCTGCACGCCGACTGCGTGACCGGAAATGATGAGGGGAACGTTGATCGCTATGGGCTTCTTCTCGTCTACTGCGAGGAAATCCACATGGAGGCAGTTGTCCTTTACGGGATGGAACTGGAGCTCGTGGAGAATCGCGGTACGCGCCTTGCCGCCGTCGAGGACGAGGTCCACGATGAAAGAAGCGGGAGTGCAGAGAAGACCCTGGAGATCTTTGTCGCTTACTGTGAAGAGGATGTTTTCTACGCCGTTGCCGTAGAGATTGCAGGGGACGAGTCCCTCTTTGCGGAAAGCCTTGATGACGGCTTTGTTGCCGACCTTGCGGGTCTGGCCTTTGAGTTCAAAATGCTGCATAATTTTTTACTGTGTTACTCAATTCCTGGCTTTGTGGGGCCGGAATCCCATTGCACCGGGTATATTACCCTGAATTAGCGGCCGCAAAGTTAGCAAAAAATAATTATTCCACAAGATTTGTGGCAATATTCCAGTCGAGAGTCTTGTAAAAGGCGTCGAGGGAGGGATTTCCCCTTTTGGGAAGATACATGCTGAGACCGCTGTAGTTGTTTATCGTGAATCCTCCGTAAGCCTTCATGAATGCGGGAGTGGCGCCTTTGAAGGTGATGCAGGCGTCGAGTGCCTGCTTCAGGCTCTCATGCTCCTGCTCGGTGATTCCGGCTTTCACGAGCATGTCTTCCAGGTCGAAGAAAGCGCGGTAGTAGTTCACGGAATAATGGACTCGGTAGTAATGCTGGACGATGCTGTGGTCCAGTTTGGAAAGCGTATCCCGGTACTCCTGGAAAAGCGTCCTGCAGATATCCGCAAGGGGTTCCATCTTCGTGCAGTCCACCGTGGTGCTGGTGACTCCGTAAATGGCATCGGACGAAGGGGCGCCGGTGCGGAAAGCGGTGTCGTAATGCTCGAAGAACGCCCTGCCAAAGTCTTCGGGTTCGGCGCTGTCGGACAGCAGGTCGCAGCCTATGTCCGTATAGATATAGCCGGGTCCGGGCACTTCGGCGGGGGAGCAGCAGAGTTTGTGCACCTTGTTCCGAAGTTGGTAGGCCACTTCCACTCCGCCCATCAGGCATGCGTCGAAGACAAGGCACTCCAGTTTCATTGGAATGGCGTCTGCGAGCTCCTGGACGGTGAGTTCATGGGCGACCCCGTTGACGGTTTCTATACCGAAAGTCTTGCGCTGGGGTGCGGAGTAGGCCCAGAGGAGGTTGCTGCTGTCGTCATCATCGTCCGGGGCGATGGCGCCTGCCGGAAGCCAGCCGGTTCCGTGCGAGGACAGGATGAGGGTGAAGCTGTTGTTCTCCGGGGGATATAATTCGCACACCTTCCCGAGCACCTCGGTCATCACTGCCGGGTCGGAGGCGCTCCTGAGGGCCGCTACCGTGTAAAGCGTGTCGGAAACTGGGTTGCCGAATTCATCCGCACTCAGCCTGCGGAGGTATGACGGGCCGTCGTCGAAATGTGCGAAGACAAGTACCGTTTTCCGGGAAGACGCGCCCGGGAGCTGTCCTTTCGTGATGGCCTGGAGGTTCCCGCTTATGTAGGAGGCCAGGTTGCTGGCGGCGGGAGAATAGAGGACCAGCACTTTACCGGGCCCGTCGGAAGAGCTGTCGCTGAAGCTGTAACCCATCTCGCCCCTGTCGCACGAGGACAGGAGAACGGCCAGCGCCGCGGCGAAAAGGAGTTTGCAAAACTTCATAACCCACAAAGTTAGCAATTATTAATATCTTTGCAATATGGACAAGGCTGCGGCACTCAAGGGATACTCCTATTACCTGCGCATGGAGAGGAACCATTCACCGAATACGGTGGACGGTTACTGCGGGGATGTAGAGGCTTTCCTCGACGCCTGCGGAGCATCTCCCCGTGCCGTCACCCCGGCGGATATCGAAGAGTACCTTATGCAGCGTTCGGAAGTCCTTTCCAAGAGGAGCCAGGCCCGCATCCTTTCCAGCCTTTCCTCCTTTTTCGGATGGCTTATCCTGGAAGGGGAGCGCGCCGACAATCCCTGCGACCTTGTGGACCGCCCGAAGCTGGGCCGCTACCTGCCGGAGGTGCTTTCGGTGGAAGAAATCGAGGACATAATGGGCCACGTTCCTTTGAACAGCTGGCAGGGCGTGCGCAACAGGGCCATCCTGGAAATACTCTACGGCTGCGGACTGCGCGTCTCGGAGGTCTGCGGCCTGCTTATTTCTCACGTCTTCCTGAAAGAGGGTTTCGTGAGGGTGGTAGGCAAAGGCGACAAGGAGAGGCTGGTTCCCCTCGGGAGCGTAGCCGCCGAGTGTTTCGAAGATTATCTTGCCGAACGTCCGGAACCGGCTTCAAAGGCTTTGGACGACATCGCCTTCCTGAACCGCTGGGGTGAACCCCTTAGCCGCGTTTCCGTCTTCAATATGGTGAAAAAGCAGGCACAGGCGGCGGGAATCACAAAGCAGATATCCCCGCACACCTTCCGGCACTCCTTCGCCACCCATCTGATAGAGAACGGCGCCGACCTTCGTTCAGTGCAGGAAATGCTCGGCCACGAGAGCATACTCACGACCGAAATCTACACCCACATCGACTCCGCCACCTGGCAGGCCGAGGTGCTTATGCATCATCCGAGGAAATAGCGCTTCGCCCGTTCCTATTTCAATCTGCACTTTCTGAGCTTTTCCGCCTGGTCTTCGTTCAGTATGCCGGCGGAGAGAAGCCCGTCGATGCTCCATTTGTCGGGAGGATTGTGCTCCCGGTAGAAGACTATTGCACGGGCCGTCTGCCATGAGCGTACGTGCGGGTGCAGGCGCAGGCTGTCGGCAGGCAGCGACCAGAACGGATAAGCTTCGACAGGGGAGCAGACAATCAGGTCCTTCAGGCCGTCGTAACGCTCCCGGTCGAAATGATAGATTTCCATCAGCTGCTCAGGACATGAATAGCCACGGAGCCTCGTGCGGTACTCCACTATCTTCGCGGCAGTCCATCCGCCCACTCCAGGGAGGGCATCAAAAGCGGCGGAATCCGCCTTGTTGATGTCGGTTTTGGGAATGTCGATAAACGATTCCAAACGTTTATAAACGGAATCCGCGACCACGTAAGATTTGGCGAAGTCGGACTTGCGGCGGAAGCGGCCGCCTTTTTCGCGGTAATTGATTATGCTTTGCGCCTGTTTTTCGCTGAAACCGAGACGTATCAGGTCGTCCAGGCCCACCGTGTTCGGATTGAAACGGAAAGACTCCACCCTGCGCCGCGGACGGCTGATGCCCTGGCTTTCGGGTTTCGCGCCGGACGCAATCTGCTCCGCAACCGGAGAATGCTGCGAAGGTTTGCGGATTATCAGCGGGGCTTCGGCCTGGCTGTCTGCAGTCCGGTCCTGAGTCTGCGCGTTCCGCCCCGATTCCGACAGCAACTCCTGGGCGAGTTTCCTGTCCACCACGTAAACGGTATCCGGCCTGTCCCGGTTGGCCGCAATCTTCTCAACTGCCGAACGGTGCACGAAAAGTGCTACCTGGTATCCCAGAACTAGGAATGCCAGCGACACGGCGCCCGCCTTGAAGACGCTGCGCGAATCAGTCTTTTTGCTGCTGCTCGCCACCGTCCCTGTATTTGTTGCGATGCGCGCCGCGCGGCTCCGCCGGAGCCCCTGCGACCACAATCACGATTTCGCCTTTTGGATCGGTAGCGACAAAATGGGAATGCACCTCCTGCAGCGTGCCGCGCACGTGCTCTTCGTGCATTTTGGAGATTTCCCTGGCGACGCTGCACTGCCTTTGGGGCCCGAATACCCCTATGAACTGTTCCAGCGTTGCGACGAGACGGTAGGGCGACTCGTAGAAGACCATCGTGCGGGACTCTTCCCTCAGGGCCTCGAGAGCGCTGCTGCGCCCCTTTTTCTGGGGGAGGAAGCCCTCGAAGCAGAAACGGTCGCAGGGAAGGCCCGAGGATACCAGTGCCGGGATGCATGCGGTGGCGCCGGGCAGCGTTACCACTTCTATTCCGTTCGATGCGCAGGTGCGTGCGAGGAGGAAGCCCGGATCGGAGATTCCCGGAGTGCCCGCATCGCTCACGAGGGCCACCTTTTTGCCTTCCATTATATCCCGGCAGACCTTTTCAGAGGTGCCGTGCTCGTTGTACTTGTGGTGGGAAACCAGAGGAACGTGGATGTCGTAGTGCGAAAGCAGCACGGACGTGGTACGGGTATCTTCCGCGAGCACGAGGTCGGCTTCCCTGAGCACCCGGAGGGCCCTGAGCGTGATGTCGTCCAGGTTTCCAACGGGAGTCGGCACTATGTACAAAGTTCCTTTCATACAGTGCTGCAAATGTCGGCAAAAATGACTATTTTTGCAAAAGTCAAGCACAAAAAAAAGCAATGATTTCCGAAAAGAAAAAACAGGGCTGCATCGAAGTCGTCTGCGGCTCCATGTTCTCGGGCAAGACCGAAGAACTCATCAGGCGCCTGCGCCGTGCCGGATTCGCCAACCAGAAGATAGCCATCTTTAAACCGCAGATAGACACCCGCTACTCCGACGTGGAGGTGGTCTCGCACGACCTCCACAAGATAGAATCGGTTCCCATCAAGGACGCCGCCCAGATGCTTGACGTGCCCGAAGACACCCAGGTAGTGGGTATCGACGAGGCCCAGTTCTTCGGACCGAACCTTGTGGAAGTCTGCCAGACTCTCGCAAACCGCGGCATCAGGGTGATTGCCGCCGGACTCGACACCGATTATCTAGGCAAACCCTTCGGCCCCATGCCGGCGCTTCTTGCCGTGGCCGAAGACGTACAGAAAGTACACGCCATCTGCGTCAAATGCGGAGCCCTTGCCAACCACTCGCACCGCCTGAGCCGCAGCAATAAACTTGTGGTGCTTGGCGAAAAAGACGTTTACGAGCCGCTCTGCCGCGAGTGCTTCAACAAAGCCCTGGCGGAAGACGCGAAGGCATAAAAAAGGGCTGACCCTCGGGCCAGCCCTTCTTGTTTTTAGTCGTTGAGCTTTTTCATTGCTTCCCGGATCCTGGCTTCGATTTCGTCGGCAAGTTCGGGGTTGTCGCGCAGGAGCTGTTTCGCCCCTTCGCGTCCTTGGGCAAGCTTGGAATCGTTGTAGCTGAACCATGAGCCGCTCTTTGTGATGAGCCCCAGTTCTACGCCGAGGTCGAGGATTTCGCCCGAGTGGGAGATGCCCTCGCCGAAGACGATGTCGAACTCGGCCTTCTTGAAAGGCGGGGCCATTTTGTTCTTGACCACTTTCACGCGGGTGCGGTTGCCGAGAGCTTCGTCGCCGTCCTTGAGCTGGGTGGTGCGGCGCACGTCGATACGCACGGAAGCGTAGAACTTGAGCGCGTTGCCGCCGGTGGTGGTTTCGGGATTGCCGAACATGACGCCTATCTTCTCGCGCAGCTGGTTGATGAAGATGCAGCAGGTGTTCGTCTTGGCGATGTTGGCTGTAAGCTTGCGCAGCGCCTGGCTCATCAGGCGTGCCTGCAGGCCGACCTTGTTGTCGCCCATTTCGCCTTCGATTTCGGCCTTCGGGGTGAGGGCCGCGACGGAGTCGATGACGACGATGTCCACAGCGCCGCTGCGGATGAGGTTGTCGGCGATTTCAAGGGCCTGCTCGCCGTTGTCCGGCTGGGAAATGAGCAGGGTCTCGAGGTTGACTCCGAGGCTCTTTGCATAGCTGCGGTCGAAGGCGTGCTCGGCATCGATCATCGCTGCGATGCCGCCGAGCTTCTGGGCCTCGGCTATGGCGTGGATTGCAAGAGTGGTCTTACCGCTGGATTCGGGACCGTAGATTTCCACTATCCTTCCGCGCGGATAACCACCGATGCCCAGGGCATGGTCCAGCGCCACGCTGCCGCTGGGGATTACCTGTGCATCGCTCCATTCTGGCTGGTCTCCCAACTTCATGATCGTACCTTTTCCGTAATCTTTTTCGATTTTGTCGATCGTGGCCTGAAGCGCCTTGAGTTTGGCGGCGTTCAAAACCTGTTTTTCTTCTGCTTCTGTAGCCATAATGTAAGTTTTTAAATAAAATGACGGGGACTTTCCCCGAACAGACAAATATAGGTAAAAATTGATTAAATTTGCTTCGTGATGGAGAACTTATTGGGAAAAAATCCGGAAGAACTCAGGGCGGCGGCCGAAGCATGCGGCCTGAAGCCCTTTGTGGGCAGCCAGATAGCGGACTGGATGTATAAAAAAAAGGTCAGCTCGTGGGACGGGATGCGCAATGTCTCGAACGCCGCCAAGGCCGCCCTTTCGGAAAAGTTCTCCCTCGGCCCGGCAATTCCCGCCGGCAGTGTAAAGTCTTCCGACGGAACGGTCAAATATCTTTTCCCCGTGGAATGCATGAATGCTGCCGGAAAGGCGGAACGCTCTTTCGTCGAGGCCGTCATGATACCCGACGAGGATCGCCGCACCCTTTGCGTGAGCAGCCAGGCAGGCTGCCGCATGGGTTGCCGTTTCTGCATGACGGGCCGTCAGGGCTGGCACGGCAATCTCTCCGTTTCCGACATTCTCGCCCAGTTCCTCGGGGTGGAGGAGCCCGAATCCCTTACGAACGCCGTGTTCATGGGGATGGGGGAGCCCCTCGACAATTACGAGTCGGTTTCGAAGGCCCTGGAAGTGCTTACCGCCCCCTGGGGTTTCGCATGGAGTCCCAAACGCATAACCGTCAGCACGATTGGCGTGCTCCCTGTGCTCAAGCGCTACCTGGATGAGCAGCGCTGCCATCTGGCCGTCAGCCTCCACAATCCGTTCCCCGACGAGAGGGCGGAGTTCATGCCCATGCAGAAGGCCTACGACGAGGCGGCAATCGTGGACCTTATAAGGCAGTACGATTTCAGCGGGCAGCGCCGCGTGAGTTTCGAATACACCATGTTCGGCGGCTGGAACGACGACAAGCGCCATGCCGACGCCCTCATCAGGCTCCTCAGGGGCCTGGAGTGCCGCGTCAACCTCATACGCTTCCACAAGATTCCGGATTTCCCGTACGAGAGTTCCTCCCACGAGGCCATGGAAGCCTTCCGCGACCGTCTGAACAACAATGGCATAACCTGTACGATAAGGGCTTCCCGTGGTGAAGATATACTCGCCGCATGCGGAATGCTGGCAGGCAAACACGGAGAGAAAGAATGAAAAGACTCGCCGCCATACTGCTTCTGACGCTACTGTGCACGCTTGCAATGGCCCAGGACAGATACGAACTGGTTTCCCCAAGCGTGGATCCAGCCTCGGATTCACTGGTGTTCGCTACCATGCGTTCCAGGATGGCCGCGATAAGGGCGGAATGCGGACGCCCGACCGTAGCCGTTGTGCTTAGCGGGGGTGGGGCCAAGGGAGCCGCGCACGTAGGCGTGCTGCGCCGCCTGGAAGAAAAGGGCATACCAGTGGACATGGTGCTCGGCACCAGCATGGGCGGACTTGTGGGTGGCCTGTATTCGCTGGGCTACAGTCCCGAATTCCTCGATTCGCTGCTGCGCAGCTGCGACTGGGACCTGCTCCTGAGCGACGACATCGACCAGTCCTATATCTCCTATCCGACCAAGATGCGCAGGGAGAAATACAACTTCATGGTGCCTGTTGGCTACGGCAGGGACAGGGCCGCCGAAGAAAAGGCGGCCGATGCCATGGCGAGGAGCGTTCCGTCCGGCTGGGTGAGCGGCATCAACGTGGAGAGCACCATCTCCAGCCTTACTGTAGGCTACCGCGATTCCATCTCGTTCGCCGACCTGCCCATACCTTTTTTCTGCGTGTCGGCCGATCTTGTGACCGGCAAATCCAAGAACTGGACAGGCGGCGACGTGGCCCTCGCCATGCGCGCAACCATGAGCATTCCCGGGCTCTTCAATCCCGTTCGTTCGGGCAACATGGTGCTGGTGGACGGGGGTATAAGGAA
>JAILNI010000007.1 GCA_024691765.1 Bacteroidales bacterium | reverse complement strand
CGGTCCTCGTCGAAATTGATGTAATCCACCCTGCCGGAGTTGTCTCCGAAAGCGAACATCTCGCTGTAGGCCTTGTTCTCGTCGATTCTGGCATTGAAGCTCTCGGAACTGTTTCCGTGCCCGCCGAAGTGGAATACGCGGTCTATCTTCTCCGCCTTCCCGTGCGCGGCGGCGGCCTTGTCCAGGAATTCCGCTATAAGTTCGGTGAAGCTATGCTCGGGATCGGCCTTCGAGGGTTTGATTCGTGCCGAGTAGATGTCGCATTCGACCCTCTGTGCTCCCCTGGGAGAGAGGTCGTAGTACCAGAGCAGGCCTTCGTTGTCGATGGGAAGGAACTCCAGCGAGAAGTCGTCGTAGAAGCGGTCCGACGGAATGGACGAACGGTCGCGGCGCATCTTCGGATTCATCTTGAAGGCCGTGGCCAGGTGATGCGCCCTGCGTATCATCGGAACGGGAATGTTACCCACGAGCACGGCTCCCTCCAGCGATTTGCTCTGGTGGAGCTTTTTCAGGGTGTCGCGTATGACGGCCGGATCGACCGATGCGGGAACGGCTATGGTGAAAACCTCCTTGCCATCGCTGCGGACAGCGTCGGCATACCTGTCGAGAGATGCCTGCACCGCGTTGCGGCTTTCGTTGTCTATAATGATTGCTACCGACGGTTTTGCCTGTTTCGCGGAAGCTCCGAGGCATACGAAAACCGTCCAGGCCAATAAGAATCTACCGGGTCTTTTCATAGTAACACTACTTATTACGACTGCAATAGTAAGAAATAAAAGGCAAAACGGCAATACCAACAAGTGGTGATAGCCCCTCAAAAAAGGTAAAAACGCCCCAGGGAGTCTCCCATACCCTTGGACAGGGCGCTCCCATGATTGTGGCCATCTGGGGCGTATGCTCGCCGTCGAACGTTAAAGTCTATCCAGCCGCTGCTGCAGAACCTGACGGTCGGCCTCGTCGAGGAACGCCGCGCGCACCGGAACGGCGAAGAGACGGCCTCGGATTTCCGCTGGAACCGACTTGCAGTCAAGCACGCGCACCGCATCCTTTTCGGTGGTCAGCAGGGCTGCCGTGGGGTGTTTGTGCACCGCCGCCGCGACCTGGCCGATATCGCCCCGCGAATAGGCGTGATGGTCGGGGAACTTCATGGCCCCGACAATCTTGTAAGTGTCGCTCAGATGCGCCCGAAGCGGGGTGTCGTCGGCGATTCCGCTGAAGAGCAGCGCAGTCTTCGAATAATTGTAGCGCGTGTCCGCTTCCGGGAAGACGGGAACGGGCTCGCAGTATTCCACCGTGGTGAAGAGTATCGGAACTCCGTCCAGAAAACCTTCTCCGCCGGCCGACTCTTCGAGCCTTTCGCGCCAGGCTTCCCTTTCCCCCTCTTCGAGTACCGACGGGCACTTGGTCACGATTACGATGTCGGCATCGGCAATTCTCGAGGGAAGGTCGCGCAGCCTGCCGAAGGGCAGCAGGCGGTCGGTATCGAGAGGCCGGCTGTAGTTCACCAGCACTATGTTGAGGCTGGCGTGTAGCTTTTTATGCTGGAAAGCGTCGTCCAGAACGATGATATCGATGGGTTGCCGCCCGTCGGAACCATCCGCTCCCGAGGCCAGCCTTTCACAGCCCTCCACGCGGTTCTTGTCTACAGCCACCGTCACCGCGGGGAATTTGCGGGCCATCTGCAGGGGCTCGTCGCCGGCAAAGGCGGCCGTGGAGTCGCGCTTGACGATCTGGAAGCCCTTGCTTTTGCGCTTATACCCGCGCGACAGCACCGCAAGGTTGCTGTTTCCCCAGCGGTCGCTCTCCTGTAAAAGTCGCAGTATGAGTTCGGTATGAGGGGTTTTCCCGGTGCCGCCGACGGTGATGTTGCCCACGCATACGGTGGGAACGGACGCTCCGGGAGCCTTACGCCAGGCCCTGGCAGCGCGCGAAAGAATCAATCTCTGTATCAGCATGCGCTCTCGCCGGGATGCCGGGCCGGGAATTTACACCGTGAGGATTTCCTTCTCCTTGGCGGCCACGAGTTCGTCGATGGCCTTGATGTTCTTGTCGGTGATTTTCTGCACCTCGCCCTCGGCTTCCTTCTCGGTGTCCTCGCTCATACCCTCGTTTTTCTGGGCTTTTTTGAGCAGGTCCATGGCGTCGCGGCGCTCGTTGCGAACCACTACCTTGGCGTTCTCGCCGGTAGCCTTAGCCTTCTTCACAAGCTCGCGACGGCGCTCCTCGGTGAGGGCCGGAACGGTGCAACGGATAATCTCGCCGTTGTTCTGGGGAGTGAGACCGATGTTGGCGTCCATGATGGCTTTCTCTATCTTGCCTATCATGCTCTTGTCCCAAGGCTGGATGACAAGGGTCTTGGCGTCCGGGGCGGTAATTGAAGACATCTGCGGGAGCGGAGTCTTGGTGCCGTAGTAATCCACCAGCACGGGGTTGAAGACGGTGGGGTTGGCCTTGCCGAGGCGGTAATTCTTGAGGTCTTCCTCAAGGAACATAACGGCCTCCTGCATCTTCTCGTCGGCGCTGTCGAGGATCTGTTTTGATCTTTCGTCTAACATATTGATTATCGTTTTATTATCTCTTATGCATGCACCAGCGTGCCTATCTTCTCGCCTTCGAGCAGACGAAGGAGTGCGCCCGTCTGGTTGATGTCGAACACCACGATGGGAACCGGGCCCTGCTCGCAGAGGGCGAACGCGGTCTGGTCCATTACGTGCAGGCGGTTCACCAGGCACTCGTGGAAGGTGATTTCGTCGTACTTGCGAGCGTCGGGGTCCTTCTCGGGGTCGGCGGTGTAGACTCCGTCGACGCGGGTGCCCTTGAGCAGGGCGTCCGCCCCGATTTCGAGGGCCCTGAGGGCTGCTCCGCTGTCGGTGCTGAAGAAGGGATTGCCGGTGCCTCCGGCGATTAGGGCCACTCCGCCTTCGTCGAGGACCTTGGCCGCGGATTCGCGCACGTAGCCTTTGGCTATCGGCTCCATCGGCGTAGCGGTGAAGACTTCGGCGTTTATGCCTTCGCTGCGAAGGGCCGACGCCAGGGCGAGGGAGTTGATGACGGTGGCCAGCATGCCCATGCGGTCGCCGGT
>JAILNI010000038.1 GCA_024691765.1 Bacteroidales bacterium | reverse complement strand
AAGGCTCCTGTAAAAAGGAGGGCAGTTGTATATGCCGGGGATTTTGAGAATACGGCAGGAATGATTGAAGTGCTCAACTATAAGCATTTCACATTATAATTCCATGTTTTACGTCAGCGACCCCATAACCACTCCGCCGCCGGTCTTCGCCAGTCCGCTGCAGCAGAAGGTTTATGAAGCCTTTGCCACGCTGGGCATTCCGTTTGAGCGGGTGGACACCGATCCGGGCATTACCATGGAGGATTGCCGGCATATAGATGCCAGGATCGGGGTCCGGATAGTGAAGACTGTTTTCGTCTGCAACCGTCAGCAGACTGAGTTCTACCTTTATGTAACGACGGATGACAGGCCGTTTGTGACGCGCGAGTTCTGCGGCGCCCTGGGGATTCCCCGTGTGTCTTTCGCTTCGGCGGAGAAACTGGAGGAACTCACCGGCGTGAAGGTCGGCGCCACGACCATACTCAGCGCAGTCCTCCCGCAGGCGAAGGACGTTCATCTTGTCATGGACCAGGCCGTGGCGGACAGCGAGTGGTTCGCCTGCACTGACGGCACAGCCACATGTTTCGTGAAGATCCGCACGGAAGACCTGCTCGAGAGATACATTCCTTCCACATCGCACCAGCTCACAATCCTTCCCTTCAGTTGAGCGCTTCGAAAGCCCATTATTGCTAGTTTGAAATAAATATCCTATCTTTGCAAAAGAACGAACAAGGGTTCTGCCTCCAGCGGCAGAACTCATTTATTTGACTATACCTTATGCCACAAGTACACTACATGAGCCAGGAAGGGCTCGACAAGATCAAGAAAGAACTGGAAGAGGCCATAGCACAGCGCCCGGTAATCGCTGCGCAGATTGCCGAGGCGCGCGAGAAGGGCGACCTCTCCGAGAATGCTGAATACGAATCCGCCCGTGAGGCACAGGGCCTCCTGGAGCTCAAAATCGCAAATCTTCAGGACACAATAGCAAATGCAAAGGTAGTGGATGCGTCGCAGATCAGAACGGATAAAGTGCAGATGCTCAACACCGTGAAGGTGAAGAACCTGAATGCCGGCGCTATCATGACCTTCACCATAGTCGGCGAAAAGGAAGCCGACTTCTCCAAGGGCAAGCTCGCCGCCACCACTCCCATCGCCAAGGCCCTCATCGGCCACGGCAAGGGAGAGGTCGTAGAGGCACAGGTGCCCGCAGGCGCAATCAAGTTCGAAATCCTCGAAATCAGCTTCTAATCCCATGGCAACCATCTTCACCCGCATCGCCGCAGGCGAAATACCATCGTACAAGGTGGCCGAAAGCGAAGACTTCTACGCTTTCCTTGACATCAACCCCCTTGCCCCGGGCCACACCCTGGTAATTCCCCGCAAGGTGGAGGATGACTATATCTTCAACCTGGACCCGAAAACCTACGAAGGCCTCTGGGCGTTTGCCCGTAAGGTGGCGCAGGCCATCAAGGCTGCCGTTCCCTGCAAGAGGGTGGGAGTCGCGGTGCTCGGAATGGAAGTTCCCCACACCCACATACACCTGGTGCCTCTGCAGACCGAGGGTGATCTCGATTTCCGCAAGAAGCGCCCTGAGATTTCCCAGGAAGAAATGGCGTCCATCGCCAAAGCCATACTTGCCGAATATGAAAAGCTGTAAGCTCCTGTATGCGGCCGCTTTTTCGGCGGCGCTGGCGCTCGCGGCCTGCACTCCCAAGGCGCGTGTGGACCTCGTGCTGAAAGACGCGCCGGGGCGTGACGTCGAGGTCCGCCTGCTTGAAATCAACTCCTGGAAGGTGCTCGACACCTTGAAGACGGCATCCGACGGTTCTATGAGCTATTCGCTCGAAGTCGCCGAAGGCAAGCCCGAATTCGTATACCTGTACTCCGGTGGTGTCCGTCTTGCTTCGCTGCTGCTGCATAAAGGCGACAGGGTTAAGGTGGAGGCTGATACGCTCGGGGCTTACACCGTCGATGGTTCGGAGGATTCGCAGCTGCTCAAGCAGACGGATTCCGCGTTTGCGGCCTTCGCTTCCGAGATGGCGGCGCTTGACGCCCAGAGCGGAAAGAACAGGGAGATGGCCGCAGCCTTCGTGAAGCATTACCGCGAAGACGTCGCCTTCGTGGTGACGCATCCGAAGAGCCTCGTTTGCGTGCCGGTACTCTACGAAAGCCTCAATGAATATACTCCGGTGTTCGGCCAGCCCGGTGACGCGCTTTTATTCCGCAGAGTGGTCGACAGCCTCAAGACCGTGTATCCCGAATCGGCTTACGTGAAAGCGCTCGAGAAAGAAACGCAGCGCCGCGAGGGCGCCCTGGAACTGCGCCGCAGGCTCAGCGGAGCTCAGGAAATGGCCTTTCCCGAGATTCTGCTTCCGGGAATGGACGGAAATCCCAAATCACTTACCGAAATTGCGTCGGGTTCCAAGGCAGTCCTGGTCCATTTCTGGTCGCCCGCCGTGGCCGATCATAAGATGTTCAACCTGGACGTGCTCAAGCCCATTTATGAACGTTATGCATCCCGCGGTTTTGAGATTTATGCCGTAGCTGTGGCGTCGGACAAGACGGAGTGGGCGTCGGTAGTGGCCTCACAGAAGCTTCCGTGGATAAACGTTTACGACCGCACGGGCCAGAGCATGGTGAGTTACAACGTCGCAGACGTTCCGGCCTCCTTCCTCATTTCAGAGGGGAAGCTCGATCGTATCGACGGAGAAAAAGGCCTGAGGCGCCAGCTCGACAGGCTTTAGAAGAGTTTTTTCGGAACGGTTGCGATAAACTGTTTCAGATAGAAGGGTTCGAAGTACGCAAGGTCTTCGAACTCTTTTTTTTGCAGTTTTCGCATGGCCGGAACAAGCATCGAGGCCGCTTCCGGGCAGCACTGTATGAATCGGTGGGAACCAGCGTCAGGGCGCCCGGGCAGGGCTTCGAACTTCTGTGCCGCATCGCCTATGACGACAACTGGCCC
>JAILNI010000003.1 GCA_024691765.1 Bacteroidales bacterium | reverse complement strand
GCCCGTGCCGGTCTGCCCGCCATCGCGCTGACGGAAGAAAACCTCCGCAACGAGCGCCGCTGGGAGCTCGCATTCGAAGGCGTTCGGCTCGGAGACCTGCGCCGATATGGAGTAGCGTATGCCAAAGCCGCGCTGGACAAGCAGGATGGCGTCGAGTGCTACTTCAAGGGCAGAAAGAGCACGAACCACGCCAGCGATTTCAACGGCGGTTACGGCAAGCGTTTCGAAATCACGAAGGGCTTCGCTCCCATCCCGACCGAACAGATCAACCTTTCCGCCGGCGCCGCCGCCAGTTCCCGGGACATCCGAGAGCAAGTGACTTTGAAGCTGTAATCTTCCCCCGCCCGGGGCACAACAAGACCTTGCAAGATGATGATTTCCTATCACTTACAAGGTCTTTCTTTTTTGCATTCACCCAGATGGCCAAATATTATTCACCCATTTGGCCAATTATAATTTGAAACAAATTACAAAAAACTACGGCCGTTTCAATAATTAGCCGTATATTTGTCGCAAATTAATGCCTATGGCCAAGTTTTATCAAGATATTTCTGCAAGCGGAGGAACGATACGGACCCATGAACTACGTGAACCCAGGGCTTACTATGGAATCAACAAAGACATCAAGTCTGGCAATGTCATCAGGCTCAAGAATGGTGTGTACATTCTCCCTGAAGAACTGGCCACCACAATGGTCGATGTCGAAAGAATCGTCCCCGGCGGTGTAGTTTGCATGTATTCCGCATGGGATTATTATGGTCTTACCACACAAGTCCCTGACGGATTCTACGTCGCTATTGAAAAACACAGGAAAGTGGTGGTTCCAGAGATTTCAGGCATCGTTCTCTGCTATTGGGAAGAGAAATATTGCACGATGGGCGTTGAAGAAGCTGACATTGCCAATCATAAGGTTAAGATTTTCTGCATCGAGAAAAGCGTCTGCGACGCCGTAAAGTTTCGCAACAAGATCGGGACGGAGGTGGCTGTTGAGATTCTTAGGAACTATCTCAAGCGCAAGGATCGTAACATTTCCCGTCTTATGGATTACGCAAAACAAATGAGAGTGCTGTCAACAATTAGACAATACCTTGAAATGGGGCTGTAATATGGAAAATAAAAATGTAGCAAAGTCAGTTCGGGCGAAACTCCTGAACATCAGGAATTCAGAGCCCGGGACCGAATATATGCAAGTTCTGCTCAGATACATCCAAGAGCGGATGTTGTACCGGCTGTCGATGAGCCAGTATCGGGATAACTTCTGCCTGAAAGGAAGTGCACTTCTCTTCGCCTACGAAAAGTTCAAGGCTCGTCCGACGAAAGACATTGATTTCCTGGGCGACCTTGTCCATCCGGACCGTAACCTTACCCTGCTCCAATTCACGCACGAAGTTCAAACCGACGCCGGATTACATTGCCAAATCCACCTCCGTAAGTCCATGCTTCTTCCGCAGGGATTTCAATGTTGATGATATGACGTTATTACCCATAATTACATCCGATATAGTGTTAACACAAAATATTCCTGCGGAAACACCGATTAATTGGAATCTAATTATTTCCGTTTTCTATAGACAAGATATCTGCTGATAGTTAGAACAGCATAAAGAATCAATGCGGCTATAACATACCACCAAATGGATTCAAGAGTACCACGCTTCCAATCTGAAAATGCATTGATACCAGAAATAATGGTCGCCGTAATTGCCGGGTAAAGAGTCAGATAGACTGTCAAGCATACGGTATTTCCAGCGGAACAGATCAGTATTCGAAACAAAGTTCGCCGCCACGGATGAGTTCATCGTGGTGGATTCTCCAGTCATCCAGCGGGCGACCGTTGAACGTGACGCTTTTCAAACGTGTTATGTCCGGAGACAGATTCTTGACCACGATGTGCAGTTCGACGGGCTCATATGGATTCCCCGTCTTGAGCGTAGCCTCCCGCACACACGGCGCACCGATCTCATACCAGCCGTCCGCCGGGTTGAGCATATACAGGCCGAGCGACGACATGATATACCAGGCGCTCATCTGTCCGCAGTCTTCATTCCCGTCGAAGCCCTTGCGCTCAGTGGAATAGGAACAGGACAAGATCTCCCGGACACGGGCCTGGGTCTTCTCCGGACGGCCGATCCGGTTGTACAGATAAGCGATGTGGTGGCTGGGTTCGTTCCCGTGAAGGGATTTGTTCCCACGCTCCGGCACCCAGAAATACTTCTCGAAGAACTCGTCCAGACGGGATTCGAACGCATCGCATCCGCCCATCAGCTCTGCCAGACCGTCCACGTCGTAAGGGACGCACCAGAGAGCCGTCGATTCCTTGCACTCACAGAAGTCACGATAGGACGGCTTGATCCACTCTCCGGAAACCGTCTTCGCCAGAAACAGTTGCCTGTCCGCATTCCAGAGATTGCGATAATTGAAGGACCGCCCGCGGAAATAAGCGGCGTCGTCCGGATAACCGGCAGCATCTGCCAGAATGGCTGCTGCCAGGTCCTGCAGGCCGAAATCCTGGGTGCGGGAGACCGATTCACGGGTCTCGTCGCCAGCAACATAGCCAATGGTCTGGTAACGCGTAAGCCCTCCGCGAGTCTCGGGCGTATCTCCGAAGCAGCCCCTGTCTTTCCACATGCATGTCGTATCGCCCTCCTGCGGAACGGTTGCGTTCTTCTTCACCGCGGCATAGGCTTCCTGCAGGTCGAACCCGCGGAAACCCTCGGCCCAGGCCTGTGCAAGAATGGTCTCGGCCGGAGAACCAATCATAATGCCGGTATAGCCGGGATTGGGCCATTTCGGAAGCCATCCGCCTTCGTGATACATTTCAATGAGGCTCTGCATCATCTCGTCAATCCGCTCAGGGACGAGCAGACAGAGAAGCGGATGCTCGGCACGGTAGGTATCCCACATCGACCAGCAGGTGTACATGTTACCTTCGTGGACCTTGTCATCGAAAGCAGACCAATAACGACCTCCTTCGTCTATCTTCCGGGGATAGAGCAATGCGTGGTAGAGTCCTGTGTAAAAAATAGTCTTGACTTCTTCACAGGCATCAATGCTGAGCTTGCTGAACTCGGATGCCCAGGCTTTCCGGGAAGCATTGGAGACCTGACGCACGCTCTTCCTGCCGATTTCCGCAGAAAGATTGGCCCGAGCCTGCTCGACGCTGAGAAGGGAAACGCCCAGCCGGACTGTCAGCGGAGCCGTGCGGCCGCCGAAACTGGCATACCCCCGACACTCATCCTCCAAATCGCCGGACACGTCCGTCCGGACGGCAGGGCGGGAAAATTCTATATAGAAATAGCCCCTGAAATTCGGCTTGGGACTGGTATGATGGCCATCGAAAAGATCGCTGTTCCAGCCTGAAGCGCTCCTGCCATCCGGAGAGAATTCCAGATGCCCCGGAAGAGGTGACGGGTTAGATGCCTTGCCCCGGCAAATGCGTGAAGCGTCAATGACCAGATGGTCTGCGGCCGATATTTCGTAGATGGCAGCATGTGCGCTGCCGGCATAGCGCGTCTCGATGCCGCCGGCTTTGACCCGGCCGGAATACGGAGTATACTCCTGCTCCTCCAGGACTTGCCCCCGCCGCTCGTATTCCAAGACAGGTTCCGCCCCTATCTGAGGCTGGAAGGACACTTGCCCCCACTCTCCCATCCAAATGGCAGGCTGCCGGGCGCCGATATAGCCCAGCAAAAGCGTGTCCGCTTCATTGTAACTTAGCACGCCCACCTCGGTGAGCCGGGTCATCGGCACCCACTGGATGGAACCGAACGGAACGCCGGCCATCGGCATCATTCCACCATACTGCGTTCCTTCCCCACAAGTCCCGATCAACGGATCCACGTAGGAAAGCGACTCATATCCTTCCTCTTTGCCACAAGATATAGCGGCACATGAAAAAAACACAACAATGAAGAGAATGAAACAGCGCCTCATAACGACAAAAAACGGACAATGGCGTCCATTAATGCAAAGATAGAAAAAGATATCTTGCTTAAAAAACTGAACATAATCGAGGAAGAGCCCATAACTATAGTAGCCCTTGGTCCAGAGATACTTGGAGAGATTGCAGTGGAAAATGGTTTCCCTGCACACTGCGCGTCGTACCTTTATAACCAATGTCTATCTCTCCGGGAAGTTCTCCATTGAGTTTATGATGAAACTCAGCGGTCACACGAAGTATGATACCTTCAAGAGATATGTGCGTTTGTCTCTGGATGAATACGCTGATGACATTGCCAAGAGCGCAGAAAACTGCCTGTTTTAGTCGACCACGTTTTGACCACAATCCCCAGAAATTGGCCACATTTGGCCACATTTTCCGGGGATAATTTCATCTCAAATATTTAAGATGTAACCGCTTGTGGCTCATCACATTAAATAGTCCACAATAAACTCACAATAACCAACGATAATCACATATATCTTTACCCCCATCTGAGGCACTGATAGAACGACGCAGGTGATCCTAACGTCCCAAATAACGGGACGTTAGGATCATTTTTGGCCGTTTTTGTGTCTAACGTCCCAAGAAACGGGACGTTAGACACACCGGCCTTATAGAATGCGCCAGATTATATATGAGTTGTGATGTGAAGTTGTGTTTACTTCATTGGATTCTTCGGCTTCGGTTTGGGAAGTGCCGGAAGAGTGGCTTTGATGAGCGCGGCAAGGTAGTCGCGGTCATCCACATCGCTGATGTAGAAATAGTCCTTTGCGCCCTTATACGGCGGCCGCAGGACGACTTCCTTCAGGACGGCACGCCCTGGCTCTGTCACCTTCACATATAAGTTGTTGTCGCATATGAGCCCGAAGATAATACCGTCACAATAGGCGCAGTACTCTCCCATCATCTTCCTTACTGCGATTTCACCAGCGCCCGAGCACTGGTCGACGATGTATTGTGCGAAGTCTGAATTGCTGGCCATACTTTCCGAAGTATCAACTTTCAAAGGTAATCTTTTTCTGCCAGTTTTTTTTCGCATATTTGTACTTTTGATAGGATATAGTAATGCACAGAATATGAGTGTTCCGGTATTGTTTCCAGATTACATGCAGGCGTGGATGACAGACCCGCGCGCCTGGATGGTTTTGCTCGTCGCGGGGATTGTGGCGGCAATCTTTATGTGGTATCGCAATTACTGGGTCAATGCAATAGGCATAGTGTTGAACATTGCCTTGATTGCGGCCTGGGGATGGCTGGTTTGTGCCATGGGCTACTGGGAGGGCAGCTGGTTTCTTGCCCGCTCTCCGGAGCAACCCGTATGGAATTGGATTCTGAGAATTGCCCTTATTATATTGTATCCGGCTGTATCTCTGATCTTCCTTCCTGGCCCACACGGAAAAAATGTACATCCGAACAGCTCCAAGATGCGCTGGGGACAGTTTAATATACTTGTCATCGTCATTTGCCTGTCATACCTCTCCAGTGTTCTGATGATGCACTTCTGGGAACGCAACATATGGAGCATCGTGGCATTTGCCGCCCTTCCCGTTCTCTATATCCTTGTTCTTCTGGGCAAGGCCCATGTGAACTTCTCTTCATTGTTTACCTGTATTCCCGCAAGCATGGTAGCTTCGTTGACCCTTGTCGGGGTCATGAGGCAATCCCTTGCCGTATCGGCGATATTTGCCTACTTTATTTATGGAATAGTCCTGATTGCCGTTGTCGTAATCTTTGCCAAGATCGGCAGTGCGCTTGGTCTGGACAAGGAAACAAAGACAATCGGTTCGTCTTCTTCCGGAGGAACGAATACCTCTTTTGACGTACGCGCATACGGCAGAGAGCTGGAATTCATCCGGAAGCACGGATGGTAACAGACAGACGCCATGAAAAAGATACTCTTTGCATTCGTTTTGATTCTCGTTGCGGCAGGCGCGCAGGCCCGGAAAACGCATCCGGATATCTCTTCCGTGTTGGTGAAGGCCACCGTCGACCCGTCGGCAATCAAGGGACCCGTCAAGCCTATGAACGCCGTGAACAACGGCCCGAACGCCGATGACGATCCGCAGCAGATGGAGGATTTCCGCAGCATGCGAACAGCAACGACACCGCCAGGATGCCAATCTTTCTAAAGAATTCTTTCATATAAGCAAACAAGTCAATATGCAAAGGTGAGCAATGCCCCCGCCGGGCTTCATTCCCCCTGGCCCGACGTGAGGGCGCCGAAGTTGAAGGCGATACCGCCGTAGATGGCGTGGCGGGTGTAGGCGAGGTTGATACTGAACCATTTGAGGGGCTGCACCGATATGCCGCCGCCGAAGTTGAAGCGGTGCACGCGCGAGCCGGGAGTGACCTTGTAGGTGTGATACAGCGTGCTCGAACTCTCGCCGCCGCTCACGTTCAGGGTGTCGCCGTAGGTTATACCCTCGTTGGTTTGGGCATAACCCAGAAGCGGCATCACGCGGAGCCATGAGAGGACGGGAAACTGGTAGCCCAGATTGAAGCTGAAGAACTCGTCGTCGTTCCACTCGTAGTTGCCTATGCGGTCGTCGTACTTGTGCTGGGCTTCGGTGGTGTTGAAGTCGAGATATACGCCCCAGGCGAGAAGGTTCACGCCCATGCCGAAACGGGCGTACTGCGTGTTGTAAGCCATCTGGCCGAGATTCAGGCCAAGCTCATAGCGGTTCCTGTTGGAAGAGAAATCGAAGTACTGCGCACTTGCGGAAACCGCACTCAGCAGCAGAGCCGCGATTATCAGGAGCTTTTTCATATCTGCGCTTACTTTATGAATTCGTGGGAGGTGGTCATTGCTTCGGGATTGAGCGCCTCGTCGAGCTTCTCCCTCGACATGAAGCCGTGCTCGAGCACGAGGTCGTAGACGCTGCGGCCAGTTTCGAGGGCTTCCTTGGCCACCTTGGTGGAGGCCTTGTAGCCTATGTAGGGATTGAGGGCGGTCACGATGCCGATGGAGTTCTTAACCATCTCGTAGCAGTGGTCGGCATTCACGGTGATGCCGTCGATGCACCTTGTGCGCAGGGTATCCATGGCGTTCATCAGCCAGGTTTGGCTCTCGAGTATGCTCTCGGCGATAACCGGTTCCATGACGTTCAGCTGCAGCTGCCCGGCTTCCGCGGCGAAGGCCACGCAGGTGTCGTTGCCTATTACCTTGAAACAAACCTGGTTGGTTACTTCGGGGATGACTGGATTCACCTTGCCCGGCATGATGGACGAACCGGGCGCCATGGGAGGAAGGTTAATCTCGTGCAGGCCGCAGCGCGGGCCGGATGCGAGCAGGCGAAGGTCGTTGCAGGTCTTGGAGAGCTTGATGGCCAGACGCTTGAGCGCAGCCGAATAGCTCACGTACGCTCCGGTATCGGGAGTCGCCTCCACGAGGTTGGGCGCCACCACGAACTCGTCGCCGGTGAACTCGGACATGAGCTTCGTGCAGAGCTCGGCAAAGCCCGGAACTGCGTTGAGGCCGGTGCCTATGGCGGTGCCGCCCATGTTGATCTCCTTGAGGAGCACGGCGTTGCGCTCGAGGTTCGCAAGTTCCTCCTCGAGGTTGTCGGCGAAGGCGCAGAACTCCTGGCCGGAAGTCATGGGAACTGCGTCCTGAAGCTGGGTGCGGCCCATCTTGAGCACGTGCTTGAATTCTTCGCCCTTTGCGCGGAACGAGCCGATAAGCTCCTTCAGCGACGCCTCCAGCTTGCGGTTCATGCGCACGAAGGTGTAGCGGAAAGCCGAAGGATAGGCGTCGTTGGTGGACTGCGCGCAGTTCACGTGGTCGTTTGGCGAGCAATACTGGTACTCTCCCTTTTTATGGCCGAGAAGTTCGAGGGCTCGGTTGGCTATCACCTCGTTGGCGTTCATGTTCACAGAGGTGCCGGCGCCGCCCTGCATCATGTCCACGGGGAACTGGTCATGCAGTTTCCCGTCCACTATCTCCCGGCAGGCCGCCACTATGGCATCCGCAATTTTGCGGTCCAGCACGCCCAGGCGCGCATTGGCTTCGGCCGCCGCCATCTTCACGTATGCTATGGAGATTATGTACTCGGGATAGTGGTACATCTTCACGGATGAAATCCTGTAATTGTTGAGCGCCCGCTGCGTCTGAACGCCGTAGTAGGCATCGGTGGGAACCTGGAGTTCCCCGAGCAGGTCGCTTTCGACCCTGAAGTTCTTTTCGGACATGGTTATCGGTTATTTGTTCGTAAGTGCAAATATAACGAAAAAAAGAAAAACCCCGGCCTGCGGGAGGCCAGGGTTCTGTTTTACGGCCGGGTTTAACCGACCTGACGGGGAGTCCGCTCCGCTAGTTGTCGCGGCGGGGACGGCGGTCACGGCCGCCACGGTCTCCGTCACGACGGGGACGACGGTCTCCCCTGCCACCGCTACGGCCTGCGCCGGCAGCCTGCGCGTTGGCGGCTGCTAAAGCGGCGGGGGTAAGATCCTGCTTTCCGTACTTCTCGCCGTTGCAGATCCAGACCTTGATGCCGAGGGCACCCATGCTGGTACGTGCAACTGCAAGAGCGTAGTCGATGTCGGCACGGAAGGTGTGCAGCGGAGTGCGGCCTTCCTTGAACATCTCGCTACGGGCGATTTCGGCACCGCCTACACGGCCGCTGATCTGCACCTTGATGCCCTCTGCGCCCACACGCATGGTGTTGGCGATGGCCATCTTGATGGCGCGGCGGTAGGACACGCGGCCCTCGATCTGGCGGGCGATGCTGTCGGCCACGATGTGGGCGTCCACTTCGGGACGGCGCACCTCGTAGATATTGACCTGCACCTCCTTGCCGGTGACCTTCTTGAGCTCTTCCTTGAGTTTGTCGACCTCGGTGCCGCCCTTGCCGATGATGAAACCGGGACGGGCCGCATAGATGGTGACGGTGATGAGCTTGAGGGTGCGCTCGATGACGATGCGGCTGAGGCCGGCCTTTGCAAGACGGTTGCCCAGATACTGGCGGATCTTGTAGTCTTCCGCTATCTTCTCGGCATAGTTACCACCGGCCCAGTTGGAATCCCAACCGCGGGTGATACCGATTCTGTTGCTGATAGGATTGGTTTTCTGTCCCATTTTACTTTGCCTCCTCTGCTGCGGGTTTGACATCGAGAACTATGGTGACGTGGTTGCTGCGCTTGCGGATGCGGCCGGCCCTGCCCTGAGGCATGGGGCGCACGCGCTTGATGGTGCGGCCTTCGCCAACCATAATGGTCTTTACATAAACGTTGCCGTTGTCGAGCTCCTTCGCGTTGTCGGGATTCTTGGCTTCCCAGTTGGCGATGGCGCTGCGCAGGAGCTTCTCCAGCTTGATGGACGGCTCGCGCTTGCTGAAGTGCAGGAGGTCGAGGGCCTTGTTGACCTCGACTCCGCGGATAGTGTCAGCCACGAGGCGCATCTTGCGCGGAGAAGTGGGGTTGTCGTTAAGCTTGGCGATTGCTGTGGTCTTCTTCACCTCCTTGAGGCGTTCGGCCATAAGTCTTTTCCTCTGTCCCATAGCTTATTACTTGTTATTGCCGGAGTGACCCCGGAAGATACGGGTGGGGGCGAACTCGCCGAGCTTGTGTCCAACCATCTGTTCGGTAACATAAACAGGAATGAACTTGTTCCCGTTATGAACCGCGACAGTATGGCCGATGAAATCAGGGGAGATCATGCTGGAGCGGCTCCAGGTCTTGACCACCTCTTTCTTCTTGCCACCTTCATTCATGGCAAGAATCCTTTTTTCCAGGGCTTCCTGGATGTATGGTCCTTTTTTAAGTGAACGACTCATAATTCCTGTTTATTTTTTCCTTCTTTCAATGATGAACTTGTTGGAAGTGGCCTTCGGGTTGCGGGTCTTGTAGCCCTTTGCGGGGAGACCCTTGCGCGAACGCGGATGGCCGCCGGAGGCACGTCCTTCACCGCCGCCCATCGGGTGGTCGTGCGGGTTCATGACGACGCCGCGGTTGTGCGGCCTGCGGCCGAGGTGGCGCGAACGTCCTGCCTTACCGTAGCTTTCCAGATTGTGGTCGCCGTTGGAGACGGTGCCCACGGTGGCGCGGCAGCTTACCAGCACCATACGGGTTTCGCCTGAGGGCAGGCGGAGCACCGCGTGGTTGCCCTCACGGGCGGCGAGCTGTGCGAACGCACCGGCGCTGCGTGCCATGGTGGCACCCTGACCGGGACGGAGTTCGATATTGTGAACGAGTGTACCGACAGGAATTTCGGAAAGGGGGAGGCAATTGCCGACTTCGGGAGCGACGCCGCTGCCGGAGGCGATTACCTGGTCCACCTTGAGTCCTTCGGGGGCGATGATGTAGCGATACTCGCCGTCCTCATACTGAACGAGGGCTATGCGGGCGGTACGGTTGGGATCGTACTCGATGGTACGGACCGTAGCGGTGCAGTTGTCCTTGTTGCGGAGGAAGTCGATGACGCGGTACATCTTCTTGTGACCACCGCCGATATAGCGCATGGTGAGCTGGCCGGTGTTGTTGCGGCCGCCGGTGCCATGCAGGGGCTCGAGCAATGACTTGTGCGGCTTCTTCGCCGTAATCTCGGTGAAGGCGCTGATGACCTTGTTCCTCTGTCCGGGAGTGGTCGGTTTGTATTTCTTAACTGCCATTTCTCAGCCTCCTATATGTTAGCGTAGAAGTCTATCTTATCCTCGCCTGCGAGGGTGACATAGGCCTTCTTGAAGTGGTTCATGCGGCCGCGGATGATACCGCTCTTGGAATAGCGGCTCTTGCGCTTGCCATGGTAGTTCACGGTGTTGACGGAAGCGACGTTCACGCCGTATGCCTTCTCCACCGCGTCCTTTATCTGAAGCTTGTTGGCGTCGCGGTCTACCACGAAACCGTAGCGGTTCAACTTTTCGCCCTGAACCGTAAGCTTCTCAGTTACTATAGGCTTAATTAAAATTCCCATTGCTGCAGATTATTTTTTCCTCTCGGAGAGAATGTCCTGCACGCCGTCCACCATCACCACATGGTTGGAGTTCATAATGGCGTAGGTGTTGATTTCGTCGACGGTGATGACATTCACGTAAGGAAGGTTACGGGAAGAAAGGAAGATGTTGTCCGAGTTGGACGGAAGGACGAAGAGAACCTTGCGGTCTCCGGCCTTGAGGGCTGCGATGATGGCTGCGAACTCCTTGGTCTTGGGGGCCTCCATTTCGAAGGGCTCCACGAGGGTGAGAGCGCTTTCCTTCACCTTATAGCTGAGAGCCGAGCAACGGGCCAGGCTCTTGACCTTCTTGTTGAGCTTGCCGCCGTAGAAGCGGGGCTTGGGTCCGAAGATGCTGCCGCCGCCCACATAGGTGCCGGCCTTGATGGAGCCGTGACGTGCTCCGCCGCCGCCCTTCTGGCGACCCATTTTCTTGGTGCTGTAGGCAACTTCGCTGCGGTCCTTGCTCTTGGCGTTGCCATGCCTCTGATGTGCAAGATACTGGACTACGTCGAGATAGATGGCGTGGTCGTTGGGCTCGATTCCGAAAACGGCGGGGTCGAGAGTGACCTTCTTTCCGGAAAGGCTGCCGTCGATTTTAAGTACGTTCAGATCCATGGTTTATGCCTCCAGTAAAAGATAAGAACCCTTGGCTCCGGGTACGGAACCCTTGACAATGAGAAGGTTGTTCTCGGGAATGATCTTGACAATCTGAAGATTGAAGACCTTTACGCGGTCGCAGCCCATGTGGCCTGCCATGCGCATTCCGGGAAGAACGCGGGACGGCCATGAGGATGCGCCCATAGAACCGGGGTGACGCTGACGGTCGGACTGACCGTGGGTGGCATCACCGACACCACGGAAGTGGTAGCGGTGCACAACACCCTGGAACCCCTTACCTTTGGAAGTGCCGACGACGTCCACGTAGGGAACATCCTTGAAGATGTCCTCAACGGTGAGGGTGTCGCCCAGTTTCAGATCGCTCTTGAAGTCGGCCGGGAATTCGGCGAGCTTGCGACGGGGAGTAACTCCTGCCTTTGCGAAGTGCCCCTTGAGCGGTGCGCTGGCGTGCTTTTCTGTAGTTTCGTCATAGGCAAGCTGCACAGCCTCGTACTTGTCGTTTTCGAGAGTGCGGATTTGCGTGACAACGCACGGACCAGCCTCGATGACGGTGCATGGAAGGTTCTTTCCATCAGCACCGAAGACGGATGTCATTCCGATCTTTTTTCCAATTAATCCAGGCATTGGTTTTGGTTGTTAACTGTTTGTTAAATTCTTAGCCCCAATTTTGGGGGCTGCAAAGATACGATTAATTTTTCAATAAGCAAGTCTCTTCTAAAAATATGTAGTATTTTTGCAGGTGATGAAACGCTTATTGCTCAGCATATTTTTCCTTTTCGCCCTCTCCGGGGCGGGGTTCGCGCAGGTGCCGGACAACGTGGTGCGCTGGAAAGTGGCCGTCGGCGACGACGGGGCGCTGGTTTTCACCGGGACGATCATGCCCGGATGGCATATCTACGGACTCGATTCCGCAGAGAACGCCACCACGCTTTCGCTCTCGGAAGACTTCGTGGCGCTGGCCGACGGGGCCCCCTACGAGATTTCGAAGGCGTCCGACTTCAAGGGAGAGAAGGTTTTCTTCGGCAAGATGGTGTTCGGGCTGCGGCTGAAGGCGGGGGCGGTTGACGGAGGCTCGGGCGCCGGGAGTCCGGGTGCGGGGGCGTCTGTGGCGGGCGTGGTGACCTACCACGCATGCGACGACGCGATGTGCTCGCAGCCGATAGACTGGGAGTTTGAGGTGCACTTACAAAAAGGGCCTGAAACGTGTGTAGCCCCCGGCGAAAATGGGGGGCTACTCACAAAAACTGCCCAAACCGTAAGTGAACCCCCTGCAAGCGAAGCGCCCGAAACCGCTTCCGGCCTCTGGGCCCTGATACTCGAGGCGATACTCTGGGGCCTCGCGATGCTCCTCACGCCATGCGTGTTCCCCATGGTGCCCATGACGGTGTCGTTCTTCATCAAGGGCGAGGACAATCCGGCGGCGGGGCGCGTGAAGGCCCTGCTCTACGGCCTGTTCATAGTTCTGCTGTACACCGTTCCCATCTCCATTATAATAATACTCACGCGCGCGATAGGCGGCGACGCGGTTACGGCGGACATCTTCAACTGGCTCTCGACCCACTGGCTGCCGAACCTCGTGTTCTTCGCGGTGTTCATGGTGTTCGCGGCAAGCTTCTTCGGGCTCTTCGAGATAACCCTGCCTTCCAGATGGGTGAACGGCAGCGATTCCAAAGCCGGCAAGGGGAGCCTCGGCGGCATCTTCTTCCTGGCCCTCACCCTGGTGCTGGTATCCTTCTCCTGCACCGGTCCCATAGTGGGAACGGTTCTCATCAAGAGCACCGCCGGGGAGTTCTGGGCGCCCATGATAACCATGCTGGCGTTCTCGTTGGCGTTCGCACTGCCCTTCACCCTCCTGGCCATGTTCCCCGGGCTGCTCAAGAAACTGCCCCGCAGCGGAGGATGGCTCAACAGCGTGAAGGTGTGCCTCGGCTTTATCGAGCTTGCCCTGGGCCTGAAGTTCCTGAGCGTGGCCGACCAGACCTACCACTGGGGCATACTCCCGCGCGGCCTTTACCTCGGTATCTGGATAGTCCTCTTCACCCTCATGGGGCTCTATCTTCTCGGGATCATACGTTTCAGGTACGATGAAAAACAGAAAAAGCTTTCGCCCGCGCGCCTGGTGCTGAGCCTTCTGACCTTCGCTTTCGTGGCATGGCTCGTTTCGGGCCTGTTCGGGGCGCCGCTCAAGGCCATTTCCGGCTATCTTCCGCCCGCAGAGGTGAAGGAAGCGCCGGTTAAAGAGACCGAAGCTGGGCAGCCGTATACGGTGGACAGGCACGGCATAAAGCTGCCGCTCGGACTTGCCGGCTACACCAGCCTCGAGGAAGGACTGGCCGTAGCGAAACGCGAAGGCAAGCCCGTGTTCGTGGACATCACCGGCCACGGCTGCGTGAACTGCCGCGAAATGGAAAGCCGGGTTTGGAGCGACCCGCGGGTGCTGGGCACAATCAAGGAACGCTACATACTCGTGGCCCTTTACACCGACGACAAGTCTCTCCTTCCGGAGAGCGAATGGGTGCGCACCGAAAGCGGGCGCATGCTCAAGGACATAGGCCGAGTGAACTCCTACATCGTGCGGAGCCGTTTCGGCGTGAACGCCCAGCCCAACTACGCCCTGCTCAGCCCCGATGGCGAACTCCTCGCCCCCGTGCGCGGCTACAACCTCGACGTCGAGGGCTTCCTGGAGTTCCTGCAAAAAGGGCTGGAATAATGGGCAGCACGGCAAGTAAATTTGCTTTTCTCTCTCTTTGCTCGTAAATTTGTAAACTATGATACCTCTGGAGCTGCTGGGATTTCTGCATCTTTCGATCATGGACGTGCTCGACATCGTGGTCGTGGCGGCCATTATCTATGTCGTGTTCCGCTGGCTCAAGGGGTCGAGCGCGCTCAACATACTCATAGCCATAGTGGCGCTGTTCCTCATACGCTTCGTGGCCGGGGCCCTGGACATGAAACTGCTGAGCGCACTGATGGACGCCGTGATCAACGTGGGCGCCATAGCGCTGATAGTGATCTTCCAGCCCGAAATAAGGCAGTTCCTCGGAAGAGTGGGACGCGGCGGCGGAGCCCGCTGGTGGAACAGGCTGCTGGGGCGCAAGGAAGAGGGGCTCGGCAACCTTGCTGCGAAGGAAATCGTGGAGGCCTGCCGCGACATGGCTGAAAGCCGCACCGGCGCCCTCATCGTCATTCAGCACAAGAACCCGCTCGACGACATCATGGACTCGGGCGACCGCATCGACGCCGACATACGGAGCCGTCTGCTCGAAAACATCTTCTTCAAGAATTCTCCCCTGCACGACGGGGCTGTCATCATAGGCAGGAACCGCATCCTTGCGGCCCGCTGCACCCTTCCCATAACCGAACGAAAGGACCTCCCCGCGAAGTACGGCCTCAGGCACAAGTCGGCCGTAGGCCTTACTGAACGCACCGACGCCGAAGTTATTGTTGTCAGCGAGCAGAGGGGCACCATCTCGTTCGTAAGGGACGGCGAAATCTTTCCGATAGCCGGTATGAACGAGCTGAAGCTCAGGCTCGAACCGCAGAACCAGAAAGGGGAATAGGGAGTGGAGGAGTGCATCAGGACAGAGCAGAAGCTCGGTTTTGACCGGGTGCGACAGGCCATACAGGACCGCTGCAGCACCGATTTTGCCGCCTCCCGCACTTTGAACGAGCAGTTCTGCACCGACCGCGACGAGATAGCCCGAAGGCTACGCCTCACCGACGAGATGAGGGTGGTGCTGATGTTCGAGGAGGGCTTCCCCACCAGCGGATACATCGATGCCGTCGGGTTCCTCTCCCCTCTGCAGGAAAGTGCTTACCACATAGACGTGCTGAGTCTCGGAAAGCTCGGAACGCTGCTGGATACCGTGAGGCGCATACTCTCCTTCTTCGGGAGCGTGCGCGAAGGGGTCTATCCGGAACTTGCCCGCATGGTGAAGCCGGTGGCCTATTATCCCGAGGTGCTGAGGCGCGTGGAGAGCATACTGGACAGGCACGGGGAAATACGCGACAACGCCTCGCCCGAACTGCAGGAGATACGCCGCGCCCTGAAAAATACCGAAGCCTCCCTTTCGAAGAAGGCCCAGGCGGTGCTGAAGGCGGCGCAGGCGGCAGGATGGGCCGATTCCGACACGGGCATCAACATACGCGACGGCAAATACCTGGTTCCCGTGGCGGCGGGCAGCAAGCGCAAGGTGCCCGGCTACGTTTACGACACTTCCTCAACGGGAAAGACCGTCTTCATAGAGCCTCTCGAGGTGATGGAGCTGGAGAACGAGATACTCGCCCTCCGCGCGCAGGAAGAGCTCGAGATCGAGCGCATACTCATAGCTTTCAGCGATTTCCTGAGGCCCTACGTGCCGGACATCATAGGGGAGGCCCAGTATATAGGCGAAGTTGATTTCCTTATGGCGAAGGCCCGGGTAGCCATGGAATACGCCGCCGGCATGCCCGTGATTTCCGACGACGGGCGCCTGGTGCTTCGCAAGGCCCGCCATCCCCTCCTCGAAAAGGCTCTCGCGAAAGAGGGCCGCTCCATGGTGCCGCTTTCGCTGGAGCTCAATCCTTCCAAGCACATACTGCTGATTTCCGGGCCCAACGCCGGAGGAAAGAGCGTGTGCCTCAAGACCACTGGCCTGCTGCAGTACATGTTCCAGTGGGGCATGCTGGTGCCCACCTCGGAAACCTCCGAACTGCCGGTCTTCGACCGCATCATGATATCCATAGGCGACGACCAGAGCATAGACAACGACCTCTCCACGTATTCGTCTTTCCTCAAGGAGATGAAGGAGATGCTGCGGAGCGCCGACGGCCGCACCCTGGTGCTGATAGACGAATTCGGCAGCGGAACGGAGCCTGCGGCGGGAGGAGCCATTGCGGAAGCCATACTGGCCGAACTGGACAGGCGGGGCGTGTACGGGGTGATAACCACCCACTACACCAACCTCAAGCTCTACGCTTCCGGCTCCGAGACAGGCGTGGTGAACGGAGCGATGCAGTTCGACGCGGCCAGAATCGAGCCTCTCTTCAAGCTGGAGACCGGCATGCCGGGGAATTCCTTCGCCTTCGAGATGGCCCGCAAGACGGGGCTGCCGGAGAGCATCGTGAAGGACGCCGAGGCCCGTGCGGGAGAAGAATACGTGGGGATAGAGAGGAACCTGCGCCGCATAGCCAGGGGCCGCAGGGTGCTGGACGAGAAGATAAAGAAGGTGAAGCACACCGAGGGCGCACTGGAGTCGGTTACGGCCGAGTACCAGAAGGAGCTGGAGAACCTCCAGCAGGAGCGCAGGAGCATACTGGAGGCGGCCCACAGGGAGGCAGAGCAGATAGTGAAGGGGGCCGGGCGCGAGGTGGAGCGCACCATACGCGAAATCCGCGAGAGCCAGGCCGACAGGGAACGCACCAAAGCCGCAAGGGCGTCGCTGCAGGGTTTCCTCGGGGCGATTGCCGAGAAGAAGACCAAGGACGAATACATTGAGCGCAAGATAGAGAAGATACGCAGGCGGACCGATGCCGGAGGCAGGCGGGCGGGGACCGGGGCGACTGCCACTGCTGCTGCCCGCAAAGAGGAGACGCTGAAGGTGGGGGAAAAGGTTCGCGTGAAGGCCAGCGGCCTCGTGGGAGAGGTCGCCACCATCTCCCGGAGGGAAGCCACCGTCATCATCGGCAACCTGCACAGCACCGTCCCGGTGGACGGGCTCGAACGCATCTCGTCGGGCGAATACCGTCAGGCCTCGGGAGCATCGGCAGCAAGGCCGCGTCTGGTGCGCGACCCAGCCATCGCTGAACGCAGGCTGCGCTTCAAACCCGAGCTGGACGTGCGCGGGGAAAGGCTGGGAGACGCCCTCGACATAGTGATGCACTACATCGACGACGCCATCATGGTGGACGTGCCGTCGGTGCGAATCATACACGGCAAGGGCACCGGCGCCCTGCACGAAGAGATACAGAAATACCTTCGGACCGTTCCCGGAGTGGCTTCCGTGGCCGATGAGGACGTGCGTAACGGAGGCTCTGGAGTAACCATAGTGATTTTCGGATGACGGACACGCTCGGCAAACTCGGTGAAGACGCCGCCGCGCGCTGGCTGGAGAGCCGCGGGCACAGCATACTGTCCCGCAACTGGAGGGGCGGAAGGGTGGAACTCGACATAGTGTCGCTCGACCCGGAAGGCATCCATTTTGTAGAGGTGAAGAGCCGTAAGGCGCCCGTGATGGCAGACCCGGCGGTGAACGTGGACGCGGCCAAGCGCAGGCATCTGGTTGCAGCCGCCCGCAAATGGCTCTCCGGCAATACGGGGCTGGGGCAGCGCGAGGTGTTTTTTGACATATTGACAGTTGTTTTCGACCACACAGATACACACATAAACTATTACCCACAAGCTTTCATTCCAGTATATGCATAAATACTGCGTCATTCTGGCCGGCGGTTCGGGCACGAACTTCTGGCCCATCAGCAGGGAAGACAAACCCAAGCCCTTCATTCCGGCAGGTACCAGCGGACTCTCCTTTGTTCAGCAGACTTACCGCAGGGCCCTGGAACTCTTCCCAGCCGAACGCATCTTCATAGTTTCCCTCTCCCGCTACAGGGAGGTTCTCGTCGATCAGCTCCCCGACGTCGCGCCCGACCATCTGCTGCTCGAGCCCTACGGACGCGGCACGGCGACATCCATCGCCTTCGTCACCTACAAGCTTCTGGCAATGGATCCCGAGGCGGTGATGGTGGTGACGGCCTGCGACCACTACATAGGAACCGACGCCCGTTTCAGCTCGGCCATCTCCAAGGCCATGGATTACGCGGCCGGAACGGACGCCCTGCTCACCCTGGGAATCGTGCCCACCAGCCCGAACCCCAACTTCGGCTACGTGCAGATAGAGGGCGGAAGCGAAGCCTACAGGATAGGGGAACCAGTGAAGGCCAAGACCTTTACCGAAAAGCCCTCCGAAGAGCTCGCAAGGGTGTTCGTGGACAGCGGGGAATTCCTCTGGAACTCCGGTATCTTCGTCTGGAAGGCTTCGGCCATACGCGAGGAGATGCACAGCTGCTGCCCCGAAATCACCAACCTCTGGAAAGGCTGGCAGAAGAATCTCGGCGGTGCCGGCGAGGCGCGTTTCGTGGAGAGGGTCTATTCCGACAGCCCAAACAACTCCATCGACTACGCCGTGCTGGAGAAGAGCCGCAACCTCAGCGTGCTGCCATGCGATTTCGACTGGACCGACATCGGCTCTTTCCTCGCCTACTACGATTACGATTCGGCCAAGGACGCCGACGGCAACCTCACCGCCGGAGTTCGCGGGAAGTGTTTCCTCAAGGACGCCTCCGGCAACATAGTCTATTGCGACGAAGCACGCAAGCTCGTGGTGCTGCGCGGCCTGAAGGATTATATGGTGGTGGACGCCGGCGACGTGCTGATGATATGCCCCCGCGACGAGGACATCATGAAAGACACGGTTCGGGAAATCACCTGCCCCGAGTTCTCGGAGTACAGATAGCAGTCTCTACAGAACCACCCACTTTCCGCCCTTGTCGGGACCGACGCGGCGGAGCTGCCCGTTTGCCTTGAGTATGCCGAGCTGCTTCTCCACGCCCTTTGCGCTGATGCCGATTTCGGCCGCGAGGTCGCGCGTGCTCATGTAGGGATTCTTTTTGAGAAGCGCGAGGATGGCTTCGCGGCTCGATGGACGGGCCTGAGGGATGTCGGGAACGGACGCGGCCGGCTTCGCGGGGCGGCCGGCGGCACGACGGGGGGCAGATGCGGCCGGGGCCGGGCTTTCCGTCGGAGCGGCTTTGGGTGTCTCCGCTTCCTTTTCCGGCTTGTCGCAGCAGTGCTCGCACATGTAACTCACGAACACCTCTCCTATCTCCTCGCGCTTGGCGACTCCCAGGATGCGGAGGTACTCGGCGCGCTTCGAGGGGCGTATGACCGTGGGCTCGAGGCGGCACTCGTTCTGCAGATAGTTCATCAGCAGGCGTCCTATGTAGTCGTTGCCTGCCTCCCAGGGTTTGTGTACCGATATGAGGTAGTGGATTTCGAAAGAGGCCTTGTACTGCTCGGCCGGAGAGTCGCTTCCTATGTGGAGACGGCGGCTGTTTGCCATGTCGCACACCTTGCGCAGCACCGCTTCGTCCGAAACGTTCTCGGCGGACACGCCCGCATCGCGCAGCGCCACGGCGGCTATGGCCTTAAGGCGGTAGACGCTCCAGAACTCATGGTCGGCGGCAAGGCGGAAACACTTTTCGTACGCGGCCCTGAGATTCAGGCAGAGCAGCTGCTCGGCTATGGTCTTCCCTTCCGAACTGACGCCTTCGTCAAGGAGTCTCCTGCACTCCGACGGAGTGAGCGTGCTTCCCTCCAGCGCAGCCGATGCCTGTACTATTTCGTAAATCTTGTTCATAGGGGTTATGTCTGCAAATATAGTTTTTTTCTGCCTACTTTTCTCCCTAACGCCGGGCTTTTTACCACGCTTCGCGGGCGCCTGTGCTCGTGTCGCGGAAAATGACTATCTTTGCCTCACTATGGCAAAGAAAGTAACAGACAACATCTCATGGGTCGGCAAGACCGACTGGGAACTCACCTCCTTCCACGGGAACGAACTCAGCACATCCCGCGGCTCCAGCTATAACGCCTACCTCCTGAGGGGCAGCGGAAAGACGGTCCTTATCGACACTGTCTGGGGCCCCTACGACCGCGAGTTCGTCGCAAGGCTCCGGGAAGAGCTTCCGCTGGACCAGATCGACGCCATCGTTATGCAGCACAACGAGACCGACCATTCCGGTGCCCTCGTGGAACTGCTGCGCGCCATCCCCGACACCCCCGTCTACTGCACGGCCAAGGGAGAGGCCATACTCCGGGGGCACTACCATGAGGACTGGAACTTCATCAACGTAAAGACCGGCGACCAGCTGGAACTCGGCGACGGCGAGACCCTCACCTTCATCGAGGCTCCCATGTGCCACTGGCCCGACACCATGTTCAGCTATTACGACGGCTGCGGCGGCGTGCTGTTCAGCAACGACGGATTCGGGCAGCACTTTGCCAGCGAATCCCTTTTCGACGACGGAGCTCCCGAGTGCGAAGTGCTGGCCGAGGCGAAGAAATACTACGCCAACATTCTCTCCACCTACAGCCCCCTGGTGGCCCGCAAGGTTAAGGAAGTGCTTGCCATGAACCTGCCGCTGAGCATTATCTGCCCCAGCCACGGCATCATCTGGCGGAAGAATCCCGGAAAGATAGTGGAAAAGTACCTCGAGTGGTCGGCAGGCTACGCCGAGGACCAGGTGACCATAGTGTACGACACAATGTGGAACAGCACCCGACTCATGGCGGAGGCCATTGCCCGCGGACTCTCCGAAGCGGCCCCCGGCACCACGGTGAAGATATTCAACGCAGCCAAGGAAGACAAGAACGACATCCTTACGGAGATCTTCTCAAGCAAGGCGGTGCTCGTGGGCTCACCCACCATCAACTACGGCTACTCCTACGCGATAGCCGGACTCATGGAGATGCTCAAGGGCTTCAGGCTCAAGGGTAAGAAGGCCGCCGCATTCGGCTCCTACGGCTGGAGCGGAGAGGCAACCAAGCAACTTTCCGCCCTTCTGGCCGAAGCCGGATTCGAGGTGGTGGACGAAGGAATACGCAATCTGTGGGTGCCGGATGCGGCTGCCCTCAAGGCCTGCGAGGAATACGGAAAGGCATTTGCCGCGAAACTTAATCCCGCAGAGTAATGGACGTCTGGTGTGTACTGGCCCTCATCCTGGGCCTTCTCGGAATCATAGGCAGTATACTTCCCGCGCTGCCGGGTCCGCCGCTCAGCTGGCTCGGCCTGCTGCTGGTGTTCATATCCGGCACAAAGGGCGTGGCCGACCCGATGACGAGCAGGTTCCTGTTCATCTGGCTCGCCGTGGTTACGGTGGTCACCATACTCGACTATGTGGTTCCCGCTTGGTTCACCAAGATAACCGGCGGGCACAAACAGGCGAGCGTCGGCGCCATAGTCGGGCTCTTCGTGGGGCTGCTGCTCCCGCCGGTGGGTATAATCCTTGGCTCGCTGCTGGGCGCTTTCCTCGGCGAATGGCTGGGTGCCGACCGCGGCGCGTGGGAATCCTTCAAGGCCAGCATCGGGGCCTTCCTCGGCTTCATCTTCGGCACCGGCATGAAGCTCATCTGCTCCGGAATCATCCTCTGGGAAATCATCCGTTACGTGTTTTAAATGCCACCCGGAATGGGTGGCGCTCGATCTCGGCTCCGTTGCGCGGGTTCACACCCTTGACGGCGCCTTTGTCGGCGGGGACGGAAGATAATGCATTACTGCGTCCAGGAGGAACTGAACTCCCTTGTTCTTGAAGGATGAACCGCAGCACGCAGGAACGATCTGCATAGAGATTGTTCCCTTGCGCAGAGCTGCGATGATCTCTTCGCGAGTGATGGACTCCGGGTCCTCGAAGTACTTCTCCATAAGGGCTTCGTCGCCCTCCCCGCCCGCGATGGCGAGCCAATCTGCGGCCCCGTTCCAGCACTTTTTCTTTTTTGATACTCCGTTTATTTGTTGTGAGACCTCACGTGTGCGCGTGAGGTCTTATTTTGTCAAATGAATTGGTAGCCCGATAATCAATCACACAATCATATGAAACTATTCAGCGATTATTTCAAACTGCTTGCGGTTGCCGCAGTTTTCTGCGCCGCGTCATGTAAGCAGGTAGAAGCGCCGTTGATTCCCGTTCAGAGCGTCACGATCGGCCAGGCCGACCAGACGCTTACCGTCGGGGAGACGGTTATTCTAAGCGCGACCGTGCTGCCGGAGGATGCAGACGACAGAGCGGTGTTGTGGACTTCTTCTGACGACGCGGTAGTGATGGTCTCAAGCGACGCCCACGCCCGCGCAATCGGAGCAGGTACGGCGCAGGTTACTGCCGAGGCCGGCGGGAAGTCCGCATCCATAACGATTGCGGTAAACGCCGCGCCGATTTCGCCGGAGCCAGAGCCTGAAGTATCCCCGGCGGTCCTTGATTCGGCTGTTACTGTTGGCGCAGACCACATCTCGCCGGTCAGTGCAGTTTTGAATGGCCAGGCCATTCTGGCATACGCAACCCCTGAGGTCTCCGCCGGCTTCCAGTACGCTGAATCTCCGGCAGAACTGCCTTTCAGCGCCGCGACGCTCGAGGCTGTCATCGCAGATGCCAACTATAATTTTTCGCTTGGCGTCTTGGGCCTCGAACCGGGAAAGACCTACTGCTACAGGAGCGTCATCCAGGTAGAGGGCCGGGAACATTACGGGGAGACGCTGACGTTCACGACGAACGGCATAGGATCGATTTTGTCAACGAAAGCAGCTCCAGAAGAAGACCTTAAACCCAAGGGCGCGACACTCAGGGGATCTGTCGATTTGACGGATGTTTTGTACGACGAGATCTCCTACGGCTTTATATGGGGCGAGTCCGAAACCACTCTCGATCATACAGTTGCCGCCGACGGGGCCTCGGAAACTGAATTCTGGGGTACGGTCAAGGGCCTGTCTTACAGGACTAAATACTGGTATAAGGCCTATGTCGTTATAGACGGCAGGAAGTATTATGCCAATATCGCTGATTTCACGACCGTTGATATCCCTGGCGTTGATCTCGGCCTTTCCGTCAGATGGGCGAGTATGAATCTGGGCGCAGGCGAGCCAGAAGAATATGGCGACTATTACGCCTGGGGAGAAGTTGAGCCGTATTATGTTCCGGGAACAGGCTCTTTTGATCCTCCGGTGTGGAAGTACGGGAAAACAGAAGGATATGACTATCCGTCTTATAAGTGGACTAAGCAAATTGATGACATTTTGTATTATTTAAAGTATTGTCCGGTAGAGTTTGCGGGACGTTGGGGCGGAGTTGGCGAGCCGGACGGAAAAACAGTTTTGGACCCAGAAGACGATGTGGCTCATGTCGTTCTTGGCGGAGCCTGGCGTATGCCGACCCGAGAAGAATGTCAGGAGCTTACCACTCAATGTACGTGGGAAAAAGCGAGAAGAGGCACTGTTCATGGTCTGTTGGTGACAGGCCCCAATGGGAATTCAATATTTTTACCTGCGGCCGGTCATCGTCGTGACATTATCCTTGAAGGCTTGAATGAAGATTGTTTCATGTGGTCGTCCAGCCGGGGGCTCAGCAATAACGGAGACTATTTCGGGCCATGGTGCTACTACTTCGATTATCACGAACACCCCAATATGATGCTTGGGCCCTTTGCCAATGGGTTTACTGTCCGTGCCGTTATCGAATAAAAAGAGACTGTTATGAAAAAGATTAAATACATAATAAGCATCTTCGCGGTTGCCGTGCTGGCCTCCTGCGTTAAAGAAGAACAGGCTCCTGTTATTTCGGTACGCACCGTCACTATCGCTCAGGGAGATCAGGCGCTGGCGGTCGGTCAGAGCGTAAAACTGACCGCCTCAGTACAACCCGTGAACGCGACAGACAGGAATTTGAAATGGTCTTCCTCCAACGAGGATGTCGCCATGGTGTCCGCTAGCGGGAATGTCAAAGCCCTCTCCGTGGGTGAGGTTGCGGTTACGGCGGAAGCCGGCGGTGTCAGTGACCTCATAACCGTAAAGGTAGTGGCTAAACTCGTCTCCGTGACGGGAGTTTCTATCGCTCCGTCTTCCACTGCTCTGAAGATAGGGGAAACTCAGTTGCTCAAAGCAGAAATCACGCCCTCCGACGCTACCAATACTTCGGTCAAATGGGCAAGCAGCAATGACAGGGTGGTATCAGTTGAAAAAGGCCTGATTACCGGCATTAAGCCTGGAACGGCTACAATTACCGCAACCACCAATGACGGCAATAAGACCGCCGAGTGTGCAGTGACCGTTGAGGACGAACCGCTTCCGGTTGCGACTCTCGATGCTGAAAATATCGTCTTCAACGGCGCGACTTTGCGCGGTAAACTCCTGAGTGCGCCTACCTCAACCATCCACGTCGGATTCCAATACTCGTCTAGCGTGGAAACCATTCTCTTCGGTTCACAGGCCGTCGAGGCGTCTGGCGTTGATGCGGAAGGCAATTTCTCAGCCGATATTTCGGAGTTGGAGCCCCAGACCACGTACTATTTCCGAACCGTTCTCAAGCAGGACGGCAAAGACTATTGCGGAGAAGTGAAAACCTTCACAACTGCCGCAGAACCCGTAGAGGTACCCTTTAAAGTTGCAGCCGTTGACCTTGGGCTTCCTTCTGGGCTTAAATGGGCAAATGCCAATCTTGGAGCCGATGCTGTTGAAGCATCAGGAGACTATTATGCTTGGGGCGAAACCGAGCCTTATTACAGCAGCTTTGATCCCCTGGTATGGAAAGACGGTAAATCCGCAGGGTATAATAATGCTTCTTACAAATTCTATAGCGGGGAGACATATACCAAGTATTACAGTTCCGTTGACAGTAAGACGGTTCTTGATCCGGAGGATGATGCTGCCCACGTTGTTCTTGGCGGCACATGGCGCATGCCGACAAAAGACGAGTGGACGGAATTGATATACAATTGCGAGTGGACCTGGGTATCAAGCGGAGGAAAGCTTGGTTACACTGTAACAGGCACCAATTCGAACAGCATTTTTATTCCTGCGTCTGGTTTGATGTCTAATAAGAGTCTTAACAACGTGGGGTTCGGTAATTATTGGACAGCGGATTTGGATGAATCGTTTCAAGATTATGCGCATTACTATGCAGTAAGCAATGAACACTTGAAATACAGTATGCCCTTCTACTATACCAATAGCTATTATCGTTCAGGCGGTTACACAATCCGCGCAGTTACCGAATAAACAATGATGAAAGATATGAAACACAGCATAATCATAGCGGGCGCTTTCATTATTGCGCTGGCATTATCCTGCAAGCAGGAGGTAAAAGAGATACCAGTGAGCGGCGTTGATATAGCCCAGGAAGATATGACCCTCACTGTCGGGGATGTCACCATCCTCAGCGCGACGGTTTCGCCTTCCAATGCGACCGGTGTGCGCCTGAATTGGATTTCTTCTGATGAAGATATAGTAGTTGTCGCCAGTAACGGCAAGGCCAAGGCGCTTGCGGCCGGAAAGGCGCAGGTTCGGGCAGAAGCCGGTGGGGCCTCGGATCTTATTGTCATAACTGTTGAGGCCGCTCCCGCTCCGGTTGATCCGCCGGTTGATCCGGTCATACCAGATCCCGAACAGTCGGAGACTTTAGCCGCCGAAAAAATCTCCGCGTTCAGCGCGGTACTTAATGGTAAGGCGACACCTAAAACAACTTCGGCAACGGTTATCGGCTTCCAATATTCCATCTACGCCGGTTTCCTGACTTCCAATTCAGTAATAGTAGAGAAGACGAGTTCGGAAACTGAATATTCGGCAGGCATTACCGGGCTGAAGCCTGATACCAAGTATTATTATCGCAGCATCCTTCGTCAGGATGGTGAGAACTACTGCGGCGAAACTCTGGTGTTTACTACAAAGGCGCTGTCATCAGCCCTTATCACGGCCGCGGCCTCTTCTATCGAAGAGAAGAGCGCAGAGCTCAACGCCCAACTCGACCTTACGGATGTGATTTATGAAAACGTCTCCTACGGTTTCGTTTGGGGCAAAAAGGAGAAAGAGCTGACCAATGTCGTTAACGGCGCCCTGTCCGGGAAAACGTTCACCGCAACCCTTACGACTCTTTCCAAAGGCACAACCTACTGGTACAAGAGTTTCGTAACCCTCGACGGCGAGACCTTCTACGGAGAGTTGATGTCGTTCATTACTCCCGGTCCGACTATCTACCAGGAACCTATTGATCTCGGTTTGTCGGTCAAATGGGCCTCCTGCAACCTCGGTGCCCAGAATCCTGAGGATTACGGCGATTATTACGCCTGGGGAGAGACGGAAACCTACTATAGTAGCCTTAATCCTTTGACCTGGAAGGACGGCAAAGCGACGGGATATGGCCCCGATTCATACGATTGGTATGTTGAGGAAACTTTCACCAAGTACAATACCAACCCCGACTATGGCCTGCCCGACAATAAGGCGGTTCTGGAGCCTGAGGACGATGCGGCCACTGCCACAATAGGAGAGGAATGGAGAATGCCTACCTTGTCGGAGATCGAAGAGTTGCGCGACGACTGCATCTGGACCTGGTCAAGTCTGAACGGGGTCGAGGGCTATGAGGTAAAGGGCTCTAATGGCAACAGCATCTTCCTCCCTGCAGCCGGTGCATTCACTTATACTGAAAGCAAATATATAGGTGAGTTCGGATTTTATTGGTCCGCATCTTTGAATGACGGTCCTTTTGGATTCTTACTGTTCTTTGACGATGAGATGTGGTCATATGATTATGCAGAACGTATGGTAGGTCTCCCCATTCGCCCCGTTATGGAATAAAAAAGGTATATTTACGCAGTGAACCGTACTTTCCACATACTGGCCGCAGCCCTCTTACTGGCTTCCGCTTGCACCCAGGCGCAGCCGGGAGGGCGTGTCCTCACGTCGGAGGACGGGACGCAGTGGCAGCAGATGACCGTGGAGCAGTTGCCGGATCTAAGCACACCGCGCGGAAGCCACCGTACGCTGGTTTTCGGCGAGGAGGTGGTAGTCCTGGGCGGTCATACAGACGGCTTCAAGCCGGTGGAGACGGCCGAGTACTACGCGGGCGGAGCGTGGCACACCATCCGCATGCTCTACACCCACGAAAACGGTTTCGCTGCTCCGCTCCAGGACGGGCGTATCTTGCTCGGCGGTGGCAGCCCGGAGGCCTTCGGAATCGGCCAGAGTTGGGGCGCGGAGATCTATGACCCCGGGACGCATGCGTTCACTGC
>JAILNI010000002.1 GCA_024691765.1 Bacteroidales bacterium | reverse complement strand
TTTGAGCAAAAAACGATTCAGCGCAGCAGCTTCATTATGGTCTTTTCCGCCGCGGCCGGGTTCAGGACGGCGAGATGAGACGTGAGGGCCTTTAGGGATTCCTCCGGGGAGCAGGCGGTATCGAGCGGATCGGAGGAGCTGAACGGGCTGAAGCCGCCGAAAGGAGCTTGTGAGGCGGGCTGAGCAGACTGGGGGGCTCCGGTGAGGCGCGCCGGCTGAGGGGCTGGCTGAGGGGCTGGCTGCGATGCGGCAAAATCGGCCGAATAGAGGGCTTCAGGGGTGCAGAAGCTGCAGTGCTGCCAGCCGGAGTACTTGAGGCTGGGGCCGCGGTAGACGCGCTCTATATCCCCTATGACGAGGCGGGTCTGGTGCATAAGGCGGGTGCTTATTCCGTCGGCTGCGGCTTTCTTGACGCCGAGAAGGCGGCGTATATCCCCGCTGCTCACACTCCCCTGCCCTGCGGCGAGTTCAAGCACTTTGTTTCCGGCTGCATCGGGTTCGAATTCAGGGAGGCTGCGGCGCCAGTTCCGAAGGTGCGCGTACCATTCAAGAGTTGCAAAAGCGGCCTTTCCTCCGCAAAGGAATTTTCCGTAAACAATGCCTCCCGACTGCACCGCGTCGACCTTCCAATCCCACGGACCCAGTTCGTCGGAAGAGTAGAACCAGTGCTCCGGAGGGGTGAGCTCCTCTATTGAAAAGCCCTTCACCGGCCCTTTGAAAAACGGGATGATGCCGGCTGCGCGAATGGCTTCCTGCATAGCGTCGGAACTGACGACAGCAGGCAGCCTGGGCGCTTTATGGGCCTGGGACATCCTTAGCCGAAAGCTATTCCTCCACGAACGGAACCTGGCGGCTCTTCCAGGTTTCGAACTGGTCTGGCGTGAGGATTTTCGACATCTTCTTCTCGTACTTCGCCCTGCGCTTGAGAAGCTTCTTCGAGACCTTTATGGGCTCAACCGACTGGGAGGCCGCCATAGGCTGGGCTGCCTGTCCGCCCTGGTTCTGGCTCCACGAGCCGGGCACGCCGTTGCGGCCGCTGGGATGCGGACGGCCCGGGGTGTCGTAGAAGGGGCCGTTGTGGTCGCCGTAAATGGGTTTGCCGAATTTCACCTCGATTTCCTTCCCGACTACGTCGGAATAGCGTTTGTTCAGGCGTTCGATCTTTTTTTCCTGCTTTTCGCTGAGGTCCAGATTGGACTGCGCGCTCATGGCAAGGGCCGAGGCGAGGATGACAGTGAGGAGGAGTACGATTCTTTTCATATGTATCAGTTTTCGTTTGCGAGGCTTTCAATCATGGCGTCGATAAGCGGGTACACCTGCGAGCCGGGCGCCACGGCGTTGTTGGTGAGTATGCTGAAGACTATGGTATTCCCAGGCTTGCCGTCCGAGGGAAGGATGTAGCCGCTGAAGCAGCGTACCCCGTCCATGCTGCCGCTCTTCATGCGTATGCGGTGCCAGAGGGCGTACGGGCGTTTGGGGAGGCGGTTTTCGAGGGTGGTTTTGGGTTCTCCCGCGAAGGGCAGGGAGGCCAGGAAGGTCTTGCCTTCGTGGCTGCGGTACATGGCCCTCAGGTAACTCACCAGGAATTCCGGGGAGACGTAGTTCTTACGCGACAGGCCGCTCCCGTCGGCGAAGCGCATCTGCCCGCTTGCGGCCATCAGGCCCAGCGGCGCAAGGGATTTGCGGAGGGCCATGACGGACTCGGCGTAACCGTCGCCATCGCCCCTGAGTTTGCCAAGGGTTTTCAGGAGAGTCTCGGCTATAAAGTTGTCGGACTGGCAGTTGGCTATGCGGATGAGGTCTTTAAGCGGAAGTGACTCGATGGTGGCGAGGACGGTCAGGGAGTCGAGGTTTGCAGGCTGTGCGGGCGCAGGTGCCGGGCCGTCTGTGGCCTGCTGCCGGGGTGCCGCCATTCCGTTCGCCTCGAGCCACTGCCTGAAACGAAGGGCTGCAGAGGCCGGGCCGTCGGGGATGCTGTCTCCCATCCTGCCCCGCCATGTGAGGCCCGACGGAACCACTCCGTCGCGGGTTTCGATGTCCTCGACGTTCCAGTCGGGATGGTATTGCGGTGCTGCGAACCACGAACCGTCGCCTTGGACGTCTCCCTCTATCTTCCTTATTCCCATGTCGGAAAGGGCTTTTCTCCATTTGCCGAAGGTCTCGTCGGGCCCCGGGAGATATGGGAAGAGTTCGCCCAGCATAGGATCGCCCCTGCCTATTATGAAGAGATTGCCGGCAAGAACGCTGTCGCGGATTTCTCCGTCCGTTGCGAAAACGGTCGAATAGCGGTAGTCTCCGCCAAGGGCGAGGAGGGCGGCTCCGGTGGTGACCAGCTTGAGGTTGGACGCCGGAACCATGCGGCGCCCGGAGTTGAGCTTTACGAGGGTGTCGCCATTGACCTTGACGGCGAGGAAGCCCCATACGCTCCGGGAAAGCGGCCCTTCTGCATCGTTGCGTTCGGCCAGGCGCTGGGTGGCGCCATGCGGAAGGTTCTGCGTGGGGTTCTGCGGCTTCGTCTTGGCGAAAACATACGAAGACGATACCGCCAGCAGGAGGATGGACAATATGAGGCGAACTTTCTTCATCCGCCTGAAACTATGCGAATCTTATGCCTTCCGCCTTCATCGCAGCTATTGCTTCGCGGTGACCGGCGGCATCCACCCAGGCAAGGCAGTCTTCCTTTACCGTTACCTTGTAGCCCGCTTTGAGGAGGTCTTCGGCGGTGTTGCGGACGCAGTATTCGGTAGCTATGCCTATGACTGTAACTTCCTTGATGTCAAGCAGCTGCAGCACTTCGTCGAGGGTCTGTCCGGCTTCGTTCACGCCCTCAAACCCGGAATACTGTTCCTTTGCCGGGTCGGTGCCCTTGTAGAAGCAGAGGGAATCCTCGACAAAGGGCCTGAGGGGCTCCGCAATCTCTCCCCCGCGAGTGCCCTGTACGCAATGCGGGGGCCACGGGCCGCCCTGCTCCGCGAAGGAACTGTGATTCGCGGGATGATGGTCGCAGATGAAGAGCACCGGGACGGCTGCCTTCTCCAACAGGGCCGCGCTGTTTTTAACGCAGTCGTCCGCTCCCTGGCAGGCCAGGCTGCCGTCTATGAAATCGTATAATTCGTCGACTACGACAATCGCTGAATTCTTCATTTGAAACTGTTTTGCATTCATTCCTTCGGCTGCCTTCCGTCACGGCGGCCGCATTTGTGCAAAGGTAACAAAAAATGCAGGGATTATTTTGCATTTTTGCAAAACTGTTGTATCTTTGCAGCCCCGATTTTTGAAATCACACTGAGATATGGTGTAATGGTAGCACTACAGATTCTGGCTCTGTCAGTGAGGGTTCGAATCCTTCTATCTCAACAAGATTGCAGCCAGGCGCGCACAGCAGTCGCACGCGCAGCGCCCGTTTTTTTGTATGAACGCGCTGAGAGCTTGCTCTCAAAAGCATTTCAGACGAAAAAACGGCAGCCGGTGAAAACCGGCGGCGACTGATGGAGCCGACGCGGCTGTAACTTTGTACCGCCCCGCCGCAGGCGGAAAGGATAGCGCTCGCCCCGCGAGCGGAATCCTTCTTCCAACGCGGGAAGGTACTGAATGGCGAGGTAGCTCAGCTGGTTAGAGCGTCGGATTCATAATCCGGAGGTCGTGGGATCATGCCCCACTCTCGCTACCAAACGCCAACATTTCATAATACTCTATATATCCGAAACTGCCCTCCGAGGCGGTTTTTTTCGTATATTTGCGCATATGGAATTCAGAATCGGACAAGGATACGACGTGCACCGCATCGAGGAAGGCCTTCCAATGTGGCTGGCCGGGGTGCAGGTGCCGTGCGACCGCGGTTTCGTCGCCCATTCAGACGGCGATGTGGCCATTCACGCCCTCTGCGACGCCCTACTGGGTGCTGCCGCTCTCGGCGACATCGGCAAACTCTTTCCGGATACCTCCGACGAGTGGAAGGATGCCGACAGCAAAGAGCTGCTTCGTATAGTAATGGAACGCGTGCGCGAGAAGGGCTGGGAGGTGTCAAATGTAGACGTTACCATCGCCCTACAGGCACCCAAAATCGGCTCTCTGGTGCCGCGTATGCGGGATGTGATCGCCTCTGTGATGGACATCGAGAAGGACCAGGTGAGCGTTAAGGCAACCACTACCGAAAAGCTCGGATTCGTGGGCCGCGGAGAAGGTTGTGAGTGCTGGGCTGTGGCACTTCTGCACAGGTAGAGCACCGCTTATTAAAAAATTTTAATATTTCCATTGCATTTCCGGCTATTTTGCCTACCTTTGTGCTGCAGAACTTTCTGCATGATAATTAACTAGTTATAATCA
>JAILNI010000050.1 GCA_024691765.1 Bacteroidales bacterium | reverse complement strand
GGCGGAGGACCCGGATGCCCTGCCCGGCGTCGGCCGCCTGCTTCATGATGGGATCATCGCCGGGGAGGGACTCCCGGATCCGTCTGTAATTCCGATCAAGGTCAAAGTAAGGGCGCCAGATCCGTTCCCATTCGTCATCCGAACAGGAGACATCGAAGAGATCGCCGGTTTCCTTTTTGATATAAAGGACGCAGCCTCCGCTTACGAAACGGAAGACATCGTCCGGCAGCAGGGCGGCCCGGAAGCATTGGCCGCTGTTTATTATTTTCAAAAGGTCAAAATCATCATCGATTCGAAGCTGCATGTTTATTCCTTTCTTGCGAATAAGGCCCATGCGAGGAAGCAGATGGAGAAGAACTGTCTAAAGTTTAGAGGATTTGCGGAATTTTGGCAAGCAGATATCTTGCGAAATGCCATAAAAAATGCTACTATGCTTTGAAATAGTTTTGGACGGAGGCAGAACATGAATTTTGTTTTTATTTCACCGAATTTCCCTTCCAATTACGACCGTTTTTGTCTGGGGCTGAAGAATAACGGGGTCAATGTCCTGGGCGTCGGGGACTGCCCTTATGAGCACCTGAGCGAGACGCTCAAATACGCCCTTACGGAGTACTATCTGGTGGATACGCTGGAAGATTACGATGCGATGGTTCGGGCCCTGGGCTACTTCACCCATCGCTACGGCAAGATTGACTGGCTTGAGAGCAACAATGAGTACTGGCTGGCCCAGGACGCCGCGCTCCGGACGGATTTCAATATTACGACGGGCCTTAAATCGGAGGATATTCTCCTCTATAAGAGGAAATCCCTGATGAAGGCCGGTTACGCGAAGGCCGGAATCCCTGCCGCGCGCTGGGCCATGGCGGAGAACCTTGCATCCGCGCTTGATTTTGTCCAAAAGGTGGGCTATCCGATCGTCGTTAAGCCTGATTCCGGCGTGGGGGCGGAAGCGACCTATCGTATTGAAAATGAAGAGCAGCTCGCAGCCTTCTTTAAGGAGCTGCCGCCCGTGCCCTACATCATGGAGGAATATGTCAGCGGAGAAGTTACGACCTTTGACGGGGTGGCTGACAGCAGGGGGAAAGTGCTCTTTGCGGTGAGCCACATAACGCCCGGCTCCATCATGGATATGGTCAATGAACATAAGCCGGTTTATTACTATGTGGACAAGGAGGTGCCGGCAGACATCCGGGCGGCCGGCAGGAAGGTCCTGCGGGCTTTTAAGGTGAGAAGCCGTTTCTTCCATCTCGAGTTCTTCCGCCTTACCGAAGCGAAGGAAGGGCTCGGCGAAGTCGGGGATATCGTCGCGCTTGAGGTCAACATGAGGCCGGCGGGTGGCTATACGCCGGATATGATCAATTTCAGCCAGAGCAGCGACTGCTACCAGATCTGGGCGGATATGGCCGCCTTTGACGAGCTTCGGCACATTTACAAAGGGCCGAAGACTTACTGCGTCTGCGCGGGCCGCCGGGATGACGCCGTCTATACGCACGGGATCGGGGAAATCAAAGCCCGGTTCGGCAGCCATATCGTTCTTGACGAGATCCTGCCGCCGGCACTGGCGAGGGCCATGGGCAACCAGATCCTTCTGGCCTGCTTTGACGGGAAGGCGGAGATGGAAGAGTTTCTGCGGTTTTCATTTTCCCCGATGGAGATCGGGGCGCTGTCCGCAAAGGAGCAGATGTGATGGAAAAACAAAAAGAAAGAGAAGCGATCATCATAAGGACCAGTGTGATCGGAATCGGGGCGAATGTCCTTCTGGCTGCTTTTAAGGCTGTGGTCGGGCTCCTTTCCAACTCGATCGCCATCACGCTGGATGCGGTCAACAATCTGGACGACGCCCTCTCCTCTGTCATCACCATCATCGGGACCAAACTGGCCGGAAAACCGGCGGACAGGAAGCATCCTTACGGGCACGGAAGGGTTGAATATATCACGGCCATGATCATAGCGGTGATCGTCCTCTATGCGGGCCTTACCTCCTTTACGGAGTCCGTCCGGAAGATCCTGCACCCGGAGCGGCCTTCCTACAGCGCGGCCGCGCTTGTGATCGTGGCTTCGGCGGTCCTCGTCAAGATCATCCTGGGCCGCTATGTGAAGGGGGTGGGGGAGAAGGTGAAGTCCGACTCCCTGGTCGCTTCCGGGGCGGACGCTTCCTTCGACGCCGTTATCTCCGCGTCCACGCTGGCGGCCGCGATTCTTTTTATGCTTTTCGAGATCAGCCTCGAATCCTATCTGGGCGCGGCGATCTCCCTTGTGATCATCAAGTCCGGCTATGAGATGCTTTCGGATACGATCTCCGAGGTCCTGGGCCGGCGGGTTGACCAGGAGACGGCGGATAGCGTAAAGACACTGACGGCTTCCTTCCCGGAGGTTCAGGGCGTTTACGATCTCACGCTTCACAATTACGGCCCGGATAAGCTCATCGGATCGGTCCATGTGGAGGTGGATGAGGGGGTCTCGGTGAACCGGATCGATGAGATGAGCCGGGAGATCACCCGCAAGGTCTATGGGGAAACCGGGATCATCATCGAAGCGGTCGGGATCTACGCGGTGGAATCGCACGATCCGGCGATTCTCGCGATGAAGGACGCGATTCTCGGGATCATCCGAAGGCACGATTATATCCTTGAGACCCACGGCTTCCATGTGAACAAGAAGGATAAGGTGATCAGTGTTGATTTCGTCGCGGATTTCAATTGTCCGGACCGCAAATCCCTGTATGCGGATATCTCCCGGGAGATCCAGGAGGCCTGTCCGGATTACAGGCTCATGCTGACCATGGACGTCGATACCAGCGTCTGACGAGAGGGGAAAATGAAATACTACTTCGCCCCGATGGAGGGGATCACAGGCTATGTGTTTCGAAGGGTCCACCGGAAATATTTTCCCGGCATCGACAGCTATTACCTTCCTTTTATCGCCGCGCAGAAGGGCCGTCGGCTGAAGAGCAAAGAAAGCTTAGATGTATCGCCCGGAAACAATCAGGGACTCAGGGCTGTGCCCCAGGTGCTGACGAAGAGCGCGGAGGATTTTATCGCGGCCGCGGGAATCCTGCGGGAGCTTGGCTACCGGGAGGTGAACCTCAATCTGGGCTGTCCCTCCCCGACGGTGGCCTCCAAGGGCAAAGGGGCGGGGATGCTTAGAAATCCGGATGTCCTCGACCGCTTTCTTTCGGATATCTTTGAGGGGCTTGAGGACAGCGGGGTCAAGGTCTCCGTCAAGACCCGGATCGGCTGCGAGACGCCGGAAGAGGCTTTTTCGATCTTTGACGTCTACCGGAGATACCCGATATCCGAGCTGATCATCCACCCCCGGACGCTTTCCGAATACTATAAGGGCCTTCCCCACCGGGATGTTTTCTATTCTCTTCTTGGAAAATGCAGGGCTCCTGCCGTCTATAATGGAAACATTTTCAGCCCGGAGGACCTGGAGCTGCTGCTGAAGGAGCTGCCGGACTGCGGGGGAAAGCTGAAGGCCGTCATGTGCGGCCGGGGGCTGCTCATGAACCCGGCCCTGGCGCGGGAGCTTCAGGGGGGCCCGCCTCTTGGGTTAAAGGAGCTTTTTGCCTATCAGAATGAGATCTATGAAGGCCTTAAGGAAACGCTTTCCGGGCCGGTTCCGCCGCTTTCCAAGATGAAGGAGCTCTGGTCCTACATGCGGGTGAATTTTCCGGAAAAGGAGAGGGCTTATTTGAGGATCAAGAAGGCGCGAAGCTTTGCGGAGTACGAGGCGGCGGTAAGGGAGATATTCGCCTGAGGTTCCTTCACGGGACTTTCAGGCCGGATTCGGACCGGCCCTGGCGGACAGCCGATCAAATCTGTCTCCGCATCAAGCGGGAAGCGTTTATTCTATGCGGAAGAGCGGATTCCGATAAAAAAACCGCGGAAGCCGGGCTTCCGCGGTTTTCTTTATGCTTTGGTTGTCAATGGCCTGCCGTAAAGCGGACTGCTTACATGCAGGTGTAGCCGCCGTCGACCGGGAGCTGGACGCCGGTCACGTAGGCTGATTCCGGAGAGGCAAGGAAGATGGCGGCCGTGTCGAGTTCGCCCTCGTTGCCGTATCTCTCTTCCGGGATCATGGTCTTCGCGTTCTGCTGGAAGAAATCGGAATTCAGGGTCTCGACTGTCAGCGGGGTGTAGAAGTAGCCCGGGCAGATGGAGTTGACGGTGATGCCCTTTTCGCCCCATTCGGCTGCAAGTGCGCGGGTGAGGTTCACCACGCCGCCCTTTGCTGCATGATAGGGAGCGGAACCGGCGATCTTATTGCCCACGAGACCGTACATGGAGGCGATGTTGATAATGCGGCCGAATCCGGCGGGAATCATTGCCTGATTGGCAACCTCACGGGCAACCTTGAAGGTGCCTTCGAGGTCGATGCGCATCTCGTTCTCGAACTGCTCGTCGGTAATCTTTTCGGCTGGAGCAACTGCTCCGGTACCGGCGTTGTTGATAAGGATATCGATACGGCCGAACTTCTTCATAACCTCGGCGATTGCATCGTGTACGCGCTCGGTGGAGGTGATGTCCACGGGGACTCCGATAGCTTCGACGCCAAACTCCTTGGTGATGCCGGCGGCCACTTCTTCGATGAGGTTCTGCCTGCGGGCCATTGCAACGATCTTGCATCCGTGGCTGGCAAGAGCTTTAGCCATCTGTACACCAAGACCGGTAGAGCAACCGGTGACTACCGCAACGCGGCCTTTGAAATCAAAATAATTTCTTTCCATTGTTAAATTGATAAAAATGTAATTATTGTTGGATATCAGTTAAACCTGTGCAAATGTAATAAGATAAATGGCAGCTGCAAAGGCTCCTCCGCAAAGAGGAGCAATTGCAGGAATCCAGCTGTATCCCCAGTCGCTGTCGCGCTTGCCCTTTATGGGCAGTATGGCGTGGGCAATACGCGGGGAAAGGTCACGCGCCGGGTTCATGGCATATCCGGTAGTGGCACCGAGAGACATGCCCAGCGACATGATAACCGCCGTTACGGGGAAGGCGCCTACGGTGCCGAGTCCTACGGTCGGGGTATTCGCCCTGGCTCCGATAGCCATGATAAGGAATACCAAAACGAAGGTGGCGATGAACTCGCTAAAGAAGTTCACGGTCTTGTGCTCGATGGCAGGGGCGGTGCAGAAGCAGCCGAGCATGCCGTCCGGGTTATCCGCAGTGGCGGCGAAGTGATCTGCATAGAAAGCATAGACCAAAACAGCTCCGGCAAAACCGCCGAGCATCTGGGCAACAATGTATGGGAGCACGTCGCCCCAGGGGAAAAGCCCTCCCATGGCAAGCCCCAGAGATACGGCGGGATTAAGGTGAGCGCCGCTGTAGGGACCTGCGATGAACACGCCGGCCATGACGGCGAAGCCCCATCCTAAAGTTATGACTATCCACCCTGCACCTTTAGCTTTACTTTTATTCAAGGTACAGGCGCAGCAGACCCCGTCTCCGAGGAGCACCAGCACCAGGGTGCCCAGGAACTCGAAGACGCATTTCATGATAAGACTGATTTCCATAGTGTTATTTCGTGGTTTTCGATTTTCCGGAAAGGGTGCGCCCTACGGCGTCGGCCCATCCTGCCTTTTCTGCTTCGCGGGAAGCCTGCGGGTTAAACTCCGCATCGGCCTTCCAGTAACGGCGTATCTCGTCGAGGCCGCTCCAGTAACCCACGGCCAGTCCGGCCAGGTAGGCAGCTCCTTCGGCGGTGGTTTCGGTAATCTGCGGACGGACCACGCGGGTGCCGAGCACGTCGGCCTGGAACTGCATGAGCAGGTTGTTGCGTGATGCGCCGCCGTCGACCTTGAGCGTTCCGAGGTGCACTCCGGCATCCTTCTCCATAGCGAGGGCTATGTCCATCGTCTGGAAGGCTATCCCTTCGAGGGCCGCGCGGGCGATGTGCGCCGCGGTGGTGCCGCGGGTGATTCCGCATACGGTGCCCTTGGCGTAGGGATCCCAGTACGGAGCGCCGAGGCCGGTGAGGGCAGGCACAAAGTAGACGCCGCCGTTGTCGGGCACGGACAGTGCCAGCGCCTCAACCTCCGACGAACTCTTGATGATGCCCAGACCGTCACGCAACCACTGGACCACGCTTCCGCCGACGAAGATGGAGCCTTCGAGGGCGTATTCCGTCTTGTTCCCTATCTTCCAGGCTATCGTGGTGAGGAGGTTGTTCTCGCTCATGATGGGCTTTTCGCCGGTGTTCATCAGCAGGAAGCAGCCCGTTCCGTAGGTATTCTTGATGTCGCCGGGTTCGGTGCACATCTGCCCGAAAAGGGCCGCCTGCTGGTCGCCCGCGATGCCGGCTATGGGCACTTCGTGGGCGAAGATGGTGGTCTTGGTGTGGCCGTAAACCTCGGAAGACGCCGCCACCCTGGGGAGCATGCTTTCGGGGATGCCGAAGAACTCCAGCAGTTCGGGATCCCACTGCAGGGTGTGGATGTTGAAGATCATGGTGCGGGAGGCGTTGGACACGTCTGTCACGTGCACGCTTCCGCGGGTGAGGTTCCACACGAGCCAGCTGTCTACCGTGCCGAAACGGAGTTCCCCGCGCTTTGCCTTTTCGGCGGCGCCGGGAACGTTCCGGAGTATCCAGCGTATCTTGGTGGCGGAAAAATACGGGTCGGGGATGAGGCCTGTCTTTTCGCGGATTTTGGCAGCCATCTCCGAGGAGATGCTTTCGCAGTAGTCGCTGGTGCGGCGGTCCTGCCAGACTATGGCGTTGCATACCGGCTCTCCGGTGGCAGCGTCCCACACTATGGTGGTCTCCCTCTGGTTGGTGATGCCTATGGCGGCTATGTCCTTGCCGTTTATGTCCATCTTGGTGATGGCTTCGGCTATGACGGAGGCCTCGCTGGACCAGATGTCCTTAGGGTCGTGTTCCACCCAGCCCGGGCGGGGGAAGTGCTGCGGGAATTCCTTTTGGGCTACACTCCGGATGTTGCCTTCGTGGTCGAAGACTATGGCTCTTGAGGAGCTGGTTCCCTGATCCAGGGCGAGAATGTATTTTTCCATAAAGCAAAAATAAAGAATTGTTTGCATTTCGCAAAATGTGTTTATAAAAAGATATCGCCCGCGGAGGAGACCCTGCGGGCGATAAGAAGCAATTTGTATTATAATGACCTAATCCTTGACGGGGCGGATGGAGTAGCCTTTGGAGCGGTAACCATGGGTTACATAATTATCTGTTGCGGTATGAAGATAACACATCCAAGCCTCTGCCGGGGCCCACTCGTTGTCATCGCTGATATAGGATTCCACCAAATTGGAGGACCAATAATAACCATCCGAACTATAGTATTGTGGGTCAGTATTCGAGATCAAGCCGGATAACGGGAATACGATGCTCTTGCCGTTCTTTTTGCTGGTAAACTTGACCGCGGTGACTCCGATACCCGGATTGGTCTCCGTCTTGAACATCCAACCTATTCTTTTGATGTATTCTTTGGTGCAGTTATCCAGCAACTCCTGCCACTCGGCCTTAGTGGGCATGCGCCAGCCGTTACCAAGTATCACGTGAGCGGCATCATCTGACGGATCAAGGACGGTTTTGTTATCTACGACGCCATTTCCATCGTGGGTGTTATACTTTGTAACAACCAAATGATCATCGCCGTCCCGGTATGCCAGGTAGCCACTCTCCCTATACTTGTAGGACTCCATGTTGTAACCCTTACTCTTCCCGTCTTTCCATGTTGTTACGTCTACCCCCCAGGTCTGGCCATACTCTAAGCCGTTGTAATAAGTTTCCACCTCGGCCCATGCGTAATAGTCTCCATACTCGGAGGGCTTCGTGGCTCCGAGGTTCCAACCGCGCCACTTGACCGAGAGGCCAAGGTCGACAACCTCCTCGGAAGCGGGTTCCAATACATGAACCTTGCACTGTACCTGCTGGCCGCCGGCGGTTGCTGTTATCACGGCTTCGCCCACGCCTACGCCTGTGATCAGGCCTTTGGATACGGACGCGGTATAAGAGTCTGAAGTATTCCAGTATACCGTAGTGTTCGCCGGCACGTCGGTAGCAGTAATTTGCTTGCTTGTTCCTACTTCAAGATTAATTTCCGTCTCACTGAGAGAGAAGGCTGGCGTCTCATTATTATCGCCC
>JAILNI010000019.1 GCA_024691765.1 Bacteroidales bacterium | reverse complement strand
CGTTCGGGGCTCGAACCCGAGACCCCCACATTAAAAGTGTGATGCTCTACCAACTGAGCTAACGAGTCATCCTCCGTGTTTGGGACTGCAAATATAGGACGTTTTATTAAAATTACAAAATTTTTATAAACTTTTTCGCAGATCCCTTCCGGTAATCTTTTCTATGGCTTCAAAACTGCCGAGGTCGCTCCACTCCCAGTCTGCTGCAAGTACGAACACATTGGGCGACTTTTCCATAACTGCATAGTCTATGCTGATCTTTTCGCACAGAGGGAACAGCCTGGCGAGTTCTTCTTTTTCCTTCGTGGTTCCGAACGACCCGGACAGTTCGTCCATTACTCCGCAGATCTGAGGCGCATGGGCGCGAAGCTCACGCTCTATGGTGGCCAGATTCCATACGAATATGCCTGCGTTCCACCAGTACCCGCCCTCGGCGAGATAGCGCTCGGCGACCTCCAGTGAGGGTTTCTCCTTGAACTCCGAGACCTTGACGACCTTTCCGGGTTCGGCAGGTGCGTGTATGTAACCGTATCCGGTATGCGGAGAAGTGGGATTGATGCCAAGGCACACTATGGCGTCGCTATTCGCCGTGAAATCGAAAGCAGTTTTGATGGACGCGGCAAAGGCATGGATATCGGGCACATAGGCGTCAGCCGGAGTAACTACAATGTTGGCCTCGGGGCAGACAGACTTGATCTTCCAGCATGCGAGTGCGATACAGGGTGCCGTATTGCGTGCTGCTGGTTCTGCAAGTATCTGTTCTTCAGGGATTTCGGGCACTATTTCCCGCACCAGGCGAACGTACTCGGCGGATGTGACGACCCAGAAGACGGCGTCGGGATCGACGGCGAGGAAACGTTCGTATGTCAGGCGGATAAGCGCCTTGCCGCATCCCAGCAGGTCGAGAAACTGCTTTGGACGTTCGGGCGTACTGACGGGGTAAAGACGGCTTCCGACACCCCCGGCCATAATTACAATATGCGTATTCACGTAACAAAAGTAACAAATAATTTCTATATTTGTGAACTTAATGAAAGAAAGCAAAATTTAATAAAGTCAATTGATCATGAAAAAACTCATCTGCATTTTCAGCCTCGCGCTGATGCTCATCCCTGCAAGCGTTTCTGCCCAGACCCAGAACGACAACGGTTTCTGGTGCGCTGTCTCCATCTCTCCGGCGGCCGCCTTCGCAAGCAACTCCAGCCGCGCGACCTTCGCCCAGGCAGACGTTGTGCTCGGCTATCGTTTCAGCGAATTCTTCAAGGTCGGCGTGGGTGTCGGTCCCCGTTACGTTATTCCGGTGAACGCCAACACCACCATGATGTTCCCCAAGGGACAGTTCGACAAGATCGACCTTCCGCTTTATCTTGACCTCCGTGGAAGCCTCATGTCGCAGGCAGACAAAAAAGTCGTTCCTTATTGGAGCGTCGACGGCGGTTATGGTATTGGACAGGGTTTCTTCGCATCCCCGACACTGGGAATCAGGATCGGCCAGTCCCGTGGCAGCTTCCTCGTAGGCCTTTCCTATATCTTCCAGCACTACGACTACTCAAAGGCTGCAATGGCTGACCAGTTTGCACATGCCGCAGCCCTGAAGCTCGGATACGAGTTCTAGAAGACCTTACGTCATATAAAGATCCCGGACCGCTCTGGCAGCCCGGGATTCTTTTTTTTATTCCATCTCTGCGAAGCGCAGCAGGGTGGTTACGGACCCGAATGAACAATTGACCCAGAATGTGCGGTTGCGGTCCTTGCCGGTCTCGCGCCATTCGAAGGTGGTGGGGATCTTGCCATTCACGGCGTTCTGCTGAATGGTGATATTGTCTATCAGCGCCTTGGCCTTGGCGAACGCCAGCTTGTCGCCGGTGACTTCGTACAGGTCCAGCCATGCATTTGCCACATTGCAGCTGCTGTTGTCCACGGGCATTTCGTAATGATACTGTTCATGGACGCAAGGGGCGTTTTTCTTGGGAAATCCGTCCTTTGTGCGGTCGACATACGCCCAATGCACGAACTGGTCTTCGCTCAGGCGAATCAGGTCGATGGCATTGCGCAGGTCAGAGTCGCTTATGTCTTTCTTGCGCAGTAGATACGAGGCGAAAGGCGCGGCGGTGCAGTTGGTCAGGTTCTGATAAGGCTCCAGCCCCTTGACGTTCACGTCCTCGAACTGGCCGGTCATGTCGAAGCGTTCTACGGCAACTCTATCCATCCACTCCTCTCCCTTAAGACGCGCCGGCAGGAATTCCCCGAAACCATAGCCCTCCAGGCGTACAAAGTAACGCAGGAGCGGATGCAGCATCGCGCACACTTCGTTGACGGGCTCGCCGGTCACGAAGTCCACCTTTATAGGCAGCGAGCCGTCTTCGCGCTGGAGCTTCATGTAAGTACGCCCGATATTCACGGCCCTGTCGAGCCACTCTTTCTCGCCCGTTACATCGTACAGGTCGAGGAATGCCTGGCCGGCAGCTGCGGCCTCGAGCGTCATGGTCTTGCCCTGGTTCCATTCCCGCTTGGACGCCTCCTTGTCGAGGTAGTAGGTAGGAGGGAAGAATGCCAGCGGGTCTCCCTCGGGCCTGCTCATGCGGATCAGGAACGCAGCGGCGCTCCTGGCAACCTGCAGGGCGTTTTCGCGGCGTTCGGGCAGCTCTCTGGCTATGAGGCATTCGTTGCGTATGGTGGCGCCGATAATCTTGCATGGATAGGTGTTGTGAGAGTACGCCATGTCGGGCACGTCGTTGCCGATCCAGTTCTGGATTTCCGGCATCAGGTGGACGTACAGGGCGCCCTTGATTGCCGCTTCCCGATAGTCTCGAGCAGGGGCGCGGTAGGGGCCCTCGAAGGGAAAATCGCGAAGGAACTTGCGTTCGTAAACCACTCCGAGGGAGGAGCCGTCCGTGGAAAGCGCTTCGACCTGAAGCTCCACATTCGACGGAGGAATGTTGTTCCAGATGGGAGCCAGGCTCGCGCCGGGATCGGCGGTAACGAAACTCCATTCACCTTCCTCATTGCGTACTGTAAACTTGTACTTGGCCGCATTCTCCGTCACGGGCACGTCGAACGCCGGCGCGTACATGAATTTCTTGGCGAATTTGTTCCAACAAGGGTTGCGGCCTTCGGAGGCGGGGCGCACTGGTATAAGATACTCTGCCGCCGCCTGACGGTTCAACTTGCCATAGAAGTCAGTATTGTTGCATCCCGACATGCAAATCAGCGCCAGAATAGCGGCGCAAGGGAATAATTTGATCTCCATACTACAAATGTAGCTTCTTTTGACTATTTTTGCAACAGATTATGGTGGCTGCAGAAGCCTCAATAGGGAATCCGGTACGAATCCGGGACTGTGCCCGCAGCTGTGTTATCCATAACTGTTCCGAACATGCCATTGCTTCAATGTGAGAAGGCCGGGACGGGGAGAAGTCAGAAGACCTGCCATGATCCAGTTTAACTCAGGTGCTCGGGGGCAAGCGCCGGTAAAACGGATTATGATGAGAAAGGCATTATTGATGCTTGGCGTTGCATTGTCGTTCGTCGCGTGCAACAAAGACTGGATTCCCTCCAAGGACAAGAGCCTCGACGGCTCGAACGTGAAAAAGATGGCCGTGGGCACCGCCTCCAAGCTGTTCGTACTCAACGAAGGCGGCATGGGTTCAAACAATTCCACGCTTGATTTCCTGCGCTTCTCCGACAGTACCTACGTGAGCGGGGCATTCAAGAAAATGAATCCCGACATTGCGGCAGGACTGGGTGACGTGGGCAATGACATAGCCGTCCAGGGTAACGAGGTCTGGATTGTGGTAAACAATTCCGGCCTTGT
>JAILNI010000029.1 GCA_024691765.1 Bacteroidales bacterium | reverse complement strand
GGTAACCCGGAAATTCGCGGAGAACTTCCGGGTTACATTCGATGAGGTATCGGAGGAAACAGCCCGCAGATACGAAGCCGACGAATTTCTTCGGAGGGTGCAGAAGGCCGTTTCCTGGATGCCGCCTGCAAGAAGGAAGGTGTTCCTGTTAAGCCGTTTTTACGGAATGGACAACAAAAGCATCGCCTCCCTCTGCGAGCTTTCCGTGAGAACTGTCGAGACACATCTTTTCCATGCCACGCAGTATCTCCGGAAAAAGCTTCTTCCCTAATTCTGCTTCGTGAGGATGAATCCCAGCTGCAGGCCGTTCGCGTTTGCGAGCAGTTCGGAAACGGTGCTCGTGTTCACGAATTTGCCGACGACGCCGGCGGCCTTCTTAACGAACTCGAGGAACTTGGTGGCGTCGCAGAGTATCTGGCAGCCTGCCGTGGTGGCCGCGAGCTTGCCTTCGATGGTGAGGTAGTTGTAGAGCTTGCCGAACTTCATCACCACGTTGTTCTGCTTGTCGACGGTGTAGGTGCCGCTGGCAATGACCTTCACTCCGTTGGAGATGCTGAAGGAGCCGTCCTCGCCGAAAGTGAAGATGGCGCTGCCCTGCTTGATGCCTATCTTGGCCAGGTAGCCGTTGAGCTTGTTCTCAAGTTTGGTCTTGTAAGCCGAGGAGGCAAGGGAGACGAGGGTGTTGTCGCTGCTGATGGCGGTGGCTACGCTGTAGTAGGTCCAGGTGCCGGGCAGGCTGACGGTGGTGACGGTGTTCAGAAGGTCGCCGAGGAGGCCTCCGAGCAGGCTTCCGAGAGCTTCGGAACCGGTGGCTTCGGTGGCCGCGGTGGTGGCGGTGGTAGCCGCGTTGCCGAGTGCGGTGCCGGCGGCGTTCTTGAGTGCGTCGAGCAGTCCGCCCTGAGCGAGTGCCGCGCTTGCGCTGATGGTGAGCGCTGCGATGATGGTGATGATCTTTTTCATTTTATTCCGGTTTTATTCTTCGTCTGGTTCAGTCCAGCCCTGGGCGCGGAGCGGGAGTTCCACCCCGCCGGGGGCCACGAGTACTGTTCCGGCTTCGGGCAGGGCGAGATGCCCCACTATGTCGAATGCCTGGAAATCGCGGCGGAAGGTTTCCGCCTGGAGTATGGGTATGGCGAGCAGCAGCTGGCAGTCGTCGCCGCCGTTCATCGCCGCCGAAACGGGATCTATTCCGAGCTCCTTCCCGAGCTGGAAGGAATTCCCCTCGAAGGGGATGCGGTCGGCGTACACCTTGGCGCCGAGCCCCGTCTGCCTGGCCATGCGCTTCACGGCATCGGCAAGGCCGTGCCGGATGACGACGGCGGCCGAGGGGTAGATGTCGGCATCTTCCAGGGACCCCACCATTCCGGCGGGCAGCTCGGGGTGCAGATAGGCCCCAACCAGCATGCGGTTCTGCTCCATTTCGGGAGAGGCTTTCGCGGTGCCGGCTTCGAAGCGGACCCGCTCACGCTCAAGTACCTGCAGGCCGAGGTAGGCTGCTCCGAGGCGGCCGGTGACGCACAGCAGGTCCTTGCTCTTCGGGGCGGGTATGCTGTGGCGCGTCAGGTCCTTCTGGCTTCCGGAGGCCGAAACGCTGATACTCAGGCCGTTCTGCGAGGGCTGGAGGTCGAGGGAAAGGTCCTTGTAGCCGAATTCCTTGGCGGCCGCCACCACCCCCTGCCAGAGCTCTTCCACCTGGGGATAATCGAGCTTGGCGCTCACTCCCAGCACGACCGAGAGGGCCTCGGGGTGACGCATCTGCGCAAAGAGTTCGCCGGTAACCTCCACCACCGCCTTGTAGCCAAGATGCTGCAGCGGGAAGTAGACCAGGTTGAAGTCAGTCCCCTCCAGCAGCACCCTGTGGGCGGCCGGTTCGAAAGGCTTGAACGGCGTTCCGTCGTAAAGGCGGCGCAGGGCCTCCTGCAGACCTATGTCGGCAAACTTCTCTTCCACGGCTTAGAGGTTGCGGAGGAGGTTGTTGAGGTTGACTTTTGCGTCCACTCGGGCGCGGAGTTCGGCTATCGGCACGCGCTCCTGGGCCATGGTGTCGCGGTCGCGCAGGGTCACGCAGCCGTCTTCGAGGGAGTCGTGGTCCACGGTTACGCAGAACGGGGTGCCGATGGCGTCCTGCCTGCGGTAACGACGGCCGATGGTGTCCTTCTCTTCGTACTGGCAGTTGAAATCGTACTTGAGGTCGTTCATGATTTCCTGGGCCAGGCCGGTGAGGCGCTCGTCGGTCTTGAGCAGCGGGAGAACCGCCACCTTCACCGGGGCGAGGGCTGCCGGGATGCGCAGCACCACGCGGGATTCGCCGCCTTCGAGCTCCTCCTGGGTGTATGCGTGAGAGAGTACAGTGAGGAACATGCGGTCCACGCCGATGGAGGTCTCCACGCAGTAGGGAGTGTACTTTTCGCCCGTCTCCGGATCGAAGTACTGAAGATTGCGGCCGCTGAGCTTCTGGTGGTTGCCCAGGTCGAAGTCGGTGCGGGAGTGTATGCCTTCGAGCTCCTTGAATCCGAAGGGGAAACGGAACTCTATGTCGGTTGCGGCGTTGGCGTAGTGGGCCAGCTTCTCATGGTCGTGGAAGCGGTAGTTGTCTTCGCCGAAGCCGAGGTTGCGGTGCCACTTCATGCGCTCTTCCTTCCAGAACTTGAACCACTCCATCTCGGTGCCGGGCTTGCAGAAGAACTCCATCTCCATCTGCTCGAATTCGCGCATGCGGAAGATGAACTGACGGGCCACCACCTCGTTGCGGAAGGCCTTTCCTATCTGGGCGATGCCGAAAGGTATCTTCATGCGGCCGGTCTTCTGTACGTTGATGTAGTCGACGAAGATGCCCTGGGCCGTTTCCGGACGGAGGTATACCTCGGAGGCTCCTTCGCCGGTGCTGCCGAACTGGGTGCTGAACATGAGGTTGAACTGGCGCACGTCGGTCCAGTTCTTGGTGCCGGAGATGGGGCATACGATGCCGCAGTCGAGGATAATCTGCTTGTACTCGGCGAAGTCGTTCGCATCTTCCGCCTTCTTGTAGCGCTCGTGAAGCTCGTCGTACTTGGCCTTTTCGCGCAGCACGTTGGGGTTGGTGGCGCGGAACTGGGCCTCGTCGAAGGCGTCGCCGAAGCGCTTGCGGCCCTTCTCCACCTCCTTCTCTATCTTCTCCTCTATCTTGCCGAGGTAGTCCTCGATGAGGTTGTCGGCACGGTAGCGCTTCTTGCTGTCGCGGTTGTCGATGAGCGGGTCGTTGAAGGCCGCCACGTGACCGCTGGCCACCCAGGTGTTGGGGTGCATGAAGATGGCCGCGTCAATACCGGCTATGTTCTCGTGCAGGCGGGTCATGGCGTCCCACCAGTACTTCTTTATGTTGTTCTTGAGCTCCACGCCCATCTGGCCGTAATCGTAAACTGCGGCCAGCCCGTCATAGATTTCACTCGAAGGGAAAATGAATCCGTACTCCTTGCAATGGGCTACGAGCACTTTGAAAAGTTCGTCCTGTGTCATAATGATTCTAAATTATCTGGGCAAAGATAATCAAAACGGAGCAAATTATTTGCTCAGGTCGATGAAAGGAACGGAATTCCCGAGCATGTACTGCGGGAGCTTTCCGTCCCATTTCTGCACCGCTTCGTACTGGGTGAGCTTGGGATTGGCCGTAAGGGCGGACGCCTTTATCTGCATGGCTTTCGCATCGGCCTCGGCGGTGATTATCTTCTGGTTCGCCTCTTCCTGGATACGTATGGTGTTGTTCTTTGCAGTGAGCGCCTTCTGCTCGGCCACCTGCTTGTCCACAATGCTCTGTTCGAAGGCGTCGTCGTACTCGATGTTCACCATCTGGAACTTGATGTTGCGGACGTACTCGGAGGGCAGCTGGGCGTTGAGTTCCATCTCCACCGACTTACGCACCTCGTCGCGGTTACCCACGATATCCGCGGCGTTATATCCGCCTATCACGTCCTTGAGGACACCCTCGATGACCGGGGTGATTATCTTCGCTATGTAGCTGTTGCCGACGTTACTGTAGAGCAGGGCCATGTTTTCCGGAACAGGGTCGAAGTTGAGCACGTAACGTACGTTGGCTGTCTGGATGTCCTTGGTGTAGGACGGGGCGTTCTCCTCGAGCTTGACGGTCTGGATGCTCATCTTGGTGACGGTCTGCACGAAGGGAATTTTGATGTGAAGGCCGGCGTCGACGACTTCCGGGTTGATCTTTCCGAAGGTGGCTATCACGCCCCTCTGGGTGGAGGAGACGCTGTAGAAGCCGGATAAGAAAAGAATGACGGCGAGAGCGACGAGCAGTACGGTTACGACCGTCTTTTTCTGGTTTGCGGGATTTGTGTGTTGCATATTACTTTGTTTTGATTGTTTGCCTGAGGGCCTCGTCGAGTAAGGGACGCACGAAAGGACGCGATGTGACCTGCGGGTGCGGAACCGTAAGCGAGGGAGTATTTATTCGTACAGATGCTCCCGGGCTCGCGGCGAGACTGTATTCGAGTATGTCGATGTCGATGATGCGGGAGTGGTAGACGCGGCTGCCGTCGGCCCTGAATTCGGGCGTTTCGGCACGGCCCATCCGTTTTTCAATCTTCTTGCAGAGATCCAGCACCGTACGGGGAGACTTGCGCGTGCGGTAGACCTCCACCCTGTTGAGGAAGTCGGGACCGTCGAAGCCGCAGGCCTTCGTCTCTACTGTGGACGAGGCCGCCTCCCTCTGGCCGAAAGCCTCTTCCAGCAGGCCGCGGGCCGTCTTGAGGTTGGCCGTGCGGTCGCCGAGATTGGTTCCGAGAAGAAGGTAGACAAGGGCCATGGCGCGTCAGAGTTCAGGGTCCATTCCAAGGGCGACGCGCGCCTCGTCGGAGAGCAGGCTCTGGTTCCAGGCGGGCTCGAAAACCAGCTCGATTTCGCAGCTTTTGACCCCCGGCGTGAGTTCCACACTCTGCCTGACCTCGGCCATCACCTCGTCGGCCATGGGGCAGTTGGGGGCGGTGAAGGTCATCTTTATATAGACCTCGTGCGCCTTGTTTATGTTGAGTTCATAAATGAGGCCGAGGTCGTAGATGTTAACCGGTATCTCGGGATCGTAGACCTGCTTGAGCGCCAGCACCACCGCGTCGTAGAGCGGCGAGAGTTCGCGTATGTCTTCCGGAGTCAGGACTTCAGACATGCTTTTCCGCCTCCCTGCGGATGGTTTCTATCATGGAAACGAGCCCGTTGGCCCTTGTGGGCGAAAGGTTCTCCCTGAGGCCTATTTCCTCTATGAAGGAGAAGTCGTCGGAGAGTATCTCCTGCGCCGTTCTCCCGCTGTAAACACTTATCAATAAAGAGATTATGCCTTTTGTGATGATTGCGTCGGAGTCGGCCTTGAAGAAGATGCGGCCGCCCTCTTCGCTGCATGCGAGCCACACCCGCGACTGGCAGCCTTTGATGAGGCGGTCGTCCGTCTTGAGTTCCTCGGGGAAAGGCTCCAGGTCTTTCCCGAGATCGATAAGGTGCTCGTATTTGTCCAGCCACTCGTCGAAGAGCGCGAACTCTGCCACAACGGCGGCCTTTGCTTCTTCCAAACTGCTCATTTCAACATCTTTATGGCCTTCTGCAGGCTCTTTATGAAATACTCCGCCTCTTCCTGGGTGTTGTAGTGCGTAAACGAGGCGCGTACCAATCCGCTAACGCCGTAACGGTCCATAAGGGGCTCGGCGCACATCTGTCCGGAACGGACGGCTATTCCCATCTTGTCCAGGATCAGGGCGAGGTCTTCGTGATGCGCACCCTCGACTGCGAACGAGAAAAGAGGAACCTTTTCGTCGGGAGATTCCGGAACGCCGAAGAGGCGCAGGCCGGGAATATCCTGCAGGGCTTCCAGCATATAGCGCTTGACACCCTCCAATTCGGGATAGGTGCGGAAGCGGTAAGCCCAGGTATAGGCCTCCGTGAGAGTGGGGATTCCGGCAAGATTCTGGGTGCCGGCCTCGAACTTATGCGGAACCGGCGCGAAGGTGCTGCCCTCCCATTTGACGGTACCCACCATCTCTCCGCCACCCATGTAGGGCGGCAGGGTTTCCAGCAGGGCTTTGCGCCCCCAGAGCACCCCGGTGCCGGGCGCGGCGTAAAGCTTGTGGCCGGAGAAAGCATAAAAATCGGCGCCCATGGCAGCAACGTCAGTCGGGCAGTGAACTATTCCCTGGGCTCCGTCAACCACCAGAAGAACACCATGCGCGTGGCAGTAATCCGCTATCTGCCTAACCGGATTCACAAGCCCGAGCACGTTGGACACCTGGGCGATGCAGCAAATGCGCGTGCGGTCGGTCACCAGGCGGGGCAGTTCCTCCAGGCGGAGAGCGCCCCTCTCATCTACAGGTAAAACCTTTATTTTAAGGAACTTACGCTCTGCCAGGAACTGCCAGGGAAGGATATTGGAATGGTGCTCCTCCTCCCCGATAATTATCTCGTCGCCTACGCGGAGGAAGTTCTTTTTCTCTCCTAGGCAGAACGCCAGCATATTGAGCGACTGGGTGGTTCCGCTAGTGAATATTATCTCTTTAGATGAAGTGGCGCCGATGAAGGCCGCAGTCTCTTCCCTTGCGGCTTCGAATTCGTCGGTCGCTTTTCCGGAAATGAAATGAACCGCCCTGTGGATGTTCGAACTCAGGCGCGCCGACATGAAATCCCATTTGGAAATGACACTGCGCGGGCGCAGCGAGGTTGCCGCATTATCCAGATACACAAGGGGTTTGCAGTATACCTTTTCGGACAGCTGCGGGAACTCGACACGTATTTCTTCAATCGAACTCATAGGGATACAAATTTAGCATTTATTTCGCTATTTTTGCAGATATGATCGACTACATAAAAGGAAAAATTTCAGAGCTCACTCCTACCAGGATAGTGCTCGAAAACGCAGGCATAGGTTATGCGATGGAAATCTCGCTGCAGACCTACAGCGCCATGGAGAACAAGGGCGAAGGCGTAATCTATATCCAGAAACAGGTCAACCCGCGCGACGGATCCGACGTCGACTACGGCTTCGCCACGAAGGACGAACGCGCTCTGTTCCAACTAATTACCGGCGTTTCTGGCATGGGGGCGGCCTCGGCGCGCATGGTTCTGTCGTCGATGAACTCGGACGAATTCCAGAACGCCATCCTTTCGGAAGACATCAACCGTATAAAGTCGGTCAAGGGCATAGGGCTTAAAACCGCCCAGAGGCTCATCCTGGAACTGAAGGACAAAATCTTCAAGGGAGAAGGAATGCCCGCAGAGTCTGAAATCTTCAAAACCGTTGATAATCAAGCCGTTGAGGAGGCCACACAGGCTCTCGTCATGCTTGGCTTCGCCAAACCGGCTATTGCAAAGGCCATACAGAAGATCACCGCGAAGAATCCGGACGCCAGGGTGGAGGAAATCATCAAGTCCGCCCTGCAGATACTGTAAGATTATCTACCGAAATATACCAGCAGGACAGAGATGTCCGCTGGGGAGACACCGGAGATACGCGAGGCTTGAGCGAGCGTAACCGGTTGATAACGAGCAAGTTTCTGCCGCGCCTCTATGGTCAGTCCATTGATTGTTGAATAGTCGAAGTCTTCAGGAATACGGAGATCTTCCAGGCGGCGAATCTTCTCCGCCTGTTTCTTTTCCCTCTCAATGTAACCGCCATATTTAAGAGAGATTTCTACCGACTCGATTACTTCATCTGGGTAGTTTTCGATTGTTCCACGTGGAACTAATTCCAACAGTTTTTTAAGTGAAAGTTCCGGACGAAGAAGTAATTCTGAAATCTTTTTACTCTCGTTAAGAGGAGTGGAGCCGACGGCTGAAAGATAATCAGAAACCTGACTTGAGGTGAGATTTGTCTGAGAACAATAGAGGCTCAGCCTGTCTGCAGCTTCGTATTTGCAGCGGCAGAATTCGTATCTCGCTTTAGAAGCAAGTCCGATTTCGTGCGCGAGTGGAGTGAGCCTGCGGTCGGCATCGTCCTGCCTTAAAAGAATCCTATATTCAGCCCTCGATGTGAACATCCTGTAAGGCTCATCGACGCCCTTTGAGAGAAGATCGTCGATAAGTACTCCTATATAAGCCTCGTCTCTGTCAAGCACAAAAGGCTGCTTCCCAGCCAGTTTTAAATGCGCGTTAATGCCGGCCATAAGTCCCTGTGCTGCAGCCTCTTCATATCCGGTAGTACCGTTAACCTGGCCGGCCAGATAAAGGTTTTCTACCAACTTGCTCTCGAGCGTGTGACGCAGCTGGGTAGGATCGAAAAAGTCGTATTCAACGGCATAGGCCGGCTTGAAAATCTTTGCATTTTCGAGGCCATCAATTGCATGAAGAGCTTCAAGTTGAATTTTAAGAGGAAGCGAAGAAGAGAAACCCTGAAGATAATACTCTGTTGTGTTCCGTCCTTCAGGCTCGAGGAACAACTGATGGGCCGGGTTGTCGGGGAATACCCTTAGTTTGTCTTCGATGCTCGGACAATAACGGGGGCCAATTCCATGAATCATCCCCGTAAAGAGAGGTGAGTCTTGGAAACCCTTTCGAAGAATCTCGTGAACTTTCTCGTTTGTATGGAGAATATAACACTCCATCTGCGGAGCGTCTTCCTGGATAGCGGAAGGAATCGGAAGGAAGGAAAAGCGGGAAGGATTCTTGTCTCCCTCCTGGCGGACAAGAGTGGAGGTGTCGACCGAATTAATGTCGATTCTCGGAGGAGTGCCTGTCTTCATGCGACCGGTCCGAAGTCCTCTTTCCTTGAGTTGATCTGTTAGGCCGAGAGAGGGAGCTTCGCCGATGCGCCCACCGGGAAAAGAGTGGCGGCCTATGAAAAGAGACCCGCTAAGGAAGGTTCCGGCGGTCAGGATAAGCGCCTGAGACTTGAAAATTGCCCCTGTATTCGTACGGACGCCGGCGATTTTTTCATTCTCAAAGAGAAAAGAAGTGACAATATCGGCGTAAATATCTATGTTACAATGACTTTCAAGAATTCCCCGCCATAACTGTGAGTAGCGGCTTTTATCGCACTGGGCGCGAGGACTCCACATGGCCGGTCCTTTGGATTTATTGAGCATGCGGAACTGCAGGGTTGCAGCATCCGTAACCAGCCCCATCTGGCCGCCAAGTGCATCTATCTCCCTGACTATCTGACCTTTAGCGATTCCTCCGACAGCGGGATTACAGCTCATCTGGGCGAATCCGGCAAGGTTCATGGAGATAATCAGAACCCTGGATCCGAGGTTTGCGGCGGCCGCAGCGGCTTCACAACCTGCGTGGCCTCCTCCAACAACGATTATGTCGTAGTTCGGGAACATCTACCTGAGACCGGTAACCTTCTCCCAGAGCGAGAGATAATAATCTTCCTTGCTGCGCATGACTTTCTGCTCCACCTCGGTATGATCGTCATAGCCGATTAAATGAAGAATCCCGTGCACCATGACGCGCCTTAATTCAACCGGAAAATCTGTTCCGTAGAACGAAGCGTTTTCTCGTACAGAATCGACGCTGATAAACAAATCTCCAGAAAGAACAGCGCCTTCGACGTAATCGAAAGTGATTATATCGGTAAAATAGTCGTGACCGAGATACTTGATATTGACATCAAGGATGTAAGGGTCTGAACAGAAAATTATGTTAATATCTCCTATCCTCTTCGACTCTGCTCCAGCAGCAAAACGCAGCCATTTACGGGCTGCCAGTTTCTCTTTGAAAGCAAAGTCTGTTCCTTCCGAAAAGTACTTTATCATGGCACAAAGTTAACTCTAATCTTGAAAAAATTGGATTTGAAAAGAAAATTTAATACCTTTGAAGTTGCCAAATAGAATTAAAAATTAACAGATACCTGCTATGGAAATCAAAAAATCCGAAAAGGCCAGCCTGGAAAACAAGAGACTTCTCTTCATAGAGATTGGTCTTGTGGTTTCGCTCGCAGTAGTACTTGGAGCCTTTGAATACAGCTCCAAGGAAAAGAAGCAGTCGCTTATGGAGGCTGTCAGCGAAGAAATCATCGAGGACGAGATGGTCCCCATCACCCAGGAGACCCCTCCACCGCCACCGGCAACGCCCGACATCCCCGTCCTGTCCGACCAGATCGACATCATTGACGACGAAATCGAGGTAGACGACAACATCCTCAACCTCGAAGACGACGCCAACCTGGGTGTGGAAATCATGGACTACGTGGAGGAAGTGGCCGAAGAAACCGTTGAAGAGGAAGCAATTCCTTTCCAGCTGGTTGAAACCAAGCCCACCTTCATGGGCGGCGATGCCAACACCTTCCGCACATGGGTCAACGAGCGTCTGGAATACCCCGAAATCGCTAAGGAAAACGGTATCCAGGGTCGTGTAACCCTACAGTTCACGGTAGGTTCCGACGGTAAGGTTTCCAATGTGAAGGTGCTCCGCGGAGTTGATCCCACCCTCGACAAGGAGGCTGTCCGCGTAGTTTCAATGTCGCCGAAGTGGAGCCCCGGAAAGCAGAGGGACCGTGCTGTTAAGGTTACCTATACCTTCCCGGTAATATTCCAGCTTCGCTAACATCCGGTGCATCTGTTAAACACAGGAGTCAGTCATGTCCGCAGAGACGTGGCTGACTTTGTTTAATCCTATATATTAATGGAAGAGCAGATTAACGAAAGGGCTGTATTCGTAGGCATTATCAAGCAGGGAGATGACGAAGACCGCATACGGGAATATCTGGACGAACTGAAGTTCCTTGCCGAGACCGCCGGAATCGAGGGAGACAGGACCTTCGTGCAGAAGGTGGACCGTCCGGACGGAGCCACCTATATACGCAGCGGCAAGGTTGAAGAAATCGGCTCCTACTGCGAGGAAAACGGCATTCGTTACTGCATATTTGACGATGAACTCACAGGCATGCAGCAGCGCAACATAGAGCGCCTGATGAAGAACTGTATAGTCATAGACCGCACCAGCCTGATCCTTGAGATTTTCGCGCAGAGGGCGCAGACTTCATATGCCAAGATGCAGGTGGAACTCGCCAGATACAATTACATGCTTCCGCGTCTAGCCGGCATGTGGACACACCTCGAAAGGCAGAGGGGAGGAAGGGGAACCCGAGGCGGTATGGGTGAGACCCAGATAGAAGCCGACCGCCGTATAGTAAAGCAGCGCATCACACGTCTTAAGGAGCAACTATCGAAGGTTGACAGGCAAATGAATACGCAGCGCAGCCATCGCGGACAGATGGTTCGCTTAGCCCTGGTCGGATACACCAACGTGGGCAAAAGCACTCTCATGAACCTGCTTGCAAAATCCAATATCTTCGCAGAGAACAAGTTGTTCGCAACCCTCGATACCACGGTCCGGAAAGTGGTCATAGAGAACGTTCCATTCCTGCTGAGCGACACCGTAGGATTCATACGCAAGCTGCCCACCCAGCTGATAGAGGCCTTCAAGAGCACCCTCGACGAGGTAAGGGAAGCGGATATACTGGTGCACGTAGTGGATATTTCCCATCCGGGATTTGAAGAACAGATGGAAGTAGTGGAAAGGACACTGCGGGAAATAGGTGCAGGGAGCAAACCCGTATACGTGGTATTCAACAAGGTCGACGCCTACACTTACAAGGAGTATGACCCGTTTTCACTCACTCCTCCGACCAAGGAAAACCGCACTCTCGAACAGCTTAAAAACAGCTGGATCGCACAGGAAAAAAGTCCATGTATTTTCATAAGCGCACTCACTAAAGAGGGGTTTCCAAAACTACGCAACGACATCTATAAAATGGTGGCCGAAATACATGCCGGACGTTACCCCTTCAATAACTTTTTATGGTAGTGAAAAAGTAGGGAGGTAGGGAGAAGAAAAAGGCGGCTGAGTAATTTCAGCCGCCTTTTTCTATCTACCTACTTTTTAAACTTTATCACCGAAGTGAGCCTTCAGGAATTCCCTGTTAAGACGGGCGATATTCTCGATGCTTACACCCTTCGGACACTCTATTTCGCAGGCCCTTGTATTGGTGCAGTTTCCGAATCCGAGTTCATCCATTTTGGCTACCATGTTGGCTGCTCTCTTGGCAGCCTCCGGCTTACCCTGCGGAAGCAATGCAAGAGAAGAAACACGGGCCGCAACGAAGAGCATGGCCGAGCCGTTCTTACAGGTCGCAACGCAGGCTCCGCATCCTATGCAGGCCGCGGCATCCATACTCTTTTCCGCCTTGTCGTGACCGATGAGTATTGCGTTGGCGTCCTGGGCCGAACCGGTGCGGACGGAAATAAACCCGCCTGCCTGAAGTATCTTGTCGAAGGCCGAACGGTCAACCACAAGATCCTTGATCACCGGGAAGGCAGCTGAACGGAAGGGTTCCACTGTAATGGTGGCCCCGTCCTTGAAGTGACGCATAAAAAGCTGACAGGTGGTTACCCGGTCGTCGGGGCCGTGGGCGCGTCCGTCTATAAAGAGTCCGCAGGCTCCGCATATGCCTTCGCGGCAGTCGTGGTCGAACGACACAGGACCGCTACTCTTGCAGCCCCTCTCTATCGCAACCGGATCTGCCCCTTCCCGGATAAGTTGCTCGTTGAGTATATCGAGCATCTCAAGGAAGGAAGCGTCGCTTTCAATCCCGCTTATATGATAGGTTTCGAAATGTCCTTTGCTCTTGGCGTTCTTCTGGCGCCATATCCTGAGATTGAATTCCATACTGCTTAGTCTTTATAGTTACGGGTCTTGACCTCGATGAACTCATATTTGAGTGGCTCCTTATGAAGTTCAGGTTCCTTACCTTCGCCCTTATACTCCCATGCGGCCACATACATGAAGTTCTTGTCGTCACGCTTGGCCTCGCCCTCCTCCGTCTGGCTTTCGGTGCGGAAGTGTCCTCCGCAACTCTCCTTACGGTTAAGGGCATCCTTGGCCATGAGTTCGCCTATGTCGAAGAAGTCTTCGAGACGCAGGGCTTTTTCGAGTTCCTGGTTGAATTCGAACTGGGTGCCGGGAACGCAGACGTCGCGGTAGAACTCTTCGCGCAGGACCTTGATTTCGGAAATTGCCTTCTTCAGGCCTTCCTCGTCGCGTGCCATACCGACGTATTCCCACATTATATTGCCGAGTTTCTTGTGAAGCACGTCCACAGGGGTCTTTCCGCCTATCGCGAACAGCCTGTCGATGCGGGCCTGGACCGACCTTTCAGCCTCCTCGAATTCCGGGGAAGAAACATCGGTCTTAGGCTCGGAGAATTTGTTTGCAAGATAATCTCCAATGGTAACGGGAACCACGAAGTAACCGTCGGCAAGTCCCTGCATAAGGGCTGAAGCTCCCAGACGGTTGCCGCCATGGTCGGAGAAATTGGCCTCACCTATGGCGTAGAGGCCGGGAACCGTGGTCTGAAGATCATAATCCACCCAAATACCTCCCATGGTATAATGGATGGCCGGATAAATCATCATAGGTTCCTTCCACGGAGACGAGTCAGTTATCTTCTCGTACATTTCGAAAAGGTTGCCGTAACGCTCCGCCACCCTCTGGTGACCGAGCCTCTGGATTGCCTCCGAGAAATCGAGAAAGACAGCCTTACCCGTTTCGTTCACGCCAAATCCGGCATCGCAGCGCTCCTTGGCGGCACGGGAAGCCACATCACGGGGAACGAGGTTTCCGAAAGCCGGATAGCGGCGCTCGAGATAGTAGTCGCGGTCTTCTTCCGGAATCTGCGAGGGTTTGATCTCTCCCTTGCGCAGTTTGGCTACATCCTCAAGTTTCTTCGGTACCCAGATACGGCCGTCGTTGCGAAGACTCTCGCTCATCAGCGTAAGTTTGCACTGCTGCTCGCCGTGTACCGGAATACAGGTGGGATGTATCTGCGCGAAGCATGGATTTGCAAAGTAAGCTCCCTTGCGGTAACACTGCATCGCGGCCGAACCGTTGGAATTCATTGCGTTGGTGCTGAGGAAGTAAGCATTTCCGTATCCGCCGGTAGCTATAATCACCGCGTGGGCGCCGAACCTCTCCAGCTGGCCGGTAGCGAGGTTGCGGGCTATAATACCCTTGGCCTCCCCGTTCACCAGCACGAGGTCCAGCATCTCATGCCTTGGATAACTCTTCACGGTACCGGCGGCAATCTGGCGGTTCAGGGCTGCATAAGCCCCGAGCAGAAGCTGCTGTCCGGTTTGACCACGGGCATAGAAGGTACGGCTGACCTGGACCCCACCGAAGGAACGGTTGGCAAGATAGCCGCCGTACTCGCGGGCGAAGGGTATACCCTGGGCCACGCACTGGTCTATTATCGCCGAACTGACTTCCGCCAGACGGTAAACGTTGGCCTCGCGCGAACGGTAGTCTCCTCCCTTTATGGTATCGTAGAACAGCCTGTAAACCGAATCGTTGTCGTTCTGATAGTTCTTGGCGGCATTAATGCCTCCCTGTGCGGCTATGGAATGCGCGCGGCGGGGAGAATCGCTGATGCAGAACACCTTCACGTTATAACCGAGTTCGCCGAGGGTTGCGGCGGCGGAAGCACCGCCAAGACCGGTACCTACAACTATAATCTCCAGTTTACGTTTGTTGTTCGGGCTTACAAGATGAATCTCCGACTTGCGCTTCGTCCATTTCTCTGCAAGCGGTCCGTCGGGGATTTTTGAAATGAGTTTTGAGTCTGCCATATCTTAAAACAGTGAATTTTCTTCCTTGGGCTTTATTATTCCCAGATGCTCATAGGCCTTGTCCGTCGCAATGCGGCCTCTCTGGGTGCGGAGTATATACCCTTCTTTAATAAGGAAGGGTTCGTACACCTCCTCGAACGTACCCTGGTCTTCGCCTATGGCGGTAGCTATGGTATTCGCCCCCACAGGACCTCCCTTGAACTTTCCAATAATAGTATCCAGTATCCTGTTGTCTATGGAATCGAGGCCGCGAACGTCGATGTGCAGTTTGTCCAGGGCGTAGCGGGTAATCTTCAGGTCGATGGTGCCGCTTCCCATCACCTGGGCGAAGTCTCGCACGCGACGCAGGAGACTGTTGGCTATACGCGGGGTGCCGCGGGAGCGCAGGGCTATCTCGGTAGCAGCTTCGTCTTCTATGGGGATATTCAGAATTCCGGCGGATCGGTGAACTATCCTCTCGAGATCGGAGGCGTCGTAATACTCAAGCGCGCAGTCTATTCCAAAGCGGGCGCGCAGCGGAGCCGTAAGCAAGCCTTTGCGGGTTGTCGCCCCCACAAGGGTGAATGGAGCCACGTCGATACGCACCGACCTTGCACCCGGGCCTTTGTCTATCATTATATCTATTACAAAGTCCTCCATTGCCGAATAGAGGTATTCCTCCACTTCGGGCGACAGGCGGTGAATCTCATCGATAAAGAGTACATCCCCTTCCTTGAGGGAAATCAGAAGGCCCGCCAGATCCCCCGGACGGTCGAGAACCGGACCCGACGAAATCTTCATATCCACCCCCATCTCGTTGGCTATTATATGTGCGAGGGTAGTCTTACCCAGACCCGGGGGGCCGTGGAAGAGGGTATGGTCGAGAGTTTCGCCGCGCATCTTTGCGGCCTGGATGTAAACGCGCAGATTCTGGACTATCTCCCTCTGTCCGGTAAAATCTTCCAACTCCTGCGGGCGGATAATTCCGTCCAATTCCTTATCTTTGCCGTCAGTTGTATTTCTGGGGTCGAATTCTGCCATTTCCGCGGGGTTTCAACTTATCAAATACAAATATAACTTTTTTATTTGAAATAAATGATTTTGATATTGCGGTTGAAATGTTGATAACCTATTCAACCATTTAAGTATCAAATTAATACTATAACCGACGTTTGTTATAAAAAACGTTGAAAAAGAGTTTATTTCCGGTGTACCCGAGCATGAGTCCAGAAATGAACACTGATATAAACAGGGTTATCAACAGGTTTTCAACCAATTCCGTTGCGACCCTTGCCGACAGAATATCCCGTGAAAGCGAAATATTCTGCCGGGGGCTGTTTCTGTCCGCCAGATGGTTTGCTGCGGCCAGGGTAGCCGGAAATGGTTTACAACTGATCATACTCCCCGACCGCGAGAGCGCCGAATACTGCTGCGCCGACCTCTACAACATAGTGGAAGGCGACATAGTTTTCTACCTCCCCGAGTCGGGAAAAGGCGTAGAGAGGAGCAATTACAAGAGCACCCTCGGAGTCCAGCGCACCGCGGCCCTCGAAAGGATACTTTCAAACAGGGGAGAAAAGACATTTATAGTCACCTATCCGGAAGCCCTTGAAGAAAGGATGCCTTCGGAAAAGAACATGAAGGGGGCGGTACTCACCCTGAAGAAAGGGCAGACCGTCCGTTTTGATAGCGTCATAGCCTCTCTCGGCACAGCCGGCTTCGAGAGGGTGGATTTCGTAGGTGCGCCGGGGCAGTTTGCCGTCCGCGGTTCGCTTATCGACGTTTTTTCCTACGCCTCGAACGAGCCTTTCCGCCTTTCCTTCTGGGGAGACGAGATAGAAGACATACGCATATTCGACCCCAATACCCAGATATCCAAGTCTTCGTCCGATAAGGCGGAGATAGTGTCTTCGCTTCTTTCTGAAGACGCTGACGACGGCCGCAGCATTCTGGAGATACTGCCGAAGGAAACGCTGGTCTGGCTGGATTCGTCCGACATCTACAGGGAAAAGCCTTTCTTTGCGGAATTTGGCCGCTTCCGCAGAATCTTCACGGACGTTCCCCTCGAAAAGAAGGATACCGCCGACCCTGTACAGTTCTCCGTCTCCCCCCAGCCAACCTTCAACAAGAACTTCGAACTTCTTTCGGCCGACATAGCGTCAAAAACTGAAAACGGTTACAAGGTTTACATCTTCGTGGAGAAGCAGACGCAGGCCGAGAGGCTCCGCAGCATACTTTCAGAAGGAGGCGGGCCCCTGCCGGAACTTGTACAGGGAAAGAACATCCACTCCGGATTCATCGACGCGGAAGCAAAGATATGCTGCTACACCGACCATGAGATTTTCGACCGTTTCCACAGAGTTGCCCTCAGGCGCAGCGTCGAAAAGACGGAGCAGCTGACCCTCAACGACCTAAACTCCTTCAATATAGGTGATTATGTGGTACATATCGACCACGGAGTAGGCACCTTCGGAGGCCTCGTGAAGATGGTGGACGACCGCGGCAGGGCCAGGGAGGTGGTGAAGTTGGTTTACCGCGACGGCGACGTGGTGTTCGTGAGCGTGCACAACCTCAACAAAATCTCCCGCTTCCGTTCTTCCGACGGAATACCTCCGAAGATAGGCAAACTCGGCGGCAAGGCCTGGGAGAACCTCAAGAGCAGCGCCAAACGCAAGATAAAGGACATAGCCAAGGACCTCATCCAACTCTACGCCCGCCGCAAGGCCGAAAAGGGTTTCGCCTTCTCGGGAGACACCTACATGCAGGAAGAGTTGGAATCGTCCTTCATGTATGAGGATACGCCCGACCAGGAGAGCGCTACCGCGGCCGTCAAGCGCGACATGGAAGAGGCGCACCCCATGGACCGCCTGATCTGCGGTGACGTTGGTTTCGGAAAGACGGAAATAGCCATCAGGGCGGCCTTCAAGGCCGTTTCCGACAACAAGCAGGTGGCGGTGCTGGTGCCCACGACCATACTTGCCCTGCAGCATTACAACACCTTTACCGAAAGGCTCAAGGGTTTCCCCTGCAACGTGGAGTTCGTCAGCCGCCTCAGGACGGCGAAACAGATTTCCGAAATCAAGGAGAGGCTGGCAAAGGGGCAGATAGACATCATCATCGGTACCCATAAACTGCTAGGTGCGGGCTTCAACTTCAAAGACCTGGGCCTTCTGATTATCGACGAAGAGCAGAAGTTCGGTGTGAGCGCCAAGGAAAAGCTGCGCCAGCTGAAGGCGGGAGTCGACACCCTCACCCTCACCGCCACTCCTATACCGAGGACCCTGCAGTTCAGCCTGCTGGGCGCGCGCGACCTCTCCATCATACAGACCGCCCCGCCCAACCGCATCCCCATACAGACCGAAATCATCCTCTTCGACGAAAAGGAGATACGAGGGATAATCAACTACGAACTCAACCGAGGCGGCCAGGTGTTCTTCCTTCACAACAAGGTTGAGGAACTGCAGTCGATTTACGAGATACTCCACCGCCTGCTGCCCGACACCCGAATCTGCATAGCCCACGGGCAGATGAAGGCGGAGGACCTGGAGAACCGCATACTCGATTTCATCCGCGGGGAGTACGACGTGTTGCTCTGTACGACCATCATAGAGAACGGACTCGACATACCCAACGCCAATACCATAATAATCAACCAGGCGCAGAACATAGGCCTGAGCGACCTTCACCAACTGCGCGGACGTGTTGGCCGGAGCAACCGCAAGGCTTTCTGCTACCTGATAGTGCCGCCCCTTGTGAGCATAACGGAAGATTCACGCCGGCGCCTAAGGGCCATAGAGGAATTCAGCGACCTCGGCAGCGGCTTCAACATCGCAATGCAGGATCTGGACATACGCGGAGCCGGCAACCTGCTGGGCGCGGAGCAGAGCGGATTCATAATGGAGATGGGTTACGAGACCTACCAGAAGGTACTTGAGGAGGCTATGGAAGAGTTGGGTCTGGAGACCGGTTTGGAGACGGCCCGCGGACGCCGCAGCGTGTACGTGGACGAGTGCACGATAGAGACCGACCAGCCGGCCCTCATCCCCGACAGCTACATAGACGTAACAGCCGAGAAGATAAGGATTTACAAGCATCTCGACTCGCTGTCGACAAGCAAGGAAATCGACCGCTACGCCTCTGTCGTCTCCGACCGTTTCGGAGCCCTTCCGGAGGAGCTCGAAAACCTCTTCTGTGTGGTGAAGATACGCAACCTCGGGGCCTCCCTCGGCTTCGAGAAGATAATAGTCAAGAACGGGATGCTAATCTGCTTCTTTGTGGGCAACGCCATGTCGGCCTACTACAACTCCGACGTCTTTGCTGACGTGATGCGAAAAACAGCCCTTCCCTTCGAACTCAAACAGGTGGAAGGAAGGCTCAAACTGGTTGCCCGAGGAGTGGACTCCCTGCAAAAAGCCCTTACCCTCTTGGGTAAGTTGAAATAATTGACTACCTTTGTGAGCTATGGCAAACCTTGTCATCGAAATAGGCAACACCGCACTCAAGGCGGCCTGGACCGAAGGAAAGACCCTCGGCAAGACTTTCCGCTACCAGGGCGAGAAGACCATCGACTTCATCCTTTCCATCACGGAGAAGGAAAAGCCGGAGGTGATGGCGGTGGTGTCCGCAAGGCCCATAACCCCGGAGGAAGAGGCTACGCTGCGCTCTGAATGCAGCCATCTGATGCTGCTCGACAGCAACCATCCCGACTATCTCCAGCGCTACGGAATTCCGGAATACCTGAGCTACGACAGGGCCTGCTCTATAATGGCCGTAAGGCACCTCTTCAAGGGCAAACCCTGCACCGTCTTCGATTTCGGAACCACGCTGACCATCGATCTGGTGGACGCCGACGGCGGTTACCGCGGGGGCAACATCTCCCCCGGCTGCCGCACCCGCTTCAAGAGTCTCAACCGTTACGCCAAGGCCCTGCCCATGGTGAACACCCCCGTCCGCTTCCCCCAGGAGGGCACTTCGCTTGAGAGTTCCATAGAGTCCGGGGTGATTTCGGGCATAATGTTTGAAATCGAGGGATACGTGCGTCAGCTGCCCGGTAACGTGATAGTGTTCACGGGGGGCGACGCCATATATTTCGCCAAGCGCATGAAGTACTCGCTTTTCGTTATGGGAAACCTGGTGCTTGCAGGCCTGGCCATCATGACAGACGATTATGTTGAGAAGAACGTATAGCGTTATAGCGGCCCTGCTGCTCTCCGTATCCGGCGCCTTTGCCCAGAGCGGGGAGTATGCCTCGTATTCCCCCTATTCAGTCTTTGGAATCGGGAATCTTGCCGACTCGCCTTCCGCATATACCGCCGGTATGGCGGGAACGGGAATAGCCAGCCGCAACAACCGTTACTTCAATACCATCAACCCGGCTGCGGTGTCGGTGCGCGACTCCCTGGCCCTTATGATAGACTTCTCGCTGTACAACACCAACACGATATTCAGCCAGACCTACGGGGGAGTGACCCGCCATTCGGCGAACAACACCACCAACATAGGCGGCTTCGCCATCACCTTCCCCATCTGGAACAAGATGGCGGGCTACCTCGGGCTCAAGCCATACAGCAGCGTGGGTTATACCTTCCAGAGTTCCCAGGCCGATGCCGATGCCGGAGTCGTGACCCAGACTCATACGGGACTTGGCAGCCTCTACAATGTTTATGGCGGGGTTTCCCACGCCTTCGGAAAGCGTTTCTCGCTCGGAGCCGAGGCCGACTACATCTTCGGCCGCATAGACAGGAATTTCGTACAGGACATCGCAAGTTCGGGCTACAACGAGGCGAAGAACAGCTATGTGCTCATACTGAACGCATTCACCGGCAAGTTCGGAGCCCAGTACGAGCAGCCGATAGGCAAGGACCTCAAGCTTGCCGCCGGCGCCACCTATACCCTCCGCACCAATCTTCACGGCTTCAACAACGGCACCTTCTCTTCGGCCGGAAGCGTGCAGGAAATGGTGCTTCCCTCATCCTACGCCGATACCCTCGGCGCCAACTCCGGAGTTTCCCTTGCCGGAGAGATAGGTGTCGGAATATCAGTTAATTACAAGAACAAGATGAGGGCCGAGTTCGACTATATCCGTTCCGACTGGAGGTCCTCTGGTATGGATTCTGCAAAAGGCTTTGCAGTGAGCAACGCTCCGCAGTCCTTTGAAAACTCGGTTAGGGAAAGTTACAGGCTCGGCTTCGAGTATGTTCCCAACATAAGCGACGTGCGCTATTATCACAGGCGGATAGCGTACCGAGCCGGAGCCTTCTACAACACCGCCTACTATACGGTCGCCGGCAGGCCGGTCAATACCGCCGGAATTACGATAGGCGCAACCCTTCCCGTCTTCCGCTGGTACAACGGACTTTCAATTTCGGCGGAAATCGGCCAGAGGGGACCTTTCAGCGGCGGGCTGGTCCGCGAGAACTACTTCAAATTCACCTTCGGGGTAAATCTGTTCGACATATGGTTCCAGCAGCCCAGGTATGATTAAAGAAAAAAGATTATAGCCATGAAAAAGTTAACATTTGCAGTTTTGACCTTCGTGCTCGCCTTCTCGGGCAGCCTCTTCGCACAGGGTAAATACGGAGCCGACAGCGCCGAATGCATAAAGTATCTCTCCTACTACAAGGAGTACTACAAGCAGAAGGCCTACGACGACGCCCTTCCCAACTGGCGTCAGGCTTACAGGATTTGTCCGCCCACGGCCAACCAGACCATGCTCATCGACGGTACCGCCCTCATGCGCAGGCTGATTATCAAAAACATGAAGGATCCGGTCTACAAGGCCGCCCTCATCGACTCACTCATGGCCATCCACGACGCGAGGGCCGAGGCATGGCCGAAGAACGCCATAACCACCCGCAACAACAAGGGCCAGGACCTCGCCAACTACGTGAAGGACAACCCCGCTCGCCTGCACAGCGAACTCTCGGCCATAATCGAGGCCAACAGGGGTGCTACCAAGGCATCGCTGTTCCTGTTCGACCTGCAGTCGGCGATCAGCCTCTACGAGAACGGCAAGCTCGGCGCCGAGGAGGTTATCTCCTGCTACCAGCGCAACCTTGGCTGGCTCGACGAGGCCAAGCCGAAGAGCGGCGCCGAAGCCGAGCAGAACCAGAAGGTCCGCACCGACCTCGAGACCCTGTTCATCAGCAGCAAGGTGGCGAGCTGCAGCGACCTCATCGCCCTCTTCGAGCCCCGCTTCAACGCAGCGTCCGACGACCTCAACCTCGTGAAGAACATCGTGAAGATGCTCTCCATCACCGAGGACTGCCAGGACAACGACCTCTACCTGCGTGCGGCCACCAAGATGTACGACCTCGAGCCCAGCTACAACTCGGCCTACTTCCTCTACAAGCTCAACGCCGCGAAGGGCAACTATGAGCAGGCCGTCAAGTACCTCGACGAGGCCATCGCATACGACGAATCCGACGCCCTCACCGACGCCCAGTACAGCTACGAACTGGCTGCGTTCTGCTTCAAGAACGCCCGCTTCGCGAAGGCCAATTCCGCCGCCCGCGCGGCCCTCGATCTCGATCCGAGCCTCGCCGGCAAGTGCTACTTCCTCATCGGCCAGATATGGGGTACGGTGAGTTGCGGAGGCGACGAGATCCAGACCCGCGCCCACTTCTGGGTGGCGGTCGACAATATGCGCAAGGCTGCGGCTGCCGACGCTTCTCTCGCCGACGAGGCCAACCGCATGATAGCCCAGTACTCGCGCTACTACCCGCAGACGGCCGAGGCCTTCATGTACAACTTCACCGACGGCCAGTCCTATACCGTCAACTGCAGCGGCATGACCGCAACCACGACGGTCCGCACCCAGAAGTAAGCTTCGGAGGTGAAAGGGACTACCCGGTTTTTCACAAGGATGGCAGGCGTTTCGACGCTTGCTGTCCTGTTTTTATCCTGCGAGGGGAAGCTCGGCCAGGCGGCCGCCCTCAACATAGCCGAAACCCCGGTTCAGATAGTGGACGACATGTTCGCCGTGCAGAGCAAGAACGGGATGCTCGACGCGAGGATGGAGGCCCCGGTAATGGAGCGGTACGAGAACGACACCTCCTCCTACGAGTGCTTTCCCAAGGGAGTTTCGCTTTACGGATACACCCGCGAAGGGCTGCTCGAAACGGTCATAGTGGCCGACAACGCCCGCCACATCATGGGTAAGGGCAAGCACGGCGCCAAACAGGAGGTATGGGAGGCTTTCGGGAACGTGATAGTGCACAATGTGCTCAAGCAGGAGACCATGGAAACCGACACCCTCTACTGGGACAGGGCGGCCGAAGAGATATACACCGACTGCTATGTGCAGCTCTATTCCCCCGACGGTTACATGCAGGGAACCGGAATGCGCAGCGACGACCACGCCCGTAACGCCATCCTGCACAACCCCTTCAACAGCTACGGCATCACCGGTCGCGACAGCACGGTGGTGGCTATCGATTCCGTGAATTTTATAGGTCCTTTACTTCGTAAATAAAAAAGAATTGCTAAATTCGCGGTCCATTTGATTATTAATTAAAATTCTAACCATACTATGGCGGTACTTGAAAAAATCCGTGTAAAATTCGGCCTGGCGATTTCCATCATCATCGCACTGGCTCTTCTTTCGTTCATTATCGACCCCGGAACCCTCCAGAGCGCAATGCAGGGCATGTCAAGCAAGTATGACGTGGGCAAGATAGCAGGCCGCGCCATTCGCTACACCGACTATCAGGAGCAGGTCGAGCGTTTCACCACGATAAGGGAGGTCACCTCCGGCACCAGCGCGCACAGCGACCAGGAGCAGAGGCAGATTCGCGACGCCGCATGGCAGGACCTCGTAGACAAGTATCTCTTCGTGAAGAACGCGAAGGAGGCCGGCATCACCGTCGGCAGCGCCGAGCTTCTCGACCTCACCACCGGCGACAACCCGTCGCCCGTCATCCTCCAGACCTTCGGCGGCCCGGACGGATACGACCCTCAGGTGCTCGTGGACTTCGTGCAGAACCAGGTTCCCGCCGACGAGAGCGGCCGTCTGCAGACCTTCTGGAACTATCTCCAGACAACAGTGAACAACCAGCAGTACTACACCAAGTACGGTGCCCTCTTCACCGCTTCGGCCTACCTGAACGACATCGAGAAGGCCGACCTCATGGCGAAGAACAACACCACCGCGAACGTGGATTACCTCTGCGTGACTTATCCTTACCAGGACGACAGCGCCGTGGTGGTTTCCAAGAGCGAAATCAAGAAGTACTACAAGGCCCATAAGGATTTCTACGAGCAGAAGGCCAACCGCGACATCGAATACGTGGTGTTCGAGGTCGTTCCCTCGGCTGAGGACGTAGCCGCCGCCAACGAGAAGATAACCGCCGTTTACGACGAGTTCGGCGCCACCACCAACATGAAGGCTTTCCTGATGCGCAACTCCGACCGCCAGCTCAGCAACCGCTGGTACAAGGCCGGTGAGCTCAACAGCATCAACCGCCAGGTGAACGACTATGTGTTCAGCACCCGCGGCAGCGCCCCGTCGCCCGTCTTCGAGGACGACAACACCTTCTACTCCGTCCGCGTGATGGCCAGCGCCAACATCCCCGACTCGGTGTACGTAAAGCACATCCTGCTCCAGGGCAACGACGCCAAGGCTACCGCCGAGGAAGTGCTCGCAAAGCTCCGCAGGGGCGGCAATTTCGCAGCCCTCGCAGCCGAGTATTCCTTCGACAAGAACTCCATGGACGACGGCCAGCTCGGCAACATCGGCTGGATGACCCAGAGCTACATGATTCCCGGCCTCGAGAGCGTGATAACCGCGAAGATCAACGATCCCTATATCGTCAACACCCAGTACGGCACCCATGTCGTGATGGTGAGCAAGCGCACCGCCCCCGTCGCCAAGAAGCAGGTGGCTATCTTCGAGAAGGGTGCAATCGCCAGCAAGGAGACTTTCGGAAAGTACTACTCACAGGCCAACCGCTTCTCCTCCATCGCAGGCAAGACCTACGAGGGTTACAAGGCCGCGGTCGACTCCCTCGGCGTGTATTCCCACCAGATGAACGTGAACGAGGGCACCTCGTCCTACGGTTCTGTGGACCAGGCCAAGGAGGTCACCCGCTGGATCTTCGATGCAAAGAAGGGACACGCCTCCAACATCATCACCGTCAACAACAAGTACTTCTTCATCACCGCCGTCAAGGAAGTGCACAAGGAAGGCGTGAAGCCTCTCGACGAGGTGGCCCAGGGCATACGCCAGAGGCTCTACTTCGAGAAGCTCCGCAAGGTGAAGACCGCGGAGGTCGCTGCCAAGGTCGAAGGTCTCGAGACCCTCGAGCAGATGGCTGAGGCCCTCGGCGTGAGCATCACCAACGAGGCTGCGATGTCTTTCTCCACCACTTCTTCGCGCGGCATCGACCCGGCCCTTGCCGGAGCGGCGTTCGCAGCTGAGGACGGCGTGGTGTCAGCACCCGTCGCAGGCGGAATGGGAACCTACATCGTGAGGGTGAATTCCCGCGAGACCGGCAGCTTCTTCACCGAAGAGGATGCCCTGCAGCAGGCTTCCCAGAAGGCCCAGTATTCCACCCAGATGGTGCTGCCTGTCATGAGCCGCATAGCTGAGGTGAAGGATAACCGCGAGAGGTTCTTCTAGTGGGTCTCAAGTGCGGAATAGTGGGACTGCCCAATGTGGGCAAATCCACGCTTTTCAATTGTGTAAGTTCGGGAAGGGCGCAGGCCGCAAACTTCCCGTTCTGCACTATTGAGCCCAATCTGGGCAGCACGAACGTGCCCGACCGCAGGCTCGATGTCCTGAGCGAAATCTGCAAACCACAGCGTACCATCCCGGCCACTGTGGACATCGTGGACATAGCGGGCCTGGTGCGTGGAGCCAGCCGGGGCGAAGGCCTCGGCAACCAGTTCCTTGCCAACATACGCGAGTGTGACGCCATACTGCACGTGCTCCGCTGCTTCGACGACGGCAACGTGGTGCACGTCGACGGAAGCGTGGATCCGGTGCGCGACAAGGAGGTGGTGGACCTGGAGCTCCAGATAAAGGACCTCGAGAGTGTCGAGGCGCGTCTGGGGAAGGCCGACAAGGCTGCGAAAGCAGGCGACAAGGACGCCAGGAAGCTGGCGGACTTGCTGGGCCGCTACAAGGCGGCCCTGGAGGCCGGAAAGAGCTGCCGCAGCGTGGCCCTGCAGAACGAAGAGGAGGAGGCCATCGCAAGGAACCTCTTCCTGCTCACAAACAAGCCCGTACTCTACGTCTGCAACGTGGACGAGGCCTCGGCCGCGAAGGGCAACGCCTATGTGGAGGCAGTCCGCGAGGCGGTCAAGGAAGAGAACGCCGGCATCCTGGTGATAGCCGCAAAGACCGAGGCAGAGATAGCCGAGATAGAGGATTTCGAGGAGCGCAAGATGTTCCTCGACGACCTCGGGCTGGAGGAATCGGGAGTGGTTCGCCTCATCCAGGGAGCCTACCGCCTGCTGGGCCTTCAGACCTTCTTCACCGCAGGAGCCGACGAGTGCCGCGCGTGGACCATACACGTGGGTGACAAGGCCCCGAAGGCCGCGGGAGTCATACACACCGATTTCGAAAAGGGTTTCATACGCGCCGAGGTCATCAAGTACGACGACTTCGTCGCCCTGAAAACCGAAGCCGCCTGCCGCGCGGCGGGAAAGCTTGCCACTGAAGGAAAGGATTACGTAGTGCAGGACGGCGACATCATGCACTTCCTCTTCAACGTCTAAAGCAGGTTAGTGACCATTATCGCCACTATGGCGACCGGGCACACCCACTTGAGGAAGAACCAGATAATATCGAAGAATACTCCGCCGCTCGAGAGCTCCTTCCGGGCGGCGGGTTTCGGCATCATCCAGCCGACCACCAGCACGAACACAAGGGCTCCGAGCGTCATGAAGATATTGCTTGTTGCGAAGTCACAGGCGCTGAACACCCGCGGAACGAGGGCGCATACGCTGCCAAGGCCGAGGGCCGCGAGGAACACGAGCAGTACGGCTTTTTTGCGGCTGACTCCCTTTTCGTCTATCAGCCATGCGGCCACCTCTTCGAACATAGATATGGACGAGGTGAGGGCGGCCACCAGCACCGCCAGGAAGAAGATGACCGGCACCACCGGGTTCATGCGCGAGAACACCACCGGAAGGGTTTCAAACACCAGCGAGGGCCCTGCTCCGGGCTCCAGCCCCTGCACAGAGAACACGGCCGGCATCACGGCGAAGCCCGCCAGGAGGGCGAAGACGGTATCGAACAGGGCGGTCCAGAGTCCGGTGGCCATGAGGTTCTCCCCTTCCTTTACATAAGAGGAATAGGTGAGCACGCAGCCCACTCCGAGCGAAAGCGAGAAGAAGCTCTGCCCGAGGGCTGCCGCTATGGCCGGCCCGTCAAGTTTGGAAAAGTCGGGTTTAAGCAGATAGTCGAGTCCGTCGCGGGCGCCGGGAAGCGAGAGCGAGTGCACCACTATCACGACTATCATCACGAAGAGCAGAGGCATCATCACCTTGGAAAAGGCGCCTATGCCTTTGTCTACTCCGGCCAGCACTATCAAAGCGCTTAGCCCGAGGAAGATGACGAACCCCGCCAGCACTTCGACCGTGGAGGAGGTCATGTCGCTGAAAACGCCGGCCGAATCCGCGAAGCTCAAGCCGCGGAAGCCACCGGACAGCGAGCGCACGAAATAATCCAGGCTCCAGCCGCCCACCACGCTATAATAAGAGGTAATCACGAAGGCGGCGAGTACGCCCATATAACCCGCCCAGCGCCACTTGGGAGCCGTTTTCTTGAGAGCTCCGAAGGTGCCCAGACGGGTGCTTTTGCCGAGTATCCCCTCGGCGAAGAATACGGGAAGGGATATGAAAAGACTGCAGACTATATATACAAGGATGAAAGCCGCGCCTCCGTGCTGCCCCACCATATAGGGGAAGCGCCAGATGTTGCCGAGGCCTATGGCGCTGCCCGCGAGGGCCATCACCGCCACGAAACGCGAATTGAAAGCACCCCTTCCGCCTGCCATTATTTCCTACGGTAGATTACGAACTGATACTCGAATCCCGTGGCCTCGTCGCGGTGCATGCGGCTCTTCCAGCTGGCCCGCCAGACTTTGGGGTCAATCTCCGGGAAGAAAGCGTCGGCTCCCTCAACCACGGTGTGCACATGGGTGATGTAGAGGGTGTCCATGTCCGGCATGGCGGCCCTGTAGACGGACGCGCCTCCCATAATGAAGCATTTGCGCGCCGGCTTCACCGCGGCATAGGCCTCATCGAAGGAGTTCACGCAGATCACCTCCGGAATGGGGTCTCCGCCGAGGTTGAGCACTATGTTCTTTCGCCCCGGAAGCGGCCTGAACGGCAGCGAGAAATAGGTGGTGCGGCCCATGATGACAGGGTGCCCCTTGGTCTTGCGCTTGAAGTATTTAAGGTCTTCGCTCAGATGCCAGGGCAGCTGTCCCTTGACGCCTATCGCGTTGTTGTCGGCTATAGCCACTATGAGACATTTTTCCATACGGATGCAAAGATAATCAGAATAATGATGGTTCCAAAGCCCTGGGGTGGAAGGATTTGCGGTGATGCGGCGTCAGGCCGAAGCGGCGTATGGCCTCGATGTGCTCCGGCGTGGGATAGCCGAAGTTGCGGTCCCAGCCATATTGGGGGAACTCCTCCGAAAGCCTTCGCATATACTCGTCGCGATGGGTCTTGGCCAGCACCGAAGCTGCGGCAATGGAGGCGTAGGTGGCGTCGCCGTGCACTACTGTAACCGCCTGGTAGCCCTTGAGCGGGCGCCATTTGTTCCCGTCCACCAGCAGCCACTCTGGCTTCACGGCTAGCTTCAGCACAGCCCTCTGCATCCCCGTCACCGAGGCCCAGAGTATGTTCAGGCGGTCGATCTCTTCCGCCGAAACGGCCTCCACCGCCCATGCGAGGGCATCGCGTTCTATGATTTCCCGCAGGGCATCGCGGTCGCGCTCGTTCATCTGCTTGGAGTCGTTGAGGCGCGGGTCTGAGAACCCCTCCGGCAGCACCACCGCTGCGGCGAACACCGGCCCTGCGAGCGGTCCGCGTCCGGCCTCGTCGCACCCGGCTTCGACGACCCCCGGATGCATGCGGGCGAGCAGTCCGCTATGTTCCGGGGAGCTCATCGCTGTCATCTTCATAATAACGGGCGGGTCTGCCGTAAGGCTCGAGGGGCAACTCCCTCGAAACGGTGTTGGATATACCCACGAACCCTATTCCGCCGTCCACGTTGTCGGGAATGGCTATCTCCTCGAGCACCAGGTCGGACGTGCCGCTCTCGAGAGAGTTGAGGGCCTTCAGGTAGTAGTAGTGGCGCACGTCTATATGCGAAAGGTCCACCCTCAGCACGGGCTTCACGTACACGCTGTCATAATCCAAAAAGGTTTCCACATACCAGCTGCGCAGCTCCCACTTGTTCACCTTGGGTTTGAGGACGACGGAAGCGCAGTCGAACTGGCTGTCGAAGAAGGCCCCGAAGCGGTTGGGGGTGCCGATGTCGAACATGGAATCCATGTTGGCCGCGGCGATGTTCTCTTCCGAGAGTACGAGGTCTTCGCCGGTATCGAGCGGGCAGAGCCGGGAGAACTCGGCCGTTCCCACTGACGCTCCCGTCTTGAAGAACTCTATCTGGGAGTTGCAGATGATTCCGAGGCAGTAGTAGTCGGCCCCCGGGGTCTTGTCGGTCATCCTTATGCGGAAGGCCAGCTGCCTCGCTGCGGAGTCTCCGACGGAGAGGGTGTCGATGTCGCCCAGCACCGGAAGGGATGGAACGGTCACTTCGGCGGAAGCGCCGTAACTGCCGGACTCAGCCTCCAGCCGCACCCTGTCTCCTGGGGAAAGCGGCCCGGCAAACACGAAGCGGCGCAGCCTTTGCCGCCCCTCCTGCTCCACGGCCGCCGCGTAAGCGCTTCCGTTTATGGAATAGCGCACGGATGCGGCCCCCTTCAGGGTATCTACGGTCCCCGGCCTGCTGAGCCCCAGCCACACCTCGTGGGAAGCGTCACCGGCGGTCATGAGGGAGTTCATCACCAGCATCGGCTCCGTGTCGCGCGGAGTGTAGGCCAGGTCGTTCAGGCACCCGGTCGCCGCAATCAGCGCCAGTATGGCTGTCAGAAGCTTCTTGTCCATCCTATCGAGGGTATGAAGGGGAGTATGGTGAGCTTTTCCAGCCTGATTCCGCTGTCCACCATATTCCCTTCGGAATCATATAGTTCATAAGTGTCCGAGAACACGAAGTTCGGGTTCATCGCGTTGTAGGCGTTGTAGACTGAAAGGTCCCAGACCGCCTCTCCGCGGCGTTTCGGCCGTGTCCAGGAAAGCCCGAGGTTCAGCCTGTGTGAAGGCGGCAGGCGGTAGTTGTTGCGGCCCGACACATAGCTCTGCTGCACCAGCCGTCCGTCCGGGGTGAGCACCACCGTCTGCCTTTCCGGAAGCGTCATGGTGTTGCCCGACGCGAAGGTCCAGGTGGCGGATGCGTTGAGGCCGTGGCCAAAGTCGTAGTTGAACACCAGCGACACGTTGTGCCGTCGGTCGTAGCGGTAGGGGAACCATTCGCCCCCGTTGATGCTGCCGTCAGGGAAGCGGCGGTCGCTCCATGCGAGGGTGTACCCCAGCCAGCCGGTGGCCCGCCCTGTCTTCTTCTCCACGAAGAGCTCGACCCCGCGCGCGAAGCCCTCTCCCATCTCCACGTTGTTCTGCCAGTTGGCGCTGTTCCCGAAGAAGGAGGTGCCGTCGCGGTACTCGAGTATGTTGTGCATCCATTTGAGGTAGCCCTCCAGCGAGAACTCCCAGCCCTTCAGGCCGTTCCAGTAGACTCCCAGCGACGCCTGGTCGGAGGTGACTGGCCTGATCCTGTCGGTAATCGGCACCCAGAGGTCGGTCGGAAGGGTGATGGACGAGGGTGACAGCAGATGCACGTACTGCGCCATGCGCGAATAGGCCGCCTTGGCCGAGAAGCCCGCCCCGAAGTCGTACTTGGCGCTCATCCTCGGCTCTATGCTCCAGTAGGGCGTGCCCTGGGTGTGGAAGAAGGCCGCATGCAGGCCCGGGTTGAGCGTCAGCCTCTCCCAGACGGTGAAGTCGTCCTCTGCGTAAACGCTTATCTCGTGGCCTTTGAGGATGTCGTTGACCGAAGCGTTGAAGGTGGTGTCGATGCTCTGCGAGACGTTCCCGCTGTTGTACTCCTTCATGTAGCCGCCTATGGTCTCCGGGATGAAGGTGTGGTAGACGTACTCCGCCCCGAACTTCACCAGATGCTCGGGTGTCGGGGTGTAGTCGAAGTCCATCTTGGCCGTAAGGTCGCGCATGCCGGATTCGTAGCCGAAGCGGAAAGTGTCGCTGATCCGGGTCTCCACTCCGGTGTTAAGGTCTTTCTGTCTCTGCTCGGACATGATGTCCATTCCCACATGCATGCGGTAGCGCGTATAGGCGAGGGTGGCGTTGGAGAAGAGCTTGCTGCTGAACACGTGGTTCCAGCGCAGCCCGCCGAGTGTGTTGCCCCAGTTGATGTCCATTCTCGCGGCGCTGCTGGTCTTCGTGCTGTATTCGGAGTCAGAATAGTCGCTCTCGTCGCCCTCGTCCTTGTAGTAGAAGATGTCGCGTCCGTTGTAGAAGTTGGCGAAGAGCCGGTCGCGGTCGGAGATGCGCCATGCGAGCTTGGCGTTCAGGTCGTAGAAGTAGTAGTTCACCGGGGTGCCTGCCATCTTGTGGATGAGGGGGGTGTAGAGGAAGGAGTGGAGCGCCCTGCCGCTGAGGCTGAAGGCCAGCTTGTCCTTGATGACGGGTCCTTCCAGATGCACCTTGTCCGTCAGCGCGCTCACCCCCACGCTGCCGTGGAACTCCTTGAGGTTGCCGTCGTTGGTGCGTATGTCGATGATTGAGGAGATGCGGCCGCCATACCTCGCGGGGAAGCTGCCCTTGTAGAGAGTGGCCTTCTTCACCGCCTCCGGCTGGAAGACAGAAAGTATGCCCATCAGGTGCTCCGCGTTGTAGAGGGGGATGCCGTCGAGCAGCAGCAGGTTCTCCTCCGGCCCGCCGCCGCGAACGTAGATGCCGCTGAACCCCTCGGCCCCGCTCTGCACACCCGGCATTAACTGTATGGTCTTGAGCACGTCGTGCTCCCCGAAAAGCACCGGCGCGTGCTTGATAAGCTGCATGGGGAGTTCGATGGCGCTCATCTTGGTGCTCTCTATTCCGGCGTCCTTGCTTGCCATGACGGTTGCTCCCTTGAGGGTCGTTCCCGGGCGCAGGGCCACATTTATCGTAGTGTCCCTGCGGAGGTCCAGCTCAACCGCCTGTTCGGCGTAACCCACATAGGAGAATGTAAGACTGTGCCGCCCTTTCGCGAGCGTGAGGGTATAGAAGCCGTAGGCGTTCGTTACCGCGCCCTTGCCGTCCTCGATCACCCCTGCGCCTATGAGGGTTTCTCCGGTCTGGGCGTCGGTTATGTAGCCGCTCACGGTCGCCTTCTGCGCAAATGCAAAGGGCCCTGCCAGAAGCAGGGCTGCGAAAAGGATCTTGCGGAGCGGCAGTTTCATGCTTACCGGCCGGGCTTATACGGCCACGGGGGCCTTGATGGCCGGCCAGGGATCATAGCCCTCCAGCTGGAAATCGTCGATGCGGAAGTCGAACACGCTCTTCACGTCGGGGTTGAGCTTCATCGTGGGAAGCGGCCTCGGGGTGCGGGTGAGCTGGAGGTCCACCTGCTTGAAATGGTTGAGATAGATGTGGGTGTCGCCCGTCGTGTGTATGAACTCTCCCGGCTGAAGCCCGCATTCCTGCGCTATCATCATGGTGAGCAGCGAATACGAGGCTATGTTGAAGGGAACGCCCAGGAAGGTGTCGGCGCTGCGCTGGTAAAGCTGGCAGCTGAGGCGGCCGTCGGCCACATAGAACTGGAAGAGGCAGTGGCAGGGAGGAAGGGCCATCTGGTCGACCTCTCCCGGATTCCAAGCGGAGACTATGAGCCTTCGCGAATCCGGATTGCGCTTGATTGTCTCTATGACGTTCCGGAGCTGGTCGATCTTGCGTCCGTCGGGAGCCGGCCAGCTGCGCCACTGGTGCCCGTAAACCGGACCGAGGTCGCCGTTCTCATCTGCCCACTCGTCCCAGATGTGCACATTGTTGTCCAGCAGATACTTGATGTTTGTATCTCCCGCTATGAACCAGAGGAGCTCGTGTATGATGCCCCTCAAAAAGACTTTCTTGGTGGTGAGAAGCGGGAATCCCGCCTGCAGGTCGTAGCGGCTCTGCCAGCCGAAAATGCTCTGCGTGCCCGTTCCCGTGCGGTCCTGCTTGATGACTCCCTGCGTGCGTATCGCCCGCAGCATATCCAGATACTGTTGCATATTGCAAATTTAGCAAAATAATCCTTACCGCTTTGCAGGGCAACATTATAATTCTTCGTACATTTGTATCGTTATGCCCGACGGAACAGTTAAAGCGCGCTGCAGGAAGTGCGGCGCTGAAGAGGAAATACCGGTTTACAACATAGTCAACGCTTCGGAGAATCCTGAACTGAAGCAGCAGCTGCTCGAGGGGAAGCTCTTCCTCTGGGACTGCCGCCGCTGCGGAACCTCCAACCTCGTCAAATACCCCCTTCTCTACCACGATCCCGCCAGGAAGATTCTTCTGTGGCTTACCGACGGCGTGCCGGAGGTTGAGACGCAGATGGCGAAGACGGTAGAGGCCGAAGAGGGTCTGCACGACTACGCTGCCCGCATCGTCGACACCCCGGGGGAGATGATGGAGAAGATCAAGATAGCCGACGCCGGCCTGGACGACGTGGCCGTCGAGATCTGCAAGTATGTCACCGCCCAGGAGATGGGAAAGTCAGGCATCGACCTCAAGTTCTTCCGGCTCGAGGGGGCCGACGGCCGCATTCTGCTGACCTACCCCGAGAATGGGGAGATGCAGGTGGTTGGTACGGGTTTCAGCGTCTACGAAGATGCCGCCGGCATCGTGGCCCGCAACAAGGACCTCCACATATCCGGCCTTTCGCGGGTGAACGCCGCATGGCTGGCCGAACATATCCGATAAATTCGTATCTTAGCGAATCCGAAACTAATAAACCTACGATAATGCAACAGAAAATCCATTCCAAATTCGTCGAACTCTACGGAGAAGGCGGCAGACTCTTCGCGTCGGCAGGACGCATCAACCTCATTGGCGAGCACACCGACTACAACGGCGGCTATGTGTTCCCCGGAGCCATCGACAAGGGCATCATGGCTGAAATCAAACCCAACGGCCTTGACAAGGTTCGCGCCTACAGCCTCGACTACAACGAAGAGGCGGTGTTCGGCCTCAGGGAAGAGGATAAGCCCGAAAAGCAGTGGGCCCGCTACGTCTTCGGCGTCTGCCGCGAAACCATCAAGCGCGGCGGCAAGGTGGCCGGGTTCGATACCGTGTTCGCGGGTGATGTTCCGCTCGGCGCCGGCCTGTCTTCCTCGGCCGCTCTCGAGAGCTGCTTCGCCTTCGCCCTCAACGAGCTTAACGGCAACGGAATCGACAAGTTCGAACTCGCCCGCATAGGCCAGAGCACGGAGCACAACTACTGCGGCGTGATGTGCGGCATAATGGACCAGTTCGCGTCCTGCTTCGGCAAGGCCGGCAGCCTTATCCGCCTCAACTGCAAGACCATGGAATACAAGTACTTCCCCTTCAACCCGAAGGGTTACAAGCTTGTGCTGGTGGATTCCTGCGTGAAGCACGAACTGGCCTCTTCGGCTTACAACAAGAGGCGCGCTTCCTGCGAGAACGCGGCCGCTGCGATAAGGAAGAACCACCCGGAAGTGGAGTTCCTTTCGGACGCAAAGCGCCTGTGGCTCGACGAAGTGCGCGAACGGATCCCGCAGGAAGATTTCCTCCGTGCCGAGTATGTGATCGGTGAGGTGCAGAGGGTGCTCGACGTGTGCGACGCCCTTGAGCGCGGCGATTACGAGACCGTGGGTGAGATGATGTACCAGACCCACTTCGGCCTCTCGAGGCTCTACGAGGTGAGTTGCGAGGAGCTCGACTTCCTCAACAAGCTTGCCCGCAGGATGGAAGTCACCGGCTCGCGCGTAATGGGCGGCGGCTTCGGCGGCTGCACCATCAACCTCGTCAAGGACGAACTCTACGCCCCGTTCATCGCTGCCGCAAAGGAGCAGTTCGCCGCGAAGTTCGGCCACGAGCCCAAGATCTACGATGTGGTCGTCTCCGACGGTGCCCGCGAAATCAGGTAAAACACCGGAAGGTGATCGCTGACGCCTCCGAGATAACGGGGGCCGGAGAAAGTGCGGCGGGGTTTTTCCCCGCCGTAACTGTCTCTGGTAAGCAGTTGTTGGGGAGCGAAGATGTGCTCGTCGGCCGCCAGGCCCTCCAGTAGCGGACATCCGTCTATCTTTTCCCATTTGCCCTGGAATTTGATGGTGCCGGGAGGGGGCGCGGTTTCCGATTGCACCTGACCGCCGCTATTTACTCCCTTGGCCGGCAGGACCTCGTCGTTGAAATCCCCCACGGCGATAATTTGGGAGATACCGGCGCTTTTAAGGGAATCGGCCAGAAAACGCAACCGCTCCATGGCGATGCGGCGGCGGTCTTCGCTCCCGGAACCGACCTTCGACGGGTGATGGTTCACCAGGACGGCCAGGGTGTCGCCTCCTTCCCTTCCGACCAGCACTGCCAGCAGGATGTCGCGGGTAGGCAGAATCGCTCCCGCAGAATCGCACAGATGGCAGGGCTTGGAGTTCAGTAGACGGAAGCGGCTCCTGCGGTAGAGCAGGGCGCAGTCGATGCCGCGACGGTCGGGAGAGTCGTAATGGACGAATGAGTAGTCGAGTTTCCGGAGCGGCGTCGAGTACAGCAGAGCCTTGAGCACCGATGCGTCTCCCACCTCGGCAAAACCGACCACGTCAGGAAGGTCGCCGAACTCGTCGGCCGAAAGCAGCAGCGTCTTGGCCACTGCGTTGCATTTGGTGTAGAAACGGGTCTTGCTCCAGGCGTGCCCCTCGAACTCCCCCGGAGCGAAGAAGTTCTCGACATTCCAAAAACAAATAATTATTGCCAGCATTCTTTTTAACATGCCGGCAATAATCGAAAATCAAATATTTATTTCTTTAAAAAACCTACAATTATTTTTTAAAGAACCGTTAAAAACAGAAAAAACTGCAACCCAAGCGGAATCAGTTGTCAACAGTGAACACCATGCTCATCCCTGAGAGTTCCGGATGAATGGGATTGTACAGGTATTTGACACCTATACGGGCCGGATAAGGAGCCCAGGCGATATTGCCCAGCCTTGCAAGCAGGGCTCCTCCAACATAGATTTCCACATTGTCAGTGGTTCCGCCGTATTTCATCACGGACTGAGTATACTCGTACGTTCCGCACAGCCGCAGTTCGAAATTGCGCACATAGGTTACGGGACTCAGGAAACTCCAGTCAACCGGGGCGAAGGGCAGCGCGTACTCGGCCGCCATCGAAACCAGCAGATCGTTGACCATGCCTTCGCCAACGTCCTTGTACCAGCCGCCCGAAACGGCCAGACCGTGCGTCCTGGCAAGTCCGGGCAGGTATCCGTAGGCCGACACATAAGCGGTCGAAGATGTCCATTCCCTGTGCAGCGGCCGGCTCAGCATCCCCACTTCCATGCCGGCGCCAAGCTTCGGGAAAATGCCCGAAGGCGGAGTGGGTAGCATTGTGTAGCCGCGCACTGCTCCTTTGAGAACGAGCGGGGTGAAATACTTCATGGCAATACCGCTGCTGAAGTCAAGCCCGGCAGGAGTAACGTCGTTGGAGGCGGCTATGGTGAAGCTGGGAACGATTCCCCGCGTCCATCCTCCGGAGGAGAGATTGAAGGGGATATACACCCTTGCAGAACCGCTTAACCTTGGCCTCGAAAGGGTGTCTGTTCTCGGAGCGAGGCTGACCGAATCGCCCGAAGTCGTTATGGTGTAGGCCTGCATCAGGCTCTGCCTTCCACCCACAGTGGCGTCGAGCTCGATTACCGGAAGCCATCCGGCGTAGGTCCACTTGAGGTTGAGCGACGGGTAGTCGGGCCCTAAGATGCAGAGCCCGGCCTGTCCGTAAGAGCTTTCGAGGTCGTTCTGGAAGAACACTGTCGCGCCCAGCGAGGACTCCGTGGCCACGTCTTCGAAACTGAGTGCCGACACGGCGTCTTCGGAAACGTAGACAGGCGCCCATGAGTGCACTTTGAAGAGGTGCCCGGCCTTGCTGTACGGCCGTGTCTCCGAAAACTCTGGCTCCTCGGCGGGAGCGTCCTTCCAGCTCAGCGCCAAAGCGGCCGCGAGGGTATCTTCCTGATAGGAGAGATTGTCCGGAATGGGACGCGGCAGCGGGTCGGGTGATACTGGAAGCCCCAGCAGCTGCGCCGCCGGCAGGCTCCTGATACCCTTTTCGTTTACCGAAAGGGCTGTGAAGAAGAGGCTGTCGCCCGCGAAGCACCAGTCGCCGCCGCCGAAACGGAGGTTCGTCTCCTGCCTCAGCGTTCCGTCGGTGCCGAGGGAATGGAGTTCGGCCGTGCCGTCGCGGTCGGAGGTGAACCAGAGGCGGCCGTCGTGCCCGAAGAGACGGTTGATCTTCACTATTCGCTGTGGCAGCAGTTCTTTCCAGCCGTCAGCCGCATAGATACCGAAGCCGTCCGGCCCGATTGCAGATGCGTAGAGTTTGTCTCCTATCCATGCGGGCTCCACCAGCTGTAGTGCTTCCGGAGCCTGAAGAATCTGCCGAATGGCGCCGTTGCGTCCGTTCACGACTACCAGCTCGCCCTGTCCGTCCAGAACGGTGGAAACGACTGCCACGAGGGTGTCGGAGGGCGATACGGCCGGATTGTACCAGCGATAGTCGATGTCGGACAGCAGTTGCTTTTTACCGCTTTTCGGGTCGAAACCGTAGAGTCTCGAAGAGGATTTTTTCTCCCAGCGAAGGTCGGAAACGAGTTCCGTCCAGTAGATAAGGCCCGTCCTTTCGTCTGCCGCGAGACGTGAGGTCGTGCCGGCCATGTAGCACAGCGGCGTCACGGTTCCATCCGTATCGATTCGGACAAGCTGAGGCACCAGGTCGAGCCCTTTCCGTACTGCATAGAGCGAATCCCCCAGCATCGTCAGTCCGTTGTACGTCCGGAAATACTTTGTCTGCTCCGTCAGCGCCTGGCCCTCCTGGAAGCCGCCTGCAAGCTCGAGCCTCAGCGAATCGTTGGCAGCCCAGTCCGCAGCAAAATCTTCCTCAATGCGCCTGAAGGCCTTGCGGAACTTCAGTCCCGACACCTCTTTGACGCTTTTCTGAAGATTGCCTATGGGGAAGAGAGTCTTGCGGAGAACCCTCTGGTAGTAGTATTTGGTGAAGTCCGGCCTGCCGAAAGTGTTTCGCATGCCGGCGTGCAGCATGTAACCGGCCCTGTAGTAATCGGGAGTGTACCAGCGCTGCGAACCGAGGCTCCATTTCCAGTAGTCGCGCCAGAGGCTGTCGGCAAAGCATACACGGTAGTACTGAAGGAAGTCGGCGGTGCGTCCGCGTCCGGCATCGGTAAGGGCCGTTTCGGCGGCCACCGCATCTCCTTCAAGGAAGGTCGGCCCCGAGTAGACGGCGGCCATGGCTCCCGGGAAGAGTTCCCCGGTAAGGTAATTGAAGAGTTCGAAGGAAGCCTTGCGCGGGCAGGCGCCGAACTGCATCTGGCTGATGTGCCTTCCTTCGTGCACCGCCAGCTGTTCCACCCAGTCCTGCGGATCCGGGTTGTAGCACTCCGGATTGGTGTAGAGTGAAAGGTTGCGCGGAGCCCACGACACCGACCCGTTGGAATAGCCGGTGAAGCTATGGAGCACTGCCGGCATGGGAGTTTTATAATACTGGTTTGCCAGGAAGCCGGAAGTGACACTGTTCGGAATCCGCCAGCGTTCCAGTGAAGCCGCATAGACGCGGGCGAGCGAATCGAGCCCCTCCGGGAAGATAAGATGGTAGTTCGGGCTGTAGAAGTGCTCCCATTTGACCTTTGCCGCTTCGGTGCCGGATGCAGTAAACTGCGCGGCGGCGGGAACGGTGGCGGAAAGGGCCAGGGAAAGCAGCAATATCTTAAGCGGAAGGCTCTTCATAAGGGCGGGATTCTAAAATTTTTGTAAATTTAGCAGTTATTTCTTAAAGATGAAGAATTTTCGCCACTCCCTGATACCCCTTCTGCTTCTGGCAGTCTGCTGCGGAGGACCCCGCAGTAAAAAGGCGCAGGTCCAGGACAGGCCGTTCCCGAAGGTGAGCGTTCCCGCCGCCTATACGGAAGACGCCGACCGTCTCGCCTATGCCTGCACCCACTTCTGGGACGCTTATCTTGCCGAAGGCGGTCCGACCGACAGTTCCCGGATCCTGGGGGTGCAGAAGGCGGAGGTGGAGCAGGCGCTCTCGGACTATATATCCCTGCTCTGGGGGCAGCCGCTTCCGGAAGCGCAGCAGAACGTCGCGGGCCTGTTCAAGGCAGTTTCTGCCGTGCAGGAGAAGGATCCGTCAGGACAGTTCTATACACAGTTCGCGCAGACGGCGGCCTCCTATCTTTACGATCCCAATTCCCCCATGCGCGACGAGGACCTCTGGCTCCCCTACGTGAGCGGCCTGGCCGAAAGCCCGCTTACCCGCGAGGATATGCGCACGGCCTACCGCTATGAAACCTCCATGTGCGCCCTCTGTCCGCGCGGCAGCATCGCCCCCGACATAAGGGCAAAGCGCCCCGACGGACGTATCTTCAGCCTTCGCGGCATCAAGGCCCCTCTGACGCTGCTCTTCTTCACCAACCCGGGCTGCCAGGCCTGCAAGGAGATAATCGACCGTATCAACTCCGAACTCGGAGGGCTTGTTGCGGCGGGCACGCTCGCAGTCGCGAACATCTATATCGACGAGGATTACGCCGCATGGAAAGCCTATGTGGGCAACTACCCGAAAGAGTGGTTCACCGGTTTCGACTATGCCGGCACCGTGCGCGGCGAGCACATCTACGACGTCCGCGCCATACCCTCCGTCTACCTCCTCGACTCCGACAAGCGCATTCTACTGAAGGACGCACCTTTCGAGCGCGTCCTGGAGTCATTGTCTTTACGGGGTTTTATTTAATTCCAAACTGCCAGATGATGGCCTGTTCGAAGGTCTCGCCCGGGCGGAGAACCGTCGACGGGTAGTCGGGCTTGTTCGGGCTGTCGGGGAAATGCTGGCACTCCAGAGCCACGCCGTCGTAATCGTGGTAGATGTGTCCGTTCTTGCCTTCCGGGCACCCTTCGAGCCAGTTGCCGGTATAAATCTGCACGCCAGGCTGGGTGGTGAAGATTTTAACGCAGCGCCGGCTCTTTTCCGACCACAGTTCCGCAGCCTCCGAAAGCTGACCTTCCATATGACCGTCTATAACGAAGCAGTGGTCATAGCCCTTGCCTATGCGCAGGGGCTCGAAGTCGGCCTTGATGTCGCGCCCTATCCGTTTCGGAGAGACGAAGTCCAGGGGTGTTCCCGCCACCGGCTCGGATTCTCCCAGCGGAATGAGGCTTTCGCTCGTGGGGAGGAACTCCGAGGCGTTCAGCTTGAGCATGTGGTCCAGGATGCTGCCGGCCCCTTCGCCGTCGAGGTTGAAGTAGACGTGGTTGGTGAGGTTGATGACGGTGGCCGCATCGGTCTGCGCCGTAAAGGTGAGCTGCAGCCTGTTGTCCTCGCTCCACTCGTATCTGGCCACGACCTTAAGGTTGCCCGGATACCCCATCTCCCCGTCGGGGCTGAAGTACATGAACTCCACCGCGTTCCCGTCCTGCCTGCTTTCCCAAACCTTGTTCTGGAAGCCTTCGGGGCCGCCGTGAAGATGGTTGGGGCCGTTGTTGATGGGGAGGGAGTATTCCTTGCCGTCGAGAGTAAACTTCCCGAGTGCGATGCGGTTGGCGTACCTGCCGGGGCATTTGCCGGCGCAGGGGCCATCCCCGAAATAGCTTTCAGCCTTCGGATAGCCGAGAACCACGTCGGCGAGCTTGCCTTCAGCATCCGGAACATTGATGGAAACTATCGCGGCTCCAACCTCGGACAGCACTACGCTGGCGCCGGAGGAATTCTTAAGGGTATAGGTCTTCATATGCGGTTGGCGTTTTCACAAAGATACGATAATTTCGGCTAAATTCCGGAAGAATTCCATATCTTTACGGGTGTAGTATGTTTGTAATGAAATATATGCGTATGAAAATAGTATTTATGGCTATTGCAGCCTTCGCATTGCTGTCCGCATGCACTTCCAACGATGACATTCAAGGCGGAGGAAAGCAGGAACAGGGCAAGGATTACACCAACACCGACGAACTGGTATTCGTGGATATGGGCACAAGCGTCTTGTGGGCCACAATGAATTTCGGAGCAGATCATTCCACCGAGTTTGGCTCATACATGCAGTGGAGCCCCCTTACCGTTTCCGAAGGAGATCAGTGGGCAGGTTGCCGTCTTCCCTCATGGGCCGAGTACGAAGAGCTGTCTACCGTAAAGACGAGCGACGGAAAATACACCGACGGCCCCTGCCGGAGTACATGGGGTAAGGTGAATGGTGTTTACGGAATAACCTTTACCAACAAGAAGACGGGGAATGCCATCTTTATGCCTGCGGCGGGATATTATACAGAGGGTTACGATTTTTCCGTAGGCAGGATTGTTTATAACTGGACACAGGATTCCGAAACGCAAAGTCAAGGATATCTGGTTGCTACCACGACGAAGTTCCAGGAAGGAGCAGCCCCATTCGGCGGGGCGAACTGGGAACTGTTTGTCGACAGGAGTACCGCCACCATGCGCCTGGTGAAGGAAAAATAGCCCTCCAGGCGAAAATGGTGCACGTCCTGACATTCCCCGAACTGGGCAGCGACCGGTTGTTCCGCATAATGGCGGCGCGCAGCCGTGTCTTCATCATGGAGCAGCGCATCACGGCGTGCCCGGATCTGGACGAAGTGGACCTTCACTGTCTTCACGTTTTTATGGATAACGACGCCGGGGAGATTCTGGCGTACGCCCGCTGTTTCAGCGAAGAGCCGGGGAAGGCCCATATCGGCAGGGTGCTAACCACGGTTCGGGAAAAGGGATATGGGGTGCGTGTCATGAAAGAGGCCATCCGTGCCTGCCGTGAAAGGCTCGGCGCTACCGAAATCGCCCTCAGTTCACAGGAACAGGTGGTTGGCTTCTATGAAAAACTGGGATTCTCAGTCGTAAGCGGCCCCTACGACGAGTGCGGCATCCGGCATTATGGGATGATCGCCGAGTTTTTACTATCTTTGTAACATGTCAACATTCATCATCGAAGGCGGTCACACCCTGAGCGGCAGCATCACCCCCCAGGGCGCCAAGAACGAAGCTCTGCAGATACTCAGCGCGGTTCTTCTCACCGACAAGGCAGTACGCATCTCCAATATTCCGGAAATACTCGACGTAAAGAACCTCATCGGCCTCCTTGAGGAGATGGGTGTCGCGGTGACCCGTCATGAGAAGGGAGAATACACCTTCCAGGCGGCAAATATCAACGGCGACTATGTGGGCAGCCCCGAGTTCGTCAAGAAGTGCGCGTCGCTCCGCGGTTCGGTGATGATTTCCGGTCCGCTGCTGGCCCGTTTCGGCGAGACCTGGTTCCCCAAGCCGGGCGGAGACAAGATCGGCCGCCGCAGGGTTGACACCCACATCGAGGGCTTCGTGAACCTCGGCGCATCGTACGAGTACGACCATTCGGTACGCGCGTATCATCTTACTGCCCCCAAAGGGCTGCGCGGAGCCTATATGCTTCTGGACGAAGCTTCCGTCACGGGTACGGCCAACATCGTGATGGCGGCATCTCTCGCCGACGGCGACACTACCATCTACAACGCCGCCTGCGAACCTTACGTGCAGCAGCTCTGCCGTCTTCTCAACGCCATGGGCGCGAACATCGAAGGCATAGGCAGCAACCTGCTCACCGTCCACGGCGTCCGCAAACTCCACGGCGCGAACCACCGCATACTGCCGGACATGATTGAGGTGGGCTCATTCATCGGCATGGCCGCAATCACCCAGAGTTCGTTGACAATAAAGGATGTATCTTACGAGAATCTCGGCATCATTCCGGAAGCCTTTAAGCGTATAGGCGTGAAGCTCGAGCAGAAGGGCGACGATATCTTCGTTCCCGCACAGGAGAGCTACGAGATAGAATCGTTCATTGACGGCTCCATAATGACCATAGCCGACGCCCCTTGGCCCGGCCTGACTCCCGACCTTCTGAGCGTGCTGCTGGTTGTTGCCACCCAGTGCAAGGGCAGTGTGCTGATTCACCAGAAGATGTTCGAGAGCCGCCTGTTCTTCACCGACAAGCTGATTGACATGGGCGCGCAGATAATCCTTTGCGACCCCCACCGGGCGGTGGTGATAGGCCACGACCACAAGTTCCAGCTCCGCGCGAACCGCATGACCTCGCCCGATATCCGTGCCGGTATCGCCATGGTGCTCGCCGCCATGAGCGCCAAAGGCACCAGCCAGATCGACAATATCGAACAGATTGACCGTGGCTACGAAGACATTGACGGCCGCCTCCGCGCCCTGGGTGCGGTGATTACGAGGAAATAATGGTTCAGACGTCGGGTTTCCGAACGCGAACTATTCAAACTCCAGCTCTGTGAAGAACTCTGGGCGGTGGTAGTCGGGTTTGACGGTGTCAATGGGGGCGAAGGTCACGAAGTGGGGGACCTTCAGGGCGTCTCCGCACTTGTAGAAGTTGCCGCGGGCGCGAAGTCCGGAAAAACTCCGCAGGCCGCTGCGCCAGAGGGCCGATACCGGAATGTCGGCGCGCAGCATCCAAGGGCCCTTGGACGGTTTCTCTTCAAAACCGACACGCGAACCTTCGACAGACGGAGCGAACACCATTCTGCCGCAGCGGGTCTTGCCCGCTTCCCTCTTCACGCTTGCGAGCACTTCAGCGGGAGCGTCTTCCGGGTCAAGCCGGCCAGTGCGCCACGAGCACACCATGGTGCCGATGGCATTAAACTCGAAATTATAGTAGTGCGGATCGTCCGGAAGAGGCTGGAAAAAGAACTCCACGCAGGAATCCTTGTAAACGTCGTGTCCGTCGCGGGTCTCCATGGCGCGAACACTCTGCTCTTCCACACGGTACTCCAGATGGAGCGTGGGTTCGCCGGTCGCCCCCGAGCCTTCGCTGTGCCATAAACGAAATTCCACCAAAGGCTTGTAAGGCCAACCCGCCTCCCAGTTGAGGCAGTCGAGGCGGTGCCACTCTCCGGGCTGTCCGGAGGGAACAATCAATTTGAAACTGGTCATCTCAGCAAGTCTTCCAGATGAATCGACCCCTCGGTCTTGGAGTCGCGGTATTTGACTATCACGGGGCAGTAAAGATGCACTCCGGCTGCGGCTCCCGGGCCCTTCGACACCGGCTTGCTGCCGCTCACCACCACGGCGCCGCGGGGCACGACTATGCGTCCGTCAGCGTTCCTGCCCACGAACTCTCCCGTCGTGGAGTCGAAAAGGGGCGTCGAAGATGTTATGATCACCCCGCTCGCAATCACGGCTCCTTCCTGCACAATCGTTCCTTCATAGATGCCGCAGTTCCCGCCTATGAAGGCTCCATCTTCAATGATGGTCGGCAGCGCGCCTGCGGGCTCCAGCACTCCGCCTATCTGGGTGGATGCCGAAACGTGCACGTTCTTACCCACCTGGGCGCACGAGCCTATAGTAACGTGGCTGTCCACCATAGTGCCGCTGTCCACATATGCACCTGCGTTCACGTAGGCCGGAGGCATTATGATGGAACCGGGCGCCATGTAGGCCCCGCGCCGTACGGCCGATCCTCCCGGCACCACGCGCACTCCGTCTTCCACACTGAAGCGCCGCTGCGGGAAGGTATCCTTGTCGACGAACGGCCCCATCTGCACGAGCTTCCCAAGGCGGAACCCCGCAAGAATCACCTCCTTCACCCAGGAGTTGACCTTCCATACACCGTCTTCCCTGTAGGCCACGCGGACCTCGCCCTTTTCGAGCGAGTCCATCACGGCATTGAACTTATCCAGCGTTACTTCCATAATTCAGCGAGGGTTTTGTCGATGATTTCAGCGGTTCGCGGAGAGGCCGGCACAAGGGGCAGCCTCAACACGTTCTGCATGAGTCCGAGCTTGTGGCAGGCGTATTTCCCTGGAATGGGATTGCTTTCCACGAAGAGGTTCTTCATGAGGGGGAAGAGCCTGTGGTGGTGCTTCCGTGCCTCCTCAAGACACCCCTCCAGCATGGCTTCGGTCAGGGCCACCATCTCCGCCGGGGCCACGTTGGACGCTACCGAAATCACTCCGGAAGCACCCGTTGCCATGAGCGAAAGGGTTTCGTCGTCGTTGCCGCTCAGAACCGAAAAACCTTCCGGCGCGCCGGCTATTATCTCCGAAATCTGGGCGTACTTGCCCGATGCTTCCTTTACAGCCACGATGTTCTTCACGTCGCGCGCCAGCCTCAGCACCGTCGCAGCCTCGATGTTCGCCCCGGTCCGTCCGGGAACGTTGTAGATGACTATGGGTTTCGAGCTTGCCGCCGCCACAGCCTTGAAGTACTGGTACTGCCCTTCCTGAGTTGGTTTGTTGTAGTAAGGAACGACGATGAGGAAGGCGTCGGGGCCGTAAGGCTCGAGCTGCTTCATGCTCTCAATCGTGGCGGCCAGGGAGTTCGTTCCTCCGCCCACCACCACCGGCCTGCCGGCAGAGTGCGCCTTTGCAATCTTCAGTATTTCAATGCGTTCCTCCACGGACAGACAGGGAGTTTCACCGGTCGTTCCGAGGGGCACGAGAAAATGTATGCCCGCCTGAATCTGGCGGTCCACGGTAGCGGCAAAGGCTTCAAGGTCGACGCTCCCGTCCGCCTTGAACGGAGTGAGCAGTGCGGTTCCGCAGCCTTTCAGGGTAAGACTTTTCATATGATGAGACTTTTGAATTCATGTACGCCGGAGAGTCCTTCGGTGAGGAGGACTGCAGCCACCGCACCCTCGGCCAGGCCCTCGCGGGAGAAGGCTTCATGGGTGAAGGTCAGACGGTCACAGCTTCCTTCGAACTCAACCGTATGTATGCCCGGGACCTCGCCTTCCCGGATGGAATCTATTTCCGGGGCGACTCCGAGCCCCGCCTCGACCATGTCGCCCAGCACTTTGGCGGTGCCGCTTGGCTTGTCGAGTTTGTGGATATGGTGGGTTTCGGTGATGTGCGGAGTGTAGCCGTGGTCCTTCAGTACGGCGGAGACCTTCTGCACCGCGGCGAAAAGGGCGTTGACCCCGAGGGAGAAATTGGCCGACCAGATGAGGGTGCAGCCCTGCTTCTCGAACTCGGTGAACACCTCATCGGCTATGTCGTACCAGCCTGTGGTGCCTACCACGGCGGCCTTGAAATGCTTCGCGATGAAGGGGTAGTTGGCCCTGAAAGACTCGGGGAAGGTGAAGTCCACGCACACGCTCTCTCGGGCGAGGGCGGGATCCACCGAACAGATGTCTTCGCTGCAGAGGGCGGGCGTGATGCCGCGCTCCAGGAGTTTCTTCTCTACCATGTGGCCCATGCGGCCGTATCCGGAAATGACGACTTTCATAACTTACAAAGATAACAATAATCCCGGATTGTTACTTTTTGCATATCTTTGCAGGGAATGAAGGCTCTGAAAGTCATACTTCTTGCCGCTGCCGTGCTGGCGGCTCCGGTCTCCTGCCGGAATTCTGCTGCCCCGGAGGAATCCTGGTGCGACCTGCTTGCGGAAAGCGAACGACAGGCATCCCTGAAAGACTGGGAATCAGCCACGGAATATACCCTCAGAGCCCTGTCTGCAAAAGACCTCACAAATGGTGGCAAGTCCCTTGCGCTTAGCCGTCTGGCTTCACTTGATATCATGACCTGGCGCGATGCCCAGGGCTGGGAGCATGCCGTGGAGGCCGAGAGGCTTGCCCGGGAAGAAGGGGCTGACAGTCTGATAGCTGCAGCGCTGCTTCAGAAGGGCCGGCTCCAACTCTGCGGAGCCATTACCGAAGGAGAAGCTCAGGATGCGGAAGCGCTCGCTACTCTTCAGGAAGCAATGTCCTTCGCTTCCGTCAGCCCGAATCTTCAGGCTGATATCCTTCTCCAGATGAGCCAGGCCTATATTGGACTCAACCGTTTCAATACCCGTATCGACAAGGAGCTTTACGCAAAGGCGGGACAGTGCATAGATAAAGCAGTCGCCGTCTCCCGGGACTCCTCATTCGCCGCAAAGGCGCTGCCCTACTGGATGCGCTGGTACCGTCAGGGCGGCAACTGGCGCGACGGCATCGTCTGTTGCGAGAATGTACTCTCCGGTCTCAGGAAAGACGACTACCTGATGCAGAGCCAGTGTTGGAACAATCTGGTGATGCTCTATTCCCAGGCCGGCGATGTGCAGAACGCCGCTGTCGCCCATCAACAGTATGTGTATGCGATGGAATATTACATGCAGCAAAAGGCCGACACCCGCCTGCAGGAAATGGAAACCCGCTACGAGAGTTCCCTAAAGGAAGCGAAGATAGTCAGAATGCGCACCTGGGTTGTCATGCTCTGCCTTCTGGCCGCCGCCCTTGTTGTGATAATTGCAATGTCGATGGTCTACAACCGCAGGATTGTGGCATCGGACCGGGGAAAGGAACAGCTTCTCCGTCTGGTCTCCAGGGACTTTACCAGCCCACAGTTCAACCGTAAGGTTTCGGAGTCACTCCGAGAACTTTCTTCCCTGCCGGACGAGGCGGCCATCCGCGCCCACTGCAGGGAGCTCTTTGCCGACGAAGATGGATTCGTGGTGGAAGACGTTGCGTCGTATATCGTGAATCTGGTGGAGGAGCGTTCCCGCGAAGTGAAGAAACTGGGGCTTACCGCACGGGAAATCGAGGTGGTCCGCCTGAGCCGCGAAGGCCTCTCCGCCGCAGAAATCGCAGACAGGCTGCACGTGAGCGTCTACACTGTCAAGAATCACAAGCAGAATATCTACCTCAAGATGGATGTGCGCAGCAACGCGGAGATGCTCCGCCTTGCAGAGCAGCTCGGAATAGTATAAAATAGTTCTTTTGCACTATTAGGCGAGGACGGGTTTTGCCTATATTCGCCGAATAGAGAGTAATCATAACGTTATGAAAAAGGTTATTTATGCCATTTTGGCCGGTTTGACTATCCTTGTCTCGGCCTGCGACAACGAAGATGTCAACAAACTCCTGAACGGCGAAACCGAAATTTCGATCGGGATGGACAAGACGGAAGCCGAACTGCTTGTAGGCGAAACGCTGCAGCTCACGGCTACCGTGAAGCCGCAGCTCCCGGCGGGCGCCCCCAAAGTTATTTGGAGCAGTTCCGACAACGACGTCGCTACCGTCACCACGGGAGACGAGGTTGCAATGGACGGAACTTACCTTCCTGCCGGCCTGGTTACGGCCGTGGGTGAAGGCGAGGCAATCATCACAGCCAGCATCGAAGGTCACGAGGCCACCTGTAAGATTACGGTAAAGAAGGCCGGAGACGGAGACGACAAGATTGAAGCAACATCCATTACTCTCAACAAGACAGAGCTTACCCTCACTACCGGCCTCAGCGAGCAGCTGGAGATCACCAAGATCCTGCCGGAGAATGTCACTGAAAAGAACGCTCTTTGGGTGAGTTCAAATACTAGTGTTGCGTTGGTGATAGAGAGGGATGATGTCGCCTCAGACGGCACTCCCTACAAAGGCGGTTTGGTAACCGGCCGGGATCCCGGCGAAGCCATCATTACGGCCTATCTCGGCTCTGCCAAGGCTGAATGCAAGGTAACCGTGGTGTCTGGTGGCGGAGATGAAACAATCGAAAGCATCGTCATAGAACCCGCATCTGTATCCCTTGCTGTAGGCGATGAGCAGAAACTCACAGCGGTCATCCAGCCCTCCGGTGTCAAAGTAACGGTTGAATGGAAATGTGATAAGCCCGAAGTACTGGCGGTGGGAGCCATCTCTGATATTGAGGCAAAGGTGGAGGGCATGGCAGAAGGCGTGGCAACCGTTACAGCATATGCCGGCGGCAAGACCGCGACCTGCGAGGTGACGGTCACTGGCGGTAGTGGTCCAGGTGGCGGTGAAATAGAAGAGGGTGTTGAGGAGGTGGATCTTGGACTTCCCAGCGGCATTAAGTGGCGCGGTTGGAATCTGGGTGCCACAAAACCCGAGGAATACGGCTATTATTTCGCTTGGGGAGAAACGGCTCCCAAGGCCGAATACTGGCGTAAGGATTACAAATGGTGGGATGCCGACCTTCAGGCGCTGACCAAATACGTAGATGATAAAACTGCATCTGACGAGGGTGGTAATCATGTAGCAGATAACATTATGAAGTTGGAGATGGAGGATGATGCTGCCAATGTTATTCTTGGAAATGGATGGCGTATTCCCACAAAGTCTGATGTGGAAGAGTTGTGTGCAAATTGTTCCTGGGATTTAGTCACGGTTAACGGGGTTAAAGGATTCATATTTACGAGCAAAATTAACGGCAAAAGCATCTTCCTGCCCGGTGCCGGATACAAGTTTAATAACGGCTTTAAATTGAGCGATAACGACTTTGGCAACTATTGGATCAACGAGGTGAATCAGGGAGGTACTTATTATGCCTGGTATTTCCGATTTGAAAAGTCCGCATTTAATGGTCTACTAACTGCAGGCCCGGATGGACAGGCTCGCGAACATGGTTTGACCATCCGTCCGGTTAAGGGCGATAATAATGAGACGCCAGCCTTCTCTCTCAGTGAGACGGAAATTAATCTTGAAGTAGGAACAAGCAAGCAAATTACTGCTACCGACGTGCCGGCGAACACTACGGTATACTGGAATACTTCAGACTCTTATACCGC
>JAILNI010000026.1 GCA_024691765.1 Bacteroidales bacterium | reverse complement strand
TACGGAAAGTACAGCTTACCTCCGCCCCGTGCATCCAGGTAATCGATTGCCCTCTGTATGGCTTCGGTATCATCGGTGACGCCGTCGCCCCTGGCCCCGAACATCTTCACGCTCACCTGCTCCATGCCGGCCGACGAGGGTACTACTACGTTGCTGCAGTCGTCGGTCACGACAAGAGGCCTCGCTTCGGGAGAACGGAAATGGAAGTTGACGTTCGAGAGGAACACGTTCCTGGCGTGCCTTACGTAGAGGCCTGACGCCGGGAGAGTATGGCCGAGCTTGCGGTTCTCGGGATAGGACTTCTCGGCTTCGGGCACCTCGATTCCGGCCATATCGGCAGTTCCCCCGCCGGGCGAGGTGATGTCGATGTCCGACAGGTAGATGTTCTCGGGGTAAAGCCCCGGCACGCCGGTAATCGAACTGGACATCATGCTCTCGCTGACCGCGGTCACACCGCTTATGTGTATTCCGTTCATGCGGCTTCCACCCGGAAGGGAGGATTCGCTGCGGCGGCCCATGCGTATGAAAATCGGAGTCTGCACGTCCCTCATCGAGACGTTGCTGATGTTGATGTTCTCGGCGATGCCACCGTCGACCACTTCAACCGCTATACCGGAAATGACCGTAACGGGGGCCGTGACTCCGGGAATCTTCGTGGACCAGTGGCGGAAGTTATCCTCGCTGGCCGCACGTACCGTTATGTTGCTGATGGTGACGTTGCGGTAACCGTAAACGGAAGCGGTTCCAAGTTTGATCGCGTTGCAGTTCGAGGCGGCGACGCAGTTCGTCACGGAAACGTTTTCGCAGAGCTTCAGGCCCTTCAGGCAGATGGCGTCGTCTTCGCAGTCGAAGATGCAATTGTCGACCACGAAGTCGCTCGATTCGATGTCGATGCCGTCGTTGTTGTAGTTGCAATGCGAGCGAACCTTCACGCCGCTAACCCTGACGCCCTTGCAGCCGGTGTAGTACTGCACCCAGTGGGCGGAATTCTCCAGACGTACGTCCTTCACCACCACGTTCGTGCATTCGCGGAAAAAGATTATCATGGGCCTTCCGCCCGGATCTTCCTTGGTGCGGAACGCCTCGTGGCCGCCCTGGCCGTCTATGGTGCCAAGGCCGGTGATGGCGATATCCTTCTGCCCGTATGCGTATATGAGGGATGAGAACTCCGACGTCTCCCCGTCAACCACCATGTGCGCCTTGCCGTAAGCCGCCTTGTCGGCGATGCCAATCAGTTTCGCCCCCATCTCCAGATGGAGTTCCACGCCTGACTTCAGCTCGATGGGGCCCGTGAGGAACTCGCCGGCCGGCACCGTGACGGTACCGCCGCCGGAGAGGCTCAGCCTGTCGATGGCCTTCTGGATGACAGGTGCGTTGTCGCGTCCGCCGCCCGCCCTGGCTCCGGCTTTCGCAATGTCGATATTGCGGCTGCCGGCCAGGGCCGGAACGGCAAACAGTATGGCTGCCAGCGCTAAAGCCTTCCTCATACTACTCCAATTCGATTATCTGCACGGTGATGTCGGAAAGGATCATCATGTTGCTGTTTGACTTGGCAGTGTAGGTAGTCGGGCCGAATGCTATCCTGTCTCCCTTTTCCACACCGCTGAGGGTAACCTCGAACTCGCTGAGGGTAGTAAGACCTCCTTCGTAGGTTATGGTCGCCTTGTTGGATGTGAGGTCAAGTTTACTTTTGTTGGTGGTCGTTGATGCTGTAATCGCATTGTAAGATATTCCGTGCTGGACGGCTACAACCGCTTCGCCGCCCTCCACCGCGCCTGCCGCATGAAGGGTGACCTTCAGTTTCGCAGTCTGCCCTTCCGGGATACTGTTCAGCTCGGAAGTGATAATGTGGGCACAATAATCTTCCGTGCTCAGGAAGACATAGCCGGGCCCCAGATAAACACGGGCATACTCGCCCTGCGCCCAGTTGGAGAGCCTGAATCCGTCAACTTTATTCGCGGCTTTCTGTGCGTGCCAGCACGCTCCTTTGTACTTTCCTCTGGTTCCAGCAAAAGACTTTGCATCATGGTTCGAATAACTTGAAGCGACTTGCGTATCCCATTTCGGTTCGTCCTCGGTAACCCAGTATCCTGCCGACTGGCTGATTTCGTCGGCGCCCCAGCAGAACTGGCTGAAGTCTTCCGCAAGTATTACGTCACCCACAGCGGCGGGACTGTCAGATACCATCACGATGCTGAATGCGTCGGTGGTAGCCGGTATCAGGGC
>JAILNI010000009.1 GCA_024691765.1 Bacteroidales bacterium | reverse complement strand
ATACGTTTCCGCGAGCGTTTCGTGGCAGGTGAACCCCTGTTCTTTCATCGCATCCAGCATATTGACCACATAGGGAGAGTTAACATGCCCGCTGCCGATCCCGTCGTGCAGGAATTCATAGGATTGGTTGCCGAAAAGGGCGACGTGGCAGGTGGACAGCGGAAGCACGCCGTCGTTTTTCAGGAGAATGACACCTTCTTCGGCGGCCTTCCTGGAAATACGCGCATGCCCATCCAGGTCCGGATCGTCGGAATAGGCATATGGGCGGAAACGGGGAGTCTTGACGACGTATTCCAGCATGCGCTTGACACAGATGTCCAGATCGGCCGTCGAAAGGCGCCCTTCTTTCACGGCGTCGATGATCTGGTCGATCTGAGGCTTCCTTCCCGGCATCAGCAGGTCGCTGCCGGCATAGAGCTGCTTCTCGCTTTCACGGGGACCCGTCCAATCCGTCATGACGATTCCGTCGAATCCCCATTCGTTGCGCAACACATCCGTCAGCAGTTCACGGTTGGATTGGGCGAACTCGCCGTTGACCTTGTTATAAGAAGACATCACCGTCCAGGGTGCAGATGCCTTCACGCAGATTTCAAAGGGTTTCAGATAGATTTCCCGGAGGGCGCGCTGGCTCACGCGGGAATCGTTCCCGCTCCGGTTGGTCTCCTGGTTATTGGCGGCAAAGTGTTTGAGTGAAGTGCCCACGCCCTGCGACTGGACACCCGACACCATCGCAGCCGCCATGCGGCCGGAAAGCACGGGGTCCTCACTGTAGTACTCGAAGTTTCTTCCGCAAAGCGGGTTGCGCATGATATTCGTGGCCGGGCCCAGAATCACATCGACGCCGTATTCCCGTGTCTCTTCGCCCATTGCTTTGCCGACATTGTAAACAGTCTGCGTATTCCAGGTCGAAGCGAGCAGGATTTCGACCGGAAATCCGGTACAGTAGTAAGACCGTTCTTCCCCTTTACGATGAGGGGATATCCTCAGTCCTGCGGGGCCGTCGGCCACCACGGTGGGCGGGATGCCCAGACGGGGAATGGTATTGGTCTGCCCTCCGGCACCGGGGACGCGCTGATAACCGGCCTCATTGCCTGTCGGCATGGGGACACCCGTGTAGTTCATGCCCTCGATAGAGCCTACAAGCAGTTCGGCCTTCTCCTCCAGTGTCATCGCCTTCAGGACCTTGTCAATGTTTTTCTCCGTGAGTTGGGGCTGGGCAATTGCCGAAACGGATACGGCTATACTCAGCAGAATGGTTGTCAATCGTTTCATGCTTATATGGTTTTTAACGGTGCAAATATCTTCCGTTTTTCGCCCTACGAATAAACCGTACGTTCAATCTTTCCGACGATTTGTTCAAACCGCCCTGAAAGGTTTTTTCACCTTATTTAATTGGATTATCTTTGTTCCATGAACGTCAGAAATATCACCTTCGCCCTCGCTGCTGCGCTTTCCATAGCAGCCTGCACCCCAAAGTCCGGCATGGACAAGTACATCGACGACCTCCTGTCCCGGATGACTCTGGAACAGAAGATCGGCCAGCTCAACCTCCATTCCGCTCCCGGCTTCATATCGGCCGAGAAAGTGACGGAGGAAGATGAGAATGCCAAACTGCTGCGGCAGGGGCTCCTGGGAGGCATTTATGGGTCCGGGGATCCGGAACTCCTCAGGCAGTGCCAGGAAATAGCCCTTTCTTCCGGCGCCGGAATTCCACTCATTTTCGGGATGGATGTGATTCATGGTCACGAGACCGTTTTTCCCGTCCCGCTGGCGTTGTCCACCTCGTGGAATCCTGAACTTGTGGAGCGGATGGCCCGGATTTCAGCCAAGGAAGCCGCGGCTACAGGCATCAACTGGGTGTTCAGCCCCATGGTTGACATCTGCAGGGACGCCCGTTGGGGCCGTATAGTGGAAGGAGGCGGTGAAGACCCGTATCTAGGCGGCGAACTTGCCAAAGCCTATATTCATGGCTATCAGGGATATGACGACAAATACGATACCGACGAAGTCCTCGCCTGCGTAAAACATTACGCCCTTTACGGCGCGGCGCTGGCTGGACGGGATTACAACTCCGTGTTCCTGAGCCGCCAGGAGGCTATGAACGGCTATATGGATCCTTACAAAGCTGCGGCAGAGGCCGGTGCCGCCAGCTATATGTCATCATTCAACGAGTTCGAAGGCATCCCGGCCAGCATGAATGAATGGCTGATGGACGATGTGCTCAGGAAAGCCTGGGGCTTTGGCGGCTTCATCGTCTCCGACGCCACCGCCATCGCCGAGGAAGTGAACCACGGCATCGGTGACCTTCAGGAAGTCTCGGCCCGTTCCCTGCAGGCTGGATTAGATATGGACATGAATTCCGACGGATACATCGGCACGCTCAAAAAGTCTTTGGAAAAAGGCCGCATCACTGAGGCCGATATCGACCGTGCCTGCCGGCGGATCCTGGAAGCGAAATACAAGCTTGGGCTGTTTGAGGACCCGTTCCGATATTTTTCCAAGGATCGTTATGCCGCCGAAGTTTACTCGGAGGAGAACCGCGCCGCCGCCCGCGAAATGGCCCGTGAGTGCCAGGTCCTGCTGAAGAATAATGGCATACTGCCTCTGCCTGCTTCGGCCAGGGTAGCCGTTGTGGGACCGCTTGCAAAAAACGCGATGGCCATGACCGGCACCTGGGCCCTTTCTTCCCGCCGTAACGAGAGCATAACCCTCTGGCAAGGTATTTCAGAAGTGGTCGACGCCTCTTATGCCGAAGGTTCCTGGCTCTTCAAGGACGCCCATCTGGAAGAAAACGTGCGCTACGGCCTATACAAGGCCTTTGTGCCCGGTTTCCAGATACCGCCGATACACCCCGTGAGCCAGGAAGCGATGATTGCCGAAGCCGTAGCCAAGGCCCGCCGCTCCGATGTCGTGATTGCCTGTGTCGGCGAGGTGCCCAACCTCAACGGTGAAGGTTCCTCCCGCGTGGACATCTCCCTGCCGGATGCACAGCAGGAATTGCTCAAGGCCTTGAAAGCCACCGGAAAACCCGTAGTAATGGTCCTAGTGACCGGACGTCCGCTCACGCTTGTTTGGGAAGACAAAGCGATGGATGCCATCCTCAATGTCTGGAGCCCCGGCACTGAGGGCGGTCATGCCGTGGCGGACGTGCTCTTCGGCAAAGCGAACCCGTCGGCCAAGCTTACTACCACTTTCCCGCGCAGTGTGGGCCAGCTGCCGTTGTATTACAATCACAAGAACACCGGCCGCCCGCACCCTGATACCGCTGACTATAAGAAGTTTGTCAGCTGTTATATCGACGAAATCAATGCCCCGCTCTATCCCTTCGGTTATGGGCTCAGCTATACTTCGTTTACTTATTCAGATTTACGCCTGAGCGCAAGCGAAATGCCCATGGACGGTTCTGTGACCGCCTCTGTCACCGTGACCAATACGGGTTCCTGCGCGGGAGACGAGATTGTCCAGCTTTACATCCACGACATTTACGCAACCTCCACCCGCCCGGTGAAAGAACTGAAAGGCTTCCAGAAGGTTCACATCGCTGCGGGACAGTCCGTGCAGGTGGATTTCACCCTCACGGCCGAAGACCTATCCTTCTATAACCACGATTTGGAATGGGTCTGTGAGCCCGGAGACTTCGAAATCATGATTGGCTCCAGCAGCCGGGATGTGCAAGGCACAACGCTAAGGGTACAGTGAAGAGTCAAGGGGTTTCCTCGTCATCCGGCAGATAATCACAAAGAATTTTCATGGCTACTTCATGCACGTCTTTTGAGCGCCAGGAGAGTTTCTCGGCGGCATAGCCTGCCATATAAACCGCGTTTCGGTACTCTTCCTCGCCCTCGTAACCCAGTTTAAAG
>JAILNI010000021.1 GCA_024691765.1 Bacteroidales bacterium | reverse complement strand
AACGGCGGCAACACAATCGCCTACTCCTTCAGTTTCAGGGCAGGAAACGAGAATTACTACGACGTGAAGTACGAATGGACCTTCACGGGCGACGTCTGCACGAAGTGCATCGAGACCTTCAACTGCAAGAGCGAAGCCGTTGCGTTGCTCGTAGCGGCCGAGTACAGTGATGATCCGAACATCACCGTCTCCGGCAAGAAAATCCTCATCGACTGCACCAAGGACTACGCCGAACAGACCAAGGACGAGATCCGCACCTACATCCAGCAGCTCCAGGCCTCCATGGAGTACCTCAACGAGGTCGCCATGAATCCCGGCGAATAATCCTGGGTAAGCCAATACGGATGAAGGCCTCGCAATTGCGGGGCCTTCGTTTGTATTCGTGTCAGGTTCAAGGGAACTCCGGCCCCCGCAACCTCTACAGATACGGCGTCAGGTCGAACCAGATGTCCTCCGAGGTACCGTCGGTGTAGACGAGCGTGCACTTCCAGAGAGTTTCGGAAGAGTCGTCCCAAAGTTCGTCGGCTACGGTTTTGCCGGCGGCGGGGTGGGCGTAGAGGTTGCCGTCGTCTGCAAACTCTATCCATGCGATTCCGAAGTCGGACGGGGTGACGGCCGCCGGAGCCGCGACTGCGGTAGCGGTGATGGCGTACTCGTATGTGCTGGAACTCCAGGAGTTTATCTCCCCGCCGACAATGTCGTTGACAAAGTAGCCTCCGCCATTGTTCTGGCTGCCCTTATATGCAGTTACCGACGGCCACCAGCCGGAATCGGCGGGACAGTTGGCCTTCATCGCAAAACCTATATAGACTTTTTTTCCGTAGGGGAGCACGATTCCGTCTGAGGAAACATCCACGCTTACCCATTCCGTAGGCGAGTACGACCTCGTGACATCCTTTACCAGTACCGGTTCGTTGTCGAAATAAACCACTGCGTAGATATTGGATACGTAGCCTCTGTTATTGCCATACCCGGCAAAGAACGAAATGGAAGTCAGCTTTGCGCCCACCAGGCCGGCATTATAGATGTCGCTTGCCGTGTAGAGCATTGCCGCGGTGCCGCCGTACTGACCGGAAAAACGGAATGTTGTGGAGCTGCCACTCTCGTCGTATTTCTGCATGTTGTGCGGCACGCCTTCTCCGCGCTGACGGAGAACAATGTCGTATCTTGTGGCAATACTGCTGATCTCCAGGCTTTCCGAAACGGGCATGTAACCCGGCAGGGAAACGCTGACGTTCACGGAAGAACCAGCAACGCTGTCGTCCAGCGGGAACTTGTAGTTTCCTGAGGCGTCGCTGTTTGTGGAGAACTGCTGTCCGTCACTGGTAGTGAGCGATACCGCAATGCCCTCCATCGGTTTGCCGGAAACGTCGAGCACGCGCCCGTAGACGGAATACTCAATCTCCGCACGGAACCAGGCCTTGTCGCCTCCGAAGCCCATGTCCTTGAGCGTCACGCCGATATAATTGCCATCTCCGTCGCTAAGCGCGAGATCCTTCACGTTGTTTTTCCCGGGGAAAGTCCATGTCCCGTCATCCGCATTGTCGTGAACTACCGTGTACAGCATGTAATTGCGTGAGTTCACGTTGATGCACTTCTTGGTTTTCCACCAGTCGAGGGCGGTGATTCCGTCGATTACCCTTCTGGACTGGTCCACGTGATAAACTATGAGTCCGCAGGCGTGGATGTACCGGTCCCAGCGTTCGAAGGGGCGGTATTCGATTATGAAGAACTCGCCTTCGTTGGAAGTCTTGATTACGTAGGCGTCGTTGCTGCTGAGCGGCCCGAGGGTGTAGGTTCCGGACTTGTCGATGGTTTTGAACTCGTCCAACCAGCCCATGTAATAACGTTCCATGGTAGTGAGGTACGGCGGGGTGCCGTTTGGATGGTTGGCGTTACCGGTGCCCATGAGGCAGTAGGAGCCGGGAAGGTCTGTCATATCTCCCTTGGGATCGGGGTTGTAAAGATCCATGAAGCCGAGATAGTGACCGAATTCATGGCAGAAGTCCCCCTGGAAATAAGCGTCTACCGCGGCCGCCTTGCGCACGCTCTTGCCTCCGAGTTCCACGTTCAGGGTGGTATTGTAACCGTTGCTTCCGCCTATCCTGCTGAAGATCACATAATCTACAATACCGTCGTCGTCCGTGTCGTAGTCGCCGATGTCGAACTGCGATTTCAGCTGGTTGTAGCACTCGGCCACAACAGCATCGTCCCCGGCGCGGAAAGTCTCGTCCGGAATCGTCACGGGCCCGTACACATCGAACTGCGGATTGTATTTCCCCATGGAATTCTCAATGAAGTAATCCCTTACCGAGGCGAAAGGCTTTACCCGGGTGGTGTAGGTTTTTACCCATGCGTTGCCGTTCCAGTATCCCGGGATCTGAACGTTGGATTCCCATGGCGTATGCTGCCAGCCCTCCTCGTTCAGCATTTCAGAGTAATACCGGTTATAATCGTTCCCGTAGTACTGCTTGACGACATCCCAGTCGGATACGCCCCCCGTTTTATACAGGAATACGAGTATCTTCCTGTCGCCGTATTGCCTTGAGGGCGTCTCGGGACGGTAAGGCCTGTAAGCGCCGAAGCCGGTGGTGGCCCAGCCAGCGAGAATGAGTAAGCTTAAAAGTATCTTTTTCATGGCGCTAGAATCTCATTAGGTAATAGGTGTTCTCCTCGTCGATGAGGGTGATGCTGCCGTCTGCGACCGAAACCACCCTGAGCATCAGTTGCCTGGAGGTCTTGTCTTCGGGAGACGCGAACGCGAATTCTTCGAGCTGGGCGTTTATCATCAGGCCGGCCTTCGCTTCGGCCGGAACTGGCCCGAGGCTGATCACCTTGAGGTTGATGAGATCCACTGCTCGAAGCCATGCCTTGCCGCCTGAATTGTAGCGGCTGAGCTGCCAGCCGACGGCGTCGAACACAGTGGAAGAGCCGCTCGCCTCGTAGATTCCGGGTTCGGAAGGAACCGCGCCGTTCATCTCTATGCGGACAGGCTCCATGCGCCTCATTCCGGCCCTTTCAACACTTATGTTCTTTGATGTGCGGAAGACGGTCTGCCGCCCTCCGTCATCGGTCACGGTAACTGCAAATCCGTTCTTGAATGCGGTCGGAGGCAGGCAGAACCAGAATTCGGTCGCGCCGGCCTTGTCGGCGCCAAGGGCTACCGGCGATGCTGCCGTGAGGGTGATGGTCTTCACCGCACCCTCGCGGAAGGCGAATCCTACCGTCTCCACCTGTCCTTCCTTCTCCGCCCAAATCCTGGCCGGTCCGGCAAGTAGCTCTTCGCTTTCGCCTGAAAGGGCAAGGCTGCGGACGTTGACGCCCTGGCCGTAAAGGGAAATGCACAGATAACCGCCGGCATGCATGAAGGAGAGGTTGGTGTCTTCGCTCCGGGCGAACATGACGGCCGCCGCGGAATCGTAGTTGGCAGCCCTGTAGCTTTGGGATGCGGGCCAGACGAGGTTGACCACGCCTTCGGCGGAGATGCTGTACCCTTCCGAATACGGATAGACCGCATAGCTCATCGAAAGGGCGTCGCCGCTGCCGCCTCCGGGAACCTCCTCGAAGTCGCCGCTCGCGGCACCGTCTTCACCCACGAAGCTGTACTGGCGGTTGAGGGTGGATTTCGCGAAAACGCTGATGCGGTCGCCACTGTTCCACACAACGCGGGCCATGCCCTCGCCGCGCTCGAAAGAGGTGGCCGTCTGGGGGGCTGATTCGGCCGTCGCATGATAGCGAGGGGCCGACGAGTCCGCAGGAACGTTGTTTTCATTGAACATGCAGGAGGCTGCAAGGCCCGCCGCAAGCAATATGCTGAGTAATCTGAATGTCTTCATGGCTCTACCAGTTTGTTTCTCCGCCATCGTCGAGGCCTTCGATGTCGGACTCGGTTACTTCAACGCTGCAGGTGGCTTCCGCGGAGCCGGCTTTCGCCTTCACGGTGGCCTTTCCTGCCCCTATGCCGGTAAGGACTCCGGTCTGGTCGACACTTACGACCGAGGCGTCGGAGCTGCTCCAGACGACGGTTTTGTCGGTGGCGTTATTCGGGCCCACCGTTGCGGTGAGTTTCAGGCTCTTGCCCTTCGCTATGATCACGCTGGTCCTGTCCAGGGTGACGGAGGTTGCCGCCACAGGCTCGGAAACGGTTACCGTACAGACCGAGGTGGCGTCTCCCGCAGAGGCGTAGATGAGGGCGACTCCATTGGCAATTGCGGTCACGCGGCCGTCAGCGACCCTGGCTACGGCTTCGTTGGAGCTGCCCCAGCGCACGTGGCCGGAAGCTTCGGCCGGAGTCGTGGTTGCGGTGAGCGTGGCGGATTCTCCGGCTTGCAGGAACAGTTCGGTGCGGTCGAGGGTGATGGCGGTGGTCTCAACCCTGCCCACGACCTTTATGAAACAGGTGTCGGTGACATGGGTGTAGTACCCCGTGCGGGTGTCGTTCCCTTCCGCGACGATGTATGCGGAGCCTTCTTTCAGGCCCGTCACCCAGTTGCCGCTGGTAAAGGAAATGACCGTCTCGTCGCTTATCTTCACGAAATCGAGCCTTATATACGATGGGCTCGCCTCGCCTTCGAGCACCAGCCCTTCACCTACGAAGAGAACCATCTCCTTAGGGCTGACCTTGACGGTCACGTCCTGCACAGGCTCGACAACGCTTACGTAGAAGCTTGCAGACACCCCGCCGGCGGAAGCCGTTACGGTAGTGCGGCCGGCCTTGATGGCAGTAAGCGTTCCGTCCTGGAAGGAGGCCACCTCCGGGCTGGAATTGCTCCAGCTGACGGTGGCGTCCGAAGCGTCTTCGGGCCAGACTTCCGCCCACACGGTCAGCTGCTCGCCCGGCTTCATCTCGTAGGTCCTGTCGTTGGCCACCAGATAGTTGTCCGGGAGCTGTCCGCTGAAGATGGTAATCTTCTCAACCGGAACAGTTACGGTAACATTGCAGGTGGCGCTGAAAACGATGTCGGGAGTCGTGATTTCAGCAGTTATTTCCGCCTTGCCCGTTCCCACGGCCTCTACGTTGCCCTGCTGGTCGACCGTGGCTACCGTTTGGTCGGAAGTGCTCCAGCTGACGGTATAGTCCGTGGCGTCGGCCGGAGTTACGACTGCTGTAATCGTGGCTGTCGAACCCTTGGTCATCTCAAGCGTTTTGGGGTTCAGGGAGAGCCCTGTAACCGCAATCGGCTGGTCCGGATTGTCCGGACCCGGTTCGTCCTTCGTGCCGGACTGGGTGACCTTGACTGTCTTGGAGACTTTGCCACAGGTGATGGTAACCGTGCAGCTGCGGGCCTGCTCGGCCCTGTTCTCCAGCAGTTCGACAGTCATGTCCACGTCGCCGGCGCTGCCCCTGCTGGGAAGCAGGGTGAGCCAGTCCTGTGGGCCGGTATATGAAACGCTGGTGCTCCAGTTGTCGGTGGCGTTGAACCTGACCTGGTAGGTCTTCGCCTCCGCCGGGGCGCTTATACCATCTGTAAAGACGGCCTCATAGCCTGAAGCGACCGTTATCTGCGCTTCGGTGGGCTTGGGATCGTCCGGCCCCGTCTGCTTCCCGGAATCGTCCGGGACGGCTATGTCCGGGTCGGTGCATGTCGCTGCCAGAAGCAGTGCGGCAAGCATGAATAGTTTTCGGTAGTGCATCTTATTGTGCCTTGAGATGTAGTTCGAGTGTTTCCTTGCTGCCGTCGGAGAAAGCGGCGACGGCCTTTATTACGTGGGAACCGGCGCTGAGGGTTACGGAGTCGCCGGATACGCTCTGGCCGTCAAGCGACCACTGCACCGACGTTACGCTCACCCCGGCATCTCCCTCCGCTATCTGCAACTTGAAACTGCTGCCTGCCGTGTACACCCCGTTGCCCGGGTCGGCTATGCAGTTGCAGTCGAGTATGGAGGCGATTGGGTCGTCCGTTCCGGGGCCCGGACCGGGCGTATCACCAAACGGATAGTACGATAGCTTGCAGGCCAGGGTCCAGCCCCAGTCCGACAGGCTTTGCCAGATGCTGACGTCCGTATTCAGCCCTGCGTACCAGAAGTTGCCCTGCTCGGTCCAGGAGCAGTAGGGTTGGGAGAACGAATAGTTCGCCGGCTGTGATACCGCGTAACCTACCATAAGGTCCCGTCCTCCCGGGAACTGGGCGTGCAGGCTCCTGAGGTCTATCGTAACCTCCTGCCCGCTGCGTCCGACGAGGGCGTTGTCGGGAACCTCATAGGTAAGGATGCGTTCGGAGCCGCCGTTAGACTTCACGGCATCCACGATGACGTAGGTCTTTCCCATGTTATGTATGTAGGTGAAGCTGCTGATACTTCCTCCTTCGGAAGGCAGCTGCGATGCCGGGATCCGGGCTGCATACATGATCTGGTTGTGGTCGACCACGTCGGCGTATCCCTTCATGTTCCAGCGGCTCGGACTGCCAGCATCCTTGTAGGTGGACCAGGTCTGCTCTTCCTGTCCCTGTCCGGTAATAATTATCTCCAGCGACTGGGTGGGAGAATACATATACACGGTTTCAGAATAATCCGCGCTCCTTATCATTATTACCGCTCCTACCACCGGGCCCATTTTCGGATCGTCGAAACTTGAATCGATGGTAAGGGAAAATTTTCCGTCCGAATCCGTTGTCAAATACTGGGTCTCGTGGTCCGTGAAAGCGTGGGTGCCATCTCCGGCGTCGGCAAGAAGCCACGCCTCGACCGTCAGGTTAGCCTGCGGATTTCCTATGGCATCCAATACTCTTCCATTAAGTACGCGGGTGGGGCTGATTGTAGTGTTGAACACTATCGAGTTCCCGCTTTTGTGGATGTTGGAAAGCTGGTACATGGTCGGGTTGCCCGTCCAGTCCACAGGATTGAAGGAGGTCACGCCCGTCTCACTCGGGAAGAGAATATTGGCCAGTTTTCCCTGGTAATTGTAATTCGACGGATCAGCCGCCGGCACCAGGCACTGCAGGGGATGCTGGGTGTTCACCGCCGTGGAACGGTCCATGTGGTAGACCAGCATGCCGGCCGGGATGGCTGCATCCCAGCCCGTGCCGTCGCGATACTCGTACACGAAGAACTCTCCGTACTGGTTGGTGTTGGACCTGAAGGCAGCGCCGTCCTTGATGGAAGTTATGGTCGTCTGGCCCGGTTTGAGCAATGGAACGTCCTTCCAGCTGAGCCATCTGAGCTGGTCGCGCTCGAGTATGGTCAGGTACGGTGGCGTGGCCTCGTAATTGTTGTCGCAACCGTAGGCCATCAGGGCGAAGTATTGGAAGTTGTAGTAGTCGGAGAGTCCGAGGGTATGGCCGAACTCGTGGCAGATGATGCCTATTCCCGCCATGCGCGAGCCGTCGGTGCTGGTTGAGCTGAGTTCGGCGGAGAGGCAGTATTCATGCATCGTCTTGCCGTCGAACACCCTGCTTTCCGGGTAATCACCGCTGACCGC
>JAILNI010000030.1 GCA_024691765.1 Bacteroidales bacterium | reverse complement strand
TTCAGACGCGCCTTTTTGATTTCTTCGTTTTCTGCCATAATTGTAACTTGAAAAACAAACTAGTAGTTAAACATTATTTATTGTGCTCCGCGGGCATGCCCGCGCGTAAAAGCCTGCAAAGTTAGGAATAATTTCTATATTTGCAACTGAATTTTATTGAGAACATGATACTTGCATTTCTTCCTCAGGCTACTGCCGAGATACTCGAGATAATAGCCACGGTTACTTTCATAATCTATCTGGTCCTCCAGGTATACCACAGCCGTTACATGTGGCTGCTGTACATTCCCAGCTGCGTGTGCGCCGCGCTCAATTTCTTCAACAGCGCCACCTGGGCGTTCGCGGCCCTCAACATCTACTATGTGGTGATGGGAGTAGTCGGGATTATCCGCTGGAAAAGGGACAGGGAAAAACACGAAGGTCACGGGAAGGCTTTTCTGCTTCACAGACTCCCCCTCAGGGTGGTCATCATCAGCGCCGCCGCGGCCGTCGTACTCTGCCCGGCCCTCTATTTTCTCCTTAGGGTACTTGCCGATCCGAACCCCTTCCTGGACGCCATTACCACTACTCTAAGCATCATTGGAACCGTCTGGCTCACCAGATCCTACATCCAGCAGTGGTGGATATGGATCGTGGCGGACATCTTCGCCATATGGATGAACGTGAACCTCGGCAACACCTGGTTTGTGATCCAGTTCTGCTTCTGCATAGCCTCCAGTTTCCTGGGACTCTACAACTGGAACCGCAGGGCCCAGTACGTAGACTAGCGGAAAAGATTCCAGAAAGCAATGAACAGCAGCACCGCGCCGCCGAGTATTTCGGCAGTGCGGCCAAGCCATTTACCGAGGCGCGAACCGCCTGATATACCGGCGATTACACTGAGCGCCGTGATAACGAAAACTGCCAGAGCCAGGGGCAGGAATTCCATAAAGCCAACGTCTGCCACGCCCTGTGCCGCACCTACCGCGGCGGCGTCGATGCTGGTGGCAATCCCGCCGAGCACTATGCCCCGGAACGAATTCAGTTCCAGCACCTCCTCCTTTCCGAAGACAGCCGAATAAAGCATCGAGCCTCCCACATACAGAAGAAGCAGGAATGCGACCGCCTTCACGGCCTTGCCGAGCAACCCAACGAAGAGTTCGCCGAGCGCCCATCCTGCCAGCAGCAGGCCCGTCTGGATAATCGCGAATGCCAGGGCGATCACGGCCACCTTCTTCCAGTCCGGATCGCGCAGCTTTACGCTGGAACAAAGGCTTACCGCGAAGCAGTCGGCACAGAGGCTGGCCGCTATCAACAAGACTTCCCAGAGGTTCATGGCTTGAAGGGATGACGGTTAGTTATGGACCTTCCGAGCGTGAGGGCGTCGGCATACTCGAGGTCGTCCCCGAAACCAAGCCCGCGGGCAAGGGTGGAGACCTTCGGGCCGTAGGGCTCGATCTGCCTGTAGATATAGAAAGATGTGGTCTCTCCCTCGACGTCGCCGCTGAGGGCAAGGATGACTTCCACCTTCCCGTCTACCTCCTTCACCCTTTCGACCAGGCGGCCTATCGTGAGTTCGGAGGGCCCTACCCCGTCTATAGGGGAGATGATGCCGCCGAGCACATGGTAGATGCCGCGGTACTGGCCGGTGGCCTCGATGCTCAGCACGTCGCGTACGCTCTCCACCACGCAGATGATGCTGCGGTCGCGCGAGGCGTCGGAGCAGATGGAGCAGAGCTCGCCGTCGGAAACCATGCTGCAGACGCTGCAGTAGTGGATGTCGTCGGCCAGGGCAGCCACGGATTCGGCGAAATGCCGCACGTTTTCCTTGGGCTGCCTCAGCAGATGCAGGGCCAGGCGCAGAGCACTCCGGGCACCAACTCCGGGGAGGGAGCTGATGGCTTCGACGGCCTCCTGCAGGGTCTTTGACGGATACTCGTTCATAACCGGACGCAAATTTAAGGAAATTGCACGAAGGATGGCGTTTTTCCGGAAATTATTTTTACTTTTGCGGGCTGACTTCTCCGTGACGTCAGCTAACCCGTAATATTAACCCTTCCGACGCACAGGTGTGCCGGGACATAAAACAGGAAGCGGAATGATCAGCATTTTCTACAGGCAAGGAGCTGAAATCATTGTAAGCCAACACGAAACGGAGTTTGCAAAGCTTAGCAAAAGCAACGTGTTATGGATAGACCTCCTCTCCCCGAACGGGGATGAGAAGCGTGCCACGGAAGCGTTCCTCGGAACCGAAATCCAGAGCCGCGCGACGGCCGAGGAAATCGAGAGCTCTTCCCGTTTCTTCGAAAACGAAACCGCCATCTTCGCCAACACCAACTTCCTCTCCCCCGCAGGAGACGAGATGACCGAAGATCCGGTATCGTTCACAATTGCAGGAAATACCCTGGCGACTCTCAGGGACATCCCTCTGCGCAGCTTCGACCAGCTGCAGAGGCGCATACAGGCAAGGCCTTCACAGTTCGAGAACGGCTGGTACATATTCGCATCCATACTCGACCAGAGGGTCGACCTCGACGCGGATATCATCGAGCTGATGAGCAAGGAGACCTCGCAGTTCAGCCGCCGCATCAACCAGAAAGAAGACATTAACGAAGATTTCCTCCTGGACATCAACCAGTTGCAGGAAAACGCCATGATGGTCCGCGAGAACATCGTGGATAAGCAGCGCCTGATAACCAACATACTCAAGAGCGACCGCTATCCCGACAAACTGGAGGTGAGGCTCAACGTTATCCAGCAGGATATCTCGTCACTTATCAACCACACCAACTTCAATTTCGAGAGGCTGGAATACCTGCAGGACACGGCAGTCGGTCTGATCAACCTCGAGCAGAACAACATAATGAAGGTATTCACCCTCATCAGCGTGCTGCTCATGCCGGCAACCCTCATAGCCAGCTTCTACGGCATGAACGTGGAGCTGCCCTTCGCCAGTTTCAAGCTCGCGTGGGTGGGAATCCTTGCGGTTATGGTGGTGATACTGCTGGCGGTAATCTTCGTCTTCCGCCACAAGAAGTTCTTCTAGGCTACATCAGCCAGGCGGACATATCCTTTCCATCGGCTTTTCCGAGACGGATTTCCGTCGAGGAGATGTCCACGTTGTCTGCCTTGAACAGGTGGATGCGGTAGGCAGGATTCTCCTTGAGGAGACGCGCTTTCGCGTGGCCGCGATGGTAGCCTTTCCTAGGGAAGACGGCGACGCCATAGTCGAGAAGGATGCGTTCGTGATAGCGCCAGCCCCCGAAAGCTTCCAGGTTGTCGGCCCCGATGATGAGGGTGAAGCGGTTTTGCGGTTCAGCCGCCTTCAGTGCATCGAGGGTATTTATCGTGTACTGCGGAGACGGCATGTTCAGTTCGATGTCAAGCACCTTCACCCTGAGGTCGGGATGGCGCCGCACCGCCGCCACGGCAGCCTCGAAACGCTCGCGGCCGGTTGGATGGCTGTGTTTTTTCTTGAAGGGATTCTGGGGCGTAACTACCAGATACACAATGTCGTAGCCAGCCTCCGCCGTAAGATAGCGGATGATGGCTTCATGACCTTTGTGCAGGGGGTTGAAACTCCCGGAATAGACGGCTACGTTCATTACTTGGAAAGGAAGCCGTCAACCAGTTTTTCCGCCTCGGCGAAAGCTTTTTCCAGATCGTCGTTCACCAGAACCACGTCGAACTTCGGGGCGTAAGTCATCTCTTCGGCCGCCTTGGCGACGCGCTTTTCGATGTCGGCGGCGGAATCGGTTGCGCGGCTTTCAAGCCTTTGGCGCAGGACCTCCACCGAGGGGGCCTGTATGAACACCGACAGTGCGTTTTCGCCGAAGTACTTCTTGAGATTCACCCCGCCTTTCACGTCCACGTCGAAGATCACCACGTGCCCCGCATCCCAGATACGCTGCACTTCGCTCTTGAGCGTTCCGTAAAAACGGCCCGGATACACTTCCTCGTACTCCACAAAGCCGTCGGCGGCGATGCGCGCGCGGAAATCCTCTTCCGTGAGGAAGTAATAGTCCTCCCCGTGCTTCTCGCTTCCGCGAAGCGGACGGGATGTAGCCGACACCGAGAATTCGATCTCGGGATGGAGGTCGAGTATATGGTGGACTATGGTACTCTTGCCTGAGCCCGAAGGGGCGGAAAAAATAAGGGCCTTGTTATTCATTTCTCCGCAAAAATAGTTAAATTTGTGGACCATTGAACGGTTAGTAGTTTTTATTCAATATCTAATTATGGTTAATTACAAAGATCTTGGTCTTGTGAACACCCGCGAAATGTTCGCAAAGGCCGTCAAGGGCGGATATGCTATCCCCGCCTTCAACTTCAACAACATGGAACAGCTCCAGGCCATCATCATGGCCGCCGCCGAGACCAAGTCCCCGGTTATCCTCCAGGTGTCCAAGGGCGCCCGCAACTATGCGAACCAGACCCTTCTCCGCTACATGGCTGAAGGCGCCGTCGCTTACGCGAAGGAACTCGGCTGGGAGCATCCCCAGATCTGCCTGCATCTCGACCACGGCGACAGCTTCGAAACCTGCAAGAGCTGCGTCGACATGGGCTTCAGCTCCGTTATGATCGATGCTTCCGCCCTCCCCTACGAGGAGAACATCGCCCTCACCAGGAAGGTGGTCGATTACGCACATCAGTTCGATGTCACCGTAGAGGCCGAGCTCGGCGTGCTGGCCGGCGTTGAAGACGAGGTTTCCGCCGCGGAATCCCACTATACCAAGCCCGAGGAGGTCATCGACTTCGCGACCCGCACCGGCTGCGACTCCCTGGCAATCTCCATCGGCACCAGCCACGGCGCATACAAGTTCACTCCCGAACAGTGCACCCGTGACCCCAAGACCGGCAGGCTCATTCCCCCGCCGCTCGCTTTCGACGTGCTTCATGAAATCGAGAAGAAGCTCCCCGGCTTCCCCATCGTGCTTCACGGCTCATCCAGCGTTCCGCAGGAATATGTGGACATGATCAACGAGCTCGGCGGCAAGCTGCCCGATGCAGTCGGTATCCCCGAAGAGCAGCTCCGCGAGGCCTCCAGGAGCGCCGTCTGCAAGATCAACATCGACTCCGACAGCCGTCTTGCGATGACCGCCGCCGTGCGCAAGGTCTTCCACGACAAGCCCGGCGAGTTCGACCCGCGCAAATACCTCGGCCCCGCCCGTGACGAGATGAAGAAGCTTTACATGCACAAAATCGTCAACGTGCTCGGTTCTGACGGAAAGGCCGAATAAGGCTAAAAAGAATGCAAATAACAGCGTACGCGGTCGAAGCGGCGCGCTGACAAATCTTCGGGGGTGATGAGGAAATTCATCATCCCCGAATCGTAGAACCGCAGGTCCCAGCGGTCGTCCTCGTCTACCTGAAGCAGGGAAATCATCCCGGGCATAGCCTCCCGGACTTCGTCCAGATAAGGCTCACCCAGAAGGCGGGTGTAGGGTTCCTCTCCGGCTGACGGCACGCTGAATGCCATTTTCTCGGCAGGCAGACAGGCGTCAGTGCCGTCGGGATAGCGTATGCTGTGGGTATGGAGTTCTTCGCCCCCGGGAGCATAGAGTACCTTGAAATGCTGCGGGCTCCACTCCCCCATCCCGGGCGCGACGTCGGCATCCATATCGCCCAGGAAATAATCCATGGCCCCGAAAAAGTAGAGCATGCCTTCATGCGGAAGCAGGCCTTCCGGGTCAAAGGGCGCCAGGTCGGCGCAGCGTATCTGGCAAATGAGAGTCAGCGGATCGTAGTAGAGCTCGCCGTCGACGTTCACCGGAACCTCCGGAAAATCAAGGCTTTCCGGCATATCCGGAAAACCCCACCACTTGCTTTTCCCGAAGAGAGTGTCGCCTGCCGGCGCAGTTTTGATTCCTATCATATCAGACTTCGAGTACTTTTGCAAGGATTACCGAAGCGTTGTCCACGCCTCCGCCTTCGCAGGCCATGCGGTAGAGGTCCTTTGCACCAGCACCTGACGACAGGGCCTCCTCGACTGCCTCGTCGGATACCATGTCGCAAAGGCCGTCGGAGCACACCAGCACGATGTCGCCCGGGAGCAGTTTCCCGTCCAGGCTGTCTATGTGCAGTTTCCCCGCGCAACCGCCACCCAGGCAGTTCAGAAGCAGTTTGCTGGCATTCGGGTCGCCCGTCAGCCCGCGCTCGGTCTCGTCGGTCGTGAGCTGGCGCAGCATGCCGCCGCGGAAACGGTAGGTGCGGCTGTCCCCCGCATTGATGAGCCAGGTCTTTCCGTAATGCCACACCACTCCGGTGAGAGTGCAGCCCATGGGGCGCGCCTGTCCGCGCTCGGCGGCGAGGGTGTTCAGCTTGTACGAGATATAGTGCGCCGCCTCGCGAATGTCGTCCTCGAAGGTATCAGGCTGGATCTGGTGAAGCGAAAACTGTTCCTTGAGTTCCGCAAGGGCGAAGTCGCTGGCCTCCTCGCCGTTCTCGTGACCTCCCATGCCGTCCGCGACGAGCAGATAGAAATAGCCGTCGTCCGGAATGCTGACGGTGAGTTCGGCCGAGTCGTCGCGGATGAAGAGCCCGCCTATGCTGAGGGCGTCCTCGTTGTTGTCGCGCACAAGGCCCTTGTGGCTGATTGCCTGTATGCTCAGTTTCATTCTACCGTAAAGTCAAGGGTCGCAATGCGAAGGCGGTCGCCTTTCCTGAGTTCGGTCCACTCGTGAGGCGTGATTTTGACGCCGTTGATATAGGTTCCGTTGGTGGAACCGCGGTCCTGGATCTTCCAGCAGCCGCTGTCTTCCCCGATGAATCCGTGATTGCCGGATACGTACGGGCAGGTTGAGAGTTCGGGCCAGATGCCGCCGCGGCGCCCGAATTCGCCCGGTCGCAGCGTAAGCCGCCACCCGTTGCCCACCAGCGCCGTCGGCCGCGGCTGGGACCGAGGGGCTTCCGGGGAGGCTGCTGCCTCCCCGGAAGCCGGAGCAGGGGCGGAGCCGGAAGCCGGAGCCGGGGCGGGACCGCCGGCCGTCATCGCCAGGTACTTCCTGCCGGGAATGAGGTCGCTGCCGCAGACTGGACACTCCGTTCCGCGCTTGGGCCTCTTGCACTCCGGACACCACTTGAGCTCTTTCCCGCACTGGTCGCAGTAAGCGCTGTCGTCGGGAATCTGCATTCTGCAATCTGGACACTGTATCATATCACGTCCTCCATCTTTATGGTTAAACGTTCTTCCGGGGTATGCACTCCGCCTTCTTCGGCCAGTCGTGCGGCCAGGTTGCCCTTCACATCGTCAAAGAGGTTGCGGGCCTCGCGGCCGTTGCCGAAAGTGCGGTCGCGCTTGCCGTATATCTGAATGAACTTGGCCTTCACGGCGTTTTCCGCCATCGTGTCGAGTTTATATCCTCCCTCGTTCGCGTAAATCATGAATATACGGTAGAGCTCGTCGGGGTTGTAATCCTCGAAGTTTATCCAGTTGCGTTCGGGGAAACGGGAGCGTATGCCGCTGTTGCTTTCTATGAACGCCTGCATCTCGTAGGTATAACCCGCCGCTATGCACACGAACTTGCCGCGGTCGTTCTCCAGCCTGGTGAGCAGCACGTTCATGATGCTGGCGTTGAAACTGTCGCCGCCCACCAGCTGATAGGCTTCGTCAATGAAGAGTATGCCGCCCATCGCCGTGTCTATTATGTGCTTGGTCTGTGCCTCGGAATCGCCGGTAAAGCGGCCTTTGAGGTCTGCCACGCCCACTTCGATGACCTTGGGCGAAGGCAGGGCGCCCATGGAATAGAGTATCTTGCCCATCAGGCGCGCCACGGTGGTCTTGCCTGTGCCGGGGTTGCCGAGGAAGAGATAATGCCCGAGCGGAATCTCCGGACGGCGGTTCTCCAGTTTGGCCGCCTCTATCTCGTTGTTGATGGTGTGGGCAAGCTTGGTGAGCGAGCCCTTCACCCCTTCTAGGCCTACGAGCTTGTTCAGCTCTTCGAGGCACTTCTCCACGGAAACCTTCTCCGGTTCCTCGTACGGGATGTCCTCCAGGAAGGCCGTGTGGAGGTTCTCCGGAGTCCACTGGTCGGCCGGAAGGCCGTTTATGCGGACGTTCATGTTGGTCTTGGTCTCCTCAACCTTCTTGACGGCTTCGCCGGCATTGCCGAAACGCTCGTCCTTCATGGCCACCATGTTCTGGAACATGTTCAGGGCCTTCATGCGCACCTCCTCGTTCGCGAGGGTGAAGTTGTAGCGTTTGGCCTTTGCGGTGCGTTCGTAGATTTCAAGGAGCTCCTCGGCCGTGTAGTCGTCGATATGGATGAAGTGGGAGAAGCGGCGCTTGAGGCCGTCGTTGGAGCCGAGCCAGTCGTTCATCTGCTTCGGGTAGCCGGCGCAGATCACCACGAACTTGCCGGCCTCGTTCTCCATGCGGGTAAGCAGAGTCTGCACGGCCTTCTTACCCTCGGAGCTGGTGCTGCGTCCAGCGGAATCCATGGGCTCGAGGTCGTAGGCCTCGTCGAGGAAGAGCACTCCCCCCATGGCCTCGGTTATGGCCGCGTCCATCTGCTTGTCGGACTCGTTGACGTACTGGCTGATGATGTCCTTGGGCACCTTCTCCACCACCCTGTCGGTGGCAGTGACGCCAAGGGCGTGGAAGATCTTTCCGAACATGCGGGCGACGGAGCTCTTTCCGGTTCCGGGGTTGCCTGTGAGCACGAAATTGTACTTCTTGAGCCCTTCGGCCGCCTCGCCCATCTCGATGAGCTGTTTCTGCACGGCCACTTCCTGCGCTATGCGGCGGATTGCGTCCTTCACGCTCTTCATCCCCACGAAGCCGTCGAGTTCCTTCATCACGTCTTCGACGGAAACCTCCTTCGTCGCATCCTCTCCCACTATGTCGGCATAGCTCAGCACGTCGTTCCCCGCCTTGCGGGCCCTATGGCGCTTGATCGCCTCGTCGAAGAGGTTGCGCACGGCGCGGGCGTTGCCGAAAGTATCGGTGCGCTTCAGGTACATGCGGTCGAAAACCTTGGGCAGCATCTCCTCGGCCCTGTCTTCCAGTGTGAAGACGGTGCCCTCGTCGTTGCTGATGAGCATTATGCGGAACAGCTTTTCCAGCTCACGCGCATCGTAGTCGGGGAATTCTATAGTAACGTTGCAGCGCGACGGGATGCCCGGGTTCATGCGTACGAACTCACCCATTTCCTTCGTGTATCCGGCCATGATGCAGACGAATTCCCCCTTGCGGTTTTCGAGCAGAGTAAGGAGAGTGTTCACCGCATCGGCGCCGAATCCGCCGGTCTTGCCGTCGTTCAGGGCGTACGCCTCGTCGATAAAAAGCACGCCGCCCATGGCCTTGTTCACGTAGTTCTTCACGTTGGCTTCGGTGTCGCCTATAGCCTGGCCTATGAAGTCCTTGCCGGAAACCTCCACGAACTGGCCTGTCGGCAGGGCGCCTATGGCGCTGAGCACTTCGCCGAACTTGCGGGCGAAAGTGGTCTTTCCCGTACCGGGATTGCCGGTGAAGATGTAGTGGTCCTTGAGGAGCTTGTCCTTCACACCGTGTTCCTTGCGCTCCTTGACGTTGTTGAGTATGGCGCGGATCTCGTCCTTTACGCTCTGCAGGCCTATGTATTTGTCGAGGTCGGCGAAGATCTCCTCCTCCGTCTTGGGAATGAAGCATTCGGCGGTGTTCACATCCTGCTCCCCTACGGTCTTGCTGCCACGGCATATTGCCTTGACGCACACGTCCTCCGCCACCTTCTCCGCCAGATGCCCGTTGGTGTGGCCCAGGTCGGGCTGGCGCATGAACCATGCAAAGTGGGCGCGCAGCCTTTTGCCAAGGGCCTCGTCCGCTTCCTTGTTGTACTTTTCCTTCAGTATGGAAACCGTGAGTTCGGTAAGTTCTTCCAGGCCGAACGCATCGAGCTTGAAGTCGAACTCGAAGAGACGGTGCACGCTCTTGTTGTTCTCGAGGAATGCGCACATGTCGTTGAGCAGGCCGCAGAGTATCACTATCGGCGCGCCCTCGGTGTTGCCCATGCGGGTGAAGAGCTTGTCGAGCTCTATCACGTCGTTGGCCTTCGTGGTCGGGACGAGCTTCTGGGCATTGGTAATCAGGAGTATACCGTCCTTGAGGGCGGCGATGTTGTTGTCGAAGTCGTTAGCGAAGTCGGCCCAGTCGGCTGCGTCCACCTCTTTGGGAGCGCGTTTCGCCACGCCGGCGGCGAGCATCTTGTCCGATATCAGTTTGGCTATGAACCTCTTGCCCGTGCCGGAGTCTCCCATGATGAGGCAGTCGAGACCCATCCTCGCCCCCGTAGCGGCGAACTCCCTGGCCACCTTGAGTTTCATGTCGAGTTCTTCGAGCTTCGGAGCAATGGAATCCTTGCCTATGAGGCCCTTCTGCGTGGACGCCACCGTCTGCTCAGCTCCGCAGAAACGGCAGTAACGGGCCTCCGGCCTGTTCTCTTTTCCGCAATTCTTACAGGTCATACGCTATTTCTTTTCTGTTTGTCCGCCAGCCGAAGCCTTTTTCGCCTCTTTGGCGGCGGCCTTCTGCTCCTGTGAGCAAATCTTGTTTATCTTTTTAACCGTCTTCTTGTCGGCGATTCCGGTAACGTCAAGGCCGTTGGCCTGCTGGAAGGCCATTACGACCTTCTTGGTCCCGGGACCGTAGTCGCCGTCGGGAGCGTTTTTGGTATAGCCGTGCGAGCGAAGGAACTGCTGCAGCGCAACCACGTATTCGCCCTTGTCACCGGGCTTCAGTGACGCAACCGCTATCACAGGCTCGGTCTTCGCCAGCGCGGGAACCTTGCTTCCCACCCATTCCACAACGGGAGCGGAGTACCTTTCGAAACGCTCGCTCTTGGGAACGAAGAGGCTCAGCGCGAGGAACAGCCACGCAACGCCTATGAAAATAAGCATATAGATGCGGCGCACGCGCACGTCTTCCTTCCACACTCGGATATCGTTGTCGTTGAAGGCTCCGTTGAGGGAGGAATCGAAGCTTGTGTCGTCGCCGAATGCGTAGTAGAGGGGCTCCAGCACCTTTTCGTCGAAACCGGGCTTGGTGAACTTCCGGGCCTGCCTGGCATATGGGCTCACGTTGAAAATGGTCTTGATGCTGAAGAAGATGATGGCGGCGAGCACGGCGGCCGCGAAGAGATACAGGATCAACGCTCCCAGGAACTTCACGATCACCACCAGCAGTATAGACGAAACCACTCCCAGTATTATGGGAACTACGCAGCCGTCGTAATCGCCTCCAATATACACCAGGGCGGCGATGACAAGGCCCAGCACCCATACGAAACTGCCCTTGGAATTGATGGCGGAGACGTCGAGCACGGGATGCTCGATAATCGAGAACACCAGTATGGCCAGCAGCACCAGCATGGGAATGAGCGCGAACAGGATGGTTAACACCCTTTGCAGCACGCTGCTTACGCTGAGGCTGCGGACGCGGGACTTTCCGGAGGAGAGTATCCTGTCGGCATTCCCGCGGGCCTGGTCGAAACGCCGAACGGGAGTTATGTCGTCGTCTATCCTGCGAATGTCTTCCAGATACTCGAACAGGAGTTTTTCGTAGGCGAACATGGTCCTCAGATCGGCGTCGGGATCCTCCTGATGATGGACGGCAAGGAAACCGCGCAGGCCCCGGTTGAGGTACTCATCCTTAAGCTCCTTCCGGGAGTGGGAGAACACTCCCTTGAGGTCGGTCGCCACGGAGCCGTCCGCGAATACGTATTCGGGTGTCGCCCTGAAGCCCTTGATTACCTTCATCCAGGCAGCCTGGGCACGGAAAGCGTCATCCTTGGGGCCGGCTTTCTTGATGTAGTCGTCGCTGTTGCGGTCGGTGCTGTAGACGAACCAGGTGCGCTGGCTCTCGAAACGGTCTCCCTTGGAGTCGAAGAAGTTGGTAACGAAGTGATAGTCTTCCGGGGCGAGGAAGTTCACGGCTATGTTCACCACGGTCGCGGAGGGAATCTGCCTGTTGAGCGGAGCGTTGCTCGCTTCGTTCCAGATTTCCGCCACCTTGCCCACCTGGCCTCCGCACACATTCCAGAATATGTTGTACACCTTGTTGAGCAGACGCCCTATCGCCTCCTGCGTCATCGCGTAATCGGGCGAGGACGGGTCGTTGCAGAGATTGATGTCGGATAGAGGATCTATGGTCTGCACCCTCTGCATGAACACGTCGGAGGTGTTGGCGGAGGGCAAGAGAGCGTCCGCGAGCTCGCTGCTGCGCACGCGCACCCATTCCCTGAAGATGTCGGAACACAGTTCTAAGGCCGTCTGCGCCGTAGGCACGGCCATGTTGCAGAAGTCGCTTACGTCCTTGAGGGTGACGGCCCTTCTGGTAATCTCCTCCCCGCTGTCCTTGGCGGCACCTATCATAATGAAGGGGAAGGAAGGATCCAGAGTGTATATGGCCGCCATCAAGCCTGTCTCCTGGTCCTGAGGGAAGCGCGTTTCCACTATGTCATGTATCTCCATGGCCAGTTCGGGATATGGCTTGAGCCAGCGCTCTATCTGGCCGCGGTAGAGATACTTGGTCGCCAGATCCCCGTCCTTGATCATGCATACGACAAGTTCCTCCGGTGTGTTGGCGGTGAGGTGCTTGGTGGCGTTGAAGGTGATGTTCAGGTCTTCGATTATCTCGTCTTCCTCCACCGGGAAATCCTTCCCTTCAATGGTTCCGGTGATTTCCCCGAGGTCCCAGCGTTTTTCGGGATCCTTTATCAGCAGGCCGCGGCATATCTTTGCGAGCGGATCGGGCATGTCGGGGGGAGGCGCGATGCGGCCCTTGGTCTTGTCCATTCCGAGTTCGTCCTCGGCCGCACTGAAAGCCCCCTCGCCCATCCATAGCGAGAGTATGGTCATGCCAAGGGAGTAGAAATCGGCCTTGGGAGTGAGTTCGCAGTAGGTTTTTCCCTCCTTGAAGATGGTATTGCCCTTGCCGTAGACCTCTGGTGCCGCGTAGATGGGAGTGCGGACCTGCAGGGTGGTCACGGTTCCGCGGTTATTCAGCAGATCCGCGATTCCGAAGTCGCAGAGGACGCAGTCCCAGCTGGCGGGATTGGTTATGAGTATGTTCGCAGGCTTTACGTCCTTATGGATGACGCCGGCCTTATGCATGGCGTCGAGCGACATGGCGGTTTTGACGGCGATTGCCAGGATGGCCTGGGCGTTGCCCCTTATGCCGGCGGCCGAGGCGCTGCCTTCGGGAACGTATTCCAGCAGCTCGTAATCGGGGCCGAAGTCAATCACGTCGGCAATGTATCCCTTGCCCTTGAGCATCTGCAGGGCAGGCATCACCTTGGTGTTGGTGGTGTAGCCCTTGTGACAGAGCTTCAGGGCGTAGCGGTGGCGGCGGTCGGAGACTATGTATACGTCGCCTTCAGCACCGCTGGCGACGACTTTTTCCACCGTGTAAGTCTTTCCGCCGACTTTGACGTTGGCACCTTCCGTATAGACCGCGCCGGATACCGGAGCCGCTCCGCCCTGGGCGTCCACGGGCGCCGAAGCGGTAGGCTGCGGGGCGCTCGCCGTAGGCTGGGGAGCCGTGGCGGTGGGTTGAGGCGCTGTGGCCGTTGGTTGCGGTGCAGTCGCAGTAGGTTGAGGCGCAGTAGCTGTGGGCTGCGGCGCGTCTGACTTCGGCTGAGGGCCGGCGCTCATGCCGCCCATCAGGGCTTGCAGAAGATCGTCCTTGTCTGCCATATCCTGTTATTGCCTTTTGTAGACTATTCCCTTTTCAATCCTGTCTATATGCTCGATGGCGCCGGGAGTGTCCTTGTCCACCACGTCGTTCATCCAGCAGGTCACCCATTTGCCGCCGTACTCCCTTACGCAGCACTCTTCCGGGCTCGTATGGAGCACATGGCATTTGTTGCACTCCCATCCCATTGTCTTTTCGACCGGGAGGCCGTACCATCTCTCCTCCACTATCTCCATCACGGCCACCTTGCGGGCCGTATAGTAGTTGCGCTGCTCCTGGGGCGTCATTCCGGCCGGAGGGAGCATCTCTTCCATCACCTTGTTGGCCTCTTCCACGGCCTTTTTGTATTCGGCAAGCACTTCCTCGCGGGTGCGGCCCAGCTTGCGAGCCGTGGCCCTGGGCTGCTCGGCATGGGTAAAACCAACCTTGGCCATCAGTTCCTTGAGGCGCAGTTCGCCCTCGGTAGGTCCTTTGGGCTCCTCAGGCTCGCTTCCCTCCTCCGAAAGAGCGGTTTCAAGCTCGGACTGGAGCTCCGCCACTTTCTTCAGTATCCTGGCGGCCTCCTGCACCTTCGGGTCCTGCTTGGCCTTGTCTATGGCCCTGCGGGCGGCCCTCGAAAGGGGCTTGTTGCACTTACGGCAGAACGGACGGAAGTTGCGTATGTTGCAGGCCGGGCACATCACCCCGTCGGAGGGCATTCCGCATTCGGGGCAGTCCATGTCGCCGGGCAGCATGGGAGCGCCGCAGAAGGTGCAGTAGTCCACCAGCTTCCAGCCGCAAACCGGACAAATCTCGTAATCCTCCTGCACTGGAGCGCCGCAGTGCGGGCATTTCGCTCCGCCCTGGTCCACCCTTTCCTTTCCGGCCTTCTTTTCTTCCGTGCGTTTTTCCTCGCGCTCGCGGAACCTTACTTTCGATTCTTCCATATCAGTCGAACATTACCCTCGGATTCATCTGATGGGGGTCTTTCCAGTCTATTCCCCTTCTGGCCAGTGCGGCGCGCTTTTCGCTCCAGTAGCCGAAGCAGAAGCCCATGCCGCGCGGGGCGTCGCCCATTTCGCGGTCGACTTCCTCCTCAACCTCAAGGTAAAGCTCCTCCCACACCGGGTCGCGCTCTATCGGATCCCAGGCGAGCCAGCGGCTGTATCTTTCCTTGAAAACCGAATCGCTCACCTTCTCCGGAGCTATCCATTCTTCCAGTTTTGCAATGTGGGCGCGGACCTCGTCCGGAGTGAGCCTGTCGTACTTTTCGGCGGACTCCTCGAGCTGTCCGAGCTCCCAGCGCAGTATCTCCAGGCAGAAGCGCGGCACGTCGTACTCGCTCAACTGCTCTACTATTGCATCGCAGGCCAGGGCCTTGCCGATTGCATTCTCTTCGGGGTCGTCGAGAGCCTGAAGAAGGCCGAACGCCTCCCTCGCAATGGCGACGTTCTTCCATGAGCGCATATTCTCGGAATTGCGCTTCATCTTCTTTACCAGTGAAACTATCCTGTCCGCAGTTTTCATGACCATGCGTCGTAAGCGCCCTTGTCGTCGGGCTCCTGATAATCCCAATACACTTCCATGAGGCGGTCCCACATCTCTTCCTGCTTCGCGTTCATCCTGCCTTCGGCGTTGGCCGCCTCCCATACCACGTTCTTCGCCCATTCGTACTCTTCCTCGCCGAGCTGGCTGATGGTGGCGGCCGCAGTCTCGAAGTCCAGCAGCAGGCCTATGTTGAGAACGCTTTCTATCTGGTCTTCAGGCACGAAAGGCTTGAAGGAGTACACCAGTTTGCGGAAGGCTTCGTGATTCTTAGGGTTGTCGCCGTTCTGTATGAACAGCTGCCCCAGACGCATCACCGCGCAGAAGTCCCGTTTCGCGAAACGCATGGCTATTCGTAGGAAAGCAGGTTATCCACGGCCTCATCGACTGCATCGAGGACTTCGTTCAGAAGGCTCCTGGTGATGATGCCTTCGATTTCATAGCCGCTGTCGGTCTCGATGGCGATCACTATGTTGCCGAGTATCTCGTAGCCGCGGCCGTAGAGTATGGTTCCGGGCATGTTGTCGCCGAGTTCGTCGGACTTCATGCTGAAATTGCGGTCAACCATGAACACCAGGTGGCGCTCGTTGAGTCTGAGCTTTTCCGTGAGGGCGTTGAGCGCCGGAGTGAAACGCACCACCTCAACGCGGTCTGCGCCTATCCATTCGGCAATCTCGTCGCCCAGGGTGTTCCAGTCTTCGTTCTCGCTCTGTTTGATTTCCACATGGCTGTTGGATTTGACGAGGATGAACGCCGGAACAATACCATCGTCGGGGTCAGCTTCGGACTCCTCTTCTTCGTCGTCATCTTCTTCGACGGAACTGCCAGTGGGTTCGGGAAGCTTGCATACCACACGGAGCTTGTCGTAGATATCCTGTTCGTCTTCCGTAAGCACGCCGTCGGCGCCGATGATGTCGGCGAGAAGGTCGGAAATCTGCTGCTTGGCATCTGTATCCATCCCCATGATGAGCTCGAGAGCCCTTTCGTCGGTCATGCCTTCATTGGCGTAATCGATAATGTTCTGGAGATTCTCATCGGTCATACCTTCGAAGGTCTGGAAGAAATCGTATACGGGCCTCACCTCCTCGGACTTGAGCTCGCCGTCGATGTTGGCAAAATGCTTGGCTATCCTGAAGATAGCGGAAAGGGTTTCGAGTGTAACTTTCATGGCTCTAAAATATTGATATTAACTTGTTTCACTATTACTTTTCCGACTTTTACGGGAAGCACCAGGCGGATGCGGCCGGATTCGGCCTTTTTGTCGTTCCTCATCGCCGGAAGCAGCTCCCCTTGCGGGCAGGGCAGTTCGGAGGGCAGTCCGCAGAGCTGCAGTTCTTCAGAGAGGCGGGCAGGGAGTCCGGGTTCTTCCGCGAGGCCGAGCTTTTCCGCCAGACGGGCCGCCTGAACTATGCCTATGGCCACTGCTTCGCCGTGCGAAAGGTCCGTCCTTCCGGGTGCGGCCGATTGCCACCACTCGATGGCATGGGCCCAGCTGTGGCCGAGGTTCAGCTTGCGGCGCCCTCCCTTTTCGAATTCGTCCTTATCCACTATGGCCTGCTTGATTCCCGCTGCGGCGCGTATGAGTTCCGGGAGTTCGGAATCGCCAACCGCCGGACATAGGCCTCCGTTTGCTCTGGCAGCCGCGAAAAGGGCCACCGTGCGTTCATATGCGTGGGCGGGATTCTTAATGACGAAGGTCTTGAGCATCTCCGCAAGGCCGCTGCGCAGTTCCTTCTCGGGAAGGGATTCCAGCACTTCCGGAAAAACGGCGGTGAATTCCGGCTGGCGTATGGTTCCGACCTCGTTTTTGAAACCGTCGAGGTTGACTCCAGTCTTGCCGCCTATCCCGGCGTCCACCTGGCCCAGCAGCGTTGTAGGCACATTGGCGTAGCGTATGCCGCGTTTGTATATGGAGGCGGCGAAGCCGGCCAGGTCGGTCGTAACTCCCCCGCCCACGGCAAGCAGCAGCGCTTCCCTTCCCGCTCCTGCGGAGAGCAGCGCGCGGCATATATCCATCACCGTATCCATAGTCTTATGCGCCTCGTCCGCAGTGATGCAAAACGGCTCATCCACCCCGGAAATTTCCCGGGCGAAAGCCTCCACATTGCGGTCGCAAACCACAAAGACCTGCCTGAATTTTTTGAGTTCGGGAGCCAGCGCGTGCATATCGGGGTACAAGTTAATGATTATTGTGCAGATTCGCAATAATCATTTATGAATAAATGAAGAACCCGCCGGTCGGGCGGGTTCTTCATTTGTAGTGACGTACGGCTTACTGCTCTTCGGGCTTGCCGCCGTAGTCGGGGCCGGGACCGGCGCCCGGGTTGCCTCCTTGAGGACCTCCCTGCGGGCCGGCCTGCGGACCGCCCTGCGCGCCTGCGTTCATGGACTCGGAAACAGCGTGCCAGGCCTGTTCGAGCTCGGCGCTGTACTTGTCGATTTCTTCCAGGTTCTGGTTCTTCACGGCCTCCTTGAGGGGGTTCAGGGCCGCCTCGATGGCGCTGCGCTTGTCGGCCGGAATCTTGTCGCCGTAGTCCTTGAGGTTCTTCTCGGTCTGGAAGCAGAGGGCGTCGGCGTTGTTGATCTTGTCCACACGCTCCTTGGCCTGCTTGTCGGCCTCTTCATTGGCCTTCGCCTCATCGCGCATGCGCTTGATTTCGTCGTCGCTCAGGCCGCTCGAAGCTTCGATGCGTATGCTCTGCTCCTTGCCGGTGGCCTTGTCCTTTGCGGAAACGGAGAGTATGCCGTTGGTGTCGATGTCGAAGGATACCTCGATCTGCGGGATGCCGCGCGGTGCGGGAGCGATTCCGTCGAGGTGGAAGACTCCTATCTGCTTGTTGTCCTTGGCCATCGGGCGCTCGCCCTGGAGGACGCGGATCTCCACGGAAGGCTGGTTGTCGGCCGCGGTGCTGAACACCTGCTCCTTGTGTACCGGGATGGTGGTGTTGCTCTCGATGAGCTTGGTCATCACGCCGCCGAGAGTCTCGATACCGAGGCTGAGCGGGGTGACGTCGAGAAGCAGGACGTCCTTCACGTCGCCTGCGAGCACGCCGCCCTGGATGCTGGCGCCTATTGCGACCACCTCGTCGGGATTGACGCTGCGGTTGGGCTCCTTGCCGAAGAACTGCTTCACGAGTTCCTGGATCTTGGGGATGCGGGTGCTGCCGCCGACGAGGAGAACCTCGTCGATCTGTCCGGCGGACAGATGGGCGTCTGCGAGCGCCTTGCGGCAGGGCTCCATGGTGCGCTGGAAGAGGTTGTCGCAGAGCGACTCGAACTTCGCGCGGGTGAGAGTCTTCACAAGGTGCTTCGGGCCGGTTGCGTCGGCCGTGATGTACGGAAGGTTGATTTCCGTGGAGGTCTGGTTGGAGAGCTCTATCTTGGCCTTTTCGGCAGCTTCCTTGAGGCGCTGGAGAGCCATCTGGTCCTTCTTGAGGTCGAATCCGGCGTTGTCCGCCGCGAATTCGCCGGCGAGCCAGTCGATAATAACCTGGTCGAAGTCGTCGCCGCCGAGATGGGTGTCGCCGTTGGTACTCTTCACCTCGAAGACGCCGTCGCCGAGTTCCAGTATGCTGATATCGAAGGTGCCGCCGCCGAGGTCGTAGACCGCAACCTTCATGTTCTTGTTCTTCTTGTCGAGACCGTATGCCAGAGCGGCTGCGGTGGGCTCGTTGATGATGCGCTTCACGTCGAGGCCCGCGATCTTGCCGGCTTCCTTGGTGGCCTGCCTCTGCGAGTCGGAGAAGTAGGCGGGAACGGTGATGACGGCTTCGGTGACAGGCTGGCGGAGGTAGTCCTCTGCGGTCTTCTTCATCTTCTGGAGGATGATGGCGGAGATTTCCTGGGGAGAATACATCCTGCCGGCGATGTCGACGCGCGGGGTGTTGTTGTCGCCGCGGACGACCTTGTACGGCACGCGGGACACCTCAGTGCCCACCTGGTCGTAGGTTTCGCCCATGAAACGCTTGATGCTGAATACGGTGTTGCCGGGGTTGGTGATGGCCTGGCGTTTTGCGGGTGCGCCGACCTTGCGCTCGCCTTCGGCGGTGAAGGCCACCACGCTCGGAGTGGTGCGCTCGCCTTCATTATTGATGATGACGGTAGGCTGGTTGCCTTCCATCACTGCCACGCAACTGTTGGTGGTTCCGAGGTCAATTCCGATAATTTTTCCCATAATTATATTGTTTTTTTACTTTTTGTCACTGCCAGCGCCCTTCCGGACGCGACGACTGAGTATAAACGAATCGCGTGCCACCCCTCCGTTTCTGACAAAATGTCACTATATTTGCGGCATGGTGTACCGCACTCTGTCCAGGGAAGAATACGACGACATAGCCTCGAGGATAATCTTCGAGGACAATCACCTGCTGGTCTTCAACAAACGTCCCGGCGAAATCGTCCAGGGCGACAAAACCGGCGACGAGGCCCTCAGTGAAACCCTCAAGGCCTTCATAGCCGCAAGGGATTCCAAGCCCGGACAGGTATTCATGGGCGTTCCCCACCGCCTGGACAGGCCCGTGAGCGGGATCGTAGTGTTTGCAAAGACCTCCAAGGCCCTGGAAAGGCTGGCAGAGATGTTCCGCAAGGGAGAGGTCCACAAGACTTACCTCGCCCTGTGCTGCGAGGCGCCTGCAGGGAAGGAAGGCCTGCTCGAAGACTGGCTTTCCCGCAACGAGAAGCAGAACAAAAGCTACGTGGTGAAGGAAGGAGCCTCCGGTGCAAAGCTTGCCAGGCTCCGCTACCGTCTGCTTCAGGACACCGACCGCTACCATCTTCTCGAAGTGGAACTCCTTACCGGACGCCATCACCAGATACGCTGCCAGCTGTCGCACATGGGCTGCCCCATCAAAGGCGACCTCAAGTACGGCGCACCGCGTTCCAATCCCGACGGCGGCATCTGCCTTCACTCCTTCAGGACAACGCTCGTTCATCCGGTGAAAAAGTGCGAAATCGTCCTCGTAGCCCCCGTTCCGCAGAGTTGGAAAGGCATCACGCCCTTGAAGTAGCGTTACGTCCGTTCGCCAGCAGCCCGTAGTACGCGGTGGGAGTCATGTTCATATTGAGCTTGAAGGCCATGTTGAACGACACCACCGAATGGAAGCCGCATTTCACGGTCAGGTCCGTCACCTTGAGATGACGGTCCTTCTTCATGAGGCTTGTTGCGTACATCACCCTGTAGTAGTTGATGAACTGCCTGAAATTTCGGCCGGAATAGTAGTTTATGGCCTTTGAAAGGTACACCTTGTTCGAGAAAACGGCTTCGGCGAGGTCGTCTATGGAAAAGTTGTCGAACAGGAAAGGCTTGTGCGACTCCATGTACCTCAGCACCTTGCCGTACACTATGTTCATATGGTCGTCGGGAGCGCCGTATTCCGGCACGTTCCGGAGGTTTCCCTGAATAACCCTCTTTATCGCCTTTTCCCTGTCGGAACCGATCAGGACGGTGCTCCCGCTGTACGCGCGCAGGTAACTCAGTATATAATAGACCGTGAGCACGAACACATGTATGAAGAACACCCATGCGGGCGCCTCGTAGCGGCACGCGGTAAGCGCGGACAGCGCCAGCATTCCCAGGGCCATCATGTACACCATGCGCGCATGGTCCTCCACCGAGCACCATATCGAATCCACCCGGAAGAGCACTTTCACGTTGCCGTACTTCTCCCCCGAACGCATGGCGGTATATGCTATGAGGGCCGGAAGCGAGGAAACGGCTACGAGCAGGCATTCGTTTCCCGCATATATGCCGGACAGGGCCAGGAGAATGTAGATTCCCGCCTGCCCGAACACGAAGGGCAGCGACCTGCGTACGATTTCGTAGCTGAGCGGATAGAACAGCAGGATGGAGGATGCGGCCGTGAGGGCGGCGCATACCGACTCCAGGCTGGTATTCCCGCGCAGGGCGTCGATGGTGCACAGAACTATGAGCACGAGCAGGGATACCGCCCGCAGGACAAGGGTTTTTGCGATTAGTTTTTTCATGATCTTACAGCGACGGGATGGTCCAATCGGCTGCAAGATACGTTTTACCCGATATTTCAGGGGAGTAAACGAGGGGGTAAAACTGAAAAAAAGTTTTTCTTTAGGACTTTAAATTTTTACTCCCCTTTTTACCCCCTCTCTTACCACCTTCCGGAGGGGTTTTTATGGCTTCGAATCCCTTTCCGTAGACTCCCGTCACCGTGGACACGGAAACGAAGGCGTTGGAATCAATGGATTTGATGCAACGGAGAAGGGGGTTCAGGTCTACCTTGCGGGTGAGGACCATGAGCACGTGGGCATCTTCCTTGGAGAACCAGCCCTGGCCGGAGAGAACCGTGACGCCGCGGTGGAACTGGCCGGCAATGGTATCGGCTATCTGCTCATAATTCTTGGAAGTGATGAAGAGCTGCACGCTCTGCCTGGAACCGGCTATGGTGCCGTCGACCGTAATGCTTACTACGGCAGTGAGTATGTAACCGTATACCACGACCATCACCTTGTCGACGAAGGGTACGAGCGAGCCGTCGGGCCTGTAGGAGGGCACGGCTATGGAAGATGCGATTATGACTATGTCGAGCCACAGTATCATCCTGCCCGGAGAGATGCCCCTGCGCTTGTTGAGCACCAGGGCCACTATGTCGGTTCCGCCCGTGCTGCCGCCCTGCGACATGGTGAGCCCGATTCCGAAGCCCGCCAGCATGCCTCCCATGATTACGCACATCAGTTTGCCGTTGTCGAGGGCCAGTGACTGGATTACCGCCTGTGGAACGAGGGAGTCGCCGAAATTGAAGGCCGCGGAAGCCACCAGCACCGCGTACACCGTCTTGGCTCCGAAGGCTTTTCCGAGCGTTAGCATGCCGATCACGAGCAGCACCAGGTTGATCGCAAAATAGCTGTAGCCCACTTTAATTAAGCCTCCGGACGCATACTGAATGATGGAACTCACACCCGTGACGCCGCCGCCTACGAGGTTGTTGGGCAGCAGGAAGATAATCCACGCCAGGGCATAACAGAGCACGCCCAGGGTAATCAGGCCGTACTCCTTGAGACCTACGAAGAAGGATTTTTTCGTCGCCGCCATATCATTTTTCATTTTTTGACCCGAGGTCCAGTTTAACCTTGCCCGCCTTTATCTTCTCGAAGCCCTCTCCATACACCTCGGATGCGTTGGAGATGCTCATAAAGGCCTTGGGGTCGATCTCGTTGACCACCTTGTTGACGCCGGAAAGCTCGGTTCGCGTGAGCAGGACCAGGAGCACGTTGCGCTCTTTCCTGGTGTACCAGCCCTGGGCGCGCAGCACCGTCACTCCCCTCTCCATCACCTTGCAGATGTGGTCGGCTATCTGTTCGTACTTCTCGGAGAAGATGAGCAGCTGCATCTTGTTGCGTCCGCCGACGGTGAACATGTCGATGGTCACGGCGAACGTAACTATCTCAAGAATACCGTACATCACGTCGTTGAAGGTCTTCGCATCCCCTGTATACGAGCCGAATCCCGGGCGCAGCAGGAGCTGGGCGATAACCACCACGAAGTCCATCACGAAGAACACCCCGCTCAGCGACACCGGCCAGTACTTGTTGATTATCAATGCGATGATATCCGTTCCGCCGGTACTCCCCCCGCTACGGATGGCAAGGCCTATGCCCAGCGATTCGAACACGCCGGCTATGATGGGAACCAGGGTCTTGTCCTCCACGTAAAGGAAGTTCCCGGGAATCGAATGCAGCCAGCTCCAGTCGTCCACAAGCCAGAGGAAGACGGACGACATGACTATGCAGTAGATGGTCTTGAACCCGAATCCTATGCCGAACACGAACACGGCAAGGAGAATCAGGACGGCGTTGATGACGAAGAACGAGTAGGATGCCTTGATTAGCCCGCCGGTCGCGAACTCGGTAATGGTGCAGACACCCATCATTCCGCCCGCCGACATGCCGTTCGGAATCATGAAAGCCTCCCACGACACCGTGAAGATGAAGGTGGCGAGGGTAAGTATCAGGTACTCCCAGACAGTCTTGAGGACTTTGTTTTTCATATTACTTGAGCACTATGTTAACTATCCTGCCGGGAACCACGATTACCTTCACTATGGTCTGGTCTCCGACGTAACGGGCCGTGTCGGGCAGGGCTCGCACGGCGGCTTCAACTTCTGCCACGGAGGCGCTCTTGGGAAGATCCACGGTGAAACGGGTCTTTCCGTTGAAGGAGACGGGATACTTCACGCTGTCCTCAACCGTCAGCGACGCATCGTATTCAGGGAAGGATGCGGCCGTAACGCTGCTTTCGTGACCGAGGGCATGCCAGAGCTCCTCGGCGATGTGCGGGGCGAAGGGCGACAGCAACACCACCAGGGGCTCGAGTATCTCCCTGGAGGAAGTCTTCATATCCGTGAAAGCGTTCACCGCTATCATGAATGCGGAAATGTTCGTATTGTAGGAGAAGTTCTCGATATCTTCCTGCTCCTTGCCGATGAGGGTGTGCAGGGCCTTGAGTTCCTCCTTTCCAGCCGGTTTGTCGCTTACCAGGAGCGTGTCGCGGTCGTAGTAGAGGCGCCAGAACTTCTTGAGGAAACGGTGCACTCCGTCGATTCCCTTGGTATCCCAGGGCTTGCTCTGCTCCACGGGGCCGAGGAACATCTCGTAGAGGCGGAGCGTATCGGCTCCGTAGCTTTCGCATATTTCGTCGGGATTCACCACGTTGAACATGCTCTTGCTCATCTTCTCCACGGCCCAGCCGCATATGTATTCGCCATCCTCGAGTTCGAACTGGGCGTCGGCGTATTCGGGCCTCCATGCCTTGAACGCCTCGAGGTCGAGACGGTCGTTGTGAACGATGTTCACGTCCACGTGTATCTCGGTGGTCTCGTACTTGTCCTTCAGGCCAAGGCTCACGAAGGTGTTAGTGCCAACCTTGCGGTAGACGAAGTTGCTGCGACCCTGTATCATGCCCTGGTTCACCAGTTTGCGGAAGGGCTCGTCCTCGCAGATGTAGCCGAGGTCGAAGAGGAACTTGTTCCAGAAACGGGAGTAGATGAGATGCCCGACCGCGTGCTCGGTGCCGCCTACATAGAGGTCGACGCTGCGCCAGTAGCGGTTTGCGTCGGCGCTCACCAGTTCTTCCCCGTTGCGCGGATCCATGTAGCGCAGATAATAGGCGCTGCTCCCCGCGAAGCCCGGCATGGTGCTGGTTTCCAGGGGGTAACCCTTGTATGTCCAGTTCTTCGCCCTCTCCAGAGGAGCCTCTCCGTGCGCGGATTTGAAGCTCTCTATTTCAGGAAGGCGGAGCGGAAGCTCTTCGTCGGGAAGAGGGGTCGGGATGCCGTCCTTATAGTAAATCGGGAAAGGCTCGCCCCAGTAGCGCTGACGGCTGAAGATGGCGTCGCGAAGGCGGTAGTTGGTCTTCCTCCGGCCAAGGCCGTGGGCCTCTACGTAATCCTTCGCCGCCTCTATGGCCTGCTTTACGGGCATGCCGTTCAGGAAGCCGGAGTTCATCATTATGCCTTCCTTCGCGTCGAAACTCTCCTCCGACACGTCGGCCCCTTCGATAAGGGGGATGATGGGAAGGTCGAACTTGCGGGCGAAGGCATAGTCGCGGCTGTCGTGGGCCGGAACCGCCATGATCGCACCCGTGCCGTAGCCTGCAAGCACATATTCGGAAATCCAGATGGGAATCTTCTCCCCGGTAAGGGGGTTGATGCCGTAGGAGCCCGTGAACACGCCGGTCACATTGCGGGTTTCAGCCTGGCGTTCACGCTCCGTCTTGCGGGAAGCGTACTGCAGGTACTCCTCCACCTCGGACTTGTGTGCCTTCGCGGTCAGCTGCGGCACCAGCTCGCTTTCAGGGGCGAGCACCATGAAGGTAACACCGAAAACGGTATCCGCCCTCGTGGTGAATATGGTTATGGGAAGATGCTTTCCGTCGCATTCGGTGTCGAACACCATCTCGGTTCCCTCGCTCTTCCCTATCCAGTTGCGCTGCATGTCCTTCAGCGACTCGGTCCAGTCGAGACTGTCCAGGCCTGCGAGCAGCCTCTCGGCATACGCCGATACGCGAAGCTGCCACTGGGCCATCTTCTTCTGTACCACCGGGAATCCTCCGCGCACGCTCAGGCCGTCCTTCACCTCGTCGTTGGCAAGCACGGTTCCCAGGCCCTCGCACCAGTTGACGCTGGTTTCGCCGAGATAGGCGATGCGGTAGTTCATGAGAATGTCGCTCTTCTGCTTTTCGCTGAAGCCCTTCCACTCGTCCGGGGAGATGCCGTCGTAGCCTTCGGTTTCAAAACGATTAACCAGCTCCGCAATCGGACGGGCCTTGTCCATGGCCGGATCGTACCAGCTCTTGAACATACGTATGAAGGCCCACTGCGTCCATTTGTAGTAGTCCGGGTCGCAGGTTCGGAAGGAACGGTCCCAGTCGAAGGAGAAGCCTATGCGGTCGAGCTGGCTGCGGTAGCGGGCCACGTTCTCGTCGGTGGTCTTCTCCGGATGCTGCCCTGTCTGGATGGCATACTGCTCCGCCGGAAGCCCGAAGGCGTCGTAGCCCATCGGGTGAAGCACGTTGAAGCCCTTGAGCCTCTTGTAACGCGAGTAGATGTCGCTCGCTATGTAGCCGAGGGGATGCCCCACGTGAAGGCCCGCACCCGACGGATACGGGAACATGTCCAGCACGTAATACTTGGGCCTGGACGGGTCTTCGTTGACCCTGTAGGTCTTGTCCTCAGCCCAGCGTTTCTGCCATTTTTCTTCAATCCTGCGGAAATCGTAATCCATATTATTTCTTTTTCAATCTGAATTCAACGTAAAGGGACATTTCGCAGTCCACCTTTTTGCCGCGCACTCTGGCCGGCCTCCAGTCGGGAGACGCCTCCACCACCTTCACCGCCTCGGCATCAAGGGAAGGATGCACCCCTTTCAGCACATGCACGTCGCGAACACGGCCCTTCGCGTCGATAATGAAATCCACCAGCACCTTGCCCTGGATGCCGTTGTCCACTGCATACTGGGGATACTTGAGATAGGTATACACCCATTTGTTCAGGAAGACGTTGGGGTCGTAGTTGTTCATGAAAGCCGGCTTCACGTCGCAGTCGTTCCAGGGAACGGCGATGGCGGCATCAGTTTCGGAATTGCTTATTTCCGGGAAGAACGACGGGGCCTCACAGCCGGAAAGTTCCATGACGAAGTTAAAGATGTACTCCAGCTCGCGTTCCATCCAGTCGTATTCCGGACTCTCCTGTACGGGGCCGGCCTTGGGCACCCTGCCGCTGGTGAAAGTCACCGACGGTATCTCCTTCGCGTAGAAGGAACGGTGGTCGGACACCACTGGCTCTTTATGGATCAGGTGCGGCTTGACCGGCTGCAGTGTGCCGGAGATCCTGCCGATTATGGCGTCGAGGCCCGCGTTCGAGGCCGTGTATGCATAGAATCCCTGCGCTCCCTCGCCGGGGAGGCAGATGTCCACCATGGCGTCTATGTTAGCTGCGTCCGCGGCAAACGAACGGTTCAGAAAGTACCACGAACCGGCGCAGCGGTCGGAGGAAGCCCCGAAAGCCGCCAGTATCACGCTCCTGCGGAGCAGCACCGAATTGGTTGAAAGCCGTCCTGCAAGCTCAAGGAGCATGGCGAGCCCGGATGCGTTGCCGTCTATCGGAGCGGCTATTACCAGATACTTGTTCCTAAGGCCCTTGTCGTATCCCTGTATCCAAGCGAGGGCATTATGGCAGACCGCCGTGTCTCCCTTTTCCGTAAGTATTCCGAAACTGCTGTCCAGCGAACTGCCGAGTACGTCGAGTCCGCGCGAACGGAAGCCTTCGCTCATGAAGGCCGCGGCCCCGGCCTCGTCGGTACCGGAAAGGGCCTCGACTGAGGCGCGCATCGACGCAGCCGTCTCCCCGTCGAAAAGGGAGGCGTAGCCCTGGGCCCGCGAAGGCAGGACGGCAAGGCATAGAAGCAGAGTGACGAGCAGCCTATTCATTTACAAGTATCCAGACGTCTTTGGGGCAGAAACTCTCGGTCCTGGCCTGCTGCAGGCTCTCCCATATGGCGGCCAGGGTATCGCTCCCGTCGATCCCGACTGCGGAAAAACCGTTGTTGAACGGTATGATGGCGCTTGCATGGCCCGCCGCTGAAGCCCTCGCGGCCTGAGCTTTTGCGTTGGCCGGGCTTCCGAAGGTGCCTATCACCACGTAGTAACGGTACTGCAGACCCTTGCGGATAAGGCCGCGTACGCTGCCCGCCGTCATCATCATGGTGCGGGAAGCCTTGATACGGTCGAGCAGTTCGAGTGAATCGGCTACGGCCTTGCGGTATGCGCGCAGCGAATCGAGCCTCGCCTGATGGGCGGCCTCCTCCATATCTATGCGGGCCTTTTTAACCGCAATGTCCGCGCTCGTCGGCCTCCCGGCCGCGCGCCTGAGGCAGTCCTTGACCTGTGTGCATGCGCTGAGAGCCAGCAGAAGGGCCAGCGACGCCGCTATAATCCGCACTGTTTTCATATCTTACAAAAGTAGCAAAAATTACTGGTCTTCGAACGCTTTTACGATTTTTGTGACCAGCGGGTGCCGGACTATGTCAGCTCCTGTAAAGCGCACCACGGAAACGCCCTTGATGTCTTCGAGCAGTTTTATGGCACGGAGCAGGCCGCTGTCTTCCCTGCGGGGCAGGTCCACCTGGGTGGCGTCGCCCGTGACTATGAACTTGGCGTTGCTGCCCATACGGGTGAGGAACATCTTCAGCTGCCCCATGTTGGTGTTCTGGGCCTCGTCGAGTATGACGCAGGCCCTGTCGAGGGTGCGGCCGCGCATGTATGCAAGGGGCGCTATCTGAATGATGTCGTTCGCTATGAAGTCCTGGAGTTTCTTGGTGGGTATCATGTCCTCGAGGGCATCGTAGAGAGGCTGCAGGTAGGGATCCAGCTTGTCCTTGAGGTCGCCGGGGAGAAATCCCAGCCTCTCCCCCGCCTCTACCGCCGGACGGGTGAGTATGATGCGCTTGATCTCCCTGTTCTTGAGGGCCCTTACCGCCAGGGCTATCGCGATATAGGTTTTTCCCGTTCCGGCCGGGCCCGTGGCGAAAATAAGGTCGCTCCCGAAATAGGCCTTCACCATCAGTTCCTGGTTGAGGTTGCGCGCCCTCACCGGGCGGCCGTCGGTGGTATGCACTATCACCGAGTTGCCGTTGAGCGCAAGATTGTCGCGCTTCTCCCCGCTGAACACGTCTTCCACGTCGTAAACCGTAAGGCTCGGCTTGTGGCGGCGGAGCTCCACGAGCTGTGCGAACTTGCGCTCGAAGTCGAGAACCTGCTCCTGAGGTCCGTCAAGGAAGATTTCCACCCCGCGGTCGGAAACCTTGAGCGAGGGGAAATAGGAGCAGAACTCGTTGAGGATACGGTTGCCCGGGCCGAGGATTTCGACCGGGCTGGAGACATTCATGCTGATGGTTTTCTTCATATTCCTGTTTCGGATAATACCCTTTTGTATGTCTTGATCATTTCGTCGTAGTCGGACGGATCCCGCCAGAGGTCCCTGCGGCCCGTGAACCTGCTTAGCTCTATGGTATGGTAGCCTTCCCTGAGCCTGCCCGGCAGGGTGCACCATAGGAAATGCAGGCGAGTGTCAGCCAGGCTCACCTTTCCGGTCGGATTCTCCTGAACCAGAACCAGTTCCACAGCCAGGGCGAGACGGGTGTTCGGGGCGCTCATGTTGGATACCGCATTGCCGGTGGAATAGATGACAGGTACTCCGGCCATATGCACGGTGTCCTGCACCACGTGCGGATGCGAGCCTATCACGGCTCCCGCCCCTTTCTCCACAAGGAAAGCCGCCCATTTCTCCTGGTCGGGAGAGTGCCTGAGTTCGTATTCGTTCCCCCAGTGCGGGAGGGCCAGCACGAAATCTGCCTCTGACGCCCTTTCCATCTGCGCCCCGAGTTCCTCCCTTTGCAGCCGCGCCACTTTCGGCCAGGGGCGGTCGGGGCCCAGGTTGGTTCCGTAAGTGCAGTTTACCAGGGCCAGGCTTGTTCCTCCCACCCTGACGAACAGCGGGTTGTGCTGCGCGAAAGTCGCGCTGTCGGCCCCAGCCCCGCACCAGGGCTCCCCCAGATGCGTCAGCGTGCGCCCAAGCCCCCTGCAACCGTAGTCGAGTATGTGGTTGTTGGCGGCAAGAAGCACGTCCACCCCGGAGGCCCGGAGGTTAACCGGATATGTGTCGGGAGCGGAGAAGCGCGGATAGCCCGTATGCGGCGGCCCGGCGAGCGTGAATTCAGCCCCGCCTATCACAAGGTCCGCTCCGCCGAGGAGAGGCTGCAACTCTTGGAGGAAGCCGCGGCTGTCGTAGGAAAGTTGCCTCGTGTGCATCATCAGGTCGCCCAGCACCAGCACCTTCACCGTGTCGGTGCGCACCCGGGCCCGGGGAATCCCTTCCCCGGCGGAAACAGGCCGGGGTAAACTCAAAAAGGCCGCAGAGAAAACTGCGGCCCTTATGAATGCGCCTATGCCTTTACCTGGATTCGGCAACTATCTTGTTGTATTTTTCGTATTTGGCCATGTAAGCGTCGTCGGTGCGGAAGCGGAAGCACGCATTCTTCAGATACTCCGCGATGGACACCTTGATGCTGTTGTCGGCGGTGAGTTCGTAGGCGGTTTCGAATGGTTCGATGCAGCCCTTGAGGGATTCCTCGAACTGGCCGATGAGGACCATGTACTTGGCGTCGTCCATTTCGTTGGAAGCCTTTTCCTGAAGGTCGACTGCCTTGTTGTAGAGGAGTATGCCCTTGCCGATGTAGCCGTACTCGTACTTGGGATTGATTTCCGCGCACTTGTCGTAAGCTGCGATGGCTTCGGCTTCCTCGTTGAGTTTTTCATGTATGTTGCCTTCGACATAGTAGAGGGAGGCGTTGTTGGGCTCGTTCTGCTTTGCAAGGTCGAGAAGTTCGAAGATGCGGCGGGGATTGTCTCCGCTGGAGATGTAGTAGTTGATGAGGCCTACCAGGACGCTCTGGCTGTGGGGATATGCCGAGAATCCCTTTTCGAGATAGTCCTTGGACATTTCCTTGTTGCCGAGCTTGTCCGCGATGTCCGCCAGCTTGGCATAGCACTCGCCGTCTTCACCGGCATAGCCGTATTCGAGGGCTTTCTCGAAGAAGGCCTGAGCGCGCCTGTAGCTCTCGGCGGCTTCCTCGTCCTTCTTTGAGTTGCCGACCAGCCAGGCGGTAAAACCGGCATTGTAGACCGAGTTGGTGTCGACCTGGGCGTAAGGCTGGGTTACGGAAGCCTCATAGGCCTTTTCGAACATGGCCGACGCAAGGGCGTAATTGTTCAGGGAATAAGCGTTAAAAGCCTCGTCGGTATATTTTCCGCTGATCAACGCAATGGCTTCGGAAATCTCCTTTGTCTTCTTTGCCTTGGCGTCGGTCTCGAAAGCCTTTTTGTAGGCCTCGAGTGCGCCGTCCAGGCAATTGTCGTAAATCGGCTTGGTCACTATGATCATGGCCAGCTGGCCGTTGCCGTTGAAATAGTAGTCGGCAGTCTCATAGGACTTCACCATATAGGTCTGGCTGCCGAGAACGGCCTCGCGGGTTCCGAGGATCTTGTCCTGCGACATGATGAGGTTGAGCTCGCCTTCGCCGGCGCCTATCCAACCGTTACCCTGTGGAGCGGCATATGCGTCGAGATAAGCCTTTCCAAGCTTGAGCCATGTGGCGGCATTTGCGGCCTTCTTTGCGTCTTCAGATGCTTTCTTTGCCTTTTCGACGGCGGAGCGGGCAGAATTAACGCTCTTCACCTGCTGCTGTGCGAAAGCGGAGGAAACCGCTACGAAGAGAGCCAGCAGACTAATGAGAATCTTTTTCATATTCATTGATTATTAATTGTTTTCAGTTTCAGCATTATCAGTGTTTGCAGTTTCCGTGCCATTCTCGTCCTCGGACTCGGCCGAAGCCGCCGCCACGACGCTCACCGCAGCGATGCGGTCGCCTTCGTTGATGTTGATGAGGCGCACGCCCTGGGTGTTGCGACCGGCCACCTTTATGCCGCTCACAGCCATGCGTATGGTGAGACCGGCCTGGGTGATTATCATGAGGTCGTTGGCCTCGGTGACGTTCTTGATGGCCACCAGATCGCCCGTCTTTTCGGTGATGTTGATGGTCTTGACACCCTTGCTGCCACGGTTGGTGAGGCGGTAATCCTCAGGATCGGAACGCTTGCCATAACCGTTCGCACTGACTACCAGAACGGTGTGTTCGGTTGCATCTTCCGCTGCGGCGTCGTAGGTGATTACGCCCACGACCTCGTCCGATGCGGAAAGGCTGATGCCGCGCACGCCGCTGGCTCCGCGGCCCATAGCCCTCAGGCGGGATTCCTCGAAGCGCACGCAGCGGCCTTCGTGACAGGCTATCATTATGTTCTCGTTGCCGTTGGTAAGTACTGCGTCGAGCAGCGCGTCGCCCTCGCGTATGGTGAGGGCCTTGATACCCTTGTTGCGGCTGCGCTTGTTGGAGTACTCGGTAAGTGATGTCTTCTTGATGACGCCCTTCTTGCTCACGAGGGTCACGAAATGGCTCTCGGTGTAGGCCTCGTCCTCGATATGGGCGGCGTTGAGATAGGTGCGTATGCTGTCGTCCTGGTCGATTGACAGCAGGTTCTGGACAGCACGGCCCTTGCTCGCGCGCACCCCTTCGGGAAGCTCGTAGACCTTGAGCCTGTAGCACATGCCCTTCTGCGTGAAGAACAGCATGGTGGAGTGCATGTTGGCCACATAGATGTGCTCTATGAAGTCCTCTTCGCGGGTGGTTCCCCCCTTCACGCCCTTGCCTCCGCGGTTCTGGGTGCGGAATTCTGTGAGGGCGGTGCGCTTGATGTAGCCGAGATGGCTTATGGTGATGACCACGTCTTCGTCGGCGTAGAAGTCTTCGGGGTTGAACTCCTCGGCGCTCAGGCTGATTTCGCTGCGACGCGCGTCGCCGTACTTGGCCTTCATCTCCTGGCATTCCTGCTTGACTATTCCGAGCTGGAGTTCAGTGCTGGCAAGGATTTCCTCGCAGCGGGCGATGAACTTCTCGAGTTCCTCGAATTCGGCCTGGAGTTTCTCGCGTTCGAGACCGGTGAGCTGGCGGAGCCTCATCTCAACTATGGCCTGGGCCTGGGCCTCGGTGAATTCGAATTTGGTCACGAGGGCTTCCTTGGCCTCGTCCACGCTCTTGCTGGCGCGTATGGTGGCGATGATGTCGTCGATTATGTCGATGGCCTTGAGCAGGCCTTCGAGTATGTGGGCGCGCTTGCGGGCCTTGTCGAGGTCGAATTTGGTGCGGCGCACCACCACTTCGTGCCTGAAGTCCACGAAGTTCTGCAGTATCTCCTTGAGGCCGAGGGTCTGGGGACGCCCCTTCACGAGGGCCACGTTGTTGATGGCGAAGCTGCTCTGGAGGGCGGTGTACTTGAAGAGGGTGTTGAGCACCACGTTGGTGTTGGCGCCCTGCTTTACGCGGAAAATCACGCGCACGCCCTCGCGGGAGGTCTCGTCGTTCATGTAGGTGATGCCCTCGATGCGCTTGTCCTCGACCATCTGGGCTATGCGCTCCAGCATCTCCTTCTTGTTGACCATGTAGGGGATTTCGGTGACCACTATGGTCTCCTGGCCGCGCTCGTTGACCTCGATGTCGGTCTTCGCGCGGACCACCACCCTGCCGCGGCCGGTGTTGTATGCGTCTATTATTCCCTGACGGCCCATGATGATGCCGCCCGTCGGGAAGTCGGGACCCTTGATGTGTTCCATGAGCCCCTCGGTGTCGATGTCGGGATTGTCGATAAGGGCGCAGATGCCGTCGCAAACCTCAGCGAGATTGTGCGGCGCCATGTTGGTGGCCATACCGACGGCGATGCCGGAAGAACCGTTGAGAAGCAGCAGGGGCAGCTTGGTGGGGAGCACTGTGGGCTCCTCCAGGCTGTCGTCGAAGTTGAGCGCCATGTCGACCGTGTTCTTGTCGAGGTCGGCCAGAACGTCCTCCGCCATCTTGGCGAGCTTCGCCTCGGTGTAACGCATGGCCGCGACGGGATCGCCGTCCATGCTACCGAAGTTGCCCTGTCCCCAGATGAGCGGATAGCGCTGGTTCCAGTTCTGGGCCAGACGTGCCATCGCGTCGTATACGCTGCTGTCGCCGTGGGGGTGGAATTTACCGAGCACCTCACCAACGATACGGGCCGACTTTTTGGTTTGTCCGCCATAGCTCAGCCCGAGGCCGTCCATGCCGAAAAGAACGCGCCTCTGAACCGGCTTGAGACCGTCGCGCACGTCGGGCAGGGCCCTGGAAACTATCACCGACATCGAGTAGTCGATGTAGGCGCTCCGCATCTCGTGATCTATCTCTACGGGCTCGATAAAGCCCCTCTGTTCTTCCTTGATTTTCTCTTCGTCCATAGGTGTTTTATATTAACTTACAAATGTAGCATTTTTTTGCTAAATTTGCAATGAAAAAATGCAGCTTACTGAAGAGATTCGGACAATCCTCGAGTATTCCCGCGACGAGGCCATGCGGACCGGTTGCCACGCAATCGCTCCGGAGCATCTTTTGCTCGGCATTTTGCGCCACAGAAGCAGCTCTGCCATCGATTTTCTCACACGGGCGGGGCTCGATCCGGATACCGTAAAAACCGAGGTCGACGCGAGGGTGTTCCAGGAAAAGGAAGTCCCCTACGGAGAGCAGGACAGCATCAACTTCACCCGGAGCGCGCTGAACGTCTGCAGCATGGCCGTAATGGAGGCCGTGAGGGAAGGCGGAGACATACGCGCGGTGCACCTTCTCGCAGCCCTTTGCGACACTCCCGGAGACTGGTGCGGAGAGTATCTGCGCAGCCACGGCCTCGACATACGCATTATACGCGCCTATACGAAGAAAAGCAGCGCGGAACCATCCAGGTCCGCACTGCCTTCCGCCGAAGAACTCGACCGCCTTATCGGCGCTTTCTATTCGGAGAGGGAAATCTACTCCTAGTCTTCGGTCACCTTGTCCATGACGAGTTTCACAAGCTCCGCCACGCGCGGCTTGTAGTCCGTATTGGCGTCCTTGAGGTAGCGGTGGGCTATCACGCAGCAAATGGTGAGGGCGTCGTGCCCGAGGCCCGCGGCCATTCCGGCAAGCGCTGCGCCTTCCATTTCGAAATTGGTAATCTTGCAGCCCTTGAACTCGAACGACTCGAAGTCCTCGAGCATATTGGGCATGGCAAGGCCCTGGCGCACCACACGCCCCTGGGGCCCGTAGAAGCCGCCTGCGGAAATGGTCATACCCTTTACGGTAACGGGCTCGAAGAGTTTTATGAGCCTTTCCGAAGCGCGCACGAAGTACGGGTCGGCAATGTGTCTGTCCCAGTTGCAGTGCTTCTTGAACGCCTCCTCGAAATCGAGCAGGCAGTATTTGTCGCGGTTCTCGTACCAGTTGAACATTCCGTCGCAGCCCACGCTTATATGGCTGCTCACGAAGGAGCCCAGCGGAATCTCCGGCTGTATTGCGCCCGAAGTGCCTATGCGCACCAGGGTAAGGCGCTTGTGCTCAGGCTTGACCTCGCGGGTTTCGAAGTCCACGTTGGCAAGGGCATCGAGCTCGGTGACGACTATGTCGATGTTGTCGGGACCGATGCCGTGTGAAAGGGCCGTAATGCGTTTTCCGTGGTAGATGCCGGTCGCGAAGGCGAATTCGCGCGACTGTCCCTGGGCTTCGAGTTTTTCAAAGTGAGGAACGAACATCTGCACCCTGCCGGGGTCGCCCACCAGGAGAACAGTGTCGGCCAGCTCGGACGGCTTCATGTGGATGTGGAACGCCGATCCGTCGCCGTTGATGATGAGTTCAGATTCAGGAATTCTCATAATTGTCTGTATTTAACGTTTTCTTTTGCTTGCACGGAGACGGCTGGAGCTGCGCACCACCATCTCGTCGGAAAGTATGGCCCTGGCCGCCAGGAAATCGAGTATCGCCGCAACAGCCGGAAACACTGCCGTAATGTTGAAGGCGGCCCCTCCGCGGACGAAGAAGACCACTGCCATCCAGGCCTGGAGGCCGATGAGCATTATGGCGGCTATCACGGCCGTCCGCATCTGGAAAAGACGGAACTTGTACGCAAGAAGCGCCACCGTCTGCATGAAGACGGCCACGCCCAGCAGTATGGTCCACCAAAGGAAATCCAGGTGCCAGAACATGGCGACCAGGAGTCCCAGCGCAACCGCCAGATATAGAGTCTGTACCCTTTGCCACATAAGCTAACGCGAATTGAAGGTTGAAAGGACCTGCTGTTCGTAGGTCTTGGAAATCGGAATCGGATCCGCCCCGGCGACGTCCAGCTTGATGTAATAGCCGTCCTTCTCGCGGGAGATGAGGTCCACCCTCAGCAGGTTCACTATGTATTTGCGGTGGCAGCGCACGAGGGGGCTGCCCGCGAAACTCTCTTCAACTGTCTTGAGGCGGCAGCGCAGCATGTACTGCTTGACCTCGCCGCCGGCGTCGGCGTACCACACCTTGATGTAATTGTCGTCAGATTCAATATAGAAGAGGTTCTTGAGGCTGACGCTGAGTTTCATGACGCCGTCTTCGCCGAAAAGGGTCACCTTTTCCCTGTCCAGGGGCGAGGGTTCCGTATCGGTGACGATGTTGCCGTAGTTGAGCAGGCGTATGGTGTTGTCGCGGTCGCGGACGGCATAGTAGAGTCCGGCCATTACGTAGGGCACGCCGATGAGGAAGACGGTGATGAGGAAACTCCTGACGAAGGTTCCCTGGATGCCGAGGTCCGGGACGGAGATGAGCCCTATGCTGCGCAGGTACACCGTCATTCCCGTATAGAGGAGGGCGACCACCACCATTTCGGCGAGGTTCCAGAGTATGTAGCTGAGCCAGTCGAGGTTCAGCCTCATGGTGGCCCTGTACATGAGTCGTTTGCTGATGCCGAGCACCGCTATCGAGCCGAGGATGAAGGCGGTGGTGTAGCCGAAGGTGGCGTCGGGGCCGATGGAGAACCAGTTCTGGGTGTCGTAAACTACCGTGACCAGGAGTGTCACTATGGCGAAAAGCGCCGCGAAGACCACCGTGGCCGCGAGTTGGGCGCGTCCGCATAGGTAGGAAGGTATGTAGTCCCTGAGGTTCATTGGTGCTTTCCGCCTTAATATGCAAATATAATATTTTTATTCGTACCTTTGCGACCGAAATGGACAAAAGAGTAGCAGTAACCGGCATGGGTGTCCTTTCCTGCATAGGAAACGACGTCACCAGCTTCTGGCAGAACCTAAAGGCAGGTGTCTGCGGCATCGATTATATAACGGAATTCCCCACCGACGGCTTTGCCGTGAAGATAGCGGGCAAGATACGCAATTTCAATCCCGACGACTACGGCATCCCCGCCCCCTTCGTGCGCAAGCAGGCCCACTACACCATCTACGCGATGGCTTCGGCCGTGCAGGCGATGAAGGACAGCGGCCTGGTGGCCGGCGAGAACATCGCATCCGAAGAACTCGGCTGCATAGTCTCCTCCGGAGTCGGAGGCTTCGACGTAATCGTGGCCAACGTGAAGAGCCTGCTTGAGGAACCCACCGGCAAGTGGGTGTCTCCCCTCTTCATCCCGACGATGATTGCAGACATGGCCGCAGGCCAGATAGCAATTCGCTTCGGTGCGCAGAACAGCTGCCTCAACGTGCAGACCGCATGCGCCACCTCCACCCATTCACTCGGAGAGGCCTACCGCGCCATACGCCACGGCTACGCCACCGCCATGATAGCCGGCGGAGCCGAGGAGGGTGCAGTTCCCATCGGCCTGGCCGGATTCGCCAACAGCAGGGCGCTCACCCTCGAACCCAACCCCAAGCACGCCTGCCTTCCCTTCAACAAGGACCGCGGCGGTTTCGTGATGGCCGACGGTTCAGGAGTGCTGGTTCTCGAAGAATGGGAGCATGCCGTTAAGCGCGGCGCCCATATCTATGCGGAAATGGTGGGCTACGGCAGCACCTGCGACGCCTATCACGCCACGGCTCCCAGGCCCGACGGAAGCACCCAGTCGAGGTGCATGCGCATAGCTCTCGACCAGGCCGGATACAAGGCCGGCGAGGACGTGCTCTACATCAATGCCCACGGCACCGGCACCCATCTCAACGACGTTGCCGAAACGGCCGCCATCAAGCTCGCCCTTGGAGAAGAGGAAGCCCGCAGGGCACACATCTCCAGCACCAAGAGCATGCACGGCCATATGTTCGGAGGAACCGGCGCCGCTGAGGCGATCGCGGTGGTCAAGGCCCTCGGCGAGGGAGTCATCCCCCCGACCATCAACCTCGACAATCCCGATCCGGAATGCGACCTGGACTACACCCCCAACAAGGCGCTTAAGGTGCAGGCCACGATAGGCATCTCCAACAGCTTCGGCTTCGGAGGGCACAACGCCTGTATAGCTTTCAGGCGCGTCTGAAAGCTATAAAAGAGGCCATGCGGCCTCTTTTTTTTTACAAGGGGAAGACCCCTTGAACCCCTCCGTCGGTGCGAAGCACCTTCTGCGCTTTATTCAGCTTCCTTGAGACGTTCGGCGTTCTCCGCCACCTGGAGGGCGTCGATGCACTCCTGTATGTCCCCGTCCATGAAGGCCGGCAGATTGTACATGCTCCATCCTATGCGGTGGTCGGTGACGCGCCCCTGGGGATAGTTGTAGGTGCGGATTTTCGCACTGCGGTCGCCGGTTGACACCATGGTCTTGCGCTTGGCGGCGATTCCGTCGAGGTACTTCTGGTACTCCATGTTGTAAAGACGGGTGCGGAGTTCCTCCATGGCGCGCTCGGTGTTCTTGATCTGCGAACGCTCTTCCTGGCACTGCACCACGATTCCCGAAGGAATGTGGGTGAGACGGACGGCCGAATAGGTGGTGTTGACCCCCTGTCCGCCGGGGCCCGATGCGCAGAAGAGGTCCTTGCGTATGTCGGCCGGGTTAAGCTCAATGTCGAATTCTCCGGCTTCCGGGAAAACGGCCACAGAAGCGGCCGAGGTCTGGATGCGGCCCTGGGTTTCGGTCTGCGGCACCCTCTGCACGCGGTGCACTCCGCTTTCGTACTTCATGGTACCGTACACCCCGTCGTTGCTGGAAAGCTTGAAAACCACCTGCTTGTAACCGCCCGAAGTGCCGAAGCTCTGGTCGGTGATCTCCAGCTTCCACCCCTTTATCTCGGCGTAGTGCTGGTACATGCGGAAGAGGTCCCCGGCGAAGATGGCAGCCTCGTCGCCTCCGGTGCCGCCGCGGATTTCCACGATGGCGTTCTTGCCGTCCTCGGGATCCGCCGGAATCAGCAGCAGCTTGATGTTCTGCTCCATGTCGGGGAGTTTCCCCTCGATTTCGGATATCTCCTCGCGGGCCATGTCCTTGAGGTCCGGGTCGCTCTCGTTCATGAGGACGTCCTTGGCCGAAGCCAGGTTCTCAAGGGCCTTCTTATAATCGAGGCCGGCCTTGATAATGGGCTCCAGCTGCTTGTAGTCCTTGTTGAGCTGGACATACTTCTTCATGTCGCCCATTACTTCCGGGCTCGAAAGCTGCTCCTGCAGGGAAGCGAACTTGTCCTGCAGCGACAGCACCTTTTCCAACAGTGTGTTCTCGTTTGCCATCTTAATTGATTTCCTTTATGTAGCAGCGCCTACGCATGTAGAGGCTGTGGTCGGGGTATGCTTTCCATATGTTCGCGGCGGCGTTGGTCTCAATCTGCGGATTGGAGATGCAGTCGCCGAAACCGAATTCCTTCGCCTTTTCGGCCATTTTCATATAATAGAGCGCGCTGACGCCCTTGTTCCGCCATGCCGGCACGGCTCCGTTTATCATGAGGTCCATTAGCGAGAAGTCGTTTTTCGCGCGGAGCAGATACAGCCATCCGAAGGGGAAGAGGCGGCCGCGGGCCTTCTGCAGGGCCCCGCTGATGCTGGGGGTGCAGATTCCGAACGCTGCTATCTCCCCGTTTTCGTCGAGCAGAAGCACGCTGTTGCGGTCGTTCACGAAAGGCACCATGCTGCGCGCCTCCTGCTCTATTTCGGCCTCCGTGAAGGGGATGAAGTTGTAGACCTTGTCCTTGAAAGAGTCAGAATATATCCGGAAGAAGCGGCGCACCATGGCCTTGTCCTTCCTGAGTTTATCCAGGCTGCCGAAATGCAGCCCGTAGCGCTCCTGCACAAGCGCCGCCATGCGTTTGGTCTTTTCCGGCACTCCAAGCTGAGAGTGCATGCGGTACTGCACCCAGTCGCATTCCTTCCTGAAGCCGAGAGCCTCGACGAGGGCCGGATAATAGGGATAGTTGTAGATGCAGTTGAAAGGCGGAACGTTTTCGAAACCTTCTATGAGCATGCCCTGCTTGCCGAGGGTGTTGAAGAAGAGGGGGCCGTGGATGGTGTCCATCCCCTGCTCCTTCCCCCACTTCTCAGCGGCTCCGAGCAGCAGGCCGGCCACTTCGCTGGAATCCGTGCAGTCGAACCAGCCGAAGCGCACGCACTTCTTCCCGTACAGGGCGTTGTAGCGGGGATTGACCATGGCGCAGATGCGGCCGACGGGTTTTTCCCCGTCGAAAACCATCCACATGGCATGGGTGCAATACTCAAGCGCCGCGTCGGCGGTAAGGGTGTGCATCTGGTCGGAATGCAGTGCGGGAACGTACTGCGGACAGCCGCGGTAAAGCATGTCCGGGAAGGATATGAAACGTCTCAAATCCTTCCTTCCGGACACCCGTATGAGTCTGTATTCGGCCATAATATGCTCAGGCTTTCGAAAAAAGCCTGCAAAGTTAGAGATTTTCCGCCTTTCCTGCAATAGCGAGCACGGCCGCCTGCGCGCATACGCATCCGAAGACGGCGGGAAGCCAAGACACGGTGCCCACGTTGCTGCGTTTATTGCGGCTTTCCTCGCGCACCATCGCGGAATCGTCGGGCTTTTCATCGGAAAAAACGGCCAGGAAACCTTCGCTGATTCCGTACTTGTGAAGGCGTTTGCGAAGCATGTGGGCCAGCGGGCACATGTGGGTTTTGGAGATGTCGGCGATGCGCACCCTGGTGGCGTCGGTCTTGGCGCCGGATCCCATGGACGACACCAGGCGAAGCTTATTGGCAAGGCACCACTGGATGAGCGCTATCTTGGGGCTCAGCGTGTCTATCGCATCCACCACGAAATCGTACTTCGGTACGAGCAACGACGGGATGGTCTCCTCGTTCAGGAACTCCTTTACCAGGGCGAGTTTGAGCTCCGGATTGATATTCATAAGGCGCTCCCCCACAACATCCGCCTTTGAACGGCCGACAGTCGAGCGGAGGGCGGGAAGCTGGCGGTTGATGTTGGATTCGGAGACAGAGTCGGCGTCGACCAGGGTAAGGGCGCCCACACCTGCGCGGGCCAGCATCTCGGCCGCAGCCGCGCCTACGCCCCCGAGTCCGCAAACGAGCACTTCAGCCCCGGCGAGCCTCTCCAGCCCTTCGGGCCCGAGAAGAAGTTCAGTGCGTTCCTGCCAGGGGGCTGCCATAACACAATCAGTGAACCAGGTTCCAGTGGGGGCCGAAACGCTCGAAGGCCGCGCGGTCGAGTTCCTCCTGGTTGTCGGGATGGGCTATGCTGATGAGCAGGCGGGCCCTTTCCTGAAGGCTCTTGCCGTAGAGGTCGACGGCTCCGAACTCGGTGACTATCCAGTGGGCGTCGGGGCGCGGAGTGACCACTCCGGCTCCGGGATGCAGCTCGGGAACTATCTTGCTGCCGCCGTATTTGGTCTGGGAGGCGAAGGCAGTGATGCTCTTGCCGCCCTCGCTCATGACCGCTCCCTTCACGAAGTCCAGCTGTCCGCCGGTTCCGCTCCAGATGCGGGTTCCTATCGAATCGGCGCAGATCTGGCCGGTAAGGTCTACCTCGACGGCAGAATTGATGGCCTTCATGTGGGGGTTCTGCGCTATTATCCAGGAGTTGTTCACGAATTTGATGTCCTTCATGAGCACGTCGGGATTGTGGTCGATGAAGGAGTAGACTTCGTTGCTGCCCAGAAGGAAACTGGCCACCACCTTGCCCGTGTCTATCTTCTTGCACGAGCCGTCAATCACGCCTGCCTTGATGAGACGGAGCAGGCCGTCGGCGAACATCTCGGTGTGCAGACCGAGATGCTTGTGGCCCCCGAGCTGGGCCGCAAGTGCATTCGGAAGGGCACCTATGCCCATCTGAATGCAGTCGCCGTCTTCCACGAGCGATGCCGCGTTCTTTCCGATAAGCACCTCCGTGGGGGTGGGCTCCGCGAAGGCGGCCGTAACCAGCGGGGTGTCGTCCTGCACCAGATAGTCGAACTGGTCGACGCTCAGAAGGTCGCCGTAGGCAAACGGAACGTTGGGATTCACCACGCCTATCACCAGGTCGGCCGATTCGACCGCCGCCACGCTGCAGTCCACCGAGGTCCCGAGGCTCACCCTCCCCTGCTCGTCCGGCAGGGAAACGTTTACAAGGGCCGCACCCAGATGGATATAGCCCTCGCGGTAGAGTTTCTGGCTCTCACCGAGGTGCACCGGCAGATAGTCGGCCCAGCCGCCCTGCACGTTCTTGCGCACGTTGGGGCCCAGGAAGAAGCCCTGGTCGAAGAAGATGCCCGCATAACGCTCCTCGCTGTAAGGAGCCGGCCCTTCGGTGTGGAAATGGTGGAAATGCAGGTCCGTCACGTCTCCCGCGTCCGCCCTGCGGCACAGGGCCTGGATAAGGCAGTGTGGAACGCTGGCCACACTGGAAAGATGTATGTGGCTGCCACTTTTGATATGGCTGACGGCCTCGTCGGCGCTAACGTAGCTTATAGTCTTCATGTGCATTTGTCTTATTCTACAAAGATACTCAAAATTACTTATCTTTGCAGCCTATGAGCCATACGAAGGAAGAAAAAATCGCAGCATTCGAAAGGGCCCTCGAAGTGATGGATACGCTCCGCGAGAAATGCCCGTGGAACCATGCCCAGACCAATGAAAGCCTGCGCCCGCTTACAATCGAGGAAGTTTACGAACTCTCCGATGCGGTGCTTGCCGGAGGAGGACCGTCGCTCTGCAAGGAAGTCGGGGACCTTTCCCTGCATGTGCTTTTCTACGCCAAGGTAGCCGAAGAGAAAGGCGAATACGACATAGCAGACGTGCTTAACGGTATGTGCGAGAAGATGATATTCCGCCATCCGCACGTATTCGGCGACGCTTCCGGAAGGCAGATGAGCGCCGAAGAGGTGGCGAAGGCCTGGGAACTGCGCAAGAAACAGGAACGCGACGGCAAGACCATACTCGAGGGCGTGCCCCGCAGCTGCGAGCCCCTGCAGAAAGCTTTCATCCTTCAGGACAAGGCGTCGGCCGTAGGATTCGACTGGGAAAAGCCGGACGACGTATGGCCCAAGGTCGACGAGGAAATCTGCGAAGCCAAGGAGGCCGTTGGACTCGACGTGCCAAAGGCCCCCGGACGCAGCGGTAGCACCGAGGTCAGCTCCGCCCATGCCGAAGAGGAATTCGGCGACGCCCTTTTCGCCCTCGTAAATGCCTGCCGCATGTACGGGGTAGATCCTTCAGTAGCCCTGGGAAAGGCCTGCGACAAGTTCCGCCGCCGCTTTACCTATATGGAAACCGAAGCTGCCGCCCGCGGACTCGACCTTGGGAAAATGAGCCTCGCCGAGATGGATGCCATCTGGGACGAGGGCAAGGCCAAAGGGCTTTAAATCAATTCGAAAAGATCCTGTTTGGGAAGTGCCGGACTGTAGCGTTCGTGGCACTGGCGTATGAATTCCTTGACTCGCTTGGAGAAACGCGGCCCCTTCCAGTTGTGGGTGTTGCTCACCAGTATCCAGCATTCCCCGTCGGGAAAACGGTAGACTATGGCGTTGGTTCCGGCAAGCGAGCCGGTTCGTATCCAGGTGTCGCCGACGTCGTTCCACCCGAGCCCGTATTTGTGTTCTCCGGTATCTGCGGTCATCGCCCGTACGCTCTTAATGCCGATAACGTCCTTCACCCGGGGATTTCCATCCACCGAGGCCACGAAACGCGCCAGTTCGGGAGTGCTTGCCACCCATGCCCCGGCTCCGGCAAGTGCGCGGACGTCGCTGCCTCCGTAGCAGCGCACCACGCTGTCGCGGGAATTGTTGTATTCAGGCACGAGGGGGTCGTTGTCCTGCATGTAGTAGCGCACCTCGTTCGGGTACTTGTCCTTGTAGTAATTGAAGGCAAGATGCATGTCCATGCAGCCGGCCGGCCCGAGCAGCTCCTTCTGCATCCATCTCTCATAGCTCTCCCCCGTCACCTTCTCGATTATCATGCTCAGGAGCAGGTATCCGAAATTGCTGTACTGCCGCGATTTCCCCGGCTGGTACCCCAGCTGCCTTGCCAGCATGAGCCGCACGAGCGTCTCGTGGTCGGGAGCCTCCTTAAGGCGGTAGATGTTCATTATGTCGCGGGTGGTGAACATCGGGTCTCCGCGACGTATTGAGAGACCGCTCTCATGGCGGAGCAGGTCCTCGACAGTAATCTTGAAGTAGTTCTTGTCCTTGATAGCGGCCGTGTAAACGGCTTCGTCAAGTATTCCGGACGGGCCGAACACCTTGTCGGACAGCTTGATCCGGCCCTGCTCCTGCAGTTTCATTATGCCTGCGGCGGTGATGAGCTTGCTCACTGACGCCACCCTCATTATGTGGCCCGGACTCATGGGCACGTCCTCGTCGGCCTTGCCGTATCCTTTGGCGTACAGCAGCGAATCTCTGCGCATCACGCTGAGCGACATGCCCTTTATCCACCACCGCTGCATGAACGTCTTCATGTCCCGGTCGAGTTTGTCAACACTCCCGCCGCTCTCATTGGTAATCACGGAGTTGATGCCGCGTATCCTGTACTCCGACGGTTTTCTTCCGCCTCCGGCGCATCCGCGAAGCAGGAGGTAAAGGGCGAGCAGCAGCGCCACGCCGAGCGCGCCGATCAGGATCTTTCCCGTCTTTGATATCTTCCTACCCTTCATATCCGCCTAGTACGGCCGGAGAATCTCCGTCCTTGAGAGTCTTGAACTTGCGAAGGAGCGACAGCACCATCACCCCGGTAATTATGAACGAGATTGCATCCGACAGAGGATAGCTGTACCAGACTCCGTCAACCCCGAGCCACAGCGGCAGCAGGTACACCAGCGGCACCAGGAGGATGAGCTGGCGAATGAGCGAGAGGAAGATACTCTTGCGCACCATTCCGAGGCACTGGAAGAAATTGGTCGACACCATCTGCATGCCGACAAGGAAGAGGCACACGTTGAGACAGCGCATGCCGTGCACGCCGAGGTCCAGCAGGGCCGGGTCGTTGGTGAAGATGCCCACGGCCGCCCTCGGGAAAATCATCGAAATGAGGAAGCCGAGGGTGGTGACGAGGGTCGCCCAACCCGCGGTGAGTATGTACACCTTGCGGACGCGGCCGTACTGGCGTGCGCCGTAGTTGTAGCCGGCTATGGGCTGCATGCCCTGGTTCAGGCCCATCACCACCATGACGAAAAGGAAGCTGAACCGGGCCACCACGCCGAAAGCGCCTATCGCCAGGTCGCCACCGTATTTGAGCAGCTGCTGGTTGATGAAAAGGTTCACTATGCAGGCCGCGCTGTTCATGAGGAAAGGCCCCATCCCTATGGAGAGGGAACTCTTTGCCATCTTCCAGTGGAATTCCAGTACGTGTTTTCCGAAATGCACCACCGAAGTCTCGCGCGAGAAAAAGAGGAACGCCCAGATGAGAGCGAGGAACTGGCACAGCACGGTCGCTATGGCGGCGCCCTGTACTCCCAGGCCAAGCACATAGATGAAGACCGGATCGAGCACCGTATTGCTTATGACCGTGAACAGGGTAAGCCCCATGGCCAGTTTGGGGTTGCCGCAGGCCCTGATGAGGTTGTTCAGCCCGTGGTACATATGGGCTATGACGTTTCCTATCATGAGAACAGTCAGGTACTGCTTTGCAAACGGCATGGTGATGTCCGATGCGCCGAAGAAACGCAGTATCGGTTCCTCGAATGCCAGCACCAGTACGGAAAACAACACGCCGAGCACCAGATTCATAGTCACCATATTGCCCAGCACCTTCTGCGCGCTTCGGTAATTGTGCTGGCCCAGCATAACCGAGATAATGGTGGATGAGCCGACGCCCACAAGGGTGCCAAGGGCCACTCCGAGGTTCATGATGGGATTGCATATACCCAGGGCCGAAAGGGCCACGGAACCGACTCCCGGCAGATGGCCTATGAAGATACTGTCCACCATGTTATAGATACTGGTGGCAGTCATCGCTATTATTCCCGGAATCGCGTAGCGCCGAAGCAGGGAACCGATTCTTTCGGTTCCGAGTTCAAGAGGTGCTCCCGAAACCTGCTGCGACATCAGTTGGGTGCCTTTACGAGTTCGATTTCAAAGCTGAGCGGGCAGTAAGCCGGAATGGTGTTGCCGCTGCCGGAGTAGCTGTAACCGAAAAATGAACGGAAAATCACTATTGCGGTTTCGTACTGGTGCATATGCAGGAAAGCGTTGGCGAAACCGTCCACTACGTCGGTCTCGCTGGTCGTCATGGTGATTTTCGTATAGTCGGAGTCCCAGTTGATCAGCGCTGGCGAATAAGTGGTTTCGGACGAATAGAAACCGTTTTGCTGGGCCACCTTTTCGACATTGGTGTCGATGACCCTGTCCGCGAGGTCCCTGAGTGTGTAATTGCAGTATATGGTGCTGTCCGCCGTGAGAAGCCCGGTCTCTTCTTCAGCAGCTTTTTTGAGCACGTAATACCATCCCCCGCCGGAAATGAGCGTATCTTCAACGGCATCGGGATAATTGGCGGCTATGTACCTGGCCAGGGAATCCTTTTCCCATACGTCCACGTCTTCAAAAGCCTCTACAAGGGTAATGCTGTAAACCGCTTCGGTGCCGCCCAGCAGCCAGCTCGGAACGAGGGCCTTGCGCGTACCGCCCATCTTCATCGGGCCCAGGCCGGTTCCTGAACCTTTGATCATGTCTTTCAGGCCTTCGGAGAATGACGACGAGCCTGCGTAGCGCACCATGGGGCCGTAGTAGTTGCGGGAACTGTAGTTTTTGTTGCTCTTGTTCACATCCACCAGGGTGCTTCCGACGAAACGGCCATCCCTGTCGGTTATGGTGTAGTCCATGCGGATGAAGGCTTCGCCCTTGTATTCCTCTCCCGTTCCCGCGACTTCGTCGTTCTGGTAAATCCATGCGCCTTTCGTTGTTTTGACGGCATCGGGATGATATTTCTGCATATAGGCTGCCAGTGCCTCCGCACTGAGCGCGTCGCTGTCGATTTCCGCCTGCCTGGCGCAGGAAACGCCCACGAGGGCAAGGCATATGAGGATGGGGAATATCTTTTTCATCAGTGATTCTCTGTTTGCAGGAATTGTGCCACGCAGGAGGCTATGAAGTCCTTCGCTTCGGCCTGTGACGGAATGTCTGCGGGCACGAAGATCTTGCCGCCGGCCGCCAGTTCGTGGCCGCCTCCGTGGAAGTACTGAGAGACGAGCGCGTTCGCGCTGCAGCCCTTCTTGGAACGGACGCTCACGCGGAAGTGATCGCCATTCCATCTCGCGTAAATGCTCATTCTCACCTCGCCTATCCCGAGCGGAATGTTCACGAGCCCCTCCGTTTCGCCCTCGGCGAGAGGGAATGCGGTCTGGAACGCTTCGTCGGACACCATGCAGGCCACGCCTCCGGGGAGTATCTGAAGGCGAGAGTAGAGCATGGCCGCAAAGGCGAAGATGCGCATTGCGCTGTAGCTCTGGTAGAGTTTGGATACGATGTCGTTGCGGTCCACGCCCGATGCGAGAAGCAGGCTTGCCATCTCGAGGGTGGACGGATAGACGGAATTGGCGAAATTGTTCGTGTCCGTGGTCATCCCGGTCATGAGGGCGTAGCGCGCCTTGTCAGGAATTGCCGAGATGTCGCCCCCCTCTGCCCCGAGCAGCATCCAGAACAGCAGCTCGCTGGCGGAGGAAATGTCCGCTTTGGAGAAGACGAGGTCGAATTCTTCGACGGCGGGATTAAGGTGATGGTCTATGAGGACCTTCAGCCCCGCCGGGCAGGCGGCCAGCACCGGCGCGAGTTCTTCGGCACGGCGGAAGGCGTTCATGTCGAGCACGAAGAGCGTGTCGCAGCCGCCGATGGCCCTTTCAGCCGCGGCCTTGTCGGTCTCTGCGTCTATGAGGCTCTCCCCTTCTGTTAGGAAAGCAAGTGTGGACGGGAAACCGTCGGGATAGACGAGTTCGGCCTGCCTGCCTTTCGAGAGAAGGTAGTTTTTCATGGCAAGGCCGCTGCCTATGGCGTCGCCGTCGGGATGCGTATGCACCACAACGGCCGCCTTCCGGCACTGCGAGACCGCAGCCCTGAACGACGCTATCTGCTTTTCAGTCAGAATTTCCATATCAATTAAGTCTTGCAAATTTAACAATAATATTGCTTTTGAAGAAAGGTTTTTCTAACTTTGTAGGGTTTTAACGGAAATTAAAAACTACAGATATGAAGAAATCAGTTCAGGTCATCCTCGAGGTCGTTCTCGCTATCGTGTGCGTAGTCCTCGCGGTTGCTATCGTAAGGAGCATCAACAAGCCGGTCTACTTCAACAAGCAGAAGGCATACCGCGAGAGCATCGGCATCCAGCGTCTTAAGGATATCCGCACGCTCCAGGTCGCCTACAAGACCGTCAACGGCAAGTTCAACGGCTCGGTGGACTCCCTTATCAACTTCTACAACACCGGCAACATGTCCGTAGTGCTCCAGATCGGCAGCCAGGACGACTCCCTGGCCGTCGTTCACACCCAGGCCATCAAGCGCAAGAACCGCAAGATCACCCCTGCACAGCTCTACGAACTCTACCAGAAGGGCGACCACGACCTGGTCTTCTCCATAGAGAGCAAAGTTCCCGTGAAGGACACCCTCTTCAACGACAGGCCCGACCTCGTGCTCGACTCGCTCAAGTACATCCCGTTCTCCGGCGGTGAACTCGTGGAAATGGAAGCCGTGATCAAGACCGTTTCCGGCGTTCCCGTTCCCCTCTTCGAGGCCCGCATGCCTTACAAGCTCCTCCTCAAGGGGCTCGACAACCAGCTTCGCATCAACCTCGACGCCGACCAGCGCGCAAAGAACCGTTTCGAAGGTCTGCAGGTCGGTTCCGTTACCGCTCCTAACAACAACGCGGGCAACTGGGAATAGTGGAAGAGCTTTCCCTCCTTACGCCAAAGTGCACTTTGGTGCCGGCGAATTTCTACAACCCGGCTTCTTCGAGGCAGACCCTCGGAGAAGTCGTCGTTTTGGATGACGCCGACGTGGTCAAGGCGGCGGAAGTGCCGCAGTACGAGGCGGTACTCCTCTATGCCGCCCCGTCCGAGGGAAGCGACGCCCTGCCCGAACTCTGGTACTTACTCCGGGACCTCCCGCACATACGCGACTACAACCGAATACTCGCCTCCTGGAAAGACGGACGTCTCTTCCTCGGCATAGCCCAGGGCGGCACCCTTCTGCTGGCGAACAGCTACGAAGCCCCAGACTTCACGACCGCCGAGTACTATGTCTTCCTGGCCATGAAGTCGCTTCAGCTCAACCCCGAAGTATCTTCAATTTATTTCCGCCACCCGATAGGCCCGGAGGACGAAATGAGCCTCTACCGCTACTTCAAGTCGGTGGAGTACCTGGACGCATGAGAATCATAGGCGGCAGACTGCGCGGACGTCTCATCGAAGTGCCGCCACGCTATCCGGCACGGCCCACCACGGACTTCGCCAGGGAGGCACTCTTCAACATTCTCGACAACGAATACGATTTCGCCGACCTCAAGGTCCTCGACCTTTTCGGCGGTACCGGGGCCATTTCCTATGAATTCGCGTCACGCGGCGCCGCGCGCGTCTACTGCGTGGAAATGTCGCGGGAAAACGCCCAGTTCATCCGCCGCGAAGCTTCACGACTCGGCCTCGATGCCGTAGTCGCGGTCCACGAGAACGTTTTCGACTTCCTGCCCATCTGCAGGGAACGTTTCGACATAGTGTTCGCCGATCCGCCGTACGCCCTGGATGGCCTCGAGACCCTTCCCGACCGCGTCTTCGGCCTTGCTCCCGACGGCGCCGCCCCCGGAGGCCTGCTGCACCCGGAACGCTATTTCATACTGGAACACGGCGGCGAACACTCCTTCACCGGCCATCCCCTCTTCGTCAAGGAAAAGGTCTACGGCCGCGTGCACTTCAGCTTCTTCGAAAGCAGATAGTACTCCTTCCGCCATTCCGGCAAGGCTGCCTATTGGCGCCTTGTGCGGCGGGTAAGGATGTAGTACAGCGCTACGGAAAGGGCGAAGACGCTCACGGCGATCCAGGGTATCCACGAGAAGGGCAGGTGGAAGCCGATTTTGTCCACGCAGATATAGGTGGTGCAGACTGCCGTCATGAAGGCGGCGGGAATCATAGTCACGAGATAATACGCGCCTTTGCGGCTGCCTGTAAGCCAGGCCGTAACCGTCCACAGGGAGAAGCATGCCAGGGTCTGGTTGGCCCAGCCGAAGTAGCGCCAGATGGTGTTGAAACCGTTTTCGTCCGCGATATTGTACCAGAGCAGAAGGGCCGCGATAGCGAAGAGGGGCAGGGCCAGCACAAGACGGTGAATGTGCTTTTTCTGCGGGAGCTTGAGGAAGTCGGCCAGGATGAGACGGGCGCTGCGGAAAGCCGTGTCGCCGCTGGTAATAGGCGCTGCAACCACTCCCAGCAGTGCCAGGACACCGCCGAAGACGCCGAGCCAGCCTTTCGAGACCTTGGTGACCACCGTGGGAGCGGCGGCCGTGAGGGTGCTTCCCACTTCATCCGCACCTCCTCCATAGAAGAAGTAAGACGCAACCGCCGCCCAGATAAGGGCGACTATCCCTTCGGTAATCATGGCACCGTAGAAGATTGGACGACCGAGTTTCTCACTCTTCATGCATCTTGCCATGATCGGGCTCTGGGTGGCGTGGAAGCCGGAAATAGCTCCGCAGGCTATGGTGATGAAAAGACAGGGGAAGATGGGCTGTCCTTTCAGGAGACCGCTCGCCTCACCCATGTTGCCGAGGCCTCCCCAGATTTCCGGTATGGCCGGCCACTTGACCAGCAGGCAGACGCAAAGGGCTACCGCCATGAAAAGCAGAGCGAAGGCGAAAATAGGATAGAAACGCCCTATTATCTTGTCTATGGGCAGCATCGTGGCGATTATGTAGTACACGAACACCACCCCGCACCAGATCAGGATGGACGCGGTTCCTTTGCCTGCGAGGGGCGCTATATCCCCCAGGATCAGTGCGGGACTGTAAACGAACACGGCGCCCACGAGGGTCATCATCACCACGCAGAACACCAGCATGACGGCGCTGGTTCCCTTCCCCAGATAACGTTTAACGAGTTCCGGCAGGCTCGCGCCGTCGTGACGCATGCTCAGCATACCGGTGAAGTAATCGTGCACCGCGCCTCCGAAAATGCAGCCGAGGACTATCCAAAGGTAGCTTGCCGGGCCGAACTTCGCCCCCATGATGGCCCCGAAGATTGGTCCGGTTCCCGCTATGTTGAGGAACTGTATCATGTACACCTTCCAAGCGGGCATGGGCACATAGTCGACTCCGTCGGCTTTGGCCAGGGCAGGAGTCTGACGTGCAGGGTCGGGTCCGAAAACCCTTTCAACGAAGCGGCCGTAAAGGAAAAAGCCGAGAATCAGGGCCGCGATTGAAATAATGAAGGAAAACATAGCTTAATCCATGCAGTGAATCACCGCGGAGTTGGCTGCGGCTACGAGGGCCTTGTCCAGCTTTTCAATTTCGCGGTCGTAGGTCAGCAGGCCGTTGAGTTCGCGTTCCACGTCGGTCGTCTGGGTATAGACGGCCGCCGCGCAGCCCGCACGGACGATATCGTGCAGCATTTCGGCATACTCAACGTATTTTGCGGTCGCCTCTTCGGAAGTGGAGAACTTCACGTATCCCCAGTTCTTGTCGGACACCCAGGTGTGCCCCTCGAGAGGCAGGCCTATTCCGCCGTATTCCCCGAGTACATTTACGAGAGCGGGATCCCACAGCCGCATCTTCGGCCTGGAGTAGTGATGGGAGTCGAGAATGTCGCCCACTCCTCCTGATATCCAGTTGCCGCCGGACGCCATGTTCACAAGGCGCGAGGGATCCATCTGTTGCGTGAGGGCCACGACCTCTTTCGTGTCGAACTGCCCCCAGGCCTCATTGAAAGGCACCCAGACGACTATGCAGGGGTATTTGCGGTGGCTGCGAAGTATCTCCTTCCACTCTTCCACAAAGTTCTCGCGGGCCTCGGCGCAGAGCTGGTCGGAATTGCCGGCGTCGTACACGTCGGCTCCCTGGGCCCAGTCTTCCCTCTTCTCGTAATCAGCAGTGCAGGGCATGTCCTGCCATACGAGTATGCCGAGGCGGTCGCAGTGCCAGTACCAGCGTGCCGGCTCAACCTTTATGTGCTTGCGTATCATGTTGAAGCCGTACTCCTTCGTCTTTACTATGTCGAAGGCAAGAGCCTCGTCTGTGGGTGCGGTATAGAGGCCGTCGGGCCACCAGCCCTGGTCGAGCGGGCCGAACTGGAAAAGGACTTTTCCGTTGAGCGCCATGCGCAGATGTCCATCCTCGTCGGCCACCTTGGAAATGGTGCGGATGGCGGTATAGCCCTGGACGCGGTCTATCTTTTTGCCGTCCTTCAGAAGGGTGAGCCTCAGGCCGTAGAGATTGGGTTCGTCGGGACTCCAGAGTTTGGGGTCAGCCGGGCTGAGGATGATTGATTCTCCCGATTTGACCTCGGCCCCGGCAACAGTCCTTTTACCGTCCAGAAGCTCAACCAGAACATCTTCGGCGCCTTCCGCATATGGAGTCACGCATACGCTCTTCAGGTCAGGCGAGACGGCATCGTAATCGAGGATATGCCCCTTCGGGGAGACTGCCTCCATCCATACGCTCTGCCATATTCCGGACACGGCTGTATACCAGATTTTCCCAACAGTCGGATCCATGACCTGCTTGCCGCGCGGCTGAAGGCCGTTATCCGTTCCGTCCAGAACCTTAAGCACCAGATGCTGCCGGCCCCGTTTAAGGTATTTGGTAATGTCGAATTCGAATGCTGTATATCCACCCTTGTGCTCCCCTATCTTCTGCCCGTTCAGCCAGACCTCGCAGGCATAATCCACCGCGTCGAAGTGCAGGAGCACGGTTTTGCGGTGCCACAGGCAGGGCACGCGGAAACTCCGCGAGTACCAGAGCGCGTCGTCGTCGGTAAGGCGACCCGCCACTCCGCTAAGCGACGATTCCAGAGCGAACGGCACCAGGATCTCTCCCGCCGCTTCGGGCATTTCATCAATGTCTTTTGCCGTGATTGCATAGTTCCAGAGGCCATTCAGGCTCTTCCAGCTGCCGCGCACCATCTGCGGACGCGGATATTCGGGGAGAGGGTTTCTGGCTGACACTTCGTCGGCCCAGGGGGTGCGGATATGGTCGCCTACAGGCTGCCAGCGCGCTGCGGCTGCAAGCGAAACGGCCGCAAGCGAAAGGATGGCAAGGGTGATGATTTTCTTCATAACCCCCAAAGTTACGAAATTTTGCGGAGAATTCGCCCGTCAGCGGAGCGTCACCTCTCCGAACGTTATCACTTTTGCCATAGCCTTCCCGATTAAAAATATCCGCCCTTTTCCTTGATTTCCAGAATGGTCTCTCCCTGGTTAACCCAGGAGAAAATCTTCTTTTCGTTCTCCCGGATTTCCTCGGCGCGAAGCAGCACCTCATACGCGATTTCGCGCGGTACAACGAGCACGCCGTCGATGTCGCCCAGCACCACGTCGCCGGGCTTGATTGTCACATTCCCGATCACGATGGGAATCTGGTAGTGGGTAATGAGACAGCGGCCGAGAGAACCGTTGGAGATGCGGTATTCATAAAAAATTGGGAAATCGGCCTCGAGAATCTGGTGCGTATCACGGATGCCGCCGTCTATGCATGCGGCCTTCACCTTCTTCCCCTTGGCGGTGGCGGTCATCACGCCGCCCCAGAGGGTGGCTTCCTGGTCGCGGGAAGTGTCCCACACCACGAAATGGTCTTCTCCGAGGGAGTCCAGCATCTGCGTGCGGAACTCCATCTCTCCGGTGATTTTGGCGTTGGGGGCGCTCTTTACGGTGAAGGCAAAGCCTGCGACCGTATGGTATTCGCGGAGCGGCTTAATTCGGTTGGGAAGCGCCTGGTGGAGCAGGCAGAACTCACGCAGGACGTCGTTGACGGCGCCGAGGTAAAGCTGCTCGAAGCGCAGCAGCAGTTCCTTGTCCGGAATGGGGAAGGACTTCGTGGAGATGCCCTCGCGGGCGGCGATGAGCTTCTCAAGCTTCATCATGCCCACTTCTTTTCTGTACCCGTCCGTGCTCATAGTCCGGCGCTGCTGAGGAATCCCCCGTCGACCGGGACGGTTATGCCCGTGACAAAAGCGGCGGCATCGTCATCCGTGAGCCAGCGTATGCACCCGAGGAGTTCTTCGGCCTCGCCGAAACGGTGCATGGGGGTGTTGTGAATGATATGTTCTCCCCTCGGGGTAAGCTCCCCCGATGGTGTTGTGAGCATTTTCCGGCTCCTCTCATTGACGAAAAACCCCGGGGCCACCGCATTTATGCGTATCCCCGCAGGAGCCAGATAGGCTGCCGCCCACTGGGTCCAGTTCGACACCCCTGCCTTGGCGAGGGCGTAGGCAGGCACCCGGGAAAGGGGGCGGTAAGTATTCATGGATGCAAAATTCACTATGCATCCCCGGCCCCTGTGCGCCATGTCGCGCGCAAAAATACGCGTGGGGATGACAGTGCCCATTATGTTCGTCTCCACCACGTCGCGGAAGACCGACATGTCCATTGAAAAGAACCCGCGCCCCGGGTAACCGTCTTCCAGTTCCCGGGCATCGAACTCGTCCGTTCCGGTCACAGCCGCGCTTTGGTTCCCGCCCGCACCGTTGATGAGCACGTCGCAGGCTCCGAAACGGTCCCGGATACGCTCGGAGGCATCGCGGACGGCGGCCTCGTCCCGCACATCGGCCAGGACAATCATGCTTCCGTGCCCTCCGGCGGCGATCATGTCTGCGGTGCGCTGCAATTTTTCCCTGGTCCTGCCAATAAGGACCACATTGTATCCCCGGGAGGCAAAATCGACGGCTACCGGGGCGCACAGCGTTCCGCCCGCACCGGTCACCACCACGGTCTTACCTTCTCCCATATATCCATTCATCTGCATTTCTGTAACAAATGTTACCAATCATTTCTTTCAATAAATCAATGTCGGGTGGCAGCAGGCCCCTTTGCACCCTGTTCCCGACAAAATTGCACAGCACCCTCCGGAAATACTCGTGACGGACAAAAGAAAGCGGGCAGCGGGAATCTGTTGTCATGCCCAACGAGGCCGACAAGAGCGAATAAGCCGAAATTACTTCCAGATTGTCCTCTATTCCTGCAAGGTGGTCATTGTACCACCATGCCGGCCCGTACTTGATTTTCTGCCGGCCGGATTCCGAGAAGGATCCGGTGAGCGAGGCCAGGGCCTGAGCATCGGAAGCTGAGAGGGAATAGAGTATCATCCGGGGCATTGTTCCTCTGCTTTCCAATGTATTGAGCAGTCTGCACAGGGAATCCATGTCTGCGGCACTGCCGATACAGGCATACCCCCCGGCAGGGCCGGCTATGGTGCGTAGCCTTGCCGATGTAAGGCGCTGTGCCCCGATATGAAGCTGCATCACCCATCCGCGCCTGGCATACTCACATCCAAGCCACTCAAGCAGATAATTCCTGAGCTGCATCCTCTCCACCTCCGAAGCCTCGCGGAGCCGCCCGAAAACAGCTGCCGCAACCTCCCGGGAAGTCTGCGTGAAGAAGAACCCTCCGTCGAGCGCATGGTCGCTGAGGCGGCAGCCGCATTTCTCGAAGAAGTCCAGACGCTTTTTTATCGCATCAAGCAGATCATCAAGCGCCTTGGGCCTGCCTCCCGGGAGCTTTTCCAGCCATTCCCCATTCAGGGAAAGTATGGAATCGGCCCGCAGCGACGGGGTGACATCCATTCCAGACACCAGCGACGCTTTCTTGTGGATGGAGACGTCGTCCAAAAGGTCATCGGACGTGCTCATGCGCACCACACCGGTTTTACGCAGAATATCCGCAGCGGTATATCCACCTTCTCCGAGGAAGGCATTGCAGCGCTCCCAAAGCTCCTCCGCATTTCCGGCACTGGGCAGTTCTTCCACGCCAAAATAGCGTGCAAGTTCCATTGCGGACCAATGTTGCAGCGGGTTGCCGGAAAGAAGGGGAAAAACTGAGCACCATGCGTCGAACTTTTCTCTTGACGATGCTTCCCCCGAAATGAGCCTTTCATCCACTCCGGCAATGCGCATGGCCCTGTGCTTGTACGGGTCTCCCTGCACCCACAGTTCCCCTATGTCGCTGTATTTTCTTCCAGAAGCAAGGTCTGCAGCCGACAGGTGATTGTGAAAATCCACCACCGGACAGGAGTCCGCCTGCCCGAAATACAGATCCCGGGCAGTGCGGCTTTCCAGAAGGAAGTTTTTGCGGGGCCAGGCCATCAGATAACAGTAGTACCGCTTACGGAAACAGTAGTGGTGGCAGAATCATTGCTGCTGTACACCGATGCGTTTGCAGCAGTGGCGTCAGCGCCGTTGAGCGTGCAGCCGAGCTTGCTTCCGGTAACAGTTACCGTAAGGTATTTGCATGTGCTGTAGCATGTAGCAAAAATACCTCCTACCGCACCCGTGCTCACTATGGCTCCCTTGCTGGTGTTACCGCTCACGGTAACCGCGGTTCCTGTACTCTCGGTACCGTCATTTACGCTGAAGCCGCCTATTATGCCGCCTGCAACACCTGTTGCTGTGCCCGTAGTCTTGAAAGTGACCGAGCCTTCGTTGGTATTGGAAGAGATTTCAACAGTCCTGGCCTCCCCGTTTTGGGGACGCTTATTGTTTCTGAAAACGGTTCCGATGATACCTCCTACTTCCATGACATTGTCGGCCGTGCGGTTACCTGTTATTTCAACGGCTCCGCTATTGGTATTTCCGGAAACCGTGAGGCTGTTGCCTTCTGCAATTGCAAGTATGCCGCCGCAGAAGACGTTGGCGGTGCCTCCCTTTGTCCAGGTTATGTCGCCGTTGTTGGTACAGCCGTTGATTTTGTAGGCAGCGGTGCCTGAGTAATGGGTAATTCCGGCTATTCCGGCCACTCCCCAGCATTGGGCCTCGGTGGAGATGTCCGCCTTGTTGGTGCAGTTTTCTATCGACGACTCTGAAGCGGTGTTGTTCTGCATGAACGCAGCTATGCCTGCGACAAAGCAGCCCCAGCCGCCGGTTTTGCATTTCGATACTGTAATCACCCCGGTGCTTTCATTGGTGCAGCCGTCAATTTTAGCTCCCCTTATCATTCCGGCGATGCCGCCGATACCCTGGCCATACGTGTTGGCGCAGGAGACGGTGCCGTGATTATCGGTGTTGATCACGTTCCCGCAGCCTGCCTGCATGTATCCCACGACTCCTCCTATGAAGGACACATCACTGCTCGTACCATTGAGGGCGACGGCGCCGTAGTTGTAAGACGAACTTATGCTGCCTCCGTTCGAGAGAAGGCCGGCTATGCCGCCCAGATACACGGGGCAGGTTGCCGTAGATTCATGCGTCACTGATACCCTGTTTGTCACTGAGGTGATGGCGCCCCTGGTGTCGGCAACCAGGGCGGCGTAAGCAAGACTGCCGGTTCCGGTGAGGGAGATGCTGCCGGAAACCTCCAGGTTCTCAAGAGCGGCATCGGCATAGAGTATGGACACGAAGCCGGCATTTTCTTCAGCGCTCACCGAAAGGCCGGTAATCTTGTGGTTCTGCCCGTCCAGGGTGCACCAGAGCGGGAAGGGAGTCCAGGCTGAGGTAAGGGCGATGTCGGCACCTATCCGCACGGTCTCGGAAGAGCTGAAGAAACGGCTGTAATCGGCGAAGGCCTTAAGGTCATCCTCATCCATGATGGGCAGGCCTACCCAGGTAAGAGAGGCCGTGGAGGCTGTTACGTCCTTTCCACCGTTGCGGAGGAACTCCACGTCCTTGTCGGTGTCCACGAAAGCTTTGCCCCCGGATTTTTCATAGACCAGGGTGAAGCCTTCGGTGAATTCCACGGGAAGGAGCCCGAAATAGTAGTCTCCCTCGCTGAAGGTGCTTCCCGAAGGATAGAGCGTAATCGAAGAGGCATCTCCCGTGCTGGTAATCTCCCCCGCCGTGCTCACGGAGGCGGAGCCGGCGAAATATTCGGTTTTGTTGCCGCTGAGAGTCACCGCGGTCACGTCGCTCCCCGGGATATGGATTTTGAGGCGGGCCGCCACGTTCCTGAACGAGAGGCCGGAGCCCTTGTCGGCCTGGGCCACGCATATCATCGCATCCGGCGCCATTGCCGACGTGGTAAGCGTCTGGCTTGCAGGATAGTTGATTTCTATGCTGCCGGCCGAAGGCTGGGTGGCCGTGGAAGCCGAATAGGGATAGACGGCGATGAAGGAGGTGGCACCCTCGTCCACTTCGCCCTCGAACGTGGCGGTGCCGCCGCTGATGCTGCCTTCCTTAACGGTGAAATCGCGCCTTGCCACGCCGTCGAATACGGCGATGTGGTCGGAGTACTCCCAGTTCACGTCGTTGCCGGAAAGCGCCGCGGCGGTTGCCGGTGAATCATCAAAACTCGCGGAGAAGGTCATGGAGACCAGACCGGTTTTCTCCTCGCCGCCGGGGGTCTGCTTCGGGTTGTCCCTGCCGTTATCCGTTTTTTGTTCCTTTCCGCAGGAGATGGAAAGTGCGGCCATGAGTGCGATGGCCATAAATAACCTTGTTCTCATATTACGTTACATTGAAAGATTGTCCAGTTCGTCAAACGATTCAGAAGTCACCGCCACCTCTGGTGCGGAGGTGCAAAGGACTGTGCCGGGCCCGATTTCGAGCAGTTCGCTTTCGGGCTTAAAGTAATTTTTCATCATTGTTTTTATTGTTTTTTGATTTGTTCCGCATGAATAATGGCGGGAGCGCCGCCGCAAGGCAGATTGCGCCCGCAATGAAGCTGCACAGGCCGCTGCGCTGCCCCAGACTGGGGATGCTCATGCCGCAGAACAGCAGTCCCGCCACCAGCAGGGAAGCAATCAGCAGTATTCCAATGGCCCGGCCGTATCCGGACGGGATTTCGTTTTTATCTTTTTCCGCTATGGGGTTCTCCAATTTTTCAAAGAGCGAGTCCAGTTCTTTCTCCCGGGCGGCGTCCCTCCCCTGCGGCCAGGGGAGATAGTAGAGGACCAGACAGAGGATGATTTCGATGAGAGTGGCGACTTCCCAGCTGAGGGAAGGGACGAGGTTGAGCACGACTCCGGCAACGACTCCCGCCACTATGGTTATCATGGCGGCCGGGCCTCCGGGGCGTCTGGACACTATGCCCAGTATAAGCGGGATGCCGAGCGGTATGGCCATTATGCCCGTGAACAGCTTGTTGGCCTCGAACGCTCCGCCAAGGCCCCGGATGAGTATGGCCCCGCCTATCATCACGAGGCCTGTGAGCAGGGTGCTCCACCGCGCCACCGAGAGCAGCCGCGCGTCGGTCGCTCCGGGCTCGAAGAGCCGCTTGTAAATATCGTGGGTGATTACGGCGGACATCACGTTGTACTCGGCGTTGAGCGAGGACATGGTGGCCGCGAACATGGATGCGAACAGTATTCCCATTATGCCTGCCGGCAGAAGGCGCGAGGCCAGCGCCACATAGGACATCTCCGGGTTCTCGAGCCCCGGGACAACCACGGCGCCCGCCACCGGAGGAAGCAGGAACACCGGGGTGAATACCAGGAAGAGCGCCGCCGTGAGGAGTCCGCTGCGGCGTGCCGCACGCTCGTCCCTCACGCAGAAGAACTTCTGGATGAAGGTCCAGTTCTCGTTGTACTTTATGACCGTCATGATGCAATAGACCGACAGCCACAGCGGTGCGCCCTTGGGCCCGTTGAACCAGTCCAGATGCCCGGGGAAGTTCTCCGCTATGCCGGAGAAACCGCCCGCCGCCTGCAGCGAGACTGGCAGCAGCACGAGCGTCACCAGTATGAGTATCACGAACTGCACGGTGCTCATCACCGTCACCGACCACATCCCTCCGAAGAGGTTGAAAAGCGTTATCACGAGCCCGGCAATCACTATGGAAAGCTCCAGGGACAGCGGGGTGACGGCGCTTATGAACACCCCTATCGCATAGAGCCTCACCATGTTGTCCAGGAACCTCATGGCCAGTCCCGCCCAGCTCATGATCTGCCTCACCGGGAGACCGTACCGATCTTCCAGGTATTCCACGGGCGTGGTCTTTCCCGTACGGCGCCAGCGGCCGGCAAACAGAAGCGCGCCCACGAGGCAGGCCGGCACCGTGCACCAGAAGACGGTCACTGACACAAGTCCGTATTCGTAGGCGATGCCGGCGTAGGCCACGAAAACGAAGGTGGAGAAGAGCCCCATGAAGTTGGTCACCGCGGCCATCACCCAGGGCACCGTGCCGTTGCCCTTGAAATAGGAGCCGGAGTCCTTCACCAGCGCGCCAAAAATCACGCCGATGACGGCCATCAGCAGGACATATACCAGGACGGCAGCGTAATCCAGGCTCTGAAGGGCGAAACTCATTTGGCGAAGGTTTCAAATTCGGCGGTGCTCAGCACGCTCAGGGACTCGTCCCTTGCGTCCAGGTACGTAATGGAGTATTTCCCGCCGCCTTCTTCCACGTTGAGTACTATGTGTCCGCCGGTGGAGGAGGCCGGAGCGATGTCGTCGAGATAACTGCTGCCGGCATCGGCGGTTCTCCTTTCCGGAGTGAATATGCCGGGGCAGATGAGCCGGTCGCCTGAATAGAGCGAACGGCTGGAGAGGCGGGAGAGCACTTCGCCCTGGTCGTGGTCCTGCCGCCATACGCAGCTCACCCATACCCGGGAACGGAGGGCCGACACCAGTTTTGCAGGCATTGACTGGTATCCGTGGTGGTTCACCTTGGAAACGTCGCATGGCAGCACGGCGGCGGCAAGGCTCTCTTCTATGTTGCGCTTTCCTCCGGTAGGGAGTGTAGGGCTGGCACAGAAATCGCCTGCGGTGAAGAAACGGAAAGGGCCGTAACTGAACTCCAGCCCGAGACTCATTCCGTTGTCGTTGAAGTATTCCGGAGGATTGGCCTTGAACTCGGCGTAGAGGTCCTGCACGCTGCCGTCGGGAAGGGAAATATACCCGTTGCCGCAGACGTTCCGCACCCGGAAACCATCAACTGAACCATGCAGGGGCACTATCTGGTCTGTGGCTCCAAGTCTGAAACTCTCTATCTGCAGTCCCCTTTCGGAAGACATGTAATCGTAGAATTTCTTCATGTGGGAGAAGACCTTGTTGGCGTCGTCCACCATGGGAAGCGGCGTGTCGTATCCGGGCCAGAGCCGGTCGACGGCACGCGAGAAATCGAGCTGCTGCGCCGCCTGCGAGAAGCCGCTGAGCACGTAGGGTTCCCCGGAATGCGTCTCAGTGCCGGCATACCAAACCTCGCTTCCGGCGTGGTCGCAGTGGTAGTGCGAAAGCATCATGTAATCCACCGCGTTTCCGTTAGGGTTCACTTTCTTCACGTATCTGGCTATCCACTCCCCTGCATGGAGATAGTCACCTGGGAGTATTGGCACGGCCTGCGCTCCGGCGGAAGACTTCACGTTGTGGTCGCCGCAGTCCAGCAGCATGGTGGTGCCGTCGGGGAAGATGAGGAACAGCGATTCCGCCACTCCGGTGTAGATGAAATGCACCTGGAACTGCCCTTTCTGCCAGCCTTTCCATGTCTTTTTCGTCACGACCGGAACGGTGGTGTTCCCTCCCATGGAGGTTTTTTTGCATCCCAGGAGCAGCGCTACTCCGCACAGGGAAGAAAGTTCTATGAATTTGCGTCTGTCCATATCAGCGTCCTGTTTTCAATGCGTCCATTATTCCCATGAGATATCCCGTGCCGAATACGGCGCCGGTGGCGTTGTATCCGGGAGTGGAGTTGCAGTCCCCCGCCATCGCCGGGGTGTGGTCCGAACGGACGATTCCGTCGAAACCGCAGCCCTTGTAAAATGCCAGCATGCCGGGGATGTCCGAGGGGCCTTCGTCCGGAAAGGTTTCGCGGAAGTCCTCCGCCGTGCCGGCCACATCCCTTATGTGGATGAAGGGGATGCGCCCGCGCCAGCGAAGGAAGTACTCCTTCAGGTCCGCCCCCATGGTGGCGAAGGTACCCTGGCAGAAAGTGAGCCCGTGACATCCGCTGGAGTTCAGGGACAGGGCCCTGTCGATGGCTTCCGGGCAGATGAACGTCCGGGCGATGCCCTGCAGCACCTCCACCGGAGGGTCGTCCGGATGCAGGGCCATCCGCACTCCCGCATGCTCCGCAGCGGGGATGACTTCTGCGATGAATCTTTCATAATTCTTCCATATGCGCTCCCCGTCCACGGGAGCATGGGGCGAAGGCGGCAGGAGCACCGCCTCCGCCCGGCTGAAGCCGGTGACGAGGGCTCCTCCGCGGGCGCGGATGTCAGTGCGGGTGCGCGTCCAGCCCGTGTACATGAAATTGTAGCAGAGGGTGCGTATTCCGAGCCTGCCCATATTCTCCAGCATGCGGCAGTAAAGGCGCACATCGTCCTTCCAGCCGGGAAGCCCCAGCTTGATGCGCGTCATGTCAAACTGGTCGCCCTCCAGCGCCACGAGGGAGAAGCCCCTGTCTTCAAAGTGCCCCTTCGCCATCTTCAAGGATTCAAAATCCCATACCGGAGCCCGGCCGGTGAGTTCGGGGGCGAGCTTGGCAACGGCAGCCCGGACCCCCATCTGGGCGCACAGGTCCCAGCGGATGTCCGGTTTGTCGGAGAAGAACAGGTGGGCGAGGGTCATCATTGCTCCGTGTATCCAGGGTTCTGTTCTATATGAGCACCGGTATTGGCCTCGATGAACGAATATGGAATAGGGAAGAGGGCCATGTAGTCTTTAATCTGTTCTCCCTGATATTCGTTGTATTTCCTGGTGCGCTTGAGGAAGGTTCCGGTGCGGTAAAGGGTGAGCTTCCGCCTCTCTTCGAGCGTGAGTTCCCGGGCCCTCTCGTCCAGGATATAGTCGAGAGTCACCTTGCTCTGGGACACCGGGGTGGCGTTGGCGCGGCCGCGCACCTCGTTTATGTCAGCCGCGGCAAGGTCCTTGCGGCCATAGAAAAGGTAGGCCTCGGCACGCAGAAGATAGGTTTCCGCAAGCCGGAGCATATACTGGTCGGCGTAGGTGGTTCCTGCTGCCGCGGTAAGGGTCTTGAGAGTCTTGTCGGCATAGAGGGCTGACGGATGGTCTCCCGGCGACGTGGCCTTGGTGAGCCAGGGATACCATCTCCAGTCCTGCGACTTGTAATTGCTGCTCATGCTTGCTCCGCTGATGATCGACTGGCCGAACCAGGGCGATTTAGGATCGTCATAGACAGCGGTACGGACTATGTTCACGGCAGAATTGCGCATGTCGGTATCGAAGCAGCCGTCCCAGTTCTGGTTGAGATGCCAGTCGGTCGTGCGCATGAACGACACACCACGCCCGCCACAGTTGAAGTCGGACCTGCCGTTCCCTCCCAGCATGGCCGTATTGCCGTCGGGGTCGGTGCAGAGGTAGGTGGCCGGGCAGTGGTTCCTTTCAAGGGGATAGTTCCAGGCTGCACTCGCGGTTGTGGTGTATCCTCCCGGCACATCCTCCTCAAATTGGATTACCCAGAGAGCCTCCTTGTTGCCGGCACTTTTACGGTTCTGGTTTTTCCGCTGGAAAAGGTCAAAATACACGTCTCCTTCAGGAACGTCGGCAATGCGCGAGCCGAAACGTTCCTTCATGAGGCCAGTGGAAGGCGAATCTATAACATCAGAGGCCCATTTTATCGCATTGTCGAAATCGCCCAGTGAAATGCAGGTCTCTGCAAGATAGTGCTTTGCCACCAGATCGGACAACTTGCCGTCCATCACGGCATCGATACCCGGAAGATGCGCTGCTGCGTACTCAAAATCTTCCCGCATGAACCTCAGCACCTCGTCCTTGCCTGCGCGAACATAATCCTTCTTGGCCACTACAACTTCCTCTTTTATAAGTGGCACGCCGCCGTAATAATAGACGAGAGTCCGATAACCGAAAGCCCGGAAGAAGCGCGCTTCGGCAGAAATTTCTTCTTTCTGAGCATCCGTAAGGTCTGATACCATTACCCTGGAAATAATGGTATTTGCATTCTTTATCAGTTTGTAGTTGTTGTCCCAGTAATATGCAAGCCTCTCATTTTCCGGTTTGTACTCGTTCACCAGATTTCCCATTCGGTCGTTGTTCCGCCTGGCATTGTATGCCACGTCAGTGCCAAGCATGCAGCGAAGCCCCTCGTTGGTGTATTCATAATAGCGCACCATGTTGTACAGGCCGGTAAGCGCCGCCTGATAGTCGGATTCCGTCACATAGGCATTGTCTATCGATATGAAATCCTTCGGCACCTCTTTCAAGAAATCGTCTTCGTTGCACGCGGCCGCGGCGAACAGGGAAACGCTTGCCGCAAGCAGGTATAATATCTTGTTTTTCATGGCAGTAATCCTTTAGAATGTAACGTCTATGCCCACGGACCAGCTCCTCATCACGGGCTTGGAGACCGCATCCGCGCCAAGATTCATTTCAGGGTCCCATCCCACCCATTTGGTGAACGTGAGCAGATTCTTGCCGGACAGGCTTGCCGAGAGGCTCTGCGCCCCAATGGCCTTCGCCGCCCTGCGGCCGAGCCGGTACGACAGGGTGACGTCCTGCAGCCTCACGAAATTCCGCTGCTGGTAGAAGGTTCCCGCCACCTGGGGCGACAGCCATGACTGCGGGAACACGGCATCCGGGTTCCTGGGGGACCACACGTCCACGAAGGTGAACACGTTGGCATTCTGCGCATTGCCCGCGGTGGTGTAGTAGGGTGCGGAGTTGGATGCCATGTAGCCGTCGCGGCCTCCCTGTATGGTGTTGATCATGAAGGAGAACGAGACGTTGCGGTAGCGGAAGGTATTGGTGATTCCGAGCCTGTACGCAGGCTCCTTGTGTCCGAGAATGACGCGGTCGTCCTCCTTGGAAATCTCATAAGTGCCGGTGTTGCCGAAATCGTGGATTTTGTAAGTACCCGGGTACCATCCGGCAGGAATGTCGTCTCCGAGCTGCCACATGCCGTCTATCTGATAATTGTAGATGGCGCCTATCGGCTGGCCTATGAACAGGCCGCTGGCGATGAGGTCGTCTTCGCGGCCGTCTCCGTCAAGGTCTTCGCCCAGAAGGGTCTCTATCCGGTTTTTGTTGGCAGAGAATGCCGTCTGGACGCTCCATTCGAAGTTGCCGCTGACGACCGGTTTGGCGGTGAGCATAATCTCGATGCCGCTATTGCGGATACGTCCCAGATTGGTCTTGATCTCCGAAAAACCGGTGACTGAAGGCACGGCCATGTCCCACAGCAGGTCGTGGGTTTCGGAAAGGTAGCAGTCGATGTTTCCGGAAAGGCGCCCTCTCCAAAGCGAGAAATCCAGCCCGGCATTGATTTCGTCGGTCGTCTCCCAACTGAGGTCGGTGCTTGCAAGGCTGGTGACATTATAGCCCACCGACGTGGAGGCCCCGTCGCCGAACACGTAGGGATTGGACACGGACACCTGGGCCAGCGAAGAATACCTGCCGGTGAGGTTGCCGGTCTTGCCGTAACTCAACCGCAGCTTGAGTTCGTCGAGGGATTTCAGGCCCTTCATGAACTTCTCTTCCGAGACCATCCAGCCCAGACCGACGGAAGGGAAGATTCCGAACTTGTGGTTCTGCGCAAAACCGCTGAATCCGTCGCGGCGGAGCGTTGCGGTGAGGAAGTACCTGCCGGCATAGTTGTACGACAGACGCCCCACCTGATACAGGCTGGATTCCGAATATGCGGAAGACGTTATTTCCTGGGTGTTTTCTGCCAGCTGCAGTCTGTTGTATCCGAGAATGCCGTTTGCGTAGCCCGTGCCCACGGCTCCTGTCTCGTCGTGACTGTTGGAACTGGCGCCGTAAACCAGGGTCACCGAGACATTGTGAGAGTTGAAAGTGCGGTTGTAGCTCACTATGTTGTCCAGCAGCCAGTAGTAATTGTTCTTGTATGATTTCTCTCCTCTCCCGAGGAAATTGGCCTTGTCGGAGTTGAAATTCGCGTCGTATGCGGCGTTGAGGCGGTAGTTGTAATTCAGGCGGTACGACAGCCCCTGAATCCACGGGCAGTCCAGCACGGCGTAAAGCACGGTATTTATCTGGTGCTTCTTTTCCATGTCGTCGGACTCCGAATATATGAATGGGTTCAGGGTAGCCTGTCCGGTGGGGTTCCGCACAAGATTCCCGTCCGCGTCGCGCGGCGACACCACCGGGTTCATCTCCTTTATGGAAGATATCGCGGGACTCTCTCCGGAATAGTCGAGGAAGGCGAGAGAGAGGTTCGCTCCCGTTTTCAGCCAGGAAGTCACGTTGATGTCAAGGTTCGCCCGGAGGGTGTTCCTCTTGTATGAGTCGTTCATAGTTATTCCCGTGATGTCGGAATGGCTGCCGGAGAGGAAGTAAGAAGCCGTGCGCGAGCCGCCGGAAACGGAAACATTATGCTTGAAGACATGCCCCGTCTGCGTGCAGGCCTCCCACCAGTCGAAATCCGTACCGTTTGCGATTCCTTCCAGCGTGGGCGAGAACAGCTGCGCCATCGTGTAGTCCCATGCAGGATTCTCTTCGAGGTAGCCGGACTCGGCGGTGTATGCCTTTTCATATTCCACGTCGCGCAGGCGCTGCAGCCACTCGTTCCGGCCCAGGAGCCGGGTGTTCACGGTGGGTTCGCTGATTCCGAAAGTTCCGCTGTAACTTACTCTGGGAGCGGTTTCACGCGAGCCGGACCGCGTGGTGAGGATGAGTACGCCGTTCGCGGCCTGGGCCCCGTAGATGGCCTTGCTGCTCGCATCCTTGAGCACGTCCACCGACTCGATGTCTGCGGGATTTATGTCTGATATGCGCCCTGAATAGATTATACCGTCAAGGATTATGAGCGGGGAAGTATTGCCCCCGAGCGTAATCTGTCCGCGCACGGAAATGTCGGGATTGGCTCCGGCCGAGTTCACCTGTCCTACGTTCAGTCCTGCCACAGTCCCGTGAAGGGATTCCATTATGGTGGCGTTGGTCGTCTGTTTGAAAGTTTCGATGTCGGCCCTCACCACCGAACCGGTCAGGTCTTTCTTTTTCTGGGTTCCGTAGCCTATGAAAACCACCTCGTCCAGCATCTGCGCCTCTTCCTGCAGCACCACCTCCACGATGCTGCGCCCCTGCGGACGGATTGTCACGGCATCGTATCCCATCATGGAAACTTCGATTTCAGCGTCTTCCGCGACACCGGCAAGGACGGCGGTCCCTTCCGAATCCGCGGTAGCGGCAAGGGATGTTCCCTTTACAATGACAACGGCACCCGCAAGGGGTCCCGAGGCATCCGAAACCTTCATCCTCAGATTCGTTTTCTGGGCATAAGCAGGAAACATCACAAGCAGCACTGCAACAACTTGTAGCAGAATGTAGGGTCTGAATGTCATATCTTGGATTATTTGTAATGCAATTTCTTTTTCGGTACTATGAGTACCGGACTGTCATAGGCGGGTACTCCGAGCAGCAGGGAACCGTCGGCAGAAACCGAACGGCTGACGGCATAAACCTTCCCGGTGCGCAGGTCCACCGCTACGGGACGGTGGATGCTGCCCCGGGGCACTTTGAGCGTGACCGGAAACATTTCCGCGGAACCGGAAGGCACCGAAGAATCCTCCCACAAGGCGAAGGACATCCTCCCGTCTCCTGCTCCGAAGGCATATACCGACCACGAACCGGGGGTGTCCACGTCGGCGCTGCGCGGCACGCTCTCCCCCAGCACGTTCCACAATGCCACAAGGTTCCGCACTGCGAAAAATGCCTCCTTGGGGCGTATGACCTGTTTCTCCGAGTCAGTTTCAAGGAGCCCTTTCACATTTTTCTTCACGATGGCATCGGATGCGCCGTAATTCATGTCGCTTATGGAAAAGACGGTCGTGGGGATGCCGCGGGCCTTGTCGGAGAGCATTCTCCGCAGGTCCCATTTCGCCTGCGAAACCTCATCCCAGGGCCACTCGTCCAGCGCGCCCCCGCAATAACCCTTGGACGGTGCACCGGTCTCTCCCTGACGCAAGCTGATTGACGAAGACCAGCGCGACAGGGAATCCTGCATCTGCACAACTTTGGGGTACATGTCTTCGGGACGATATTCGTAGAAGTGGTAGGTTATCCAGTCTATCAGGCCCAGGCCGTCCTGCTCCGAAATCCTGGACATGCAGGCTCCGAACAGGGCGGGACGCCAGCCGGCCCAGGCGAAGGCGGCAATCCGGGCATCCGGATCGACGCTCCGTATGGTCCTTGCCGTTTCCAGCGTAAAATCCACGAAGGGTTCCGGGTCCCGGCGGAATGACATGTTAAGGTCCGGCTCGTTCCAAATCTCCCATTCCCGGACTTTTCCCTTGTAACGGGAGGCCATCGCGGCCACCCAGCGGTGCCAGGCCCTCAGCGCTTCTTCGGATTCCGGCCATCCGCCCTTCAGGAACGGGGTGCCTCCCCCCGGATATATGGGATTGCCGTATGAGGTCTGCAGCCATGGCTCCAGTCCGCGCGACACCGCATCGTCTATTATGGCATCCAGCCACTCAAAATCGTATTCTCCCCTGACGCGTTCCGTTTTCGCCCATCCTGCCTGCAGGCGTATCTTCCTTATGCCCAATACCGGCAGCCACTCCTTGTAACTGTCGTAGTCGGCATAATCCCTGTCCAGAGTTTCGCACCCGACGGTGATGTCGTTGTCCATCGGCATGGGGTCGGGAACGACGATGCTGCCAAGCAGCCGCCCCTGCTGCCTCGCACAGGAAACCGGGAGGTAGGCCAGCATGAACAGGATTAAGAATTGCTTTTTGGACATAGGTTACCAGTTATCGCAAAGGTAAAGCAATAAATCTCTAAAAAACGAAAAATAACGAATAATAACATACCAAAAACGAAATATTGTTTTATCTTTGCACACATGTTCAAACTGATGCTGCTGTGTGATTATTCCCGGGAACCGGAACGCCGTCTTCTCAAGGGAGTGTCGTCCTTTGCCGCCACGGTGGGAGGATGGATGTATTTCCGCATGGATTCCTCCCTGTATTTGAATCCCGCCCGCAGGCACGAGGTCTTCGAAAGGGCCAGGGAGATCAAGGCCGACGCCATCTTCGGCAACTGGGCAGGCGCGGACAGGGAAACGGTGGAGTCGCTGGGAATCCCCGTAGTGCTGAGGGCCGGAAGAGACTATGCCCCGGGCATCCCCTCCCTTGGAGGCAGCTATCAGGAAATCGGCAGGATGGGTGCGGAGTTTTTCCTCCGGCGCCGCTATGTGAACTATGCCTTCTTCGGATACTCCGACAGGGTCTGGTCGAGGGAAAGACGGGAAGGATACAGCAAGAGTCTGGCAGAAGCGGATGCTAGGGCCTTCAGTTTTGAGACCTGGGAGAACAGGGACGACGTGAAAGACCTCAAGGAGTGGTTGTCTTCGCTCCCGAAACCCGTCGCCATATTCGCGGCCAACGACGTGCTCGCTTCCCGTCTGGTCGAATACTGCCACGAACTGAAGTTCGCCATTCCGGAAGACGTCGCCCTGCTCGGGGTGGACAACGACGAATTCCAGTGCAACTTGTCCTATCCCGGCCTGTCTTCAGTGAATCTGGATTACGAAAGCCAGGGATACCTGCTCGGCCAGACCATCTGGGAAATGCACTCGCAGGGGAAAATATGGCCGGCGAGAATAAGCATCCATCCCCTGAATGTCGTGGAAAGGGGGACGACTCCAAGGCACAACATTTCCGACCCTTATGTGAGGCGCATCGTGGAAAAGATGGATTCGGAGTTCAATTCCGGCATCTCGCTGGAGGAAATAACCGCGGACATTCCCCTGTCCCGGCGCAGCATCGAACTCCGGTTCAAGAAGGAAATGTCACCCTATACCATGCTTTCCTACCTCAATAAAATCCGGGCCGACCACATGGCCCGGCTATTGAAAGAAGGGGACATTCCCGTATATCTGGCTGCGGAGAAAGCCGGGTTCGAAGCATCGGCATCGGCCGCAGGGCGCGTTTTCAAAAATTATTACGGAGTCTCACCGGCACAGTACAGAAAGAAAAAAGAGGCGCCCCGCTAGAGCGCCTCTCCGTAGGAGTCCAGAAATTCATACTGCAGGATGCTGTTGCCGGTGGATTCCTCGAGCCGCAGTTTCGCGCGGCACTTGCGCCGCCACAACAAGGATGGCAAGAATGAGTATTCGCTTCATAGACTATGAAGATACGAAAAAAACGTATATTTGTATCCTTATGAGTCCCCAAGAATACCGCAACGAAGCATACCGTATCTACGAAGAAGATATGGAAAAAGCCGTAGAGCTTTTCGAGAAAGCCGCCACCCTGAAAGACATCCCCGCAGCAGTCGCTCTTGCCGCTTACTATTACGACGAAGAATGCGATGAGAGCGCTGCAAAAGATTGGCTGGAAAAGGCTTTCGAATGGTTCGCGGAGGCCGGCAGTCCCGAAGAATTAGCGGAGTATGTCGCCTTCGGCCATTACGAATACGGTATGATACTCTACGAGTGCGAGCTGAATTACGCCGAGGCTTGGATGAAATTCACTGAGGCCGTGGACGCAGGATATACCGAGGCCTACGCTTCGATGGGGACTATGCTCTACGAGGGTGACTGGACTCCGGACGGCAACCCCGACGTGAACGGTGCCGTAAAACTCTGGGAAAAGGGAATGAATCTCGGCAGTGAGAAATGCGCCGAACTCTACGAGGATCACAAATGCGAGACGGTCAAAGCCCCGCAAACCATCAAATTCGAAAACGGAGACGTATATAAGGGCGACGTGAACTCGGAAGGCCTGCCACACGGAAACGGCCACATGGACTACAAGCTCAACGGCTACTGGGGCGAATACGATGGCGCCTGGGTGGACGGCAAGCGGCAGGGACAGGGCCACTATCACAGTATGAGCAAGGGGGGCCGCCGTTATGTTCACGACTACAAAGGCGAATGGTTCGACGACAAACAGCACGGCCAGGGCACTTCCAAAGACAGCAGCGAGGTGGGCATCCATTGCTCCACTGTCACCGAAACATACACCGGTGGATTCAAAGAGGGCAAGCGCCACGGCCACGGAGTGCTCGTAAAAGATCATTTCGACGGCAGTTTCACCAACGGAAAGGACCGCGTCGAGGGCGAATGGGTGGACGGCAACCTCACCGGATCGGCCATTAAGGAATATGCCAACGGCGACTGCTACGAAGGTCCCGTCACCGGCCACGGCAAATACACTTTCGCAAGCGGGCTGTCGTTCGAAGGGGAATGGGATGGCGGAAGGCTCGTTCCCGAATCCATTAAGGTCGATGCCGCGCTCAAATCCCCATTGATGCTGGTCACGGAACATCACTCCGGATTCGATTACAATCACACCGGCACTTTCCTCTTCCCCGCCGCCAAAGGCTTCGTGAGCTACGGCTCCGCTGCCGCCATCGACAGGGATTCCGGCTTCGGGACGAAGCAGGGCATAGAAATAACCGAAGTCGGTCCTGACAGCGTCAGCTTCAAGGTTGGAAGCGTTTTCACGCCGGATCACAAGGAGTTCACGGACACCCTCCGCCGGGGCGAATCCAGGCTTTATGCCGATTCCCACAGGGCCTGTGCCACCATCTATGACGAAGACTACGACTACACAGTCGAAGATTCCCTGGAAGTAAAGGTTCTGTAAATGAAGGGGCTCCTGTCAATACTGCTCTCACTCTTTCTGGTCTCCCCCTTCGCGAAGGCGCAGGCAGACTCCCTCGTCATCGAGGAGCAGCGCGGGGTGTGGCTTGCCACGGTGGGCGGACTCGACTGGCCACGCGGCGAACGTTCGCATTTCGTACAGCGCAGCGACCTCATCTCCAGCATAAGGGAATTGGCGGCAATGGGCTGCAACACCCTTTATTTCCAGGCGGTCAGCGAGATGGATGCGATGTACGCTTCCGACATCCTTCCCTGGAGCAGGCAGCTGACGGGAGTGGAGGGCATGTCTCCCTATTTCGACCCGCTGAGCATAGCGGTGCGGGTAGCGCACGACAACGGCATGGCCATCCACGCCTGGATAAATCCCCTGCGCGTAAGCCTCTCCGACTCCACAGACAGGGCCCGCACCCAGGTAAAGCATGAGCATCCGGAATGGGTTCACAATTACGGCGGACGCGATTATCTGGACCCTGGCAACCCCGAAGTGGTGCAGTTCCTGTCCGACATCACGCGGGAAATCCTCACCCGTTACGACGTGGACGGCATCCATATCGACGATTACTTCTACCCCGACGGACTGCGCGACGACAGGCGGGGCTGGAGCGAAGCGGGAGCCTGGAACGATTCCACCCTCTATGCGGCGTACGGCGCAGGAAAGTCTCTGGAAGAATGGCGCTTCTGCAATATCGACAAGGTGGTGAAAACCCTGCATGAAACCACCCATGAGGTCAGGCCGGACGCCGTTTTCGGGGTTTCGCCCCAGGGGCGCGTATCCAACACCTGCCGCCTTTACGCCGACCCGCGCAGATGGGTTCGCGAAGGCAGCGTCGACTACCTTCTCCCCCAGCTTTACTGGAGCATAGGCAGGGGCGATTTCGCCGCTTTCCCGAGAGTGCTCAAGGAATGGCAGAACGTGATGAACGGAGTTCCCCTTTACATAGGTCTCGCGGCTTACAAGCACGACCCCATGTTTTACAGGCGCCGCGTGGACAGGGGCTTCGAGGACGTGGAGGAGTTCGGCCGGCAGGTGGACATGGTCCGCGACTGCTGGTATGCATCCGGCCATGTATGGTTTCGCGCCCGGGACATACTCGAGCGCGAAGACCTCAGGGATTATATAATCCTCAATATTTATCCGGCTGAATAGCCGTTCTACACGCCTCCGAAGGCGGAATAACCGCCGTCTACGGGAATGGTCACTCCGGTTACGAAGCCGGAAATGTCGCTGAGCAGATACAACATGGTACCCACCAGGTCGTCGGGTTCGCCGAAACGGTGGACCGGGGTGTTGGCTATTATCTTTTTTCCGCGCGGCTTGAGTTCTCCGGTAGACTCGTCGGTGAGCAGGAAGCGGTTCTGGTCGGTAAGGAAGAAACCGGGGGCGATGGCGTTGCAGCGTATGCCCAGCTGGGCCACGTGAACGCTGTACCACTGGGTGAAGTTGTTGATGGCTCCCTTTGCGGCCGAATAGGCCGGTATCTTGGTAAGCGGACGGTAGGAGTTCATGCTGGAGATGTTAAGCACGCTGCCTCCCTTGCCGTCGGACGCCATTTCCCTGGTGAAGACCATCGTGGCCAGTATGGTTCCCTGAAAGTTCAGGTCGAACACATCCTTGAAGCCCGCGATGTCGAGGCCGTAGAAGCTCTCGGACAGCGGAGTGTCGGCTGCCATCTGCTCGGCAGGGCAGGTCGCCTTGGGGGAATTGCCTCCGGCGCAGTTGATGAGGATGTCGATACGGCCGAGTTTGGCGTTCACCTCCCTGCATGCGGCCTCCAGGGCCTCCTTGTCGAGAGTGCTGGCGGAAATGCCTATGCACTTTACGCCGAACTCCTTCGCTATTTCGGCGGCACGCGGATCGCTGCCTGCCTTGCGTGAGATTACGGCTATGTTCACTCCGGCCGAAGCCAGGCCTTTGGTAAGTGCGAGGCCCAGAACTCCGAAGCCTCCGGTAATGACGCAGTTGCGTCCTTTCAGGTCGTCGAATGAGTATTTCATAAAGCTATCTGCTGAAAAGTCTGGCTATGTGGCGGTCGCAGAGGTTGGCGGTAATCTGCTCCCCTATCACGTCGGTATGCTTCTCGAGGGCGGGAAGGAACTCATCAGCGAGTTCGGCCGCGATCTTGTAGCTCACGTGAATAAGCTGGCGGAAGGAAGGATTGTAGAGAGGGTCCGCCTGATTGTGCCTCATGGTGCGGGCGTAGGTCTCGGCATCCCACTTCGCAACCTCCTCGGGAGAAGGCAGCTTCGTTACGTCCACATCTATGACGGTGGCGTAGGGAACGGTGAGTTCGTCCATGCGTCCGAGGGCGTTCACGTATATCTTCTTCGCAAGCTCGAGGGCCGCGGGGTCGGCTACGGCAAGGCCTATGTTCTCCTCGAGCCATGTGGTTCCGGCCGTCTTGATATGTATGCCCATGTCGTGCTTGCGTATAAGCCTGCCCATGATTGGATAGATGCTGAACTTGTCGGAACCGGAGTGTATGCTGAGCTTGAGGTTTTCCGGAAGCCCGTATTCACGCACCGCCTCCTTGATCACCAGCAGGTCCTGTTCGAACTCCTTTTCGAACTGCGAAAGGTCGCCGCGATAGTCCACGCCCTTGTTGAAACGGCCCGTGAACTTGGGGGCTATGGTCTGAACCGGAATCCCCTCCTTTGCAATTTCACGAAGGATGTAGCGGAGTTCCTCCGGAGTCTGGGCCACGTCCACCTCGTCCATTGAAACCTCGGTGACGAAATTGTCCGCTCCCTTCTTTTCCGCGATGTGACGGTAGATGCGGCCGGCTTCCCTGATTGCGGGAAGGAAACGCTCCTCCATGCTGCCGCTCTTGCCTATGTAGTCGGCCACGTCGATGGTGAAGAAATCGGACGAGTCGATGAAACGGTCCACGTTCGTAAGGTTGATGTGGTCCGCATCCACGAAATACTGTCCCTTGTAGCCGAGAGCCTTTACGGCCGCATCGGCCTCCGCGCGGGTTTCCCCGGGCTGGGTGCCCACGATCTGATGTTCACGGTTGGACTTGTTCCATACGGGCACAAAGTGCACACCGAAACGCTCTTCGGCCTCTATGAGGGCCCTGAGCTGGTTGACGCCTTCGCGAGCGAAACGGTCGCCAATTCCGAAAGAATACTTACCTATCTTCATAATATAATGATTGACAATTATTTGGGAAGGTTGAACGCCTTGGACATCTCCTTCATCTGGGCATCACTCATGCCTTCGGGCTCGAAGCCCATGCTCTTTGCGGCCATGTAAATCTGCGCGGCCTTGTTGAGCACGTCCACCTGGTCGAAGGCGTCCATCACATCCACGTCCACCGCGAAGACGCCGTGCTTCTCCCACATCACCACGTCGTAGTCTTCATCAATGGCGCTGATGGTCGCATCGGCCAGTTCCACGCTGGACGGCAGCATGTACGGCACCATCCCGAGTCCGCGGGGGCAGAAAGCCTTCGTCTCCGGTATCATCGACCAGAGCATGCGTGTAGCCGCGTCCTTCTGAAGCCACTTGCGGCTGTGAGTGAGTGCCACCAGTTCAATCGGGTGGGTGTGCAGGCTTGCCCTGTAGGGAGAGCCCTTCGCCAACAGATAATCGTGCACGGCAAGATGCGATGGCAGTTCGGAAGTGGGTGCGACCGCAGAATCCGCCACTATCTCGTAGTGGGCGCAGTCTTCGCTTATGCGTATTATGGAGCCGTTCGCCATGGGGTAGCGGGCCAGGTCGCGCATGCGTTTTCCCGTGCCCTTGCAGTAGAACCAGCAGCCGGCCAGATGAGGAAGCTTCTTTCCTGTTTCGAAAGGTCCGGCGATTGCAGGGAGGGCGCGCATCTCATCATCGGCGAATTCGCTTATGTTGACGGTGATGTTGCCCCCGTTGCGTTCGGCCCAGCCTTTCTGCCACAGGTAGCCCGCCACTTCCGCCACGCGGTCGATTTCGGCCTTCAGGGCCGGTCTGTTATCGAGAATACTCATATTAACTGAGGCAGGAATGTGCTTATTATCAAGACAATAATGCCGGCCACAAGGACGGTGACAGCCTTACGGGATATACCCTTCCACTCCTTGAGCAGTATGCCCCATACGTTGCTGAAGACTACGTTCAGCGACATCAGGATGCACCAGCTGAAGGTGATTAGGACGGGATAATCCGCCAGGAAACCCTTGCCGAGGCTGAGGCCGAAGAACTGGCTGTACCAAAGCAGGCCCGCCAGGCAGCAGAACAGGAGGTTGTTGCCCCAGAGGCCCTTCTGACGGTAGTCTCCCCAGGTCTTGTTCCTGCAATTCTGGTAGAAGCAGTAGCAGGCGTTGGTGAGGAAGCCGCCTACCGTAACGAGCAGCGTGGCCGGCAGGCTTGCGAAGATGGTTTTGGTCTGCGGCCAGGAGAGCGGGGCGCCGAAGCTGAGGCCGATAGCGAAGCAGGCGCTCATAAGGCCAGCCAACAGGGCTACGAAGATACCCTTGCCGAAGTTGAAGTCCTTGACCGCCTTCTTCTTCTCCTCTTCCGGGAGGGCGGAGGCTTTCATGGCTCCGGCTACGCCGATGATGGCGATTCCGATGAGCGTGACCACCACGCCGATGATGACGGCACTCGTGAGGTCATTCGCGTGGCCGGTAAGGACGGGGCCCAGGATGGCGCCGAGGGCGGAACAGGTGCCCAGGGCTATGCTCTGCCCAAGGGCAACGCCAAGGTAGCGCATGCTCAGGCCGAAGGTTAGTCCGCCCACGCCCCACAGGGCGCCGAAGAGCATGGTGAGGAGGCTTTCCCTGGGATGGGAGGTGAAGAGCGCCCAGAGGCTTTCGCCTTCAGGTACGGCCAGCAGGGCTCCCAGCAGCGGGAACAGCAGCCAGGCGAATACGCCCTGGACTATCCAGTAGCTTTCCCAGCTCCACTTCTTTATCTTGTTGATGGGAACATAGCTGGAGCTTTGGCAGAACGCCCCTACTGCTATGATCAGTAAACCAAATATCAGTTTCATCGTTTGGATGTCACTTCTTTCTCGTACTTTTCAATTTCGGGTATGAAGGCTTCGCCCACCGGAACGCCGTTGCGGTAGTTGAAGTAATCGAACACGGCGCCGAAGGGCAGTGTCTTCGCCTCTTCGAGGAGGGCCAGGCGCTGGAAGCCCTTTCCGGCGTCTTCGTATTCGCGAAGCCTGGCAATGGGTTCCAGGAGTGCGCTGAGCAGGCATTTCTGCGTGGCGCGGGTGCCTATCACATAAGCTCCTATGCGGTTGATTGCGGCGTCGAAGTAGTCGAGCCCTATGTGGGCGCGGTTCAGGGCGTCGGCGCGGACTATCTCCTTGAAGAGGTCGAGGGTCTGGTCGTTCATGATGGTTACGTGGTCGGAATCCCAGCGTATGGGCCGGCTCACGTGCAGCATCAGTTCGGGAACGAAGAGAAGCAGGCTGGCGACCATGTCGGACACGTTTTCCGTCATCTCGTAGTGCCCCGTGTCGAGGGTGTACATCAGTTTGTGGGTGGCGCAGTAGCCGGCCACGAAGTCGTGGGAGCCCACCGTGTAGCTCTCAAGGCCAATCCCGAAAAGCTTGGCCTCAAGGCAGGTCTTCATGCCCGGAAGGTCTTCCTTGAGGATTTCGTCCAGGCTTTCGGCGAAAATCTCGCGGTAGCGCTTGCGCTCCACGGTCAGATCCTTGCTGCCGTCGTGCACCCAGATGTTCATTATGCAGGGGTCGTTCTGGGCCTTTCCCATGGCGTCGGCTATGCGGCGGCAGCGCTTGGTATGCTCAATCCAGAAGGCCCGTATTGCCGGATCGGGATTGGAAAGGCTGAGGTTGCCGCTTTTCGGATGGGAGAAGGACGTCGAGTTGAAGTCGAGCTTCAGGTCATTCTCGCGGGCCCACTGGATCCAGCTCTCGAAATGCTCGGGGCCGACCTCGTCGCGGTCGACGGACTTTCCCTTGAAATCTCCGTAGATTTCGTGAAGATTCAGGCGGTGGCTTCCGGCTATCAGGCTCTTCGCGAACTTGACGTCGGCGCGCACCTCATCTATGTTGCGGGCGCGTCCGGGATAGTTGCCGGTTGTCTGTATACCTCCGGACAGGGCTTCGTTACGCTCGAAGCCGACCACGTCGTCGGTCTGCCAGCAGTGCAGCGAGATGGGGGTCTTCTCAAGGATTGCGACGGCCTTGTCGGTATCCACGCCGAGGGCGGCATAGCGCTCCTTCGCGATTTCGTATGATTTAAGGATCTGAGATTCTTTCATTTTATGACGGATTGAATGTTTTTACTTCGAAAACTTTGGCTATGATGCGGCGCATCTCCCAGCGGTCTGCCACGAGACCGGCGGCCTTTGCCTGCATCATGATATTGCCGATGGCGGTGGCTTCCGCCGGGCCCGCCACCACCGGGATGCCCGTAGCGTCGGCCGTCCACTGGTTCAGCAGCTCGTTCGCGCTGCCTCCGCCTATTATGTGGAGCTTGTCGATTTCAAAAGGCGCGAAGCCCCGGAGCATTTCCAGAACCTCCGCGTAACGGTCGGCAAGCGAATGGTAGATACAGGAAACAATCTGGGCGTCAGTCACTTCCCGGCCGTCAGGGCCAAGGGCCGCCTCTATCTCGAGCACCATATTGTCCGGATGCGCGAAACGCGTGTCGTCGGGGTTGATGCGCCCCGGGGAGGAAGCCTCGGACATGGCCATCCTCACCAGCTCAGCATAGGAATAATCCTTGCCGGAAGCCTTCCAGACGGCACGGCACTGCTCCAGCAGCCACATTCCCGTTATGTTCTTGAGGAACCTTGTAGTTCCTTCGATGCCGCCCTCGTTGGTGAAGTTCAGGCGGGCTGATTCTTCGTTGACGACAGGCCCCGGCACCTCTATGCCCATAAGGCTCCAGGTGCCGCTGGAAAGATAGGCGAAACGCTCGTCCGCTGCCGGCACGGCTGCTATCGCAGATGCAGTGTCGTGCCCTGCTACAGCTATAACCGGCACGGGGCCGAGACCCGTTTCGGCGGCGAGTTCCGGCTTCAGCACCCCTACCCTGGTTCCCGGCTGCACGATGGGAAGAAGGAAATCCGTGCGAATGCCGGCCTCCTCCAGGAGCGCCTTGTCGAACTGGCGCGAGCCCTGGTCCATCATGCCGGAGGTGGAGGCGTCTGTATATTCGCAGACTTTATTGCCCGTAAGCATGTAGGACAGCAGGTCCGGCATGAAAAGTATGGATTCGGCTTTGGCAAGGGCTTCCTCTCCCGCCAGGGTCTGGGCGTAGAGCTGGAAAACCGTATTGAAGTCCATTATCTGTATGCCCGTGCGTGCATAGAGTCGCTCGCGGGGCACCCTGCCGAAGAACTTTTCCGGGACGCCCTCGGTATACGGGTCGCGGTAGCAGCGGGGCAGGCCGGTGAGGGTGCCGTCACTGCCTATGCAGCCGAAATCGACCCCCCAGGTGTCAATTCCTATGGATACGAGTTTCACTCCCCTTGCACCGAGTTGCTTAAGGCACTCCGTAAAATGACGGAACATGGCGTTCACGTTCCAGCACACACGTCCGCCATCACGCACCATTTCGGAGGGGAAACGATATACTTCTTCCATTCCGAACCCGCTCCCTTCGAAGGTGGCGAGGATGGCGCGGCCGCTGGTGGCGCCGCAGTCGAATGCGAGGAACTGTTTCCTTCCGTCCACAAGATTATGCGTTATAGGTTCCGGCAACGGTATCGCCGCCTTCTCCTGTCCAGTTCGTGTGGAAGAATTCACCGCGCGGACGGTCCGTGCGCTCGTAAGTATGGGCACCGAAGTAGTCTCTCTGTGCCTGGAGCAGGTTGGCGGGGAGCCTCCCGCTGCGATAGCCGTCGTAGTATTCGAGCGCCGCGCTCATGCAGGGAACCGCGATGCCGTTCTTTATTGCCTCCGCCAGCACGTTGCGCCAGCCGTCCTGTGCAGACGCAAGCTTTTCGGTGAAGTAGGGATCCAGCAGGATGTTGGCGATTTCGGGGTTCTTGTCGAAAGCTTCCTTTATCTTGCCGAGGAAGACGCTGCGTATGATGCAGCCGCCCCTCCACATCAGGGCGATGCCGCCGTAGTTAAGGTTCCAGCCGTATTCCTTCGCCGCCGCCCTCATCAGGCTGTAGCCCTGGGCGTAGGAGACCACCTTGGCGGCGAAAAGGGCCTTCTGCAAATCGGCCAGGAAGGCTTTGCGGTCGCCGGAATAGGCTTTCGGAGAAGGACCGCGCAGTATCCCCGACGCCGCCACCCTCTCCTCCTTCTGGGCGGAAAGGCTGCGGGCGAATACGCTCTCCCCTATCAGCGTGAGGGGTACTCCGGCGTCGAGGGCCGCGATCGCGGTCCACTTTCCGGTTCCCTTCTGGCCTGCGGTGTCGAGTATGTAATCCAGCACATAGGCGCCGTTTTCGTCTTTCTTTGCAAGAATATCGCGTGTAATCTCTACCAGATAGCTGTCCAGGTCGCCCCTGTTCCATTCGGCGAAGGTGGCGTGCATTTCTTCATTGCTCATCCCGAGCAGGTTCTTCATTATGGAATAACACTCGCATATGAGCTGAATGTCGCCGTATTCGATTCCGTTGTGGACCATCTTCACGAAATGGCCCGCTCCGCCTTCACCTACCCAGTCGCAGCAGGGGGCGCCGCCTTCCACCTTTGCGCATATACCCTGGAAAATGGGCTTCACTGCGGGCCAGGCGGCGGGAGAACCTCCGGGCATCATGCTGGGACCCTTGAGGGCACCCTCTTCGCCGCCGGACACGCCTGTGCCTATGTAGAGGAGGCCTTTGCTCTCAACGTATGCAGTGCGCCTTGCGGTATCGGGGAAATGCGTGTTTCCGCCGTCTATAATGATGTCGCCCTTATCCAGAAGCGGTATCAGTTTCTCTATGAAGTCGTCGACGGCCTGCCCGGCCTTCACCATGAGGAAAACCTTGCGGGGAGCCTTGAGGCTGCCTATGAAATCCTCCAGCGAAGAGGCCCCGTAGATGTTTCTGCCGGCACCGCGGCCCGCCATGAACCGCTCCACTTTTTCCACCGTGCGGTTGAAAACGCTGACGCGGAAGCCTTTGCTTTCCATGTTAAGGACAAGGTTCTCGCCCATTACGGCAAGGCCGATAAGTCCGATGTCACTTTTTTCCATATCTCTTCAGTTTTTTCTAATCCTTAAATCTGTCCCTGTGGGCCCAAAGCCCGAGCGCCGGGTTGGAGATGTAATAGATTTCCTCTCCGTCAACGGTGTTCCATCCGTCTTTAAGGGATTCAGGACGGTATTTTTCTTCCAGGGCGGCAAGGTCGGCATAGCCATAGCCGACGCTTTCTATCTCCTCCCTGCTCATCTCCGGTCCGGGGGCATAGATTATTTCGAACCTGCCCTCCGAGGAGCCGTGAATAAGGTGCGCCGACGCGCCGAGATTCTCCCTGAGTTCTGCGTTCGCCTCGGTAGCTGCAAGCGTGTGCGGAGTTCCCTTGTAGCCGTATTTGCGAATCAGGGAGTCGATGGTCTTGTCTTCCCCGAATTCCCTGAGGGCCGGAGCCATGATAATCAGCTGAGCCCCGTCGGCAAGCGCCATGCGCGTGCGGTAAACGGCTTTGTTCCCCAGCCAGGTGCTTTTGAATTCGGCCGGATCCAGCCAGACAAGGCATTTGCGGATAGGCTTTTCCACCATTATGAAGTTGGTCTCCAGGGAGAGCTCGGCGGCTTTCCGGAAGCATTCGAAGTCGTCTCCTACGAAAAGGCCGCGGGTTACCATCTTCCCGTCCTGCTTGGCACGCACGGTAAGTATGTAGATGATGGGAATGTCGGAGGCGAAGTGCGTACGGGCGTACTCGAAGACGTCCCTGACCGGGCTCTTGGCCCTTCCCATGATGCGTTCCATGCCGTAGACGGAACCGATGAAATGGCTCTTGTTGATGAAGTCGGAGCCTCCCGTGCCCACGAAAATGTTCTTGGTGTAGTTCGCCATGCCTATCACCTCGTGAGGAACTACCTGGCCTATGGAGAAGATGGCGTCGAATCCAGGGTCCAGAAGCAGGCGGTTCACCTGGACCTGCATGCCGTAGTGGAGTTTTCCCTCCGAAACTTTCTCTATGTAGGAAGCGGGAACCTCCCCTATCGAAACGACCCCGCCCCGCCAGTCGTGGACGCGGAACTTGTCCTGCGGCACTCCGGGAAACATATCGCTTATCTGTTCCGGAGTCATGGGGCTGTGGGTGCCAAGGGCTGGAAGGATGTCCGTAAGCCTTGCGTCGTAGTACTCGTCCACCATGGCCGTAATGGGGCCTGCAAACGAGTTGAGACGGGTATAGTCCGGCGGAATCGCCATCACGCGCTTCCTTGGGCCGAGTTTTTCGAACACGCCGAAAAGGGCATCCTTCACCTCCTGAGGGGTGATGACGGCATCCTTCGAACCTATTGCGCAGTAGAGCATGACGTCAGGCCCTGACTACCTTTTTACCCTGGCGTTGCCGCTCCATATGCTCCACACCTGCTCTTCGTCGGCAGGCTGGGCATAATCGGTGAGCATTGTGGTGGCGAGGGCTCCGGTAGCCCAGCCGAACTGAGCCCATTTTTCCGGCTCCCAAGCCCTGAGTATTCCGTAGAGAAGGCCACCCACGAAACCATCGCCGCCGCCTATGCGGTCGAGCACCCTTATCGGGCGCGGCTCAATCACCTGCCATTCGTCTCCGGCAAGCATTATGGCTCCCCAGCGGTGCTCGTTGGCATTCACCACTTCCCTAAGGGTGGTAGCATACACCTGCGCGTTCGGATACTGCTTACGTACCTCCCCTATCATTCCCTTGAAGCCCTCTATCTTGGAGGCTATCTCCTTGCCTCCGGCCTCGGGGCCGTCGATTCCAAGGCAGAGCTGGAAATCCTCCTCATTGCCTATGAGGATGTCGGCGATCGAGCATATCTCCGAGAAGATGCTCCGGAGTTCCTTTTCGCGGCCGGCCCAGAAGGAAGCCCTGAAGTTGAGGTCGAAACTGATGCGGGTGCCGTACTTTTTGGCGGCCCTTGCTATCTCCAGGCAGAATTTGCCGGTTTCGGGGCTGAGGGCGGCGATAAGGCCGCTGAGGTGCACTATCTGCACTCCCTCGCTCCCGAAGATGCGGTCCAGGTCAAAATCCTTCACGCTGAGGGTCCGGCCCACTTCACCGGCACGGTCGTTCCAGACGCGCGGCCCGCGAGAGCCGTATCCGCTGTCGGCGACGTTGATCTGATGCCTGTAGCCCCATGGGCCGCCCTGTTCCAGCTCCGGACCTTCGAAATCCATTCCGCGGGCGCGGAGATTGGCCTTGATGAAAGCGGCGAAGGGATTGCCCTTCACAAAAGCGGTGAGCACCTTTACCGGCAAACCCAGATAGGAGGGCACACTGGCGACATTGGTCTCGGCGCTTGTTGCCTGGAGACGGAAAACATCGCTGGACTGTACCGGCTGGCCGTTTTCGGGGGTAATGCGGAGTCCCATGCTGGTGGGAACGAGAAGGGCGTATCTGCAGCCCTGCCTGAGAGAAATTTCCATGGTTACGAATATAGTTATTTTTCCCGGAAATCCCTCACTTTTTTGCGGCTTTTCAGTCCACTTCGAACCCAAGCCTTCTCAATGCGGACGCCGCCTTTTCCGCACCTCCGTCCAGCGACACATGGAAAGCTGTAAATTCCCGGCGTACGGGATAATCTCCACGGAGCTTTTCAAACGATCCGGGGTTTTTGCGGAGCGCGGTATCGTCTTCCGCAACGTCGTAGGTATGCAGCACCGCCTCGCAGAGTACCTCCTGCGGGGTTTTCCCCGCAGCATCCAGGCGGAAATCAAGGGCCTGACGCGGCGCCGGGATTCCTGACGGGCTCCAGTTCCCAAGAGGCAGGTCCAGCTTTCGGGCCACAGTACGGACGCTTGCGGCGGTGCCGTTGGCTTTTCCGTCGGCACTGTATCCTGCGATATGGGGAGTCGCAAGCGCCAGTAAATCCAGCAGTTCCCTGTCTATTTCCGGTTCGTTTTCCCAGACATCCAGAACCGCTGCCTTCAGGGATTTCCTTTTCAGGCATTCTTTAAGCGAAGCATTGTCCACGATCGGTCCCCTGGAAGAATTTACGAATATCTGGGAAGGTTTCAATTCTGAAAGCCTTTCCGAGTCAAACAGGTGCCAGGTGGCATCAGGACCCTCTTTTGAGAGTGGAACGTGAAGGGTTATGATATCCGATTTGTCTATTATTTCTTCCAAATCCACGAATCCTTCCGGCCCTTCCTTCCTGGCCCGCGGGGGGTCGCACAGCAGCACCTTCATTCCCAGGGCCGAAGCGGCATCCGCGACCTTGGAGCCCACATGCCCGACTCCCACCACCCCGAGGGTGAGGTTCTCGAAGCGGAGTCCGAATTCCGAAACAAGACGGCACAGGACAGAAGTCACATATTGCCTGACGGAAGACGAGTTGCATCCCGGAGCGTTCGCCCATTCTATCCCTGCGGATTCGCACCATGAGGTGTCGATATGGTCGTAACCTATGGTGGCTGTAGCTATTATCTTCACGCCGGAACCTTCCAGGAGATTCCTGTCGCAGACGGTGCGGGTCCTGGTTATCAGCGCGTCCGCGTCCCTGACCGTTTCGGGGCGGGTTTCTTTTCCAGGGAGGTAGAGAACTTCCGCGTACGGCTCGAACACGCCTTTAAGGAATGGTATTTTGTCGTCACAAACTATTTTCATGGCATTGCAAAGATACTTTTTTTATTCCTATATTTGTAAGACAAGCCAAATCACCGCATATGGAATTCATTCATCCAGACTTCATGCTCACCACGGATGCGGCACGCGAACTCTATCACGACGCCGCCGAGGGCATGCCAATCATCGATTATCACTGCCATCTCGTTCCCCAGCAGATTGCCGAGAACATACAGTTCCGCGACATCACCCAGCTCTGGCTGGTGGACGGCCATTACGGAGACCATTACAAATGGCGCCAGATGCGTGGCAACGGAGTCCCGGAGGACTATCTTACGGGAGGCAGGAAGAGCAGTTGGGAAACCTTTGAGAAGTGGGCGGAAACCATGCCGCGCCTGATGCGCAATCCCCTTTACCACTGGACCCAGCTGGAACTCGCAAGGGTATTCGGGATATACAAGATACTCAAGCCGGAGACGGCCCGAGAAATTTTCGAGGAGTGCAACGCCAAGCTCGCCACCCCGGAATTCCGCGGCCAGGCACTCATCCGCAAGTTCGGGGTCGAGGTAGTCTGCACCACGGACGATCCGGCGGACGACCTGCGCTGGCACAAACAGATAGCCCGGAAACCCTTCGGCACGAAGGTCCTTCCGGCCTGGAGGCCCGACAAGGCCATGGCCATAGAGAATCCCAAGGCCTACAGGGAATACCTTCAGAAACTTGGCGAAGCCGCAGGCAAGGAGATAGACTCCTACGCCGACCTTCTCGAGGCGCTCAAGATACGCCACGACTTCTTCGCATCCATGGGGTGCAAGCTGTCGGACCATGGCCTGGAGACCTTCTATGCGGCCGATTACAAGCAGATTGAAATAGAACTCATATTCAAGAAGGTCCTGCTCGGGCGCAAGCCTTCCGCTACCGAACTCGAAAAATTCCGCAGCGCCTTCATGCACGACGTGGCCGTGATGGACGCGAAGTCGGGCTGGGCCCAGCAGTTCCATGTAGGCGCCATACGCAACAACAACAGCCGCATGTTCGAAAGCGTCGGCCCGGATACGGGTTACGACGCCATCCACGACCTTCCCATGGCAGCCGCCGGGCATAAGTTCCTGGACAGCCTGGAGCGCGAAGGAGAACTCGCCAAGACCATACTCTACTGCCTCAATCCCAAGGACAACGAGGTGCTGGCCACCATGGCCTACACCTTCAACGACGGCAGCTTCCCCGGAAAGATGCAGTTCGGCGCCGCCTGGTGGTTCCTGGATCAGGAAGACGGCATGCGCAAGCAGTTGAACGCCCTGAGCGCCCTCGGGCTCCTGAGCCGTTTCGTGGGAATGCTCACCGACTCCCGGTCCTTCATCAGCTATCCCCGCCACGAATACTTCCGCCGCATACTTTGCGACGTGCTCGGCCGCGACATCGAGGACGGCAAACTGCCCGTCAGCGAAATGGATACCATAAAGAATATGGTACGCGACATCTGTTACGACAACGCAAAGAACTATTTCAATTTCTAATATGTCCACTCAGAAAAAACTCATGACCAACTGGCGCTGGTGGCTCTGCTCGCTGCTTTTCTTCGCCACCACGGTAAATTATCTCGACCGCCAGGTTCTTTCGCTCACCTACGAAGGCTTCATCAAGCCCGAATTCGGCTGGACCGACGCCGATTACGGTACCATAACCTCCGCGTTCTCGATACTGTACGCCATATTCTGCCTCTTCGCAGGCAAGTTCGTCGACTGGATGGGCACCAAGAAGGGCTACCTCATCGCCATAGGAGTCTGGTCCGCAGGCGCCGTCATGCATGCCGCATGCGGCTGGGGAACGGTGCATCTCGTATCCGGAGTGGAGAGCGTTGCCGCACTCAAGGCCGGTGCCGTAGCCGGCGAGACCATGAGCGTGGTGGCCACAGTAAGCGTGTGGCTGTTCCTGCTCTGCCGCGGAATCCTGGCCCTGGGTGAAGCCGGCAACTTCCCCGCCGCAATCAAGGTTACCGCAGAATACTTCCCCAAGAAAGACCGCGCCTTCGCCACCTCCATCTTCAACGCCGGAGCCTCGGTAGGCGCGCTTGCAGCCCCGCTGTGCATACCCCCGCTGGCCAAGAACCTTGGCTGGGAATGGGCTTTCATCATAATCGGCGGCATAGGCTTCATCTGGATGTTCTTCTGGACTTTCATGTATGACAAGCCGGAAAAGAGCAGTCATGTGAACGAGGCCGAACTCGAGTATATCCATCAGGACAGCGCCGCAGAGGCGGCGGAAAAGGCCGCGGCAGCGGAAGCAGCCGCAAAGGAGCCCAAGTTCAGCCTGTGGGAGTGCTTCAAGTTCCGCCAGACCTGGAGTTTCATAGTCGGAAAGTTCTTCACCGACGGAGTCTGGTGGTTCTTCCTTTTCTGGGCTCCCAGCTACTTCACGAACCAGTTCGGCATCAAGATGACGGAACCGAAGGGTCAGGCCCTCATCTTTACGCTCTACGCGATAGTTACAGTGGTCTCCATTTTCGGAGGCTACCTGCCCAAGCTCTTCGTCGAGAAGAGGGGCATGCACCCCTACCCCGGGCGCATGCTGGCCATGCTCATATTCGCCTTCTTCCCGCTTTTCGCCCTGCTTGCCCAGCCCCTTGGAGTCAGTTCCCCATGGTGGCCTGCCATACTGATAGGCCTCGCTGCCGCAGGACATCAGGCCTGGAGCGCCAACCTCTTCAGCACCGTAGGCGACATGTTCCCGAAGAGTGCGATAGCGACCGTAACGGGAATAGGCGCCATGGCCGGAGGAGTCGGCTCGATGATAATCCAGAAGGTTGCCGGAAACCTCTTCACCTATGCCGAAAACGCAGGCGAGGCTTTCCGTTTCCTTGGATTCAGCGGAAAGCCTGCCGGCTACTTTGTGGTATTCTGCTTCTGCGGAATAGCCTATCTGCTGGCATGGAGCCTCATGAAAGGCCTTGTTCCGAAATACAAGCCCGTGGTAGGATAGTTCCCGCCTAAGCTATACTCATTACCGCCGTCGCTATGCTGCAAAGCTTGGTGTCGGCGGTATCTGCACGGCTCGCGAGTACGCAGGGAGCCGTAACGCCCACGAGTATTCCAGCCTGACGGACGGAGCCTCCGCAGAGTTTCGAGTTGGTCTTCCAGAAGACGTTCGCGCTCTCGATGTTGGGGAAGAGCATGCAGTCGGCGTCGCCTGCCACGGGGCTGACAAGCTTCTTGATAGCCACGCTTTCCGGATCGATGGCGACGTCAAGCGCCAGCGGGCCGTCTCCGACACATCCCTTTATCTGTCCGCGGTCGCACATCTTTGCGAGCATTGCGGCCTCGATTGCGGAAGGAATGCTGTCGAGCATCTGCTCGGTGGCGGATATGAACGCAACCTTGGGCTTGGCGATGCCGAAGCTGTGTGCCACGTTGAGCATGAAGCCAGTCTCCTTCACCTTCTGGCGGAAATCCGGAGCCGGGATCACGGCCATGTCGCTGAGGAACATCAGCTTGGGATAGTTCGGGTTTTCCATCACGCCGACATGGCTGAGCAGGCCCTTCGGGGGCAGCAGGCCGCAATCCTTGTTGAGTATGGCGCGGAGGAACTTGTCGGTGCTGCAGAGACCCTTCATGAGCACGTCTCCCTCGCCGTCGTGGACCATGCGGACAGCCTCGGCGACCGCCTTGAGCTCTACGGGATTGTCCACGATTTCGAATTTCGACATGTCGAAGCCCTGGGCCTTGCACACTTCCTCTATGAGTTTGGAGTCACCCACGAGCGTTGCCTTTACGAAGCCCATTTCCGCGGCCTTGTATGCCGCTTCGATCGAGTGCTCGTCGACGCCCCATGCGACTACGAGTCTTTTGCAGATGTTCTTTGCCCTGAGCTCTGCGAAGAGGTCGTTGAAAGTTGCTATCATAGTGTTATTCGTATAATGCTGAGACGATGTGCATGGTGTCGCGGGCTATCATGAGTTCCTCTTCCGTGGGGATGAGGGCCACTTTCACCTTGGAATCCGGGGCTGAGATGACGGCGTTCACGCCGGAAGCCTTGTTGGCCTCGTGGTCGATCTTGACGCCCAGGTAGCCGAGATTCTCGCAGACGCGGCGGCGCAGGCGCGGATTGTGTTCGCCTATGCCGGCGGTGAAGACGATCAGGTCCACTCCGTCCATGGCGGCCGTGTAGGCGCCGATGAGTTTGACGATATCGTAAGTGAGCTTCTTGAAGACGAGTTTGGCCTTGTGGTCGCCACCCTCGGCCAGGGCGTCGAGCTCGCGGGCGTCGGAGGTCTTCTGGCTGAGGCCGAGGAAGCCGCTCTTCTTGTTCATGATGTCCGTCATCTGGTCGGGAGTGAGGTTCTCCTTCTTCATGATATAGGGAACGATGTTGGCGTCGATGCAGCCGCAGCGCGTTCCCATGATCATGCCTTCAAGCGGCGTGAAGCCCATTGAAGTGTCCACGCACTTGCCGTTCAGCACGGCGCAAACGGAAGAACCGCTGCCGATGTGGCAGGTGATGATTTTCGAATTGTTGATGTCGATACCGGCGATACGGGCTCCTTCATGCGACACATAGTCGTGCGAAGTTCCGTGGGCGCCGTAACGGCGGACGTGATACTTGCTGTAATACTCGTACGGAAGGGCGTACATGTAAGCATGTTCGGGCATGGTCTGATGGAAGGCCGTGTCGAACACGACTACCTGTGGGACCTCGGGCAACACTTTCTTGCAGGCGCGAATGCCGAGCAGGTGGGCGTGGTTGTGGAGCGGCGCGAATTCGGCGCAGATCTCAATCTTGTCGAGCACGTCGTCGTTCACGAGAGCGCTGCCGTTGAAGAAATCGGCGCCCTGCACTATGCGGTGGCCTACCGCCTCGATGTCGGCGAAGCTGCCCAGCACTCCGTGCTCGGGGCTGACGAGGTCGTTCAGGATGAGCTGCATTCCGACCGTATGGTCCGGAACGGGAAGGTTCACGCTGATCTTGCCCTTACCTGCAGGTTCATAAGTGTTGATGCCGTCGGGAAGGCCGATTTTTTCAACTATGCCTTTGGCCAGGATGTCGTAGACATCGTCGCTCTTCATGTCCATCAGCCTGTACTTGATGGAAGATGAGCCGCAATTGATTACGAGTATTATCATCGGTATGGTTTTAATCGTACAAATTTAATCCCTTTTTTCCGATATAAAAACTTTATGGCCTTCAAAAAATCTTTTTTTGCGTTTTACTCCCCCGTTTACTCCCCTGCAATCCGGACGGAATGATATATTCGGCCCCCGTGAAGGCAGACTTGAACATGGTGGTCCTCTCCGTGCCGTTCCTCGCCGGAGCCATTGCCGCGGCCGCCCTGGGGGCTGGACCGGCGGCGGGATCCGTGTGCCTGGCCGGTGCGGCTTGCTGCCTTGCCGCCATGGCGCTCCGCAAAGGACACCGCACCTGGCTTGCCGCCCTGCTCTTCCTGCTTCTCGGCGCCTTCACCTGGAGTTCACGGAACGTCCAATCACTCCCGGCTGGAAGCAACTCCCCCGTTCTTCCAGACGGAATGCCGGAAATGGCCCTGGAGCGGCTGTCGGCCGTCATCAGGCGCATCCCCTTCCCTCACCGGGAAACCAACGCACTGCTGCTGGCACTCATCACCGGCCGCAGGGAACTTCTCGACAGGGCTACGGTGCAGTCATTCCGGCAGGCGGGCGCCGCCCACATACTCGCGCTAAGTGGCCTGCACCTCGGAATCATTTACCTCATACTCAGCAAATTATTCCTATTCCTCGGGAACTCCGGGCCGGCATGGATAATACGTTCATGCATTATTGTCCTGATGTCCGGATTCTATACCATGATGACGGGAGCGGGCCCGTCGACTGTAAGGGCTTTCCTCTTCATATGCCTCAACGAAATCGCAAGGAACTGCCCGGGACGCAGGAAGCCACCGGCAGGGGTACTGTGCACCGCTCTCCTCATACAGTTGTGCGCCAGGCCCTCGGTGTTGTTCTCGGCCGGATTCCAGCTGTCGTATCTGGCCATGCTCGGGATATTTCTCATATACCCGCGACTCAGGGACTGGTACCCCCCGTTAAACGGACGCGGCGGACGCTGGGACCCGGTGCGCCGCACCTGGGAATCCATGGCCATGTCGCTGAGCTGCCAGGTCTTCACGGCCCCTCTCGTGTGGCTGCGCTTCCATACTTTCCCTAAGTACTTCCTGCTTTCCAACCTCATATCCCTTCCGCTTACAGGCCTGCTCATAAGCGGAGGACTCGCGTGCACGGTGCTGGAAGCGGCAAAAACGAGCCCGCGTCTGCTGGCGCGGGCTGTCGACTGGCTTGCAATGTGCCTCAGGAATTCCCTTGAGACTGTTTCTTCGATGTGATTATTCCTTGATGCAGCGCACCGAAGCGCCGAAGGACTTCTTGTCCATAGCCTGGACGAAGATGTCGTTGGAGTCGGACAGGACGTACCTCACGCGGGCGTTGTCCGCATCCACGGAATCCGCGGTCCAGAAAGCCGCCATATTCCTTACGGATTTGAAACTGTGAATGCCCGCGGACGTGGTCATATAACCCCACGGCATGGCGGTGAACATGCTTTCGTTTGTAATGACTACGGAAATATCGGTGAAAGGCCACATCGCCGTACCGTTGAAACTTACGTCGCCCTTGAGCATACCGGCCTTGCCGGGTATGGTTTCCCCGGCCGAGCCTGCGCCAGCAAGCGCGACGAAATCGGCGTCGGAGGGCAGTTTCCAACCGACCGGGCAGGCCTCCGTTGCCTCTTCCCATGAATAGAAACGTCCGGATATGTAGCTCATAGCGTCCGCGTCGGCGAAAGGAACGCCCGCTCCGTTCCAGGCGAGATTGTTGAGCATCCATGCTCCGGAAGCGGTTGAGGAGGCATAATAAAGCCGGCCGTCACGCGCATCGTTTAGTATACTCGTAACTCCGATTTCGAAAGGATGTCCGGTAATGGAACTCCCCGGGGCGTTGAAAACGGGATTCACCACGGTGAAAGTGCACGACGCGCTGTTTCCGTAATAACCCTTGGCAAAGGCGTATATAGTGAAAGTGAAGGTTCCCGTGGTATCCTTGTTCACGACGAAATCGCCCTCAGCCACGCCGCTCTGATTCTCCTTGCGGATGGTATCGCGCAGGGCGGTCATCGAATTGTACATATAGTAGCCGACCAGGGTGTCGGTCTTGTCTGAGCCGCGGTATGCTCCCGTTGCCGTGAAGTGGAAGGAATCTCCTTTCAGCACGTACGCGGGAAGCTCGTCGAACTTTATAGTGCCGTAAATGGACGGAGTGTCGTCGTCATCGTCCTTCTTGCAGCCAGGAAGCACAAGGACTCCGGCGGCAAGGAGCGCAAATATGTAGTTTCTGATTCTCATCGCATCGAATTGTCGCATCAGCAAATATACAAACTTCAAGCCATTTTGAGAGTCTCGTCGGCATATTCGGTGGCTGCCGGCCTGTGGGTAATACAGAGTATGGTCTTGCGGCCGCGGTATTTGCGGGCGAGATTACCGAGAAGTTCCTTTTCCGTGGCGGGGTCGAGCGCGCTCGTGGCCTCGTCCAGCACGAGTATGCCTCCCGGACGCAGCAGGGCGCGGGCTATGGCTATCCTCTGGGCCTGGCCTTCGCTGAGTCCCTGCCCCACTTCGGCACAGAGGGTGTCCAGCCCCTGCGGGAGGTCCCTCACGAAATCGGCCGAAGCATCGTGGAGGGCCTCAAGCAGTTCTTCGTCGCTTGCACCGGGCGCGGCCAGTTTCAGGTTCTGCCTTATGCTTCCGCTCATGAGTGAATTCCCCTGTGGAACATACATGAAATTGCAGAGAGTTCCGGGCCCCGACGGGGTCGGAGGATCATAGAGGGTAACGCTTCCGGAAGTCGGCTTGAGGAGATTGAGCATTATCCTTATCAGGGTGCTCTTTCCGCCCCCGGTCGGGCCGAGTATAGCGGTCATGGTGCCCGGACGGAAATCGAAGCTGAAGTTCTCGAAAACGTACTTCCTGGCTCCGGGGTACCTGTAGGAAAGACCTTCCACCCGGATTCCGGGTGCACCGTCGAGCCAGACGTCGGCCTCCTCCCTCTCCTGGGTCTGTTCGGCAAGATCCATCAGCCTGTCTTCGCTTGAGAGGGCCCGGATGAAGGCGGGAATCTGCCCCGCGAGCTCTGCTACGGGGCGCTGCACCTGGCCGACAAGCTGCAGGAAGGCAGTCATGAGACCGTAGGTAACCGTCCCTTTGCTTATTCCGTAGACGCTCCAAACGAAGGCGGCTCCGTACCCCATCATGAATCCGAGCTGCATGATTGTCCGCGAGAACGCGGCATATCCGAGGCGCTTGAGCGTACCCTTTCTCACATCGTCCTGCAGTTCGTCCAACTGGTCGAGGGTGTCCTCGGTGCTGCCCATTGTACGGACCACTATACGGTGCTGGATATTCTCCTGCATATGGGCCTGGACAAGGCTGTCGCCACGGCGAATGTCGCCGGTAAGGGAACGCAGTTTACGGAAGAAAAGACGGCTCCCGACTACCGCGACGGGCATGATGAAGACAAGTATCCAGCCGAGCTGGGGCGACAGGGCGAAGAGGAAGACGCAGGCCGCGACCAGCTGGCAGAGGGTTACCACGACTCCGGGAAGGGACACGCAGATGAAGTCCACCACCACGCGCACATCCTCCTCGAGACGGTTCACCGTATCTCCGCTGTGGAAACGATCCTTTCCTTCCCATATCCCGCGCATCACACGCGAGAAAACCCTGGCGCGGCCCATGTTCTGGGCCTCCACCACCATGTAGCCTTCCCAGTAACGGGCTCCCGTGCGGACCAGGACCTGCATCAGCAGTATGCCTCCGAAGATACAGACTCCCTTCAGCAGGGAGCCTTCGGTCTCGCCGGTCGCCAGGTCGACCACGTATTTGCTGCACCACACGAAGCCCAGGGAAAGTGCTACCTGCACGATTCCCAGGAAAGCGCTGAAAAGCACCCTCCATTTATGCGGGCGAAGTGCGGCAAGAAGCCCGGCCAAACAGTCCCTGAACGGTCTCATCCCTCTATCAGGCCTATTTCCTTCCATTTTGCCGCAAGGGCGGCGGCGTCTTTGTTGGCCGTGGCCTCGTCCACTTCGTACTCGTCGAGAAGAAGCTTCGCAAGGTCGGCTTCGGTGAAGTCCTTGCCCTGGACCTTCTCCCAGAGATAGGCAGCGGTCTCGTTGAGGGAGACCATCTTGTTGAAGTTCACCTGCATGGGGTATTCCCCTGTGACTATGTGCTCGCCCAGCATGGTGCGGAGCTTGAATCCTTCCTTGATTCTCATATGGTTATCCTTTTTATTCGTCTGTAAATTGCAAGATAGTAGCGTCGCACAGCGTAGGGAAACGAGGCCCAGCGGCGCCAGCGCCTCATCTGCCTTGCGCTCCGTGGATCCACGTCGGCACGCCCTTCCCTCTGTATGGCTGTCACGGTGCCCGCGACGGCCTGAAGACTGCAATGCTCCTCCCCGCGGAGGTTGCCGTCGCCCCTGAGCGTCACATTCTCCCCTTCAACGGAAATCACCCTGTGCAGGACGTAATGCCCCGGACCGATTTCCGCGAGGACTATGTCCCCGACACACACCGGGGAAAGGCGCCTGAGGAGCACGCTGTCGCGCTTGCCTTCGATGAAAGGCAGCATACTCAGTCCCTTGGTCATGATTACCACCGAGTTCCCCTCTGCCAGCAGTTCCTTCACGGAACCCAGCATCACTTCGTTCGGAAGGGTTATGCGGGTGGCGCTCACAGGGAAAGCAGGGTTTCGGAAGACACCCGGGCCGCATCGGCGTCGGGCCTGCATTCCAGGGTGAAACAGGGAACGGCAGCCACCACCTTTTCGAAAGTGGAGTGCAGGGCGTCGGCCATGCCGGGATAGCACTTGAGGCCGGAACAGGAAGACCACAGGAGCACGTAGGCTTCGAGATTGCCCTTACGGCTTATGCGGTTGTCGGCGCTCCGTACTATTTCGGAGAAAGCGCCGGCCGGGCAGTGCTCGTTTTTATAGCATGGAGTCTTGCCGCTCCACGGGGTGCCGAACACCTCCACGTGCCCGTCTTCCATTACCCGGACGACGGGGTTGTCGTCGTTCAGCAGGCGGCTTCCGGGAATGTTCTCCAGCCAGAGACGGGAATGGGTGCTTTTGCCCGTACCGCTCTTTGCGAGCCAGAGATATGCCTTTCCGCCGTTGACTATGACGGATGCGTGCATTTCAAGGGTGTCCAGCCCGGCAGTGCGGAAGGCGAACATCAGCATCGCGGTGTTGTTTAGCGCGAACAGGGCTTCGGACGGACGCAGGACCTGCAGCCTGGCGTGGGTGAAACCCTCGTCGGCAAAGACCCTTCCGCAGACCGGCATTCCGGTGCAGGGAGCCATCTCAAAGGCCCAGCCATCCGCGCCGTGATAAAGCAGCACTACAGGCTGGCCAGGCTCCTCGTCTCCCCCGTAAATCCTTTCCATGGAGATTTCGGGAAGGCTTTCCACCAGCTCTACCGTAAAGACGGAGGCTTCCGCGGAGGGCAGTTCGAAAGGCTCGTACTGACCTGTGCGGGACCACAGCGGATGCGCCTCCGGAATGTCGAAGGAGAAAACGTGTCCTGCTACCCTGTAGCTTTTTGTCATAACGGTGCAAAGATAGTGTTTTTGCGGGATTTTTTCATTATCTTTGTGCGATATGAAAGACACTGTAAATCTCCAATACAATACCGAACGCGAGCCGCTTGCCATGCCGGAATACGGCCGCGGCGTCCTGGCGATGGCGGAGTATCTCCAAACCATACCCGACCGCGCCAAGCGCAGCGAGCAGGCCAGGGCGGTCGTGAAGACCATGGAAATCCTCAATCCCCAGGTGCGCCAGCAGGAAAACTGGGAGCGCAAGCTCTGGGACCACCTCTATATGATAGCCGGGTACAATCTCGACATCGACTCCCCGTGGCCCGCGCCCGTGAAGGAAGAGATGGAAACCAAACCTGTTCCCCTCCCCATGAAGGGCAGCCCGATCAAGGCCATGCACTACGGGCGCAACATAGAGCGCATCATAGACCTGATATGCGAGCAGCCTGAGGGCGAGACCAAGACCGCCCTCATCCGCAACCTGGCGATATACATGCGCACTCAGTACCTCATCTGGAACAAGGATTCCGTAGCGGACGCCACCATATTCTCCGATATCGAGAAGCTTTCCGGCGGCAGGATCCACGTTCCCGAAGGGATAGAACTGGGCAAAGTGTCGCAGGATGCCGTCTTCGCCCGTCCCGGACAGGGCCAGCAGGGCGGCGGCAAGAAGAACCGTAACCGCAAATACCGCAAGAACAAGGGCAAATGAGGAAATTCTGGGACAACCTGGCCTTCTGGCGGAAATGGGACGACCGTGAGCGCTCGGTGGCCGTGAAGATAATCGGCCTGCTGGTCGCGGCCCTCGCCGTTTTCGTGCTTATAAGCACCGTATCGTATCTTTTCCACTGGAAAGAAGACATGTCGCTGCTAAGCGACCCGGCCCTCATGGGCGGGGCGAAGGCGGGCAACGCCGCGGGCAAGCTCGGCTACCGCATGGGCCTCCTGCTGGTATGCAGGCTCTTCGGACTCGGCAGTTTCGCGCTGCTGGTGATACTCGGCGCCGTCAGCGCCCGTCTCATCGCCGGCCGCTGGCAGTATTCGCTGCTCAAGACCACCCTCGTGGCGGTCTTCGGCGCCTTCGTCTCATCCATAATCCTCGGTTGCGCAGGCGGGTTCGCAGGCATGGAAAACGCCTTCGGAGGCGGTCTCGGCGGCGAATTCGGCGCCCAGATATTCCGCTGGTCGACCGAACTCATGGGACCGGTCGTCACCCCCATCCTGGCGGTAATCCTGCTCCTGGCATACCTGTTCTTCTCTTCCCGCAGATTCACTGACTGGGTATACGAACTCCTGAACCGGGAGAAATCCCCCGAAAGCGCCAGGGCCGTAGCTGAAAAGGCCGAACCAGAAGAGAAGAAGCCGGAGAAGACCTTCACGGAACCTGTATTCCCCGAGCCCGCAGAAAACGAAAGCGAACCCGAAGACGGCGATGCCGGCTCCGCGGCCGAATCTTCCGACGCTCCCGCTGAAACCCCGGCAGGAAACGGTGAGATTGAGATTACGGTCGTCACCGACGACACCCTCGACGCCGAGGTCAGGGAACTCAAACCCATAGACAACCGCATGGACCCGCCCGAGGGCCTGCCCTGGTACAAGTTCCCCAGCATAGAGCTTCTGGAGAGCCATGCCTCCGGCAAGCGCGAGGTGGGCAGCGACGAGCTCAACCGCAACAACAACAAGATACGCGCGGCCCTGCAGACCTACCGCATCGAAGTAACCGACGTGCAGGCCATCATCGGCCCCACGGTAACCCTCTACAAGGTCAACCCCGCCCCCGGAGTCAAGATTTCCGAAATCAAGAAACTCCAGGAAGACATAGCCCTTAGCCTCAAGGCCCGTGGCGTCCGCGTGGTCACCCTGTCAGACTCCGTCGGCATCGAGGTGGCTAACGACACCCCCAGCATAGTTCCGCTGAAGAACCTGCTCAACAGCGACAGTTTCCGCAACAGCAAGTACGAACTGCCTGTCGCCATAGGCTACACCATCACCCAGGAAGTGAAGGTATTCGACCTGGCCGACGCCCCGCATCTGCTGGTCGCGGGCGCGACCAAGCAGGGAAAGAGCGTGGGCCTCAACGTCATCATCTCTTCGCTCCTCTACAGCAAGCATCCGTCGGAGCTGAAGTTCGTCTTCATCGACCCGAAGATGGTGGAATTCAGCGCGTACAACAGCCTGCTGCACCATTATCTGGCCGTGCTTCCCACCGCCGGCGACGAAGAGGAAGAAAAGGCGAAGGCCATCGTCAAGAGCCCCACCGACGCCGAGAAGATACTCCGCAGCCTCTGCACCGAAATGGACGAACGCTACAAGCTCCTCAGCGCGGCAGGCGTCAACAAACTCACCCTCTACAACGAGAAGTTCAAAGCCCGCAAGCTCAACCCGGAAAAGGGCCACAGGTTCCTCCCCTACCTGGTAACGGTGGTCGATGAATATGCCGACCTCACCATGACCATAGGAGGCAGTCCCGAAGCAAGGGCGGCATCCAAGAGCATAACCAACTCCATCATACGACTCGCCCAGAAGGGCCGCGCCGCGGGCATACATGTGATTCTCGCAACCCAGAGGCCTTCGGTGGACGTGATATCTGGCCTCATCAAGAGCAACTTCCCGATGCGTATCGCATTCCGCGTAGCTTCCAGGGTGGACTCCATGACCATACTCGACGCCCCCGGTGCGGAGAAGCTGATAGGCCGCGGCGACATGCTCTGGAGCGCAGGGCTCGACACCGAACGCATACAGTGCGGCTACGTCAGCGGAGAGGAAATCGACTCTATAACCGACTTCATCGGGGAGCAGGAAGGCTACAAGAAGAGCTACAACACCCCGTACTACCTGCCCGACGTGTCCGACAAGGGCGAAAGCGGCGGAGTGGGCGACGTGGGCGAACTGGACGACCGCTTCGTGGAGGCGGCGCAGCTGGTGGTGAGCACCCAGAGGGGCAGCACCTCCGACCTGCAGCGCAGGCTGGGCATGGGTTATGCCAAGGCCGGGCGCGTAATGGACCAGCTGGAAAAGGCCGGAATCGTTTCTCCTCAGGAGGGCAGCAAGCCTCGCACGGTTCTTGTATCCACCATGGAAGACCTTCAGACCATACTGGACGGACTCAAATGAAAAAGGCAGTCGCCATAACCGCAGCCGCGCTACTGTGCATCTCGTCATGGGGGCAGGTTTCGGCGCGCGACCTGATAGCCCTCTTCCGCGGCAGCGGCTCCGTCAGCTGCAGTTACAGCTATATCGCCAAGGGAGACTTCCCCGTGAACGGCGGCGGCACCGCGCTCATTTCGGGGAACTGCTACCGTCTGTCCGACTCCGGAGCCGAGACCTGGTGCGACGGCAAAACCGTATGGACGGTCGACAGGGCCGGAAAGGAAGTCGTCATCACCGACGGAAGCGTCTCTCCCCTGGCCCGTCTGGAGGAGTTCGCCGACGTGATACATATCCACAGTTTCGACGGAGAGTCCCTAAGCTGCTCGCTGGTGAGCGCAGCCCAGGGACTGGACATAGACTTAAGGGCGGACGGAATCAGGAGAAGCTCCGAAGCGGAAGATCCAGCAGCCTTCTCCTTCGACACCTCTTCCCTCGGTAAAGACTGGATAATAACCGACCTGCGATGAAGGAGTTTCTCAGGCAGGTAGCGGAACACTATTACGCAGGCGCCTCCGACGGGGACCGCCTGTGTTTTGTATTTCCCAACCGCAGGGCCACCGGGTTCTTCAAGAAGTATCTCGGCGAAGTGGTGGCGAGGCAGGGCCGGGTGACGCTGTCGCCGGACTGCTTCACCATGAACGACTTCTTCGCCCGCGTTACCGGCAGCCACAGGGCCGACCGCATCAAACAGCTGCTGCTCCTTCATGAGTGCTACTCCGCGCTCGTCCCCAATCCCGAGCCTCTCGACGACTTCCTCTACTGGGGAGGAGTGATGCTGGGAGATTTCGACGACGTGGACAAGTACCTGGCCGACCCGGAGAAACTCTGGAAGAACGTGGAGGAATTCAAGGGCATGCAGGACCTCAGTTTCCTCAGCCCCGACCAGGAGGCAGCGGTGAAGGAGTTCCTCGGGCATTTCCGTTCCGACACTCCGGTGAAACGGGATTTCCTGCACATCTGGAACATACTCCTGCCGCTTTACAGATCCTTCAACCAAAAACTCTCTGAAGAGGGCCTTTCATACGAAGGGGGCATCTACCGTGCCCTTGCAGACAGGCTTTCAGGCGAGAGCGTAACGGACATACTTGCAGAGCGTTTCGAAGCGGATACGAAATTCGTGTTCACCGGCCTTAACGCCCTGAACGAGTGCGAGAAGAAACTGCTGCTTGCGATGAAAAAAGCCGGCGTAGCCGAGTTCTGCTGGGATTTCTCCAGCGAAGAGATCCGCGACCCGCAGAACAAGTCGTCGCTTTTCATGGCCCGCAACGTGGAAGTTTTCGGTCAGGCGCTACCGCCCGATACCGCACAGATCTCCAGGCCTGAAGTGCACGTGCTCAGCGTCCCTTCGTCGGTAGGCCAGGCAAAACAGCTCCCGGAAATCCTTTCCCGATGCGGAGGCCCCCACGGTACAGGCACAGCCATAGTGCTTCCCGACGAGGGGCTGCTGGTACCCGTACTCAACAGCATACCTGAAGAGATTCAGGACATTAACGTCACCATGGGCTACCCGGTGAGGGGCAGCGAATGGATGGCCCTGCTGGGACTGCTCGGAGCATTGCAGCAGAGTCTGCGGGATACTCCTTCCGGCGCGGCTTTCTACCACAGGCAGGTCTGGGCCATATTCTCCAACGGCGTTTTCAAGAGCGCCCTCACCGAGGAAGAATCGGAAAGGTGCGAAGCCATAAAGGCAGCCGCGAAGTTCTATATCCCTTCCGAAGAATTCACCTCCGGGCCGCTTCTGGAAGCTGTTTTCCGGAAAGCTGAAGACAACGGAAAGTATCTGGAAAAGATTATCCTGCTGCTTGCCGAAGCGTTCCGTGGGAAATCCTCGCGCGCCATGGAGCTCGAATTCGCGATGCACTCCTGGAAGGTACTCACAAGGCTGCGCGAGTTGAACCCGCCGGTCAGTGAAAAGACCTGGTGGCGGCTCTACGGCCAGCTGCTCTCTGCCGAAGCCGTCCCCTTCAAGGGTGAGCCCCTGCGCGGAATGCAGATAATGGGCCCCCTGGAAACCCGCGCCCTGGATTTCGATAACCTCGTCATACTTTCCTGCAACGAAGGAGTCTTCCCGCGCAGGTCGGTGGCGTCTTCCTTCATCCCCCCGGAACTCCGTAAAGGCTTCGGGCTGCCCACATACGAATACCAGGATGCCATATGGGCGTATTACTTCTACCGCCTCATCCAGAGGGCCGGCAAAGTCTGGCTGGTGTTCGACTCGCGCACCGAGGGCATACGCTCCGGGGAAGAAAGCCGCTTCATAAAGCAGCTCGAACTGCTCTACGGCTTCGATGTCAAACGTCATCTCGCATCCTGTCCGGTAGGCGGCCTCAGCATTGCCGACAGCATTCCCAAGACCGAAGAGGACCTGAGGAAGATGGAGGAGGAGGGCTTCCACCTGAGCGCATCCTCGATCCGGAACTACCTTTCCTGCCAGGCGTCCTTCTACTATTCCGCAATAAAGGGGCTCGGAAAGCCCGAGGAGGTTGACGAAAACCTCGATGCCGGCATGCTGGGAAGCGTCCTGCATGCCGCCATGCACGCGCTCTACTCTTCCAATCCGGACGAAGCGGACGAAAAGAAACTGCAGGCCCTGGAGAGCGTGAGCCGCGGCTACCTTGAAAAACTCCTGGAACGCGGCAACGAGGCCGTCATAAGGGAGCAGGTGCGCATGCGCATAAAGCTACAGCTCGGCGCCCCCGAGGTTACCGGGCGCAACCTGGTCTACGAGGAGATACTCTGCAAGTACGTGCGCCGCATACTCGAAAAGGACCTCGAACTGCTTGAAAAAGAAGGAGTTCCGTCTTTCCGCATACTCGGTCTGGAGAAGTTCCGCCGCACTTCCATAGGGGGATTCGAATTCGTGGGCTTCATCGACCGAATCGACAGTTTCGCGCCGGGCACCATTAGGGTGGTGGACTACAAGAGCGGGCATGTTTCTGACGAAGAGCTCGAAGTGACCGAGGCCAACGCCGTGAAAGCGGTGGACGCCCTCTTCGGGAAGGACAATTCCAAACGGCCGGGGATAGCGCTTCAGATGTATCTCTACGACAGGATGATGGAGCCTGAAAGGGGCGGACGGGTGCTGCTGAACAGTGTCTATCCCGCACGGAAACTCTTCACCGAAGGGGTGCGCAACACCCTCCCCTGCAAGGCTTTCGCCGAAGCCCTTGAACCGAGGCTGCTCGAGACTCTCGGCTCCATGAGGGACCTTTCCCAGCCGTGGCAGCGCACTTCCGATGCGAAGACCTGCGAATGGTGTGACTTCAAAAAGATCTGCGGAAGATGATGAAAGTGAACAAAGCCTCGGCCGGGTCGGGCAAGACCTACACACTCGCCCACACCTACATCGACCTTCTGAAGGACGAGCTTTCGTACCGTCACATCCTGGCCGTGACCTTCACCAACAAGGCCACCGCGGAAATGAAGGAGAGGATACTCGAGTACCTTGCCGCCGACCCCGCTTCGCGGCAAAAGCTCACCAGGATACTTCACGACTACAGCGCTTTCTCGGTAAGCACCATAGACCGTTTCTTCCAGCGTGCCCTGAAGGCTTTCGCACGCGAGATAGGCCAGGTGGCGGATTACCAGGTGGAACTGGACAGGGATTCCCTCATTGGCGAGGCCATGGACCGCATACTCGATTCCCTCACCGGCGAACAGGCCCAGGAGGAGATACTCGGCTGGCTGCGTGAAAACGTTTCCGACAAACTCGAAGCCGGAGACAGTCCAAACGTGGAGAACAGCCTTCACGAGATGGGAAAACGCCTGAAGAGCGAGGAGCGCAGCGCCCTGCGCCGGCTTCACGGCATAGATGACGAAGAGTTCGGTCGCGAAAGGCTTGTCGCAATACGGGAGTCCTGCCGCAGTATTATAAAGGATTTCACGGCTAAGGTCAAGGCAGCGGCGGAGGCCCTGCCCGAATACGGAAAGAAGAACGAGGACAAACAGCGGGAATCATATACCCGGGTCGTCCGGTTCAAACGCATAGAAAGGCCGCAGAAATCGCTGGAAAAGGCTGCTGCGGGCACTCCTTTCATGGATTTGTTCGGCAGGCCGTACATCATTTACCGCACGGCGCTGGTGCTGGAACCGCAGGTTTTCAGCCTTGGCCTCGCACGGGAGTTCTTCTCGCAGTTCGAAGCTCTTCTCAAGGAACGCGGCGTGCTCTGCCTCGACGACGGCAACTCCCTGCTCGGGCGCATCATCGCCGGCAGCGACGCCCCCTTCGTTTACGAAAAACTCGGCGTCCGTTACGAACACTTCCTTCTGGACGAGTTCCAGGACACTTCGAACGTACAGTGGCAGAACTTCCTGCCCCTGCTTCGCGAAAGCGATTCCGCAGGGCACGATTCCCTCATTGTCGGCGACGTGAAGCAGAGCATCTACCGCTGGAGGGATTCCGACTGGAGGCTCCTCGCGGAGAAGGTGCGGGACGAGTTCCCACGGGCGGAAGTCAGTTCACGGCAGCAGAATTTCCGAAGCTGCAGGGAAATAGTGGCCTTCAACAACGATTTCTTCAGCTATGCGGCAAGGCAGAACGGCCTGGAAGACCTTTATTCGGACGTTTGTCAGGAAGCCCGCACCCACGATCCCCAGCCCGGCCGAGTGCAGGTGAGTTTCTGCGACAAAGCAGACGAGATCGTCCGCGTGGTCGAATCGGTGGAGGAAGCCCGCAAGGCCGGAGCCCGCTACGGCGACATCGCTGTTTTGGTACGCGGCAACGCGGAAGGCGGCGAAGTGGCCGCGGAACTGCTGTCCCGCGGGATGCCAGTCGTATCCGATGATTCGCTGCGCATCAGTTCCTCCTTCACTGTACGCAAACTCCTCAGCCTTCTGGAATGCCTCGAGAACCCCTCCGACGCCATCGGCTCCTTCGTGGCTGCCGACGCCGGAGTGGAGATGCCGACCGAATACCACTCCCTTGTAGACCTCTGCGAAGACATACTCCGGCAGCTTCGGGCGGCCCACCCCGACATCTTCCGCGACGAGACCCTCTTCATAGAGTCCTTCATGGACTATCTGCGCGAGTGGACGGAAGTGAACGGCGACAACCTCCGCTGGTTCCTGCAGTACTGGGACGGCGACAAGCGCTGCATCAGCTCCCCCAACAACTCCGACGCCATAACCGTACTCACCATACACAAGGCCAAGGGGCTTGAATTCCCCTGGCTCATCTTCCCCTTCGCGGAAAGGGTCCTGTACTACAAGCGCTGCGAGCGCTGGTGCTGGCTGGATGCCGCCGGTACGCCGTTCGACCCGGCCGTTACCGGAATTTACTCGGTGGAGCTCAACGGGAACACCTCCGATACGCTTTTCGCTCCTTATTACGAAGAGGAACGCCGCATGCAGATGGTAGACAACATGAACGTGTTCTACGTCGCCCTGACCAGGGCACGCTGCAACCTGCATATTATCGCCTGCAATCCTCCGCAAAGCCATACGGAGGGCGACTGCAAGGACTTCTCGCAACTGCTCTGGGATTTCTGCGGAGGGCTTTCCGAGACCGTGCGCGGCGAGCAATACGACTTTTCAAAGCTTCACCGCAGGCCTTCGAAGGACGGAGAACCCTTCCCTTCAGTATACGTTACCATACCGCTTGGCGGCAGGCTGGGCGTTTCGGAAGAGGCCGCCGACTTCTTCGGGCCGGAAGGAGTGACGGGGATGGATGCATCGGTGCGCCGCAGCGGAATAGTGCTCCACGGTATACTTTCCGCGGTAAAGACTCCCGAAGACCTTCCCGGCGCCGTTAAGGACGCGCTTCTGGACGGAAGGCTCGATGCCGACCATGCAGCCGAGGCGCTCAAACTGCTCGGCGACAGGATTGCCTCACATCCCGAATTCTTCCGTGGCGGAGGTATGAACGAAGCCGCCATCTTCGATGCCGACGGACGGGAATACAGGCCGGACAGGGTGGTGGTGGACGGCGACAGGGCCACGGTGGTGGACTACAAGTTCGGCGCGCAGGACGACAGGTATGCCTTCCAGGTGCGTCGCTACATGCGTCTTTGCCGCAGTCTTGGGTTCAGGGAGGTGCGCGGCTTCATCTGGTACGTACCGGACGACACCCTCGTGCCGGTGGATTAATTCCCCGGAATTGATTAATTTTGCAGATTGTAATGGGAAACGACGATTTTTCACGCCTCGAACTGAGCCTGCCTGCCGCACAGCGGAACTACAGGTATTTCCGTTCGCTGCTTGAGCCCGACACCCGCCTGCTGGTGCTGGTAAAGGCCAATGCGTACGGGCACGGGGCGGTGGAATTCGCCGGACTGATGCAGGCGGCCGGGGCCGATTACCTGGCCGTGGCCCTGCCGGTGGAAGGCATCGAACTCCGCAAAGCCGGTATATCGATGCCGATTATGGTCCTCACTGCGGGGACCGATTTCTTCCGGGAGATGATAAGGTACCGTCTCGAGCCCTCCATTCCGAACATATCTTCGCTCAAGGCGCTGGTGGAAGTTCTCGAGGCCGAAGGGATACGCGACTTCCCCATACACATAAAACTCGACACCGGAATGCACCGGCTCGGTTTCATGCAGGGCGAGATTCCCGGACTCTGCAACTATCTGGCGGCCTGCCCTTACGTGAAGGTGGTATCGTGCTTCTCCCACCTCGCCGCGGCCGAAGACCCGGCACAGGACTCCTTCACTCTCGGACAGATAGGGCTTTTCACCCGCGGCGCCAACGCCATAGAGCAAACCCTCGGGTACAAACCCATGCGCCACATACTGAATTCAGCCGGTATAGAGCGTTTCCCCCAGTACCAGTTCGACATGGTTCGCCTGGGCATAGGCATATACGGCATCAGCGCCCTGCCCGACGTGCATCTGGACCCCGTAGCCTCGCTTAAGGTCAAGGTGCTGCAGATTAAGAAGCTGGAGCCGGCCGACGGCACCATAGGCTACGGCCGCCACGGGCACATAGCGGTGGGCGGCACCACCATAGCGACCATCCCCTGCGGCTATGCCGACGGGCTCAACAGGCACCTTGGGAACGGAGCGGCCTCGTTCAGTGTGAACGGATTCAGGGCCCCCACCATAGGCAATATATGCATGGACATGTGCATGATAGACGTCACCGGCATCCCCTGCGAAGTGGGAGACACCGTGACTATCTTCGGCGCCGAGCCCACCATAGGCGAACTCGCTTCGATTCTCGGAACCATTCCCTATGAAATATTCACTTCCGTTCCGCGCCGCATCGAGCGCGTGATAGTGAGAAAATAATATGAAAGGAATATATATTTTTCTTGCAGACGGCTTCGAGGATGTGGAAGCCCTCGGAACCAACGACGTGCTGCGCAGGGCTGGGCTTAAGAGCCAGCTGATAGGCTTGGAAGACAACCCCTTCGCCACATCTTCACACGGAATCACCGTAAGCGTGGATTTCGGCCTTCCGTTCATGAACATAAACCATGAAGGCACCACCGAAAAAGACATTCTCATCTTCCCTGGCGGCATGCCGGGCAGCAGGACGCTCGCAGCCTGCAAGCCCCTTATCAGGTTGATGCAGGAGCATTACGATGCCGGCGGAAGCGTGGCTGCGATCTGTGCCGCTCCGGGCACCGTGCTCAGCCAGCTGAGGGGAATCTCCGGTGCCACGGTAACCTGTTTCGACGGTTTCGAAGGCCTTCTGGAAGCCGCCGGAGCCAGGTTTGAACCACGTCCTGCCATACGCAGCGGACGTATCATCACAGGAAGGAGCGCCGGACATGCGCTGAGTTTCGCCCTGGAGATCGTCAAGGCCATACGACCCGAGAAGGCAGCGGAAGTCGCCCACGCCCTTTATCTCAACACATGGAAGAGCGAATAGACAAATACCTTTGGTGCATAAGGGTTTTCAAGACCCGCACCGAGGCGGCGGATGCCTGCCAGGGCAATAAGGTCCAAATCAACGGAGTGAATGCCAAGCCCTCCAAGCAGGTTAAGCCGGGCGACAGCATCTCCGTCCGGAAAGGGCCCGCAGTGCTCAGTTTCCGTGTAATCCAGGCCCTCAGCCACCGCGTCGGAGCAGCCCTGGTGCCGGATTATGCAGAGAACACCACTCCGCAGAGCGAACTCGACAAGTTCCACGCCCCGGCGGAGACCTTCTTCGTAGTGCGTGACAGGGGGGCGGGACGTCCCACCAAAAAGGACCGCCGCACCCTGGAGGCGATGTGGGATGCAATTTCAATCAGCGAAGACGAATAATGGAAGAAGAAAAAAAGCTCGTGCCGTTCAGGCTCTGCAAACTCGAAGACAAGTATCCGTGGGGAACTGAAGAATGGGCCCTTGCCGACCTTGGCTGGAGGGATACGCCCGTACGCGACGGCTGGCTGGCCGGCAATCTCATGGACGAAATGATGGAGACCTACCTCGACCGCATTTCCGGCGACGGGGTTTTCGAATGGTACGGAAAGCAGTTCCCCTTCTGCATCAAGACTTTAAATGTCAACGGACGCATGCCCCTCACGGCCTGTCCTGCGGACGAGCTTGCCGCCGAGCGCTATGATTCCCTTGGGAAAGAGAAGCTGTGGTATGTGCTGGACGCCGAAGCGGGAGCAAAAATCCTTCTTGGGCTGAAACGCGACACCCCGGTTTCCGCATTCATGGATGCCTGCGCCGACGGCAGCGTGGAGGGTCTTCTCAACCAGGCCCCCGTCAAAGCCGGCGCCTACTTCCACATCCCTCCGGGCGTGCCCCATGCCATCTTCGGCAAGGCAAGGATTCTGGAAATCAGCGAATCCAGCGCCCTGGATTTCAGGCTCTGCAATTGGGATGCCCTCTCGGACGGCGACGATTTCGGCCTCGGCCTTGTGGAAGCCCTCGACTTCCTCAGCCTGAGCCGCTTCCCTTCCGAAGGCCTGCTCGGGTACAGCCTTGAAGGCCGCCGCGAAGGCGACCCGGCGAACGTTTCCCGCATGGCAGCGCTGCCGCAGTTCTCAGCCGCAATCATCTCCCTGGACGATCCCATCAAGATATCTGCAGGAGAAGGCAACTCCTGCGTAGCTTACAGCTGCATCAAAGGCGAATTCTCGGTACAGCTGCCCCCCGACTGGAACGGCGGCGCATCTCCCCTCACGGCAAAGGCAGGCGAAACGGTCCTCGTCCCCGCCGAGTGCCAGGATTTCATCCTCGCTCCCCTCGCCCCGGGCACCCTCCTTGTCGAGACCCTCGTCGAACCCCGCGCCGAAGAGGACTCCTACCTTAAATAAAAAGAGGTGCCCTAGTCGAGCACCTCTCCTTCAGAGTTTAGAAATTCATACTGCAGGATGCTGTTGGCCGTGGATTCCACGAGCCTGAGTTTGCATCTGTACTTGCGGCGCCATTTCGAGATGTAGGAATTCCATCCGCGCGAAAGGTACGCGCCGAGGATGGGGCTGGTCCGCAGGGTGAGATTGCGTATGCCCTTGTCCTGGACATAATACGCGAGCTGGCGTTCCACCTGCTCGTCGACAACCACGGTGCTGGTGATCTTGCCCGTGCCATGGCAGAGCGGACACTTTTCAGTGGTGTCGATCTGCGTGACGGGGCGGATGCGCTGACGGGTTATCTGCATGAGCGCGAACTTGGTGAGGGTCAGCACGTTGTGCTTGGCCCTGTCGGAAGCCATGAGGTCCTGCATGTACTTGTGCAGGGCGTTCCGGTGCTCGGCCGAATCCATGTCGATGAAGTCGACTATGATTATTCCACCCATGTCGCGCAGCCTCAGCTGACGCGCTATCTCTTCCGCGGCGAGCTTGTTCACCTCGAAGGTGTTTTCCTCCTGGTCGGTGGTCTTTGCCCTGATACCGCTGTTGACGTCCACTACGTTGAGGGCTTCGGTGCTCTCTATCACGAGGTAGGCCCCCTGTTTCATGGGAACGACCTTCCCGAAAGAGCTCTTGAGCTGCCGCGTGACCTCGAAATGGTCGAAAATGGGCTCGCGACCCTCGTAGAGATGGACGATTTTCTCCTGCTCGGGCAGGATGAGGGAGATGTACCTGCGTATTTCATCGGCCGTCTTGGCGTCGTTGACATGGATTCCGGTGAAGGAATCGTTTAGCAGGTCCCTCAGGACTGTGGTGGTTTTGGAATACTCGGTAAAGAGGAGCTGGACCCCTTTGCTTCCGGCTATCTTCTTCCATGAACCTTCCCATTTCTCTATCAGGGATTTGGTTTCGGCCACCAGCACGGAGGCGTTCTTGCCTTCTGCGGCGGTGCGGATGATAGCTCCGTAGTTGCGGGGCAGTATGCTCTTCACCAGGGTTTCGAGCCGGCGCTTTTCCTCCCTTGAAGATATCTTCTGGGAGATGCTCACCTTGTCTGCGAATGGCAACAGTACGATGTTGCGTCCTGCCAATGAGATTTCCGCGGTAAGCCTGGAGCCCTTTGTGGAAATCGGTTCCTTGACTATCTGCGCCACTATCATCTGCCCCGGCTTGAGGTGATCCTCTATGCGGCCCTCTTTCTCGAGCGGTTTGCCGAGCTTTATGCCCGAATACATTCCGCGGAGGTTGCGGTTGGGATTGCAGTCGCGCACGAACTCGTCGAAGGCGGAGAAAAACAGTCCCAGGTCCAGATAATGGATGAACGCTTCCTTGCTGTCACCGATATCCACGAAAGCAGCGTTGAGGCTCGGGAGGATCTTCTTCACTCTTCCGAGATAGACGTCCCCCACCGAAAAGCAGTGGCCCTGCGAGGATTCGTGGTTGTACTCGATGAGCCGGTGGTCCTCCATGAGGGCTATCCGGACTTCCGAGGACGACACGTCCACTACAAGGTCCTTCTCCTTTGCTTTCGCTTCTTCCATTGGTTGATAATTTAAAACAAGAGGCCCGCCGGATCCCCCGTACGAGCCTCTTTCGACTTGAGAATATTACTTCTTCTTGTGTCTGTTGAGGCGCAAACGCTTCTTGCGTTTGTGCGTAGACATCTTATGTCTCTTTCTCTTCTTTCCGCTTGGCATATACGTAAGATTTATTTCTTGAGTTCAGCAATGAACGACTTCGCGGGCTTGAAGGCCGGGATATCGTGCTCGGGGATAACGATGGTGGTCTTGGCAGTGATATTGCGGGCCGCCTTGGTGGCGCGATGCTTGATGATGAAGCTGCCGAAGCCGCGGAGATATACGGGTTCACCCTTTGTGAGGGATCCTTTAACGTTTTCCATAAATGCCTCTACTACCGCGAGTACCTGATTCTTTTCAAGACCGGTTTCCCTTGCGATTTCGTTCACGATGTCTGCTTTTGTCATAGTATTGTTGGTTTAAAATATTTGGTATTCCGTTTTTTCGGATTGCAAAAATATGGATAATTTTTTAATAATCAAACATCTGCATGCAGTTTTTTGTGGCACGGGACTTGACAATATATCCTTATGGATAATTATGTCCGTTTTTACTGACATTTTGACAGAAACATGAAAGCAGACACACTATACAACATGCCGGCCGGTGCCGAAGTGAGCATCATCCCGGTCATGCAGGGGGAGGACCTCAAGGAGATAAGCGACGCCGAACTCCCCGAAACCCTGCCGATACTGGCCCTGCGCAACGCCGTCCTCTTTCCGGGAGCGGTGTTCCCCATCACCGTGGGCAGGGAAAAGAGCATCAGGCTTATCAGGCATGCCGAGGAGAACCAGGTTTTCGTAGGATGCGTGCCCCAGACGGACGTAACCATAGAGGAGCCGAAGGAAAAGGACCTCTACCCGTACGGCACCGCAGCCAAGATAATCAAGACCCTGGAGATGCCGGACGGCACGATTACTGCCATCCTGCAGGGCATCAAGCGTTTTTCGCTCGACGCCGTACTCGAATATGAGCCCTTCATCACCGCACGCATACACTATCTCGACGATTTCCTCGCCGAGCAGGATTCCGCCACGGTCAAGGCCATAGCCGACTCCCTCAAGGAAAACGCCATCCAGATAGTGCGCAACACCAGCATGGCCTCGCGCGAAGCCATTGCCGCCATACGCAGCATCTCGAACTTCCGCTTCCTGGTGAACTTCATCGCCACGACGGTGGAGGTGGACGACTTCTCCGACAAGATCGAGCTCCTGCAGTACGACGACGTCCGCGCACGAGCCATGAAACTCCTGACCATACTCAACATGGAGATCGAACTCTCCAAGATCAAGCAGGACATCAACCAGAAGGTCAAGACGGAAATCGACCAGCAGCAGAGGGAATACTATCTCAACAACCAGCTCAAAACCATCCAGGAAGAGCTTGGAATGGACGAGGGCGAGGATATCGACAGGTTCAAGGAACGCGCCGAAATGAAGAAATGGTCCAAGGAAATGGCCGAGGTCTTCAACAAGGAGCTGGCCCGCCTGCAGAAGTACTCCCCCACTTCGCCCGACTACAGCGTGCAGTACAATTACCTGGACTTCATGCTCACCCTCCCCTGGAACGAGATGAGCGAGGACGACCTCGACCTCAAGCATGCCAAGGGAGTGCTCGACGAAGACCACTTCGGGCTCGATTCGGTGAAGGAACGCATAATAGAGTACCTGGCCGTGCTCAAGCTCAAGGGCAACATGAAGTCGCCCATACTCTGCCTTTACGGCCCTCCGGGAGTCGGCAAGACCAGCCTCGGAAAGAGCATCGCAAGGGCCCTGGGCCGCAATTACCAGAGGATCTCGCTGGGCGGACTTCACGACGAGGCGGAGATACGCGGCCACCGCAAGACCTACATCGGAGCGCTCCCGGGCCGTATCCTGAACGCCATCGCCAGGGCCGGTACCAGCAATCCGGTGATAGTGCTCGACGAGATTGACAAGGTGGGCGCCGACTACAAGGGCGACCCGTCCAGCGCGCTTCTGGAAGCCCTCGACCCGGAGCAGAACTCCACCTACCACGACAACTACCTCGACCAGGACTACGACCTCTCGCATGTGCTTTTCCTCACGACGGCGAACGGCACGTCCACCATACAGCCTGCCCTTCTCGACCGCATGGAGGTGATCAACGTCACCGGCTATCTTGCCGAGGAGAAGGAACAGATTGCCAAACGCTACCTGATTCCCAAGCAGATAGACGCGCACGGGCTGAAGGCGGACGACCTGGAGATCGACACCGAGGCCATACACGAAATAATCGACCAGTATACCCATGAGTCGGGCGTGCGCGGCCTGGACAAACAGATAGCCAAGATAGCCCGCATCACCGCCAAGAAGATAGCGCTCGGCGAGGACCGCCCCGAAACGATCAAAAAGGAGCATCTCAGGGAATACCTCGGGCTGCCCACTTCCTTCCACGACAAGCAGAAGGGCAACGAAGGCCCCGGAGTCGTAACAGGCCTCGCCTGGACCGAGATGGGAGGAGAGATACTCTTCGTGGAGAGCAGCGTCTCCGGAGGCAAGGGCATACTCACGATGACCGGCAACCTGGGCGACGTGATGAAGGAATCCGCAACCATCGCGCACCAGTACATCAAGGCCCATCCTGAGCTTGCCAATTTGACCAGCGAGCAGTTCGCCGCAAAGGACATCCACGTCCACGTGCCTGAAGGAGCCGTCCCGAAAGACGGTCCGTCGGCCGGCATCACCATGGTATCTTCGATGGTATCCGCATACAGGGGCCAGGCAGTCAGGAAAGGCATAGCCATGACGGGCGAGATGACACTACGCGGAAAGGTGCTTCCGGTCGGCGGCCTTAAGGAAAAGGTTCTGGCCGCCAAGCGCGCCGGGGTGCACACCGTCATACTCAGCGAGGAAAACCGCAAGGATATCGAAGATATCAAGGAAATCTACGTAAAAGGCCTTACCTTTGTATACGTAAAGGAAATAGACGAAGTGATCCGCTATATCTTCGAAGAATGAACGTAAACATAGAACAAAGCTGGAAACAGGCCCTGCAGAGTGAGTTCGAGAAGCCCTACTTTGCAGGGCTTGTCAGCCGTCTGCACGAAGAAAAGGCGGCCGGAACCGTAATATACCCCAGGGGAAGCAGCATTTTCAGGGCCTTCGAACTCACTCCGGTGGACAGGGTAAAGGTAGTGATACTCGGGCAGGATCCCTACCACAATCCCGGACAGGCCATGGGCCTGAGCTTTTCCGTTCCCGACGGAGTGCCTGCGCCCCCGTCGCTCGTGAATATCTTCAAGGAGATTTCCTCCGACCTGGGCATAAGCATGAGCGGCAGCCCCAACCTCGAACCCTGGGCAAGACAGGGAGTGCTGCTGCTGAACTCCATCCTCACAGTGCGCGCAGGGCAGGCGGCCTCCCACCGCAACATCGGTTGGGAGCAATTCACCGATGCGGTAATACGCTATGTCTCAGACAACTGCGACGGAGTGGTGTTTATGCTGTGGGGGAATTTCGCCCGCGAGAAGGCAGCCCTCATCAATCCCGAAAAACACCTTGTCCTGCAGGCGGCGCACCCGAGCCCGCTCGCGCGCGGCGCGTTTTTTGGATGCAAACATTTCTCAAAAGCGAATAGTTTTCTTACCTTTAAGGGCAAAACACCCATAGAATGGCAACTGTAGCACTTTTCCCGGGCTCTTTCGACCCCTTTACCTCCGGTCATCTGGACATACTCCGCAGGGCCCTGGGCATATTCGACGAAGTGGTCGTAGCAATAGGCGTAAACCAGGACAAAACCGGTTTTTTCAGCATAGAACAGAAAAAGGACATCATCGCCCAGGCAACAAAGGGCATGAAGGGCGTACGGATTATCAGTTACGACGGACTCACCATTGAAATCTGCCGCCAGCTCGGCATACGGCACATAGTCCGCGGAGTACGCAACTTTCTCGACTTCGAGGCCGAACAGAGCATAGCCGACGCCAACCGCAGGCTCTACCCCGAGATCGACACGATCATCATCCCAACCGCCCAGGAGTATTCCCACATATCGTCCAGCGCGGTGCGCGACATCATACGCCACGGTGGCGACACGTCCATGTTCATGCCGGACGGCGTAAAACTTCCCGAATTCGATGCGTAAACTGTTTCCGGTCATAACCCTGCTTCTCCTGTCCTGGACGCTTGCCGCCCAGGATTACGCGCAGCTCGACAGCCTTATGGGCGTGTATGTGACGAGCATTCAGCGCGAGGAGACGGAGAGCAAGACCGCCGAAACGGATTATATGATAGGGGCCGCACGCGACTCCCTTACCCGGCAGCACATAGCCCTGTGGCTCTTCGACTACTACAAAGCCTCGCCCCTGATGGGTGAGGAAGCCGTAGCCATACATATCTACGACAACTGGTTCGCAGCCGGCAAGACTGCCTTCCGCAGCGAGTTCGAAGAGATGGACGCCAAACTTTTCGCGGATTTCAACCGCAGTTCGCTCCTTGGCATGCAGGCGCCGGTCGTTACACTGCGCAAACCCTGCGGCGGGAAGCTCACGGTTCCCCGCCCCGGCCGGACCGCGCTTCTGTGGTTCTACGACACCTCCTGCTCCAAATGCACCCTCGAGGCGAAAGTACTGCCCGGGGTGCTCGACGGCGAAACTCGCATCCCCCTCGACTTTTACGCGGTTTACTCCGGCCAGGACAAGGCCGCATGGAAGGCCTTCCGCAGAAGTTTTAAACTTAAGAACCGCAATATCAAGCTCATTCACCTCTGGGATCCGGAAGTGGAGAGCGACTACCTCCGTCTCTACGGGGTCATCTCGACTCCCAGGCTCTACATGGTGGAATCGCGCGGCAGCATAACCGGCCGCCGTCTCGAAGTGGAGAACCTGCCTCAGATGCTCTCCCTGGCGGAACAGATAGAATCTTTATACAACAATGTCAAATAGCATGAAAAGAATCGTAATCCTGATCGCCGCAGCGTTTGCGTCGCTCAGCCTGAGCGCCCAGCAGCAGAATCCCATGCTGCAGCCTCTCCCCAACGATCCTGCCGTCAAGGTAGGAAAGCTCGACAACGGGCTCACTTATTACATCCGCAAGAACGCACTTCCCGAACACAGGGCTGAGTTCTATCTGGCCACCAAGGCCGGCGGCATTTTCGAGACCCCCGACCAGGACGGTCTCGCCCACTTCCTCGAACACATGTGCTTCAACGGCACCGAGTGCTTCCCCGGCAAGGGCATACTCAATTATCTGCAGAGCATTGGCGCCGAGTTCGGCCGCAACATTAACGCATCCACAGGCTTTGAAGAGACGCAGTACATGCTCAACAATATCCCCGTCGATCGTGAGAGCGTAGCCGACAGCTGCCTGCTCATCCTGAGCGAGTACGCCCATTACGTACTCAACGAGCAGAGCGAACTCGACCTCGAGCGCCCGGTCATCATTGAAGAGCGCCGCAGCCGCCGCAACGCCGACTGGCGTACCTTCGAGGCCAGTCTCCCCTACTATTTCGGCAACACCAAGTACGCCACCTGCACCCTCATCGGCAGCGAGGAGAACCTCAAGAGTTTCAAGAAGGAGTCCATCGACAACTTCTACGCCACATGGTACCATCCCGACAGGCAGGCCGTCATAGTGGTAGGTGACATCGATCCCGACCACATCGAAGCCAAGATTGCCGAGTACTTCGGCCGCATCCCCACCTGCGAGAACCCCGCGCCGGAGCCGCAGATCGAGTTCCCGGCCAATGCAGAACCGGTAGTCGGAATCATTACCGACCCCGAACTCACCAGCGCATCCGTCGAGATGATCTGGAAGAGCCCCGCCGACCCCGAAGAGTACAACGCCACCGTCATGGGTGAGATGAACTCACTGATAAAGAACCTCATCGGCAGCATCATGTACGAGCGCTTCGACGACATCACGTCCAAGACCGGTGCCCCCTACATCCGCGGCAGCCTGTATCTGTATAATCTCATTTACGACGCCATCGACGCCGTCGGAGCTGATGTTACGCTTCGCGACGACAACATTCTTGACGGTTTCCGCGCATACTGCACCGAAATCGAACGCCTGCGCCGCTACGGCGTGACCGACGCCGAGTACGAGCGCGCCAAGGCCCAGATTGTCTCCGCAAACGAGGCGGCAGTTGAGAAAGCTGCAACCCGCAAGAATCCTGAATTCATCCGCCGCCTGCTTTCCAACTTCTTCGACTGCAAGCCTTACTTCGAACCCAGCTTCGAGAAGCAGATCGACGACGCCCTGCTCGGCCAGATGAACGCGGCTATGCTCAACCAGATCATCCCGTCGCTCTTCACCGAGGAGAACTTCGTGATGCTGTTCAACGGCCCCGCCAAGGAAGGCGCCTTCATCCCCACGGAAAAGCAGCTCCTCGACATCATAGCCGAGGTCAAGGCTTCCGATATCAAGCCCCTCGAAGGCGAAGAGATTGCCTCCGAATTCATGAACGGAGCCGCCCTCAAGGGCTCTGCGGTAAAGAAGAGCGCTCCCGGCATGTACGGCTCTACCGTATGGACCCTCAAGAACGGAGTGGAAGTGACCCTTCTGCCCACCGAATACACCAAGGACCAGATACGCATGAACCTCTGGCGTGAAGGCGGACGCAGCCTCATTGCCGACGCCGACCTCGCGTCCTTCAACGAAAGCGTGACCGGCCTGTTCTATCAGAACGCTGGTATAGCGGGCTTCACAGGCAGCCAGACCAAGAAGATGCTCACAGGCAAGAACATCAGTTTCCAGCCCTATCTCGGCCAGCTGACGAACGGCCTTTCCGCCACTTCCACGAAGAAGGACCTCGAGACCGCGTTCCAACTCATGTACCTCTGCTACGAGCAGCCCCGCTTCGACGCCGAAGAGTACAATGTGGGCGTTGAGAAGCTCAAGAGCATGCTGCCCGGCATAATCGAGAATCCCCAGTACAAGCTCCAGAAAGGATTTTACGAGACCGCTTACGGCAACAATCCCCGCAAGCAGATGCTCAGCTTCGAGACTCTCGAAAAGGCTTCGATGGATGTCTTCAGGAAGTACTACCAGAAGCTCTTCAGCGGCACCAAGGGCCTCAAGCTCATAATCGTCGGCGACTTCAAGCCCGAGGAGATCAAGCCCCTGGTTGAGAAGTACATAGGCGGAATCAAGAAGGGCGGAAAGAAACTCGCATGGGTGGATCCGAAGGAAGATTACGTGAAGGGTGAAGTGAGGGTTGCAAGCCCCACCAAAATGGAGACTCCCCTATGCACCGCCATCATACTCTACACCGCGCCAATGAAGTATACCGCTGCCAACGAAGCGGCCCTTGACGCTCTGAGCTACATACTTGACATTCGCAACACCACCACGCTCCGCGAAGAGATTGGCGGCACCTACGGCGCCAGCTCTCCCACCAGCCTGAGCGACCTTCCCAAGGAGCAGGGCCTGCTGGAGGTGATGTTCGCCTGCAAGCCTGAACTCTGTGACACCCTTGTGACCACCGCTCAGAAGATAGTCGCCGACATGGCCGCCGAAGGCCCCACCGACGAGGAGTTCGCGATGACC
>JAILNI010000048.1 GCA_024691765.1 Bacteroidales bacterium | reverse complement strand
ACTGTTCCTGCATTGAACGGTAGTCGTCTTTCCACTGGGGAAGAAGCGGCTCGGGCGGCAGTACACGGAGATTCTGCGGCTGGTGGCCGGAATAGTCGATTCCGCGGATAGCATTGAACACGCTCCGGTGCCGGACTAAAGTGCGGTAGAGATCCGTGGCGGCAAGCGCCTTTTCGGTGAAGCCTGCGGCATCCAGGCTATAGAGGTCATAGAGATGGCGGGACATCCTGCGAGAGCGGGGGTGGTCTTTCTGGAACTCTTCGTGGAGCAGGAAGACCTTTTCCAGAAAGGTGCGGGTAGGAACAACCGCAGGAACCAAAGTCTCCGGGAAATCTATCACCGGCGACAACTGCGCTGCGAAGGGCACGATGCTGCGAAGCTCCCGGGGCTCCCGCAGGTTGCGGCAACTGAACTCGATTTTCACCACTTCCTTGATATAAGGATCGGCAGGAAGCACGCTGTAGTAAGGGACAAGGAGCACGGTAGGATCGGCATCCGAATCCTGCCTGACCTTGAAATTGACCTCATATTTGTCTCCGCCATACACATAGACAAGCCCGCACAACTCATCCCGAACCACCTCCTGGATATACTTCCGGGAGAGTTTACGGATGCGGTCCCGCGAAGAGCGGGTATCTCCGGAAAGGCCGAAGAAAGACTTGTCGATAGAGATATCGACATCTTCAGAGAAGCGCTGCGTGATGCCCCACGCCTTGCTCAGCGACGTCCCGCCCTTGAAGGTCAGGGCTTCAGCACACTCAAGAGAGAAAACTGCTTTAATCACGTGGCTCACCCACCAGTCCTTTTCAGCCGCCTTGGGGCTGACGTTCAGTTTCTCTTTGATCTTGAAGTAAGCATCTCTCTTCTCGTCATCGGAAGAGAGCCAGAAATTAACTGTTTTTTCGTTTTCCATAAAAGTCAAGTATTAAGTTTCTAATCCAGGAAGGCGTATTCTTGAGGTCTTCGCGAATCTCCATATAGGGGATGTCGGAATAAATAGCCCTGAGAGTATCCAGTTCGAACTCCCAGAGAGAATCCTTGCCTATGTCTTCAAGGGCAATTACTGTCAGCATTATTATATGCGAACGATAGTTGAACACTCTAGGAGAAACGTGGTAGAGCACTATCGGGCAGGCATTCTTGCGATAATAAATCTTGCGGGATGGCCCGTCTGTCGTATAAACGGGGTTCATCACGACCTGGTCTGACAGGCCGAGGGCATTCTGGGCTTCTCCGGGGCAAGGTCCAATTCTGAAGCCATCCCTCCGGATATACGCGTCAAGTACTTTATCCGAGCCGGCCGGTAAAACGCCCATACCCCACTTCCGGTCAATGGTAGGGAAACAATACAACCCTCTTTCCATCCTCATTAGCACTTCTGAAGCCACAAGCCTCTGCAGAGCCTTCGAGACAGCTTTTTCCGACCCGCAGTCGAAGAAATCCGAAGGGAAATACACTTTGCCTTCCCCCCCGGCACGCACCATGCGTTCGATCTTTTTTTCTACGCTATCCATATTTGTCGCAAATATATAGTGTTTTTGCGACAAAAACAAAGAAAAAAAAGAGTTACCTTTGCAATATGAAAAAGGCATTATTATTCGCATTCACTGCGGCAGCAGCGGCGATGTCGGCCCTTTCCTGCCGCAGCACGGCCGAAAGCCCGCGGATACAGACAGGAGACCTGCTGTTTGTGGGGATTCCAATGGATTACGATGCTGAAAGCATGTCAAGGGCGATAGCGGAGGCCACTTCCGCGGGCGGCGAAATCAACTACATCCACACTGCGGTGCTGGAAGTGGACGAGTCCGGCGCGGTGTGGGTGATCGACGCTACGCTCGCCCACGGAGTGGACCGCCACCCGCTGGACACGCTGTTCAAGGATTTCACCCTCAACAACGGCGGACGCGCGACCTTCAAGGTGATGCGGCTGAAAGACGACAGGGGCGCCGCCCGCCACGTGGAGCAGTGCAAGGCCCTTCTGGGCGAGGAATACGACCTGTACTTCCTGCCCGGCAACGGCCGGCACTACTGCACTGAAATAGTGTACGACTGCTACCTCGACAAGGACGGACGCCACATCTTCGACGCTCCGCCCATGAATTTCAAAAACAAGGACGGCGAGATGCCCGAATACTGGACCTGGCTCTTCGGTCAGCTCGGCCGGAGCGTCCCGCAAGGCGTCCCGGGCACAAATCCGCAGGGGATGTTCGCCTCCCCCAGGCTCCACCACGTCACCGACCTCTAACGGCCGTTTTCCGCAACTCTCTCTGTATCAACACCCTACAATTCTCCTGTGCTCCAAACGGCGCACAGGAGACGCAGTTGCGGCTGATTGTCAGGGACTTACGGAAAACGCTCCCTCAACTGTTTCAGTCGGGGGAGCGTTTGAGTCCCTGGGAAGCAGGGGAAATTGCCGTGCCAGACGAAACTAGCGAAGCTTCTTGTAGCCGTACTGGCAGGTGTCACCGAGTTCCATCTCGATCTTCATCAGGCGGTTATACTTGCAGATGCGGTCGGTGCGGCTGAGGGAGCCGGTCTTGATCTGGCCGCTGTTGGTAGCAACTGCGATGTCGGCGATGGTGGTGTCCTCAGTCTCACCGGAACGGTGGCTGGTCACGGTGGTGTAGCCGTGGCGGTGGGCCATCTCGATGGCGTCGAGGGTCTCGGTCAAGGAACCGATCTGGTTGACCTTGATCAGGATGCTGTTGCCGGCGCCCATTTCGATACCCTTCTGGAGGTACTTCACGTTGGTCACGAAGAGGTCGTCACCCACGAGCTGGCAGCGGTCGCCGATGGCCTTGGTGAGCTTGACCCAGCCTTCCCAGTCTTCCTCGGAAAGACCGTCCTCGATGGAGTCGATCGGGTACTTGGTGATGAGCTGCTTGAGATAATTGATCTGCTGGTCGGTGCTGAGCCTGCGGCCGCGCGGATCTTTCTTCTTGCCGTCCTTGAGCTGCTTGTAGTCGTAGTAGAACTTGCCGTCCTCGCCCTTGAAGCAGAACTCGGAAGCTGCGCAGTCCATTGCGATGGTGATGTCCTTGCCGGGCTCCAGGCCTGCGGCCTTGATGGCCTCGATGATGCAGTCGAGAGCGTCGTTGATGCCCTTGAGAGCAGGAGCGAAACCGCCTTCGTCACCGACTGCGGTGCTGCAGCCGCGGTCCTTGAGGACCTTCTTGAGTGCATGGAACACCTCAGCGCCCATACGCACGGCCTCAGCCTCGCAGCATGCGCCGACGGGACGGATCATGAATTCCTGGAACGCGATGGGAGCGTCGGAGTGGGCACCGCCGTTGATGATGTTCATCATGGGCACGGGGAGGACATAGGTGTTGGTGCCGCCGATATAGCGGTACAGGGGGATGTCGAGGTAATTGGCAGCAGCGTGGGCAACTGCGAGCGAGACGCCGAGGATAGCGTTGGCGCCGAGCTTGCTCTTGGTGGGGGTGCCGTCGAGCTCGATCATGGTCTTGTCGATGGCGCGCTGCTCGAGGGCGGACATACCGATGATGGCGGGAGCGATCACGTCGTTGACATTGGCGACTGCCTTGAGCACGCCCTTGCCGAGATAGCGCTTCTTGTCGCCGTCGCGAAGCTCGAGAGCTTCGTTTTCACCGGTGGATGCGCCGGACGGGACTGCTGCTACGCCTTTGATACCGGACTCGAGGATAACCTCAACCTCAACTGTGGGATTGCCTCTGGAATCGAGGATTTCCCTACCTGTAACTTGAATAATTCTCATAATATCTTTAAAAAATTAAGTGGTATTCTTTTTTGCCGCGCAAATTTAGTCAATTTTCAGCAATAATGGTAATTTTCATCAATCAGAATCGCAGGCCCGCTCCAAATTCGGCACTGACGGAACTGAAATCCAGCGACGACACGCCTGCAAGCAGCGAGAAACGGCCTAAATTGACAATGACACCGGCATCTGCAGCAAGCCCGCGGACGGAACGGTCAGCCACCCTGGCCCAACGGGATGAGACGTCCTGCCACAACAAGGAGCGGCTGCCATAGTTAGGAAACCCCCGAAGCACAGGCCGGAGATGGTTGCCATAGCCCCGAAATAAAAATCCGGAACCCGCATCCCACTTTAGTTCCTGCGCACCCAAGGCGGCATTCATCAAGCACAGCATCAGAACCCTCTGTTCAATACCTTCCGAATTGAAAATGAAGCCGCAGGACTCAACCCTCGAATCCGAGAGCTCGCAACTGAGCACCACCGCTTCCCTACCGTCGATCTCCGAGCTGACGGAGACCACCGTCGGCGGAGCGAACTGCACGCGCTCCTGCGGCACGCAGGAAAACAGCATCATTGCGGTGGCCGCCAACGTGCTAAGCATCAACAAAATAGGTGATTTGCCTGCACGAAAAAGAATGCAGGCAAAATGCGTAAAGCACTGACGGACAGAGTATTGCAGGGCACGTATCATAAGCTAAATCTCATCCGGCAGCGGGGCAGGCTTCCCGGTGGCAACGACGACGGGCATCACGGCGTCCCAGGCGCGGAGGCGCTCCGAAAGCACGCGGGCCAGCTCCGCCGTCTTCTCCGGATACTCGGAAGCCAGATTATTCTCCTCTCCGATGTCCGCGCTCAAATTATACAACTCAAGCGCACGCTCCCGGGCCGCGGCACGCTCCTCTTCGGAGCCTGCCGACACCGCCAGCGCGCCGTCTATGATACGGTACACCAGTTTCCACTCCCCTACCCGCACGGCACTCAGGAAGTCGATGTCTTCCAAATCGTAAGGCTTCCATTTATGGGGATAGTGAAACACCAGCGGGCGCTCCGGCGAGGGGCCCTCCCTTCCTCCGATAACCAGCGGCAGGATCGACTGCCCGTCCACGTCCTGGACGGCTTTCCAGCCGCGTATGCCGGCAATGTCCAGTATAGTCGGGAACATATCCTCGCAAATCACGGGGACGTCGCACTTCCATGCCTTGGTCTTCCCGGGGTAATAAATCATCAGAGGCACACGGATGCCGCCCTCATAGTTGGAGCCCTTGCCCTCGCGGAGCGGCTTGTTCTGGGTGTGCGGAATGCCGCCCTTCTGGATGTTCTCGGAGTTGCCGCCGTTGTCGGTCATGAAGATGATGACGGTGTTGTCAGCTATGCCCTTTTCATCCAGAAAATCAAGCACTTCGCCAAGGCTCACGTCCACCCCTTCCACCAGCGAGGCGTAGGCCGCCTGGCCCTCGTCCATCCCGGCGTCGCGGTACTTCTGCGCGAAGCGCTCGTCCGGCTGTATCGGGGTGTGGGTGGCGTAGCTCGCAAGGTACAGGTAGAAAGGCTGGCCATGCTTAATCGGGTAGTCCAAAGTTTTAAGAGCCTCCTTCGTAAGGGCCTCTGTCAGATGGGTTTCCGTACCATAGTATTCGGTCAGGTTCTGGACGGCGAAATCGTTCCAGCGCTCCTTGGTGTTGCCGTAATTCTTCAGGCCGCTGTAGTCGCGGGGCATTCCGGCCATAGTGCCGGCGATGTTGACGCAGAAGCCGTGGTTGTAGGCGTTCACGCCCGGGGTGCCGGCAGAGGCCCAGTGGGCCTTGCCCACATGAATCGTGAAGTAGCCTGCATCCTTCAGGTACTGCACCAGTGAGTTTGCATACTGGGTATGCGGCACGCCCGGCACGGGGCTGATTCCATTGATGTTCCAGTCGGGCCGCGACAGCACGTCACCCGCCAGCGCATCCCCGCTGCCGCTGTGCTCCGCCATCCAAAAACCGCCTCCGGTGGCATCAGAAGGAGTGTCGCGCACCGCCGACGTCCAGTTGGTGATGCGGGTGTGGGCCGCGTTCATGCCCGTCATTATGCTGGTGCGGGTGGGGGTGGACACCGCGCAGGCGTAGGCGTTGCCGAACACGGTGCTGCGCTCGCTCAGGCGCTGCATATTAGGGGTATTGAAGCGAAGGTTGTTGGGATACAACTCATCCCCGTACTGCACGCTGCTGTCCACCCATCCGAAGTCGTCGACCAGGAAGAAGATTATGTTGGGCTGCTGCTGGGGTGCTTTCTGGGAGCAGGCCGCAAGGGGCAGGAGGGCCGACAATCCGGCCAGATGCTTGATTTTCATATTTTTTCGAGTAATTCAGGCGGTATGTATGAAGTCGCGACAGCAACCACGCCGGATATGGTCACGACCAGCCGGCGGTCCTTCTTGATGCGCTTGATATAGCCCTCGGCACCCTTGAAGGGGCCGTCGATGACGCGCACCTTGTCGCCGGTCTGATAACGCTCCGGAGTGTCATCCAGGATCTCAAGGCCAGTTTGGGCGGCGGAGGTGACTATACGGAAAACCTCAATTTCATTGTCGGGAACTACAATGGGATTATGCTTCTTGTCCGTGTAGAAGAACAGACGGCGGAAGCCGTTATTATATTCCTCGTCCCGTATCTTCCCGACCATCTGTTCGCTGGTATGGACGAAAAGGAAAGAAGGGAAAATCTTCTGCGTATAGTACGCCACCCCCTTCCGGTCAAGCATGTCGCAGACCTGGCCGGTCCGGTTCCAGCGGGTTTTTATTGCGTACCAGTGTAATTCCTGCTCCATCAATCGTTTTTTTTGTATATTTGCAGTCCCTTGCGGGCGTGTTGAAATGGTAGACAAGCAAGACTTAGGATCTTGTGCCCTGTGCGTGTGGGTTCGAGTCCCACCGCCCGCACTCTCTTTTTCCATATCGCAAAACTAACAATTCCATTCCATTAATCAAAGCACCTCAAGCACGGGATCGGCCTCCGAAAAGCTGCCGTACACCTGCTCCGAGGCGGCCCGGCATCCTCCGTTGCACCGGCTCAGGAAACTGCAGTCCCGGCACTTGTCCGGCACCCCTGAATAACGTTCCGCCGCTGCCGGATCGGACAGTATCTCCCCTATCGGGCGCTCATAAATATTCCCCAAAACGTGCGGCGAATGGTTGCAGAAACGCACGTCCCCTGCATAATTCACCGCCACCGGCCGCCTGCTGAAATCCGTACTGCACCACGTAAACTGTATATGCGGATAGGGAGCCGGATCAAGAACGCACAGGGGCGTACAGACACCGCTGACGAAATGCATTTCGGGATACCGCTCCCCGAACGTCTCCACATCCGCGAACGCCCGCTTCAAAGTCACCCGGTCCAGCACCAGCTCGCCGCTGTGCTTAAGCCCCATCCCTCCGATATTGAAACGGTTCACCATCACGCTCCGCACTCCCATGTCCCTTATCAGCTCCAGCGTACCGGTCACGTCCGGGGCATTCGCCTTCGTGATCACGAGCACCGCGAAAGCCCCCTTCGGCATCACCTGAGCCACCCGCTTCAAAGCATCCACCGCCCTGCTCCACGAACCCGCGAGCCCGGTCAGATGCTCATGCACCTCCGCCCGGTAACTCAGAACGGGAATCTGTATGGCACCGACGCCTATGTTCACGAAGTTCTCCAGAGCCTGCGGCGTCAGGAGCGTGCCGTTGGTAAGAACATTCACATTGGAGCCCTTGAACCTGGCGGCGAGGGCAAGGTCAGCGACGTTACGGAGCAGCAGCGGCTCGCCGCCAGAGAACGAAAAAGTGCCCACGGTGGCCTGCGAAAGCAGTTTCTTAAGGGTACGGCGGGCGAGACGGGGGTCAGGTGCGGGCAGGGGGGTGCTGCCGTCCCGCCAATAGTTATAACAGAACCTGCAACACTGGTTGCAGGCCTGCGTAAGTTCATACACTATGTTCTCTATCCGAATTCCGGCCATCAGAAGATCACGATGACAGGCTGCTCAGAGAGAGGATACTCCCACACTTTTCCTTCTCCGTCGGTGTGGCGGGAATAGACGGCGACGGTCGCTTCTCCCTTGAAACTGCCGGGAGCAAGTTTCAGCTCGAACTCGAAAGGATCCGTCTCCTCGTTCTCAACCTTGAATGTCTTGGTCTGGAGTACGGTCTTCTCTTCGTTGTTCGCAGTGATTTTCAGCACATACTCGGAGAAGGTGTGCTTCTGGATACTGCACTTCAGGATATCGCCTGCAGTGGCCTTCATACCCTCCTTGTCCTTGACGCCAACGGAAAGGATGTCAGTCGGGGCGGGCATGTCGTAGCACATGACCACTGGCTCATAGCAGGTCACCTGGGGCGGGCCGCCGCCGCAGGATGCCGCCGTCAGCATCGCAAGGGCGGTGAGCATGATTCCGCCGAGTCTGTATTTGGCACGGATGGCAGCCGCGCTCCTGCCTCCGGAGAGTATCACCCACAGGGAAACACCGAGGAAGGCGGCGCCCGCCACCAGATACACTATCATAAACTTTACTTTCATAACTGAAGCATTTTCCTGCGCTAATATAGCCATTTTTGCCAAATCAATGCGTGTAATTGGAGCTTTTTGCTTACCTTTAGCCCTGAATATGGGAAAACTGTCATCTATACTCAGGAAATGGACGGATACCAGCCTTGTGCTGCGCATCCTTATCGGACTTGTCATAGGCGCCGTGCTCGGACTGGCCGTGCCGGCGTGGACAGGCATAGGAATACTCGGTCACATTTTCGTCAGCGCCCTTAAGGCAATCGCGCCGCTTCTGGTGGCGTTCCTCGTGGCGGCATCTATCGCCAAGGCTCAGGGCGGCCTGGGGCCGCGTTTCCGTACGGTCATCATCCTGTACCTTTCGGCCACCCTCGTGGCGGCGGCCGCGGCCGTTGCCGGCAGTTTCCTGTTCCCTGTGACTCTCACCCTCAAGGATGCGGCGAGCGAAGCCGCTCCCGGCGGCCTTGCGGACGTGTTCAGGAACCTGCTGTCGAAGATGGTTATGAACCCGCTGCAGGCAGTTGCGGATGCCAACTACATAGGCATCCTGTTCTGGGCGATAATCATGGGCCTGGCACTCAAGATAACGAAGAGTTCTGCTGCTATCAAGGTTGTGACGGAGATCTCGGAAGTGATAACGCTGGCTGTCAAGTGGATTATCCAATTCGCGCCGTTCGGTATCCTGGGCCTGGTCTTTTCGGCCGTGTCAGAGAGCGGCCTGGAGATATTCACGATCTACGGCAAGCTGCTCCTGCTGCTGGTCGGCTGCATGCTCTCCAGCGTGCTGATATTCAATCCTTTGATTTCGTTCATCGCGATGCGGCGGAATCCTTATCCGCTGCTGTTCACCTGCCTCAAGGAGAGCGGCATCAACGCTTTCTTCACCCGCTCGTCGGCGGCCAATATCCCAATCAACATGGCCCTGTGCGAGAAGCTGGGAATCGAGGAGGATTTCTATTCGGTCAGCATTCCGCTGGGGGCGACGGTGAATATGAACGGCGCGGCCGTGACCATTACGGTCATGACTCTGGCAGTGGCGCACACCCTTGGGATTGAGGTCAGTTTCGCTTCGGCGCTGTTTCTGAGCGTGATTGCGACGCTCGGCGCCTGCGGGGCCTCGGGCGTGGCGGGCGGCTCGCTTCTGCTTATTCCTATGGCGTGTTCGTTCTTCGGTATAGGCAACGACGTCGCCATGCAGGCAGTGGCAATTGGGTTCATTATCGGCGTGGTGCAGGATTCTGTCGAGACAGCCGTCAATTCCAGCGGCGACGTCTTCTTCACCGCCACCGCCGAGTACCGTTCCCGGAAATAGATTCTTCGCTGACGCTCAGAATGACAGGTTATGTCATCCTGAGGCAGAGCCGAAGGATCTACATCCATTTTGTCATCCTGAGGAGGGCGCAGCCCGACGAAGAATCTAAGGATCTATCTGTGAATCTTTAAGCCCCAGGAAATAGAGTATGCCGTCGAGGCCTATGGTAGAGAGGTTCTGGTCGGCCGTGGCCTTGACCTTGGGTTTGGCGTGGTAGGCTATGCCCAGGCCGGCGAGTCCGAGCATCGGGAGGTCGTTGGCGCCGTCGCCGACTGCCACGGACTGCTCCTGGTGAATGCCTTCCATCTGGCAGAGGAACTTCAGCAGCTCGGCCTTGCGCCTGCCGTCCACGACCTCACCGATGTAACGGCCGGTCAGTTTGCCTTCCTCTATCTCCAGGTCGTTGGCATATACGTAGTCGAAGCCGAACTTCTGCTTCAGGTAATTGCCGAAATAGGTGAAACCGCCGGACAGGATGGCGGTCTTGTAGCCCACCATCTTGAGTATCCTCATCATACGCTCCAGGCCCTCGTTGAAAGGCATATCGCGGGCGATGTCTTCCATCACGCTCACGTCCAGGCCCTTGAGCAGGGCGACGCGGCGCGTGAAACTCTCCTTGAAGTCTATCTCGCCCCGCATGGCAGACTCGGTGATGGCTTTCACCTGGTCCCCCACTCCCGCACGCTCGGCCAGCTCGTCTATGCATTCGGTGCCTATGAGGGTGGAATCCATATCAAAGCAGATGAGCCTGCGGCTGCGGCGGTAGATATCATCCTTCTGGAAGGAAATGTCGAGCCCCGAACCGGAACGGGACATAAGCTCCTGCTGGAAAGCAAGACGCTGCTCGGCATCAAGATGGCCGCGGATTGAAAGCTCTATGCAATACTTACCCACGGCACCCTCCAGCGGCATACGGCCGGTGAGGCGCTTGATAGCGTCGATATTCAGCCCGTAACGGGTCACGAGAGCCGACACCTCGGCTATCTCCTCCGCCGTGACAACCCTGCCCAGCAGGGTCACGATGTAGCGGTTGCGCCCCTGGCGAGCCACCCATGCATCGTACTGGTCGCGTTCGATGGGAGTGAAACGTATCTGCACCCCGAGGCGGGAGGCTTCGAAGAGCAGGTCTTTCATTATAAAGCCGGACTGCTCCGTGGTGGTGCGGAACATTATGCCCAGGGTCAATGACTTATGGATGTTGGACTGGCCTATGTCCAGCACGAACGCATCGTAGCGGGCTAGAACGCCCATCAACGACGCGGTAAGGCCCGGCTTGTCGTCGCCGGAAATGTTGACTTGGATTATTTCAACCATTACAGTCCGAGTTTCTTGAAGAAATCGTTGCCCTTGTCATCCACGAGTATGAATGCCGGGAAGTCTTCGACGCGGATCTTCCAGACGGCCTCCATGCCGAGTTCGGGATATTCCACGCACTCGATGGACTTGATATTGTCCTGCGCGAGGATGGCGGCGACTCCTCCGATGGTTCCGAGGTAGAATCCGCCGTGCTTCTTGCAGGCATCGGTGACCTGCTGGGTGCGGTTGCCCTTGGCAATCATCACCAGCGAAGCGCCGTTGGCCTGGAACTCATCGACATACGGGTCCATACGGTTGGCCGTTGTAGGGCCCATTGAGCCGCAGGGATATCCTTCCGGGGTCTTGGCCGGGCCGGCGTAGAGCACAGGGTGGTCCTTAAAGTACTGCGGCAAGCCTTCGCCGGCATCCAGCCTGGCCTTCAGTTTGGCGTGGGCGATGTCGCGGGCCACGATGATGGTGCCGTTCAGGTTCACGCGGGTGCTGACCGGGTATTTGGTAAGCTCGGCGCGCACGGCGTCGATGCCCTTGTCGAGGTCGATAACGATTCCCTTGGGGCCCTCACCGGGACGGCGGTACTCCTCCGGAATCAGTTCCGACGGATTCATGTCCATTTTCTCAATCCAGACGCCGTCGGCGTTGATTTTCGACTTGATGTTGCGGTCTGCCGAACAGCTCACGCCCATGCCGATGGGACAGCTGGCGCCGTGGCGGGGAAGCCGGATCACGCGTATGTCGTGGGCCAGGTATTTTCCGCCGAACTGGGCGCCGAGGCCGATTTTGGCCGACTCCTTGAGGAGCTTCTGCTCGAGGTCGATGTCGCGGAACGCGCGGCCGGTTTCATCTCCGGTGGTGGGCAGGTTGTCGTAGTATTTAATGCTGGCGAGCTTCACGGTGAGGAGGTTCTTCTCCGCGGAAGTTCCGCCGATTACGAACGCGATATGGTAGGGAGGGCAGGCCGCCGTGCCGAGGCTCTTCATCTTCTCCACAAGGAACGGGAGGAGGGTGCCTTCGTTCTGGATCGTGGCCTTGGTCATCGGGTAGAAATAGGTCTTGTTGGCGCTGCCGCCGCCCTTGGCGACCATCACGAAGCGGTATTCGTCGCCCTGGGTGGCCTCGATGTCGATCTGGGCAGGAAGGTTGCACCTGGTGTTGACCTCGTTGTACATATCCAGCGGAGCGTTCTGGCTATAGCGGAGATTCTCCTGCGTGAAGGTGTTGAACACACCGCGGCTCAGGGCCTCTTCGTCTTCGAAGCCGGTCCATACAGCCTGGCCCTTCTCGCCGTGGATGATGGCGGTGCCGGTGTCCTGGCAGAACGGCAGAACGCCCTTGACGGCAGTCTCAGCGTTGCGGAGGAACTGCAGGGCGACGTACTTGTCGTTCTCGGACGCCTCGGGGTCCTGCAGTATCTTTGCGACCTGCTCGTTATGGGAGCGGCGCAGCATGAACTCGCAGTCGTGGAATGACTGCTGAGCCACAAGCGTGAGGGCCTCAGGGGATACTTCCAGTATGGTCTTTCCGCCGCAGCCGCAGTGGCCGCCGAACTTGGATGTCTTCACAAGTTTCTCAGATCCGGGGATCTTGTAGTACTCAGTCGTGTCGGCGCCAAGCTGGAACATGGGCGCATATTTGAATTCTGCCATTCTATTGATTCATTAAAAACTCTTTCATAAATGCATTGAGGTCGCCGTCGAGGACGCCCTGGGTGTCGGCGGTTTCGTAGCCTGTGCGGAGGTCCTTGACCATGCGGTAGGGGTGCAGCACGTATGAGCGTATCTGGCTGCCCCATTCGATCTTGCGCTTCTGGCCTTCGAGCTCGGCCTGCTTCTCCTGGCGCTTCTTGAGCTCGATGTCGTAGAGCCGGGATTTGAGTATGGTCAGCGCCCGCTGGCGGTTGTCCTGCTGGCTGCGGGTCTCGGTGTTCTCGACAGTTATGCCCGTGGGAATGTGGCGCACACGCACGCCCGTCTCGACCTTGTTGACGTTCTGGCCGCCGTGGCCGCCGCTGCGGAAGGTATCCCATTCGATGTCGGACGGGTTGATCTCTATGTTGATGCTGTCGTCGACGAGCGGATACACGAAAACGCTGCTGAACGTGGTCTGGCGCTTGCCCTGGGCGTTGAACGGGGATATACGGACGAGGCGGTGGACGCCGGATTCGGCTTTCAGGTAGCCGTAGGCGAAGTCGCCTTCAAACTGTATGGTGCAGGACTTTATTCCGGCTTCGTCGCCTTCGATGAATTCGGTGGTCGTCATCTTGTAGCCGTTGCGCTCGCCCCAGCGGACATACATGCGCATCAGCATGGCGCTCCAGTCGTTGGCTTCGGTTCCGCCCGCGCCGGAATTGATGGTCAGTACGGCGCCGAGCGAATCGCCCTCCGCGCCGAGCATGTTCTTGAGTTCGAGGTCTTCGAGGGCCTTGACGGCCTCGGCATAGGCGGTGTCGGTGTCCTCCCCTTCCGGGTCGAGTTCGAGAAGCACCTCAACGTCCTCGACCTGGGAATGCAGCTTGTCGAAAGCTGTCACCCATGCCTTGATTGAATTCAGTTCCTTGAGAAAGGTCTCGGCCGATTTTGGGTCATCCCAGAAACCGGGCTCCTGGCTGCGGGCTTCTTTTTCTGCGACGACGCCGCGCTTTTCTTCAATTTTCAAGCACTTGCGAAGCGTCTCAACACGGAGCGCGAGATCCTTGACCTGTTCCTGGTTAACCATAAATAATCTTTAATCCTACAAATATAAGGAAAAATCAGATTCTTCCAGCCTGTCTGCCGAAGCTAATTATAAGTTCGGCCGAAGCTTCGGGGCCGAGCAGCGAAGAATCGACGCAGAGGTCGTAGTTGGAAGCAACGCCCCAGTTGTCGCCGAGGGTATAGAGGTCATAATAGCTCTTACGGGCCTTGTCTTTTCTGATTATCAACTCTTCAGCCTCTTCCATGCTGATTCCGCGGCGCTCCGCGACCGTACGCTTGCGTACTTCAAGCGGCGCGAAAATGAACACGTCAAGGGTTTCGAAGTCGCGCAGTACATAATCGGATGCACGGCCCACGAAAATGGCGCTTCCCTTGCCGGCAATGTCGCGTATTGTTTCGCTCTGGATACGGAACAACTCGCCGTCGTTCATGACGTTGCGACTTGAATCCCAGAAGCGGAGGGAGCCGAGGAAACTACCCAGGCCGAGGAAGCCGCGGCGCTCGTCGGACTGGCTGAACACCGAAGCGCTCAGGCCACTGTTTTCAGCGGCTTTGGTGATGAGTTCGTTGTCGTAGACCGGTATGCCGAGACGCTCGCCAAGGCAGGAAGCGATGGTCTTTCCGCCGCTGCCGAACTGGCGTCCGATGTTGATAATTACGTGCTTGTCCATACGCTAAACGGCCCCGCCAAGCTCCGAGGAATCATCCCCGTCCGCGAGGCGGTTGAATTTACGGAAAAGATTGACAATCAATATTGCAGACACGATGATATTCAGGATATCCGATATGGGGAAGCTCACCCAGACTCCGGTTTCCTGGAACCAGAGAGGCAGGGTGTAGATGAAGGGCAACAGGAAAAGCAGCTGCCTGGAAAGGGACAGGAAGATCGACTTCTTAACCATTCCAAGACACTGGAACAGGTTGGACGAAGCCATTCCGAAACCCACCAGCGCAAAGCCTGAGTTCATGATTCTAAGGCCCCTGGACGAAAGCGCCACCAGTTCGGGATCGTTAGTGAACATGCGCACGGCCGCGCCCGGAATCAGCATCGCCACGAGGAAACAGGTGGTGGTCACCAGGACTTCCCATTTTGCCGTCAGGAAGAAAACCTCACGGACGCGGTGGTACTGGCGCGCGCCGTAATTGTAGCCGGCAATAGGCTGCAGGCCTTGGTTGAAACCGAAGCATATCATGATGAACAGCATGGTGAAACGGTTCACTATGCCGTATGCGCCGATGGCAAGGTCGCCGCCGTACTTGCGGAGCTGCTGGTTCACGAAGAGTGCCACCAGGCTGGCTGCCACATTCATCATGAACGGACCCACACCGATTGCAAGTGACTGCTTGGCCACAGGCTTGTCAAGACGGAACACCGGCTTGCCGAAGTGCAGGAAGCGGCGCTTGTCGGCAAGGAAGCGGAGCGTGTAGATGAGAGCGAGTATCTGGCAAATCACCGTCGCAAGGGCGGCACCGCGTATTCCCATGCCGAGCCCGAAAATGAACACGGGGTCCAGTATGGCATTGGAAATCACCGTGAAGAGCGTGAGGCCCATGGCCGTCCTCGGATGCCCGGAGCAGCGGATGATGCCGTTGAAACCGTGCATCAGATGGGAGAAAGTATTGCCCAGTATGATTATGGTCATGTAGTCCCGGGCGAACGGGAGCGTCTTCTCGCTGGCCCCGAAGAAATACAGGATCGGATCCAGGAACGCCAGGGCCACGATGGTGAAGACAATGCCGATTATGGTATTGAGCGTCAGGGTGTTGGACAGCACCTTCCCGGCGGCTTCGTAGTTCTTCTGCCCCAGGAGGATGGAAATCAGCGTCATTGCTCCAACGCCCACGAGGGTGCCGAGGGCTATGCTGATGTTCATCAGGGGGAAGGTCACGGCGAGGCCGGAAATGGCGTACGAACCCACGTCGGGGATGTGCCCGATGTAGATGCTGTCCACCATGTTATACAACGAAGCAGCCGTCTGGGCTATGATGCCCGGGACGGCGTACCTGCGCAGGAGGGTACCAATTCGTTCGGTACCAAGTTCAAGCGGAGCGGCTGATGTCCCCTCCATCGCTAATTAGGATTAGCCACCAGTTCGATGTCGAAACGTAGCGGGGAGTATGCCGGTATCATGCCGCCGGATCCTTTGTAGGAATACCCGAGCGGGGAATAGAAGATGCCGGTGCCCTTTTCATACGGGTGCATCATCCAGAGCGTGCGGGCAAAACCGCTGATGATGCTGTTGCTGTCTACGCCCATCTTGCTCTCCGACCACTCGGAACCATAGCTGATAGTCACCGGGCCATAAGTACGGCTGCTGTCATATATTCCGTGGTACATGGCGGTGTCGCGAATGCTGGTGTCGAAGACGGTGCCGTTGAGCAGCCGGCCTATGTAGTTGATATATACCGTGGTATCCTTGAGCTCCTTGTCTTCCCGGGGCTCTTCCTGGCGTATGTAGTAGAAGCCGTGGGCGCCGGACGAATCTGCCCTGGCCTTAAGGGGGTCCTTGCCGAAACGGTAGGGGAAGTTGCGCACAAGGTAACGGCTGATGGAGTCCAGTTCCCACTCGTTGACGTTGATGAAGTAGTCCATGAGTTCGATGTCGAATACCTGGGAGGAACCGACTTTGTCGTCCGGAAGGGCCATGTATTCATCCAAGGTCTCGCATCTGGTTGTGGTCACGAGCCATCCGGGAATGACCGCCTTGCGCCTTCCGCCCCTCTTCATCCCCTTGACAAGTTCTTCGAGACCCGCGTAAATGCTGTTGGCATACCAGACCTGGGGTCCGTAGTAGTTGTTTTCCTCAAAGTCGCCGAGCTGCTGGGTGAGTTTTTCGGATGTGGTGGCCGTGATGTCGCCGGCAAGGCTGGAATAAGTGTAGTTGACCCAGAGGTAGAGGGAATCTTCGAATTCGGTCAGGGCTTTGCCGGTGCCTTCGGTCTCCTCCAAAATCCAGGAGCCGAGGGCGGTCTGCTTCCAGAGGTATTCAGGGTGTTTCTGCTTCTGGACATGCACCCAGGCGTCCAGGTAGAGTTTCGCGACCTCGTTGTTCGACGGTGTCACAGTCCTTGCGCACCCGCACAGGCAGCAGGCTGCGGCGATGATGTATATCAGAGTTTTCTTCATTTTCATTGTTTTTCGGCGCTTGCGTTTTCATGCATGAACCGTGCCGTTATGCGCTCGATGTAGGCTTCCACCTGGTCTGGCGAAGGGACATCGGAGGGGATGAATATCCTGCCTCCGGAAGCCTGCTCGTGGCCGCCGCCATGGAAAAAGTCACGGGCGAGGGCGCGGGCGGAGACACCCCTCTTGGAGCGCACCGACACGCGGAAGAATCCCTTGTCTTCACGGGCGAGCACGCTGAGGCGTATATCCCTGATGGCAAGGGGCATGTTCACGAAACCTTCGGTCTCACCGTCGCGCAGAGCATGGCGCTCCATGAAGGCGTCGTCAAGCACCGCGCAGGCGACACCCTCCGGGAGGAGGCGGAGGCGCCGGGAGAGCATCTCGCCCTGGGCCGCGAGACGGTTGGGACGTTCGCTGCAGTAGATATGGTCGATTATCGCGTCGCGGTCCACGCCGGCAGCAAGCAGCTCGGAGGCCATCTTAAGCGTGCCGGGGTGGACGGAGTTGGCGAAATTGTTGGTGTCGGTGGTCATTCCGGACATCAGGGCCACAGCCGCCTGCTTCGGGAGCGCGGAGGCGTCGGAGCGTATGTCGGGCATGGTGAGCAGTATCTCATAAAGGAGCTCGCAGGTTGAAGATACCGCGGTCTCGCTGAAGCAGAGGTCGAATTCTTCGGTGCGCGGGTCTTCGTGATGGTCGACCAGCACCTTGCGGCCGCTGAATGAGCGGACGGCTTCCTCAAGGGCTTCGGTGCGAGACATTGTGTTGAAATCCAAGCAGATAAGAAGGTCGGAGGACTCTATCCTCTTTTTTGCCGCCTCAGGCTCGGAGTCGGCGAAGACGGTGTCGGTGCCATCCGTTATGAAGTCCAGGGTCGCCGGCAGCGTGTCAGGGAAAACTGCCACGGCGTCCTTGCCCCTGCAGGCCGTCAGATATGCGGCCACAGCCACGCTGCTGCCGGCCGCATCCCCATCGGGACGCGCATGGCAGACGGTGGTTATGACGGTCGATTCGTCTATCCACCGGTTCAGCATAGAGGCCTTTTCGATAATGTTCACGTTGCAAATTTAACAATATTATTGCATTTCATAAATCATTTTTTTAACTTTGTCCGACTTTGGAAACAAATAAGAAAAACATAAAATGAACAAAGCATTAAAGATCGTCCTGGAGGTCATCCTCTGCCTCGCAATCGCCGGACTCGTGTTCGCAATCTACCGCAGCATCATGAAGCCCGTCAACTTCAACAAGCAGAAAGAGAAACGCGAAGCTGTGGCCATCCAGCGCCTGAAAGACATCCGTACCCTCCAGGTAGCCTACAAGAGTGTCAACGGCAAGTTCGTTTCGACCATCGACTCCCTGAAGAATTTCTACGAGACCGGCAAGATGTCCGTCGTGATGCAGATCGGCTCCGCCGATGACTCCATCGCCTGGGCCCACACCGAGAAGATTAAGAAGGCAAACCGCAAGATCACGCCCCAGAAGCTCCTCGAACTCTATGAGGCCGGCGACAAGAATCTCGTGTTCTCGGTCGCGACGCAGATTCCCGTGAAGGATACCCTCTTCCTCCGCAGGGACAATTTCTGCATCGACTCCCTCGGCTTCATCCCGTTCTCCGGAGGCGAGCCCGTGATTATGACCGCCGAGACCCACATGGTCTCCGGTGTGCCCGTGCCCCTCTTCGAGGCCAAGATGCCCTACAAGCTCCTCCTCAAGGGTCTGGACAACCAGCTCCGCATCAACCTCGACGCCGACCGCAAGGACCAGAACAAGTACGAAGGCCTTCAGGTGGGCAGTGTGACCGCGCCGAACAACAACGCCGGCAACTGGGAGTAGTGTTCACCCTCGTACCCGAAGGATTCTTCGATCCGGCAGCCGCGCGTGAAGCGCTCGCCGAGGTCGCGCCCGTGGCGGAATCCGACAAGGTACTCTTCAAGCAGATTCCCCAGTTCGGGGCTGTGCTGATATACAATGTCTCCGGTGGGGCTGATACCCCTCCGGAGATTTTTGATATCCTGCAGGAACTCCCCTCTTGCAGCGAATACAACAAGCTGTTGTGCTCATGGCGTGACGGGGAGCTGTCGATGGCCGTGGGGCAGGGCCGCAGCCTGCTGCTCGCCAATTCATACAAAGCGCCGGACTTCACGACGGCCCAGTATTTCATCTTCCTGGCCCTTAAGTCCCTGCAGCTCAACCCGGAAGTGACCACGATACGCTTCCGCCACCCTCTTTCGGCAGAGAACGAGATGGCGCTGTACCGCTATTTCAAAGCAGTAGAGAGCCCCAGTGTTCTGTGAATTTGCCGCCGGGGTCTGTATCTGACAGCCCTTTGTCCTAAGTTTATGGGCTGTCAGATACAGACCCCGGCGGCAAGAGAAAAAAAAGAAAAAATGAGAATAATAGGCGGACGCCTTAAAGGCAAGACGATATTTCCCCCGATGGGCTACAAGGCGAGGCCGACGACCGACTTCGCCCGTGAGGGCTTGTTCAACATTCTGGACAACGAATACGAGTTCGATGACCTGAAAGTGCTCGACCTGTTCGGCGGCACCGGCGCGGTCTCGTTCGAATTCGCGTCGCGCGGCGTCGGGCACGTCTGGTGCGTGGAAATGGCGCGCGAAAATGCCGCCTTCATCAAGCGCGAAGCCTCCCGCCTCGGCCTCCCGGAAATCACGGTCGTCCACACCAACGTCTTCGATTTCCTTCCCATCTGCCGAGAAAAGTTCGACATTGTCTTCGCCGATCCGCCCTACGCCCTGGAGGGCATCGAGGGCCTTCCCGACAAGGTCCTGAACGCAGGCATGCTCCACCCAGGCTGCTACTTCATCCTGGAGCACGGCGGCGAGCACTCCTTCTCCAGCCATCCTTGCTTCATAAAAGAGCGATCATACGGTCGCGTCCACTTCAGTTTCTTCTCCTCCCCGGAATAATCCCCTCCGCCCGTTTTTGCCAACATGCTAATAATCACCACATAACAATTCTCCTATGCTCCAAACGGCGCACAGGAGACACAGTTGTTGCTAATTCTCAGAGACTTACAAAAAACACTTCATGAAACACTTATTAAGGATATTAGCGATCCTGGCTTTATCATCAGGAATCTTAGCTTGCAACGGGAATAAACAAAGCGCTATCCCGGAGGCCCTGAAGGGCACATGGAGCGGTGAAATAGAGGACCTCGGCCTCGCACTGGTGCTGCATCTTGAAGACAGTTGCACAATGGACTCCCCCGACCAGGGCGCCTACGGCCTCCCTGCAACCCTGACGCTGAGCGGAGAGGATGCCATAAAAGTGAAGTTCCAGGGCATCCCCGGCAGCGTAAAGGGAAAACTGGATGGTGATTCTCTGATATGCACCTTCTCACAGCTGGGCCTGAAGAAACGCCTTGCCTTGGGACGCGGGCCCATTGTCCGCAACCGTCCGCAGACGCCGCAGCCGCCGTTCCCGTACAGCACGGAAGATGTTGATTTTGAACATGATGGAGTAAAGTTCACCGGGACCCTCTCGTCCCCGGAGCTCAGCCGGCCGGAGGAAACGACCGCAGTGGTGCTCGTTAGTGGCAGCGGTCAGCAGAATAGGGACGAAGAGTTGATGGCACACCGTCCGTTCGCAGTCCTCGCCGATGCTCTTGCACGTGGAGGAGTGGCGTCCCTCAGGTATGACGACCGCGGCTGCGGCGGCTCCGGGGGCGTGTTCGAAGAGGCCACTACACTGGATTTCGCCGACGACGCCCGTGCAGCTCTGCGCATCCTGCGTGCGCGCGGTTTTAATAAAGTGGGAGTTATAGGGCATAGCGAGGGAGGCACCATCGCCTTCATGCTCGCCGCCGACGAAGAGGGCTCGCCCGATTTCATAGTCAGCCTTGCAGGAATGGCAGACCGTGGAGACAGCACGATCTTCAGGCAGCTTAAGAGAATGGCCGAGCTGCAGGGTGTACCGAAGAAGCTGGCCGGTTTCGTCGCCAGGGCATCTATGCGTAAAACATTGAAGCAGAAGAGTGTATGGGCGGACTACTTCCTGGCTCTCGATCCAGCTCCGTATGTTTCAGGGGTGAAATGCCCGTGCCTCGCCCTTAACGGCGACAAAGACTGCCAGGTGATTCCGGAATTCAATCTCAGCAAGATAGAGGCCCTCTGCCCAGCCGCCGACTGCCGGCTCTATCCAGGGCTTAACCACCTGTTCCAGCACTGTACCACCGGGCTTGGCGACGAGTACTCCCGCATCGAAGAGACAATGTCGCCCGAAGTCATCTCCGATATCCTGGCCTGGATCCGGCAGCAATAGCTTCCGTTTTTCGTAACCCTCTGACACTCAGGCATAACTATATCTCCTATGCTCCAAACGGCGCATAGGAGATACGGTTTTTATTGATAATCAGTGCGTTGCTAAAAACATTTCCGAATGTCATTTTTTCTTCGTAAACTTGAGAGCCAAAACGAAAGACTATGAAAACTAAGAAACGTTTTTTCCTGTCCGGGATTCTTGCCCATCTGTATCAGAGAACACAAGATGGCTTCCTGTTATTCTACAATGACATCGATTATCTGGTGTATTTCACTATAATGTGTATTGTTGCACCCAGATACGACATTCATGTCATTACCTCTTGCCAAATGCCGGATCATACCCACAGCGGAGTAGTCGCCCAGCGATTCCGTGATCTCGCATCATTTATGCGCGACACATCAATGTGGTATGCGCGCTATGGCCAGGCGCCGCAGATGAAGCGGGGCGCTCCTCTATATGATACGAGACATTATGGCAGCGCAATGAAAATCGGTGCCAAGAAAGCCCGGGCCAACATAGTTTATATCGGCAACAATCCGGTGGAGCGCCGACTGGTCAAGACTGCAGAAGAGTATAGATGGAATTTTCTTGCATACGGTAAAGACAATCATCCTTTCTCTGTGCCATTAGTTGTCAGAAACGCATCTTGCGAAATGAAGAAGGCAATATCGGAAGTAAAAGACACCCGCAAAAGGGAGCATCCTTTATCTTACACACAAATGAATAGATTACTGTCCAGATTGGATGCAATAGAAGCCGAGCAATTGATCGACTATGCAGTAAGTACGTATTCCGTAATTGATTATGAAACCGCCGCCAGCTATTTTGACAGCTATGACGATATGATTGGTGCGATGCATTACAACACCGGAAGCGAATATGACATCAACGAAGTATTCGTTGGCCGTTCCGATGCCTGCTATGCTGAAATAAGTACCTGGCTAAAGCAGAATCTCCGAATTAAAGATGTCCATGATGTCTTCCTAATGGATGAGGACGCAAGGGTTGAGTTGCTTTTCGATGTCCACAGGGGCATTGGTGCCGACCCGAAGCAAATAGCGAAGTATCTTCGCTTAAAGGCTGAAGGCCGTTTTCGGTAAAGTGTTGACGCTCAATAACTTCCACATCTCCTATGCGCCTTTTGGAGCATAGGAGACACAGTTGTTGTTGATTATCAGATGGTTACGAAAAACGGCCACAGGGACCGTTAGAGGCCACAGGGACCGCTACAGGCCTTTGGCTTTGGCGTCGTCCCAGAGGGCGTCCATGTCGGCAAGGGTGGCGTCGGCAAGAGTCCGGCCCTGGGCGCGGATGCCGGCTTCAACGTGGTTGAAGCGGCGGCGGAACTTGCTGCAGGTGGCGCTTAGGGCTGCCTCGGCATCGACTCCATACAGCCGCGCCGCATTGATTACCGCAAAAAGCAGATCACCGAATTCTTCGGTCATTTCTGCCGCCGGTTCCGGTCGCGCCGCCTGCTCCGTTGCGCTGGGAAGAATTCTGCAGACTTCCGCTTCGCTCCATCCCTCCCGCTGCGCAGAAGCTTGCGGGCCACTCCCACTCACACTGCGTGGGCGCAGATGGTCCTGCAAGCCACTCCCAGTCTCCACTCTA
>JAILNI010000025.1 GCA_024691765.1 Bacteroidales bacterium | reverse complement strand
CGGTGGCTGCCGGGTTTTTCCGAAAGGTTTGCAGCCGAATATGCATTGTGCTGCATATATGGCCGTTTTCCTTGCAAACACCCCGGCAAAAACGAGGGGTCTTTGCAACATAATCAGCCACTCGTTGCGTATAACGAGGATTCCCTTGCAAAGTGTTCGGAGAATAGTTGCCCTGGGTGGGGAAGAATCTGACTGCCATTCCCCTATAACTCCCGCTACAACTCGAGCCTTACGTATATACTTAAAGGAAGCGCTTTGCCGAACTGGTCGTTAAGCGCGAGTTCGCCGCTGATCATTCGGTACTGGCCAGCCTGAATTGCTGCGTTGTCGGCCTGGACCGTAGCAGCCACGTTGTCCGTCGCATTGAGCCCGAACGCCTCGCGGACGACGGTCTCGCCCAGGGCGGCACTGTAACCGTTGCTGTAAAGATTGAGCACCATCCACCCGCCCGGAGCCAGAATGGCGCGAACAGTGCGGAGCATCTCGAACAGGAGTTCGTCCAGTTTCCACTTTTCCCCGTCCGGACCATGGCCGTATGCAGGGGGATCGAGGATTATCCCGTCGTAGAGGTGTCCGCGTTTTGCTTCGCGGCGAGCGAATTTCATGGCGTCTTCCACCACCCAGCGTATATCCTGAAGACCTGTCGCCTCCATGTTCTCACGAGCCCAGGAAACCACCTGGCGAACGCTGTCCAGGTGAGTGACGTCTGCTCCGGCCGACTTCGCCGCCAGCGATGCTCCGCCGGTGTAGGCGAAAAGATTCAGCACGCGGGGAGCCGCGATGGCACGTCCTTCAGGGGGAACTCCACCCGCCGCTTCTCGAACTTTACGGTAGATAAATTCCCAGTTGGGGGCCTGTTCGGGAAAGATTCCCACATGTTTGAAAGAGGTGAGGCCCAGCCTCATGCGAAGGCGGAATCCCTCTCCCGGATACTGCACAAACCACTGGTCGGGCATTTCCTTCAGCCTCTCCCAGGTGCCGCTGTCTTCCTTTCCGGCCTTGCCGAATCCGGCACCCGGCTTGAACCTGACGGCCGCCAGGCGGTTCCATTCGGCCTCCGGCATACTCGGAGTCCAGAGCGCCTTGGGCTCGGGGCGTATCATGGCAAAACTGCCGAAACGTTCCAGTTTGAGTCCGTTGCCGCTGTCGAGCAGGGCGTAGTCGCGCCACTGAGCCTTTGGGAATTCAACCATTTTGTGCAGTCTGAGGGTTACCGGATACAAAGATATGCAGAATTTTGTTAAATTTGGGGCTGGAAAAATCAAAACACAACAATATTATGCAGCACATCGACACTTACGATTTCACCGGAAAGAAAGCCATCGTCCGCGTAGACTTCAACGTTCCGCTCGACGAGAACTTCAACATCACCGACGACACCCGCATCGTGCGGGCAATGCCCACCCTCAAGAAGGTCCTCGAAAAAGGCGGTTCGCTTATCATCATGAGCCACCTCGGCAGGCCCAAGAAGGTGGATCCTAAATTCTCCCTCAGCCACATCGTGGACCATGTGTCCGAGTGTCTCGGCGTGCCCGTGAAATTCGCTCCCGACTGCCAGAAGGCCGATGAGCTTGCCGCCGCCCTCAAGCCCGGCGAAGCCCTTCTGCTCGAGAACCTCCGCTACTATGCGGAAGAGGAAGGCAAGCCCCGCGGACTCGCGGAAGACGTTTCCGACGAAGAGAAGGCGGCTGCCAAAAAGGCTGTCAAGGAAAGCCAGAAGGCCTTCACCGCCAAACTCGCAAGCTATGCCGACTGCTATATCAACGACGCCTTCGGCACCGCGCACCGCGCCCACGCCTCCACCGCACTCATAGCGGCATATTTCCCGAACGACAAGATGTTCGGCTACCTGATGGAAGGCGAAATCAAGGCCATCGACGCCGTGCTCAAAAACGCAAAGCATCCCTTCACCGCCATCATCGGCGGCAGCAAGGTGTCCAGCAAACTCGCCGTACTTGAGAATCTCCTCCCGAAGGTGGACAACCTCATCATCGGCGGCGGCATGGGCTACACCTTCATCAAGGCCCAGGGCGGCAAGATAGGCAACTCCCTGCACGAAGACGAACTCATCCCGCAGGCGACCGAGATACTCGCCAAGGCCAAGGAACTCGGCAAGAACGTTTATCTTTCGGTTCAGACCCGTGTTACCGAGAGCTTCGACAACGACGCCCCCAGCAAACTGGTTCCGTCCCATGAAATCCCGGAAGGCTGGGAAGGCATGGACTGCGGCCCCGAATCCTCGAAAATCTGGCGTGAGGTTATCCTCGGCTCCAAGACCGTCCTCTGGAACGGACCGGTCGGCGTGTTCGAGATGCCCAATTTCGCAAAGGGAACCCTCGATATCGCCAAGGACCTCGCAGATGCTACGGCAGCGGGCGCTTACACCCTGGTCGGCGGCGGAGACAGTGTCGCAGCCGTTACCCAGATGGGCTTCGCCGAGAAGGTGAGCTACGTTTCCACCGGCGGCGGCGCCATGCTCGAAGCAATCGAAGGCAAGGATCTCCCCGGTATCGCGGCCATTCGCGACTAAGGGGTTACCCATCCGGAGTACTGCCGCAACGGTCTCGGAGTGGCTGGTTCCCCACAATGATTACCCTCCCTTACCACGGGGAGGGTTTTTGTTTTCGAAACCTGCAAAAACATAAAAAAACGCACTAAAAAATTTTACCCCCTTGACAGGATGTGCGGGAGTGCTTATCTTGCCGGCATGGAAAACTATGAAGACAATACTCCTACCGGCTGTTGCCACGTTTATTCGTACGGGGAAGACACGCCCAAACTGCTACTCTCGCGTAAGGATTTCATAAAAGCGGTACAGATAATAGCCTGGTGCTCCCTGCATTTCAATGTGGAGGTTCTGGCGTTCGCCCTTATGAATTCGCATTTTCATTTTGTGCTCAGGGGAACGCAGGAGGACTGCCAGGCTTTCGGGGAGAAAGTGATGCAGCTGCTTTTGCTTTACGTGAACCGGATCCGGGAAAGAAAACTATACATGCCATCCGCCGTAATGGTGTCCACGAAAGAAATAACCGGCGAGAGATATCTCAAGACACTCATATGCTATGTGTTGCGCAACCCCGTGGATGCCGGGTTCAAGTATGATCCGCGGGAATATGAATGGAGTTCCGCCAGGCTGTATTTCAGCGGGAATCATGAAAGGGGAAGGGCGTTTTCCGAACTGAACGTGTCGGAAAGACGCAGGTTGTCGGACCGCCACGAGTTCCCCGGAGATTGGACGGTATCCCCTGAAGGAATTATCGATTATGAAAACTTTGTGAACTACGGAATGGTGGAATCCCTGTTCGGAGGTATCAGGGGGATGCTTGTATTTATGGCGATAAAAAGGACTGAAGTGGAACAGATGAATTATCAGTGCGAGAAATCCAATCTGAACCGCTTGTCCGATGAAGAACTGCTCAATGCCGCGGTTGAACTGGCGGCTCACTCACACCTTCCCAGGCCGGAGCGTATGGATGACGGACGAAAACTCTTGCTGGCACAAAGGCTTCGCGGGAAATATGGCGCAGGCAAGAAACAGCTGGCAAGGATTCTTGAAATACCCGTTGATATCGCAGAGAGGGTATTGACTTAGCTTTTTTCCGGTGTTTTTTCCGGTGTTTTTTCCGGCACTTTTTCCGGCTCTTTTTTCCCGGCTCTTTTTCCGGCACTTTTTCCGAACACTTTGCAAGGTAATCCTCGTTTTACGCAACGAGTGGCTGATTCTGTTGCAAAGACCCCTCGTTTTTGCCGGGGTGTTTGCAAGGAAAACGGCCATATATGCAGCACAATGCATATTCGGTTGCAAACCTTTCGGAAAAACCCGGCAGCCACCGGGGAACAGAGCCAGGTAGCCACTTGGGATAAGAACCTGGCACCCACGGGGGAAAGGGCCCGGGTAACCATCGGAGAACGGAACCTGGCAGCCGAAGGAGGAAACCCGACAGCCAACGAGGAACGCCGCCCCCTGCCTCAACCCTTGGCGGGAACGGCGCCGCGGACCATGTCGTGGAGGGTCTTGGAGAACGAATCGGCAATCTCCTTGTCGCCGGCGGCCTCAAGCGTATCTGTCAGGAAATACAGGTAATTTACTGCCGACTCGAAATCGTCGCGGGCGTACTCGTAGAACTGCAGGTAGAAACCGATGGCCGACATAAGCTCCGCGCCGAAGGACTCAGCCAAGGCGCGGGCCTTGTCGGGGGCTCCCAGTTTGTAGTACTGGTCCACCATCTGGATTACCATGTAGTCGTTACCCGAGAAGCCTATCGGCGTGGCGCACAGCGGGAAACGGTGCATCACCTCGGCGCACTTGTCGAGCATCTCCATGGCGCGTTCCTTCTCGCCCGCCTTCATGAAGGCCTTTGCACAGGTGGAGAACATGCCCCGGATCGACATAACTCCCATGAAGGTGTAACAGTTCTGGTAATCCACGAACCAGTCGTCCGCCGAGAGGGCGTCCCACTTGTACACCTGGGTCATCAGGCGGTAGAGTTCGTCGGTTTCCACGAACCCGGGATCGCCGGAACTCGGACGGTTCTTAATCGGGATGAACTTGTAGGAATAACCCTGGAACTCGAGATAATCCTTGATACCCATCTTTATGTCGCCGCCCAGGTTGAGAAGGTTCAAAGGCCTGTCCCACTGATAGTTGCTCAGCAGGTCGAGCATGAAGAGTTCGGGCTTGTCCAGATAATCCTTCCCCGCGGGAATCTCCAGCACGATGGAGTCGGGAATCTGCGAGGCATACTTCTCTTCCACGATGCCGTACTTCAGGCAGTTCTCCTTGTTCACCGGCACTGCAATCTTACGGGAGGCGATGTAGTCGGCCTTGCGACCGGACCCCAGCGACACCTTCACCTGCGGGTGGCGGAACAGCGTCATGACATCGGAGATGGGCATCACCGCGTTACGGTTGTCCACTATATAGATGTATTCGTTGGTTCCGTAGAGATACTGCTCCGGCCCCACCGCCAGGGGGAGGGGTTTGCTTTCGTTGCAGGCCCATTTCATCTGGTCGATGTGCCAGTCGGTGCCGAGAAGCGAAGTGTTCACAACGCGCACATCGGGACGCACGCCCTCGACCTCCTGGTCGTACCAGAGGGGGAAGGTGTCGTTGTCGCCATGGGTGACGAGTATGCCCTGCGGCCCGGCGGAGTTGAGGTAGTTGTAGCCAATTTCGGCTGCGGTCTTGCGGCCGGACCGGTCGTGGTCGTCCCAGTTCTGCCCTGCCATGAGAACAGGCACGCACAGGCAGAGGACGCTCAGGGCGAGAGCGGCATAGGCGGGAGCCTGTCCGGAAGCGCTGCGGGCCGCCATCCTCTCCTCAACCCACTCGTACAGGGCAAGCACGGCGAGGCCGCACCACACGCTGAAGAAATAGAACGAACCGGCATAGGCGTAGTCGCGTTCGCGAACCTGGTAAGGAGGCTGGTTCAGATAGATTACGATGGCGATTCCCGTCATGAAGAACATGAGGAAATTCAGCCACGACCCCCTCTTGTCGCGTCCGAACTGGAAGCAGAGGCCGAGGAGACCCAGCAGCAGCGGAAGGAAGAAATAATGGTTCTTTCCGGCATTGTCCGCAAGCACGCCCGGAGCATCCCTCTGGTCGCCGAGACGCCAGCGGTCGATGAACCCGACTCCGCTCTCCCAGTTACCGTAGAAGATGTTCCCGGGAGTCGGACTGTGTATCTCGTTCTGGCGCCCGACAAAGTTCCACATGAAGTAGCGCCAGTACATCCAGTTAAGCTGATAATCAAAGAAATAGGCCAGATTCGCGCCCATGGTCGGCTTGGGAGCCCTCGCTCCGCGGAGCTTGCGCCCCTTTCCTCCCGTATAAACCTTGTAGAACGCCTCGTACCTGCCGTCGCCGCCGCCGTCGCTCCACATGCGGGGGAAGAGCATCTTGGCCTCGGTAGGATAGGTGGCCTGAATGGGCGCATCCACCTTCTTATACTTGCCTCCCAGCGGCGCCCAGTATTTGGTCTGCTTGAGATCCCAGGGTGCGCCGTAATACTGCCCGTAAACCAGAGGCGAACTGCCGTACTGCTCGCGCGAAAGGTAGCGCACGAGGGTAAATGCGTTGTCGGGCTGGTATTCGTTGGTCGGAGTCTTGGCGCTCGAACGTATGATGTCGAGCGAGAAGATGGAGAATCCTATTATTATGGTTGTCAGGCAGAGCAGCGCAGTATTCCAGAAGACTTTCTGCTTTTTCAGCGTTGCCAGTATGCCCCAGAAGCAGAGGACGAGCACAGCTATCAGGAAGAAGGCGGCCCCGCTGTTGTAGGGCAGGCCCAGGGAATTGACGAAGAAGAGGTCGACATAGGCCGCAGCCTTCGGCAGGATGGGGATGATGACAAAGAGTATCAGCGCAAGGATGATCACTCCAATTGCGAATATCTTCAGCATCTCCACGAAGGAGAAGGGCCTGTCTTCGCGGCGGCGGTAGTAGAACATGAACACAAGGGCCGGGATGGCCAGCAGGTTCAGAAGGTGCACGCCTATGCTGAGGCCCATCAGGAAGGCGATGAGCACTATCCAGCGGCCTGAATGGGGCTCGTCGGCAAGGTCGTACCAGCGGGTCATCGCCCAAAAGACGGCGGCGGTGAAGAGGCTCGACATGGCGTAGACTTCGCCCTCGACCGCACTGAACCAGAAGGTGTCGGAGAAGCAGTAGACCAGCGCTCCCACAAGGCCGGAGCCTATTATCGCAATTGCCTGTCCGTCAGAGTATTCGCCTCCCTCCCGGCGACGGACAAGACGACCGGCGAACCAGACTATCGTGAGATAGAGGAAGAAGATTGTAAGGGCACTGCAGATTGCGCTCATGGCGTTCACGGCCACTGCCGCTCCCTCCCCTTCCCCGAAGAAGGTGAAGAGCCTCGCGAAGAGCTGGAAGGTGGGGTTTCCGGGGGGATGGCCCACTTCGAGTTTATACGAAGACGCTATGAATTCGCCGCAGTCCCAGAACGACGCTGACGGCTCTATGGTAGACAGATAGGTGACGGCAGAGACCACGAAGGCCAGCGCCGCGCCTATCAGATTCCATTTCCTGAATTGCTTGTCGGTCATAACTTGCAAAGATAAGAAAAGAAAAGAGTATCTTTGCAATCTATGGCAGACAACGACTGGAAAAAACGGCTCGGGGTGGTTTACTCCACCAACCCGGATTTCAAATATGTAACGGAAGAGAGTGCCGAAGAGGCCACCCTGCCCCCGGAAAAACAGCGCCTTGTGGTCAGCATCGACCGGCGCGGGCGCGGCGGCAAGCAGGCGACCCTGGTCAAGGGCTTCCGCGGCACTGCTGACGACCTCGCCGCCCTCGGCAAGGCGCTGAAGGTCAAATGCGGCGTCGGAGGTAGCGCGGCTGACGGCGAAATCCTCCTTCAGGGAGACCTCCGCGACAAGGCGGTCGCACTGCTGACATCCATGGGTTACAACGCCAAAAGAGGCAACTGATGGACTTCGGAGCGCTGCATCTGCCAACCCTTCCCGGGCCGGTTCCGCCGGAACTCTGGGCGGACGCCGGAATCAACCGCGTGCTGACGGTGCTCGCACTGCTTGCAGCCCTTCTCGTCCTGCGGGACTACTTCCGCATACTCCCGATTCTCGGCGGTTGCCTCGTCAGGAGCCGTGGCAACATCGAAATGGAGCACAGCGTGAGCATGGCAAGGGCGAGGAACCGCTGCGCGCTGGCAGGTCTTCTCATCTTCTGCCTTCTGGCCGACCGCTTCGAACTCTATCCGGCAGAATTTCTGACGGCACTGGGATACGGCTGGAGTTTCGCCGCGCTGCTCGGCATAATCGCCGCATGGCTGCTGCTCCGCGGGCTGTTCGGCCACATCTTCCGAAAGGCAAGGCTCGATTCCGAAAGCCGCTCCGCCTCTTTACGGTCGCTGTACAATTACTTCCTTGCGGCCCTCCCGCTGCTGCTGGTCTCCGCCGGCCTGACAGCTTTTGTCGGCATTTCCGACGGCGCCTCCAGGGTCGTTTTCTGGACGGAATCCTTTGCGGTGCTGATGATTACGCTGGTGCGTGAATCGCAGATTTTAAGAAGCAAATACTCTCCTTTACAGACTTTTTTGTATCTTTGCGGCCTTGAATTGTTGCCGCTTGCCGCTCTTGTCACCACGGCGGCGGTTCTGTAGAAAGGAGAGACGATTATGAGAATACTGATTTCACAGAAGACGCCTTCGAAGATGACGGCGTACGAAACGCTCCAGACCAGGTACAAGGCCGAGCTTGAGTTCCGTCCGTTCTTCTGCATCGAACCCCTGAGTTCCAGGGAGTTCCGCGCACAAAGGATCAATCTTCCCGACTATACCGCAGTGCTGTTCTCCTCCAGGCATGCAATCGACGCATATTTCGCCCTGGCTGAAGAGCTCCGTTTCAAGGTTCCCGAGACCATGAAGTATTTCTGCTCCACCGAGCTGGTGGCCAACTACCTGCAGAAACACATAGTCTACCGCAAGCGCAAGATTTTCTTCGGAGACGGCACTCCCGAGTCGATAGCCGCCCTCATCACCCCGAAACACAAGGGTGAGAAGTTCCTCCTTACCCGCAGCGAAGGCGCCCGCACCGATGCTCTGGGTTCCCTTCTTGAGGCCGCCGGGATTGATTTTGCTTCGGCCGTCATGGTAAAGAGCGTCACCCAGGACCTTCACGACCTCGACCTGGAGTCCTACGACATCGTCGTCCTCTACAATCCGGCCGACGTGAAGAGCCTCTTCGAAAACTTCCCCGATTTCAAGCAGGGTAAGGTCAAATTCGTCTCGTACGGCCGCGGAGTCGTGGGAGCGATGGAAGAAGCCGGACTGCAGATAGCGGTCCAGGCCCCCACGCCGGAAGCACCCTCGGCCGCAAGGGCCATCGAACTTCATCTCGAGGGCAAACTTTAGCTCCCGGCCATGGCACTCCAGGGCCATACTTTCTCCAAGCAGGAGCGCATCTGCGGCAAGAAAGACATTGCCGCACTGCTCGCCGCGGGCCGTTGGTGCCGCGAGGGCGTGCTGAAGGCCTGCTACGCGGAGAACGGGCTCGACTTTTCGCGCGTGCTGATTTCGGTTCCAAAGCGCTATTTCAAGCGGGCGGTCAAGAGAAATCTTCTCAAAAGACGCATACGCGAAGCCTACCGGCTGCAGAAGGAACTTATTGTTCCGGTGGAGCAGTGTTCCCCGACCGGAATGACGGATTCCGCTGCCCGTGGGTTCGATATTTTGTTTCAGTACGATGCCGCCGATGTGGCGGAATTCGCCGCCATATTCGAAGATGTCGCGGCGGTTCTCCGGAGGATTGCGAAATGAACGGGGCGCATCCGGATACTGCCCCTCGCGAGATGAAGCCGGGCTGCGGGGTACTGAAAGTTCTGCGTAAAGTACTGATTTTTATTCCGTTGCTGCTGATACGCTTCTACCAGAAGTGCATCTCGCCCCTCACTCCCCCTTCGTGCCGTTTCACCCCCACCTGCTCGCAGTACGCGAAGGAAGCCCTGGAGAAATACGGCATCTTCAAGGGCGGATGGCTCGCCCTTCGCCGCATACTTCGCTGCCATCCCTGGGGCGGCAGCGGTTACGACCCCGTACCATGAGTTCCGGACAGACACAGATACAGCGGATGTTCGATTCCATCGCCCCGGGGTACGATGCCTTCAACCACCTGACATCCCTGGGGGCGGACAGGCGCTGGCGCAGGGCCGCACTCCGCGAGATTGTTGGCACCCGCATACTCGACGAGGCCTGCGGCACGGGGGATTTCGCGATTGCAATCGCAAAGGACAACCCCCGGCGCAGCGTGGTTGGGGTTGACATCTCCGAAGGAATGCTCGAAGTGATGAGGAGGAAGGTTGCCGCAGAGGGGCTGGCGGCAGGGAGCGAAAGCGCCGGGCTTGCGGTCGGAAGCGAGCGGGTCGAAGTACCGGCCGGGATTACCGCCGAAACCGGCGACTGCTGCGCCCTGCCCTATACCGAAGCCGCCTTCGATACGGTGACCGTCGCGTTCGGTATGCGCAATTTCGAGAACAGGGAGAAAGCTCTTGCGGAAGTCCTCAGGGTTCTGCGCCCGGGCGGCCGCTTCGTGATGCTGGAACTCGGCATCCCGCGCGGGCGCATAGTCCGCGCGGCGTACGTATTCTATTTCACGCGCGTGATGCCACTAATCGGCGCCGGCATCAGCGGCGACAGGGCCGCCTACCGCTACCTTCCGGCTTCGGTCATGTCTTTCCCCGCTCCTGACGACTGGAAAGCCACCATGCTGCGCGCCGGCTTCCATGGCGTCCGCCACCGGAGCCTGAGCCTCGGTATCTGCAATCTGTTCGTCGGGGAAAAAGCCTAAATTTAACCCTTCGAATTCTTTTCCAAGATTGCCATCTGCTCGGCCTTGACTTTTTCGGCGATGTCGATGGCGTTGGTAATGACAGCCAGCAGCCCGGCTTAATTCGTGCCGGGCTGCTTAGCTTTAAAACATATAGGAAATCCCTACATAGAAATCAGGAAGGGAGAAGTTCTCTTCACCACTCGGCGTATCTGCATGATAATTGATCGCAGTGCTGGAACCGCCTAAATCTATACGGATTCCCGCAGACAGCAGTTCGAATGCTATTCCGCCATTGATTCCGATTTGGCTCCAGTGTGGGATATACCAGGAGAAACATGGCCCTACGTAAGGCATGACAGCCAGGAATCCAGGGTCGAGTTCGAACCTGAAGCCCAAGTCTACCGGGACTTCCATGGTAATGGCATAGAACTGATACGATGCAAGGTATAGACCTGACATAACATAGCATCCGGGGACCGGCTTCAACTGGTACCTGTACGATCCGCCAATGTAGGCGTTATAGAGACTACCCCCTACGCCGATACTGAATTTGGCCGGCTCCACATACGGCCGGGCCGGAGTGGAAACCGATTCCGCCACAAGGACCGACTCCGTGCCCTTGGACACGATGTCGCTTCTGTACAGCACCCTTTCTACATTCTCAAGCGTCGAAATCTTGATGTAATTATCCGTCTCCTCCGTTACCGTTCCCTTGTAAGAACGGCCGTCATTCATCTTGAAGACATCATACTCTACAGTCTTCTGGGCGAGGGCTGAAACGCTTATGCCGAGAAAGAGGGTTATAAGGAATATAATCTTGCGCATATCAATAGAATTCTATAATCTGGCCGGTTACTGTTACCGTAATCTTTGTGTAGAGCCCCAGAAAAGTCTTCACTTCGCTGCTTGTGACAACATTCGCGACCGCCTGCGGGCCCACCAAATCCGCATTTTTTATCATCAGGGCGGTAGCATTGTGGAGTGCGATGTTCTTGGCCGGGCCGCCGAAGCCCAGAATGTATGAATATGTAACCGTCCCTGAAGACGTGCCCACTACACGGAAATTGTTGGAACCGAGGTTCACATTGGTCTGGATGATGTTCTGGTTCGAGCCAATACCTGCCGTCTGTATGGTGGAGCAGCCGGTCAGCGAAAATGCCAGCAAAAGAAGGATTATTGAAAAGTGTTTCATAACACAAATATAGCAATTATCCACTAACAATCTTCCGGAACAAGAATAAACTCCAGATACCCCGTAGAATAAACCTTCAATGAATACTTGCCATCCTGCTCACCGGTGATAATGTAATCGTTGAAATTCATGTTTGTCCAGTATAAATCATCCGATCCCTGTGTAATAGTGTAATTAACTGTTCTCTCAGTGTAGGTATTAGGGCTGTTGAAAGTAAACGTGTATTGCCCCCCCGTATACGAGAGAGTAATTCCGTCGTTGTCTTTAACTGTTTCAGTTACAGTAGTAGTGCTGGAACCGTCTTTTTCATAAGCATGAACTGTAATGTAAGATGATTCACTTGTCGGCTCCCAATGTTCAAAACGTACTGGATATTCCAGATAATACCATTTCGGAGTCAGATCTGCGTATCTTCCTATGTACAAGTATTCTTTTCTGGTGAACCACGTCTTATGCCAATACCTGCGTTCGATTTTACTGATATCGAACAACTTTTTTGCATGAACGGGAATCACTTTTTCGTTAATTACCACCTTGTTACCACTGCTGTCGACAGTCGTTGCATACAGCATTATTTCAAGCTGCCCTGAATTCCAGACCGCATTAATCAGAGCCTCCATGTCACTTGCAGGAATGCCCTGGTCATAGAATGTATGGTCACGAAGCCTGGAATCGATGTCATTGTCATCCATGCAGCCTATGCCAATCAGCCTGATAGCCAGAATGTTCTCTTTTATGTGAGGATTCAGCGTTCCCTCATTCTCGCCGCTGTGAATTCCGTAATATACCAGTCGTCTCTGTGCACCAAACGGATCGGTGCCATATTCCTTCCATGCTGCGACCACTTCCGGGAAAGACTGTTGGAATTCTGTAGTATCAACAAGATTCGACCCTGGATTTGCGACCGGATAGTAATATGTTATTTCGGGAGGGTCCCTTCTGGTTACAGGCTCCGGACGAAAAGCCTCATCTGCAAAATCGTACAGGGCTTGTTCCGAACGAGTTGCCGGAGAAACGACCTTCATACGTTCGTTCTCTTTCACGATTATCGTCGGGTTTGCCGGAAACATCCCTACAGAGAGTTCATCTACCGCCTGTCCTTTGTAATAGACACGATGGCTTTTGGAAGAACTCGAAAAGCCGACGACAACGTCAGCATCACTTGTGTCCCAACTGTTGATGCTGAATGCATCCAGCCACTCCCAATCCGGAACAGATATGTTGAGCAGAGGCAAGGCCTGCTCAATCCTGGCGAGCTCTAGCTCTGAAAGATTATCCAGCATGTAATCGCGAAAAGTTTTTCCGTTGGCTATTTCTAAGTCTCTTACATACGGATAGAACACATCATAGTCTTTATCGAATTCCTTGAGTGCTTCAGTTTTGATAAACGCCCTCAATGCTTCACTTTCATGAACTGCTATAGACAGAGCCTGGGCGAACTGCTCTTTTTCGGAAAAATCATTAGTGGATTCGATGACCGATGCGACCTCTTTTTTACAGCCTATCGCTATGGTTATTATGGCAGTTGCAATTATTAAGAAATGATTCTTTTTCATAATAGTCGTGGTTTTGTGTTTTATGATTAGATTATTTCGAATTCTCCGCCATACTGTATGCCTCCGGCGGTGATGATAAGAATGTTGTAAATACCTTCATTCCCGGGAATCGGAAGGATGGCGGAACCGAGACTGGAATCCACCTCATAATCAACGTGGGCACTAGTGCTTAGGTTGGTTATCATGATGTCTAAGAATCCTATGTTTTGTGAGAACGACATGCATACTGACGATAAGATGTTTTCATAGCAGGCGTATATTGGGATAGCGTCACCACCACGTTGTGTAAGCCCTTCCTCCTGCGATGACTGAAGAATTTGAATTGGAATATGTGGTCCGTCGTTTCCAGACCGGGATTCAAATGCCGCCAGGCAAAGAATCGATAAAATGAGCAATGCTTTTTTCATAAACTTTGTTTTTAATTATGCTCTGCAAAGTTAGATTGCAATTACCCGGAATTGGCCTTTATCTGTCTTAACACAGCAAAGACCAACGCGCTTATAATCAGCCGGTTACAGAAGCACGCTAAGGTACGGTCTTAACACTTCGCCTAATTCGCTGAGAATCAGGGCGTTAACCTACCTCGTGGATGAATCGTTCTTTAATTAAGTGATTATAAACCACTTAACTATACTCTTTTCGTGATTTGTCTTCCATAAAAAAAGGGAGCGGCAACAAGCCGCTCCCTAAACTAGGTGGGATTCGAACCCACACGCCCTTACGGGCAACAGTTTCCAAAACTGTCGTGTCTACCGTTCCACCACTAATCGATTATGGGCGCAATTTTACTAATTATATTTGAAAGAAACAAATATCTCCCACTAATTCCATAGCCCCCCTACCCCACAAAATCCAAATAGTAATCCCTATACGGAGAATTCAGGGCGGATATCTCACTCTTGAGGCGGTTCTTTTTAGTGTAGACGGTTCCAACGGAATATCCGGTAAGGCTGGAAATGGTTTTAGCGTCAAAACCGACAATCACGTAAGTCAGGAAACGGAAATCCTGCTCTTTATTATCTGGAAGATCTTTGCGGAGCTTGTCGAGGATGCCGTCCAGAGATTCATTTACGGAATGCATAAACCTGCTTAGGGATTCCCTGTCATTAACGATTGCCGCCACATGTCGCATTGCTTCTTCGTAGACTATCTCCTTCCGGTCTTTTCTCACCGGAGAAAGATACGCTGCGCACAAATCATTGAGCGCCTTGTACTGAGCCTTGAACATTAATGCGAACTGTCTTCTGAGAGAGAAAAGAGCCGCTTCTTTTTCCTCCAACTGAGAGTGAATAAGTTCAGATTTGGTATCCTGAAGGGCCAGCATCTGTTGGGATTCTGCATTCAGGGCAGACAGTTCTTCGATTCTTTTATCCAAAATCGCTTTCCTGCGGAAATACAACGATATACAAACACTCAAAGCCAGCAGCAATATCGCAATAGCCACTCCATTACGGTATTTTACGAGTTCGTTCTCTTTTTTCAGGATTGTAGATTGTGCATGAAGATAATCTCGCTGGGACTTAACCAAGGATTGCTTCAAAACAACCATGACCACAGAATCCTGAACCATCACTGATTGTGTCAAATCCTCAAACGCCTCTTTATAACGCCCCTGGTCTTTACGAATATTGCACCTCCAATACTTTATTACATCATGGCTTGCCCCAATCGCGATTAATTGCTCCATGACATCGTCAGCCACCTTATCATTCCCCAACTTCTGCAGTGCACTGGCATACAGACAATATGCCTCAATAGTCATCGCACGGGGGCACGATTGAGATACTTCCTCCAAGAAGTCCAAACAACGTTGAGGATCAGGAACTGTTCGTATGAGTAGTTCTTTAGCGTAATTGATTCTCCTCCGGTAATAATACAAGCTATCATATACCGGCATTGAGAAAAACTCTTCATAAGTTTTTTCCGACTCTTCCCACATCCTCGCATTCGAGCACGCAGAAGCCAAATGACCGGTTATAGCCCATTCTCCTTTGGCATCATTCGCAAGATGTGCGTAGCGTATAGCATCCCGAGCATACTCAACCTCCTGCTCATAATTGAAATTTCTGGAGAATATGTCTGAAATAGCTGAATTGACAAGTTCTTTGTAATGATTATCATCTACCTTTGAAGAATCTTCCAAGGCTTTCATGTAATAAGACATTGCTGCATTATCATCGCGTCTATGTACATAAATGCAGCCTTGATAGTAGTTCGCCCTCATCTTATCCACCGGTGAGCCATGCCTTGAATAATACTCGTACGCCGGACGAATCACCTCCAAATCCGTAGTGTCTATATAGTTCTTCTCAAGGGCGGCTGTGTGCCATAGAGAGTACTCGGCGCGAAGGCGCGGGCTGTGCAACTTCCCTGGATTGATACGTTCCAGAACCGCCAGCGCACTGTCCGGCCGCTCATGGATATAGCTCTCTATCCCGTCCAGAATCCGGGCCTCACGCATGCATGAGCAAAGGGCAAGCAGCGTGATAACCGTCAGTATACTGTGACTTTTCATCAATCGAGCTTGTATCTCTGCATAAACTCCACGCTCCTGTGAATCAGGGGCGAGAGCCAGGTGTCGTCGGCGACGAAGGGCACAACGCGACGGTAATCGGCCACGATGGCCTCGAGGAGGGGGCTGGTGCGCTCCGGGCGGCGGAACTCGAGGGCCTGGGCAGCGTTCATGAGTTCGATGGCGAGCACGGTTTCGCAGTTGTCGGCCACCTTAACCAGCTTGGTGGCGGAGTTGGAGCCCATGCTCACGTGGTCTTCCTGGCCCTGCGACGAGGGGATGGAGTCGGCAGAGGCGGGCCAGCAGTACATCTTGTTCTGGCTCACGATTGACGCCGCGGTGTACTGGGGGATCATGAATCCGCTGTTCACTCCCGGGTTGGCCACAAGGAACTTCGGCAGCCCGCGAACGCCCGAAATAAGCTGATAGATACGCCTTTCCGAGATGTTGGCAAGCTCACTCAGCGCTATCGCGAGGGTATCCATCGGGATGGCTATGGGCTCGCCGTGGAAGTTTCCGGCCGAGATTATCATGTCTTCGTCGGGGAAGACGTTGGGATTGTCGGTCACGGAGTTGATTTCGTTCTCGATGACGCTGCGGACGTAGCGTATGTTGTCCTTCACCGCCCCGTGCACCTGGGGGATGCAGCGGAAGGAATAGGGATCCTGAACGTGCTCCTTCGGCCTTACTATGAGCGGACTTCCCTCCAGCAGGGAGATGAAACGTTCGGCAGTAGCCATCTGCCCTTCGTGGCGGCGGAGCTTGTGGGTAAGCGGATAGAAAGGCTCGATGCGGCCGTCGAAGGCGTCGAGCGAGAGGGCTCCGATAACGTCCGCCCACTTCGAGAGCCTGTAGGCCTTGATGAGGCACCACACCGCGTGGGCACTCATGAACTGGGTGCCGTTGAGCAGCGCCAACCCTTCCTTGCTCTGCAGGCGTATCGGTTCCCACCCGAGTTCGGCCCACACCTCGGCAGCAGGGCGCTCCTTGCCTTTGTAAAGCACTTCTCCCATCCCGATGAGGGGCAGGCACATGTGCGCGAGGGGCGAAAGGTCGCCCGAAGCGCCGAGCGAACCCTGGCTGTACACCACCGGCAGCACGTCTTCGTTGAACATGTCCACCAGGCGCTGCACCGTAACGAGTTGCGCTCCCGAATGGCCGTAGGACAGGCTCTGCGCCTTGAGAAGAAGCATTATCTTAACTATCTCCGGACGCACTTTCTCGCCGGTGCCGCAGGCGTGCGACATCACCAGGTTGTGCTGGAGCTGCGAGAGCTCGTCGGCCGGAATGGTGATGTTGCAAAGGCTCCCGAAGCCCGTCGTTATGCCGTAAATCGGGCGGTCGATGTCTTCCATCTTGCCGTCCAGATACTCCCGGCAGCGGATGATAGCATCCGTGGCCTCCTTGGAAAGGACCAGCTTCTCGTGATTGTCGATTATCTCCTTAATCCTGTCGAGCGACAGGTGACTGAAGTTTATTTCGTGCATTTTTCCAGAGCTTGCTTGATTAAACTGCCGTCCGCTTCGTGCGGAAGGGTTACCTTGAGTCCGGGGGTGCGGGCCATTTCGCGCTCGATGGCGAAGCGGGCCGGGGCGTTGCGGGCCCAGCTGCGACGGGCGATGCCGTTGTTCACGTCCCAGAAGAGCATCTCGCGTATGTGGCGGGCCGAATCTTTGCTTCCGTCGATCATCATGCCGAAGCCGCCGTTGATGACTTCTCCCCAGCCGACGCCTCCGCCGTTGTGGATGCTCACCCAGGTGGCGCCGCGGAATCCGTCGCCTATTACGTTCTGTACGGCCATGTCCGCCGTGAAGCGGGATCCGTCGTAGATGTTGGAGGTCTCGCGGAAAGGGCTGTCGGTGCCGGAGACGTCGTGATGGTCGCGTCCGAGCACTACCGGGCCTTTCAGGCGACCGTCGCGTATTGCCTCGTTGAAGGCAAGGGCAATCTTTGTGCGGCCTTCGCAGTCGGCGTAGAGTATGCGGGCCTGCGAGCCCACGACCAGATGGTTGCGGCCGGCCTCCTCTATCCACTTCACGTTGTCGCGCATCTGCCCCTGAATCTCTTCCGGGGCGTCGGCGGACTCCTGCAGCAGCACGTCCATGGCCAGACGGTCGGTAAGGGCAAGGTCGGCAGGGTCTTCACTCATGCACACCCAGCGGAACGGGCCGAAGCCGTAGTCGAAGTACATCGGCCCCATAATGTCCTGAACGTAAGAAGGATAGCGGAAGCTGCCGTCGGACAGGAGGACGTCCGCACCGGCGCGCGAGCTCTCAAGAAGGAAAGCGTTGCCGTAGTCGAAGAAGTACATCCCCTTCGCCGCCAGACGGTTGATTGCCGCCACATGGCGCCTGAGCGAGCCTCGGACCGCCTCTTTGAAGCGTTCCGGCTCCACCGCCATCATGCGCTTGCTCTCCTCGAAGGAGTAGCCCACAGGGTAATAGCCTCCCGCCCAGGGGTTGTGAAGCGAAGTCTGGTCGGAGCCGAGATCGACTTTGATATCTTCGTCTGCCAATTTTTCCCAGAGGTCTACGACGTTGCCCACGTAGGCAAGGGAGACGGTCTCTTTTGCGGCCACGGCCTTGCGTATGCGGGCCAGAAGTTCATCGAGGTCTTTGTGGAGTTCGTCCACCCAACCCTGGTCGAAGCGTTTCTGCGCGGCCGCAGGGTTGATTTCCGCGGTAACGCTTACCACTCCGGCTATGTTTCCCGCCTTTGGCTGAGCCCCCGACATCCCGCCGAGACCGGCGGTCACGAAAAGCATCCCGTGACGCTCCTCCTCCGTGCCTTTGAGGCCGCGTTTCCAGAGCTGCTTGCGGGCTGCGTTCATCACGGTGATGGTGGTGCCGTGAACTATGCCCTGAGGGCCTATGTACATCCAGCTGCCTGCCGTCATCTGGCCGTACTGGCTGACTCCAAGGGCGTTGAAGCGCTCCCAGTTGTCCTGGCTGGAGTAGTTCGGGATGACCATTCCGTTGGTAATCACCACCCTCGGGGCGTCTTTATGGCTGGGGAAAAGCCCCAGCGGAAGGCCGCTGTACATGGCGAGGGTCTGCTCCTCAGTCATGTTCGCGAGGTACTGCATGGTGAGCCTGTACTGCGCCCAGTTCTGGAAGCAGCCGCCGTTGCCGCCGTATATGATGAGTTCGTGCGGATGCTGGGCGACGCGCGGGTCGAGGTTGTTCTGTATCATGGCCATCATCGCCGCGGCCTGCCTGCATTTGCAGGGATACTCCTCTATGGGGCGGGCGTACATTTCGTACGACGGACGGTAGCGGTACATGTAGATGCGGCCGTAATCGTGAAGCTCTTTCGCGAACTCGGGGGCGAGCTCGGCGTGCAGCTTTTCCGGGAAATAGCGCAGCGCGTTACGGAGCGCCAGTTCCTTTTCCGCCGGAGTGAGTATGTCCTTGCGGCGGGGTGCGTGATTGATATTCGGGTCGTACGCTTTGGCCTCCGGCAGGCGGTCCTGCGGGATGCCTGCGAGTATCTCTTCCTTGAAAGTCATGGCGCTAGAGTTTGATGATGGCGAGTATCTCCTCTTCGGCGATGCGGGCCTTCTCCGCAAGGGTTTCGGCTTCGGAGACGAGCTTCGCTGCGGCGGCCTTGTCGCTGAGGCCGGCGGCGTTGATCTTAACGTTCAGCATTGCTCCGCGGACGGCTGCACGTGCCGCGAGGGCTCCCACTCCGGCGTCGGATGCAGAAGCCGGGTTGCCCTTCTCCGCCATTGCCTTCAGCAGGGGGAAGGCTTCGAGGGCGGTCTTCATGGTTTCGAGGGGAACCTGCGCCGCCCTGAGGGTTGCGGCTTCAATGGCTTCGGCGCGGGCTGTCTGCTCTTCCGGAGTGCCCTTCGGGAGGCCGAACGCAGCCATGATGGCGTCGAAGCTGCGGGTGTCCTCGTCGACCAGTTTAAGCAGACGGTTCATAACTTTCTGCCCCTCGTCGGCCAGGTCGGAGAACTCCTTCCAGCGGTCGTCCCAGCCGCGCTTGCCTGCGGAGAGATTCGCCACCATGGTGCCCAGCGCGGCGGCGAAAGCGCCCATCATCGCGCTGATGCTGCCACCGCCGGGAGCGGGAGATTCAGACGCGGTTTCGGCGGCCAGGTCCTTCACGCTCATGCGGATAAGACGCTCTCGTACAGCCAGTTCGGCCGGGTCTTCCATGAGGTACTCGATAACTTTTTCCTTCGGATCGAAGGGCCTGAGGTCGTCCAGACCCATGCTCTTCACGGCTATTTTGATGATTTCGTTTTCGGAGACGCCCACGCTGCGGCCCTGTTTCTCAAGATAGAAGCGGCCTGCGTCGATAAGGACGCACTTCGGAACGAGCCCTACTATCTCGGCTCCGGTAACCCTGAGCCCGCGGGCCTGCGCCTTTGCGCTCACCTCGTCGAAGGCCTTGTGGAGCGGGGTTGCGGCAATGTCGGTGATGTTCATGCTCACCTGTGCAATGCCGTATTCGTCTATGTACCAGCCTATTGCCTTGCAACCCTTGAGGGTTCCGGGTATCCATATCTGCTTGCCGTTTTCGTCTTTCAGCAGCTTGCCGGTAAGCGAGCCGCCTTCGCGTGCCATGCGGCCCTTTTCGCGAACGTCGAAAGCCACGGCCGACGCCTTGCGGGTGGATGTGGTGTTGAGGTTGAAGTTGACTGCCACAAGGAAATTACGTGCACCCACGTTGCTGGCGCCGCTGCGCAGTATAGTATCGTTCATGCGGCCGTCTTCCGGACCGAAATCGGGGGCGTTGCTGCCGGCTATCTTGTCGGGCAGGGCCTCGTACTCCCCCGCCCTGCATGCAGCGAGATTGCGGTGCTCGGGTTTGAGCGCAGCGGCTTCGTAGCAGTAGCACGGGATGCCGAGTTCCTTCCACATGCGCTTTGCCACTCCACGTGCCAGTTCCGCACACTCTTCGAGGGTGATTCCTGCAACGGGCACCAGAGGGAGCACGTCGGTTGCGCCACTGCGCGGATGGGCGCCGTGATGGACGGTCATGTCTATGAGTTCCTGAGCGGTTTTCGCACCCTGAAACGCCGCTTCGCACACAGCCTCGGGGCTGCCGATGAAAGTGACGACGGTGCGGTTGGTCGCCTCTCCGGGATCCACGTTAAGCACCTTGACTCCTTCTCCTGAGGCCGAACGGGCCTTCGAGATTGAGAGAACTATGCGGTCGATTACGCTTTTATCGCGCCCTTCACTGAAATTGGGCACGCATTCTACTATTCTGGTCATTAGTTTTGGTTTGGTTATTTCTGTTATTCGGCTTTCTGTTCCGGCGCGCTCTCCTTCTTCCCGGAGGCGGCACCTTCCCGGACCGATTCCTCATGTTCCTTCTTCGCCCGCTCAACCGAGACCGAGCGCTTGAGCACGAAGCCGCTGCCCAGGTACTTCACGCGGACGTCCTCGTCGGATGCGAGCGATTCCGGCGTGCCCTGCTGCAGGATTGTGCCTTCGTAAAGCAGATAGGCACGGTCGGTAATGGCGAGGGTCTCACCCACGTTATGGTCGGTTATGATGACGCCTATGTTGCGGTATTTGAGCTTTGCGATGATGTACTGAATGTCCTCAACGGCTATGGGGTCGACTCCGGCGAAAGGTTCGTCGAGCAGGATGAACTTGGGGTCGATGGCGAGGGCGCGTGCAATTTCGCAGCGGCGGCGTTCACCTCCGGAAAGCTGGATTCCGAGGCTCTTGCGCACCTTGCTGAGGTTGAACTCGTCGATCAGGCTCTCGAGCCGGGCCTTGCGGGCCTGACGGTCCATCACCGACATCTCCATCACCGACATGATATTGTCCTCAACGCTCATTTTGCGGAAGACGGAAGCCTCCTGCGGAAGGTAACCTATGCCCTTCTGCGCACGCTTGTACATGGGCAGGCCGGTGATGTCCTCGTCATCCAGGAAGATGCGGCCGTCGTTCGGGACTATCTGGCCGGTTATCATGTAGAAGCTGGTGGTCTTGCCTGCTCCGTTCGGGCCGAGGAATCCCACTATCTCACCCTGGTTGACTTCCATGGAGACGCCCTTCACGACTGTGCGGACGCCGTATTTCTTGACTAGATGCTCACAACGTAGTTTCATGCTGATTTAGTTCTTTTCCGGGTGTTGCCTTTCCTGACGGCTTCGGGATTATTTGGTATCGAGGCCGAGGTCCTTTACGAGTTTGCGCACCTCCGGGTTCTTTTCCATGAGGTCCTGAGCCTTCTCCTCGGGCATGTAGATTTTGGGTTCGACCGTTTCGGCCGGACGCACGCTCACGGCAAGATGAAGCCTGCCGGTGCCGAGCATGGCGTTGTAGCGGTTCTCGAGGTCGCGCAGCAGCTTTTCCTCGATCCAGGCCTTCTGGGCAACGTTAATCACTTCGAAGGTGAGGAGTTTGAATCCGCCTTCGGCCGATACGGACAGAGCCGCTCCAGCGAGAGCCACCTTGAGTTTCGGACGGTTGGCGGAGACTTCGTCGACTAGATTCTGCCAGTGGTCGAGTATCTCCTCGTCGGAGGGGATGCGGTCGTTTTCCGGGCCGCCCGCTTCGGCCGCTGCCGCCGGGGCGGCGGTTTCGTCGAGGAGCGACGCGAGTTTTGCGGCCGCACCTCCGCGGCGGCGGGGCGCCGGTGCGGCAGGCTGTTCGGGGGCGGGTTCCGGGGCGGGTTTTACGGCTGCGGGCTGCTCCGGGGCCGGCTGCTCCTGAGCGGGTGCCGTAACATCGTCGTCGACTATTATCTCAATAGGCTCTTCGGCCTTGGGGGCCGCTGTCGCGGGCTTGGGTGCAGGCGCGGCTGCCGGCTTTGGTGCAGGAGCTGCTGCCGGGGCGGCTGCGGGCTGCGGAACTGGGGCGGCCGCAGGCTGCGGAGCTGCCGGCTGGGGGGCCGGAGCGCCTTCCGCTGCCGGAGCCTTGACCAGGAACGCCAGTTTCATGAGGGCGTACTCTATGTGCAGCCTCTGGTTGGAGCTCGCCTTGTAGCCGGCCTCACAGTCGGAAGTTACGCCGAGCGCATCGTAAAGGAACTTCACGCTGCAGCGCATCGCCTGGCCGCGGTACTGTTCCCTCAGGGAATCCGGCTGGTCGAGGAGCGCCTCGAGCCCGCCGGTGCGCGCAACCAGCAGGTCGCGCAGATGGTCGCTCAGGGCGTTTATGAAATGCAGGGCGTTGAAGCCCTTGGAAAGAATCTCGTCGAACAGGAGCAGCGCGGTGGCATAATCTCCCGTGAGGAAGGCGTCCACCAGACGGAAGTTATACTCGTAGTCGAGCACTCCGAGATTGCGGATCACGTCTTCGTAGCGTATGTCGGTTCCGCAGAAAGCCACGCTCTGGTCGAAGAGGGTGAGGGCATCGCGCATGGCTCCGTCTGCCTTCCGGGCAATGACGTGTATGCTCTTGTCGTCTATCGTAACGCCTTCGGCGGATGCGATCGCCCTGATGTTTTTCGAGATGTCGGGAATCGTAATCCGGTTGAAGTCGTAGGTCTGGCAGCGCGAAAGTATGGTCGGCAGTATCTTGTGCTTTTCGGTGGTGCAGAGGATGAACACGGCGTGGGCCGGCGGTTCCTCGAGGGTCTTGAGGAAGGCGTTGAAGGCCTGGGCGCTGAGCATGTGCACCTCGTCAATGATATACACGCTGTAACGGCCCACCTGCGGAGGTATCTGCACCTGCTCGAGCAGGGTACGGATGTCGTCGACGCTGTTGTTGGACGCCGCATCGAGTTCGTGTATGTTGTACGAACGGCCCTCCTGGAACGCCAGGCACGACTCGCACTCGCCGCAGGGCTCCAGGTCCTGGCCAGGATGCGAGCAGTTGATGGTCTTCGCAAAGATGCGGGCCGTGCTCGTCTTACCCACTCCGCGGGGACCGCAGAAAAGATAAGCGTGTGCCAGCTGCCCCCTCTGGACCGAATTCTTGAGGGTGCGGGCGATATTGTCCTGCCCGATAAGGGCTTCGAACGAGTCGGGACGGTACTTTCTTGCCGATACTATATAGTCTGCCATATTGACTACAAATTTAATGAATTATTCCATAAACTTCCTTGAAAACTCGCCCGATTTTTGATACGAAAGATTTCCGAAACTATTTAGTAACTTTGCAGTGATGAAAACGGCTGTTTCGAAATACTTCCTCGCCCTGCTGCTGGCGCTTCTGCCGGCGGCCGCGAAGGCACAGGGCGACATCTATACCAAAAGCGCCCGGCTGGCCGATTTTCCCCAGAAGACGACCAGGATAGTCCTCACCGGAGAAGCCGTTGCCGACGCCATCCTGCGGGAAGAGATTACCAGCCGCTGGCGCATCTCCCCCTATGAATTCTGCAGCCGTGCCGAATACGAAGAACTGCGCAGCGGCACTCGCTACTACTTCCTCCATTTCGAAACCGATACCGAATTCACCTGGATGCATCTCTCCAAGGGAGGGCCCTCTTCAGGCAATCCGCTCCGCACGGCCATGGATGTGGTAAGCGTTCCCATAGCCTCGTCGGAAGGAATGACCGCGGACGAACTCGTCTTCCTGCCCGCCTTCATCGACATCGTGCAGGAGTATCTGCTGAAGGCGATGGTATCGGACAAAGTCTCGTACAGGGGCGTGCGCGGCATCATCTCCAAAGACAAGAAGGGCAAACACATCTGCACCGACGAAAAGCAGGGCCGCGAGCTGTTCATAGCCGAAGCGCCCAACACCATCGTGCCGGTTATCGTCTGGGGCACCCAGGTCGGAAAACACCGCCGCTACTGGCGCATGCGCATCTCCACCGACCAGCACCTGCTGTACGAATACAAAAGGAAGAGGCTTTAGGGGCCGAAGCACAAAGCCGAACGACAAACAGCGCAATAATTATGAAGATTCTTATAGTAGACGACGAAAGGGCCATACGCAATTCCCTGAAAGAGATACTCGGAGACGAAGGATACGAGGTTGATACCGCCGAAGACGGCATCCAGGCCGAGGAGAAGATAGACCGCGAGCATTACGACGTGGTGTTCTGCGACATCAAGATGCCCGGCAAGGACGGGGAAGAGGTTCTGGACTTCGTGTCGGAAAAGGGTATCGATTCCGCGATGGTGATGATTTCAGGTCACGGAGACATCGACACGGCGGTTGAATGCATCAAGAAGGGAGCCTTCGACTTCATACAGAAGCCCCTGGATCTCAATCGTCTGCTGATTACCGTCAAGAACGCCGGCGAGCGCACCACCCTGGTAAAGGACAACAAGGTGCTCAAAAAGAAGATATACGGCCAGCAGATGATAGGCTCATCGGAGCAGCTCGGACAGATTCGCGACATCATAGCCAAGGTTGCCCCAACCGACGCCCGCGTCCTGATTACCGGGGCCAATGGAACCGGCAAGGAACTGGTGGCGCGCAGCCTTCACTCCCTGAGCGCCCGCAGCGCGATGCCCTACATCGAGGTCAACTGCGCCGCCATCCCCTCTGAACTCATTGAAAGCGAACTCTTCGGCCACGAAAAAGGATCGTTCACGTCTGCCATAAAACAGCACAAGGGCAAGTTCGAGCAGGCCGACGGAGGCACGCTCTTCCTGGACGAGATAGGCGACATGTCGCTCGCAGCCCAGGCCAAGGTGCTCCGCGTGCTGCAGGAGAAGAAGCTCTCCCGTGTTGGGTCCGACAAGGATATCCAGGTGGATGTCAGGGTGATTGCGGCCACGAACAAGAACCTCATCGAAGAGATTGCGAAGGGCAACTTCCGCGAAGACCTTTATCACCGACTCAGCGTTATTGTAATCAAGGTGCCCACGCTGGATGAGCGCAAGAGCGATATCCCCGAGCTGGTTGATTATTTCGCTGCTCAAATCTGCGCCGAGAGCGGCCAGAGCCCGGTGGCGTTTGCACCTGAAGCCGTAAAGGCCCTCCAGGAGCGCAGCTGGCCCGGGAACATCCGCGAACTGCGCAACGTAGTGGAGCGCCTGCTGATTCTTGGCGGCAATCCGGTGAGCGCCGCCGACGTAAAGGCGTTCTGCTGAGGAAGATTTACCACAAATACGCCGTGAAGCCGGCGCCGGCTATGAGGGCCAGTGCGAAGGTGGTGAGCACCAGCATGGGGAGGTACCTGTCGAGGGCCCTGCCGGAATTGGTCCATACACCGCGAAGATGAAGGGCATAGAGGGGCAGGGTGGCAGCCCAGAGCCAGTGGCGCCAGTCGGGAAGCCGCAGCAGGGTGTAGGCCGCCATGCAGACAAGTCCAGCCACGACGAGCACGGTCTGGTAGATGCGGGCGCCGCGCTCCCCCAGTTTGATTGCCACGGTAACCCGGTTGGGGGCATCGGTTACCATGTCGCGTATATTGTTCACGTTGAGCACTCCCATGCTGAAGAAGCCTATTGCGGCCGCAGGGAGCAGCAGGAGCCATGAATGCAGGGTATGGGCGCACACGAAGTAGCTGCCCAGCACGCTCACCAGCCCGAAGAAGATGAACACGTAGAAATCGCCTTTGGCCCTGTATCCGTAGGGGTTGCGGCCGAGGGTATAGCGCATGGCGGCCACTATCGCGGCGGCGCCGAGCAGAAGGAGCAGCACCGACTCAAGGCACCAGAGGGTGCCGAAGGAGCGCCAAACCATCGCGGCGCCAAAGGCGCAGCAAAGAATCACGAAGAGGCCAATGAGGAACTTCATCTCGCGCACTGTCAGCGAGCCGGAATTGAGCCCGTAGCCGGGGCCCTGGCGCTCGGCGGTATCCGTTCCGTGAAGCACGTCGCCGAGTTCGTTCGAAAGGTTCGACAGCACCTGAAGGCACACGGTGGTAAGGCACACCAGCAGCACCACAGGCCACTGCACACGGTAATCGGCCACAGCCAGCAGCGACCCCAGGAGCACGCCAGCCAGCGAAAGCGGCAGGGTGCGCAGGCGCATGGAGGCTATGGCGGAGGAGAACTTTGTCATAAGGGCTTATTCCGCTTCCGGAGCGGGGTTTCGGACTATCAGTATACTGAGTTCGTACAGCAGATACAGTGGCAGGAACACCACGAAAAGCGTGAACGGATCGCCCGTTGGCGTGATGGCGGCGGCGAGAATCAGCAGCACCACTATGGCGTAGCGTCGCCACGAGCGCAGCATCTTCTTGTTAAGGACTCCCAACGCGCCAAGCAGCCACGCGAGGATGGGCATTTCGAACACCAGCCCCATCACGAAAATCATGCTGAGGAAAATGCTCATGTACGAACCCAGGTTTATCTGGTTGAGCACTTCGGCTCCAATGCGGTACTGGGTAAGGAACCTGAAGATAATAGGGAACACCACCAGATAACCTACCGCGCAGCCTATATAGAACAGCAGGGTTCCGCCTGCAAAGGCAGTGCGCACTCCCCTCACCTCTTTCGGATAGAGGGCCGGTCGCACGAAGGCCCACACCTCATACATAAGGAAAGGAAAAACCAGCACCAGGGCTATCCAGAATGAGGTGCTGATGTGTGTAAGGAACTGAGAAGCGACGTTGATGTTGATAATCTCCACGTCCGAGGCCGGCCCGTAGGCAAAGCCGAGCCAGCGGTACACGAAGAAGCCGGAATGGGTGGGCCCGAGGATGAAGCCGTCGAAAACGTACGGCAGGGCGAAGAAGCACCCCACCAGCACTACGGCGAGAACCACGAGGACCCGTATAAGATAGCTGCGGAGGACGTCCAGATGGTCCCAGAAGGACATCTCGTCGGACATCGTCTACTTCTCGGACTTGTCGTAGGAATCCTTGATGTCTTTCTCCGCCTCGGACATCCCTTCCTTGAAACTCTTGACGCCCTTGCCGAGGCCCTTCATCAGTTCGGGAATCTTCTTGCCGCCGAAGATGAGAAGGATGATGAAGGCGATGATGAGTATCTCCCAGATGCCGAAATTTTGGAACAGAAGTACAGTTTTCATTTTTGAGCGGTTTTTAGCCGGTATCGCCGCGATACCATCCGCAAATGTACTAAATTCTATTATCTTTGCAGTCTATGGAGATGGAAAAAATCCGCAACTTCTGCATAATCGCGCACATCGACCACGGAAAGAGCACCCTGGCCGACCGTCTTCTCGAACTCACGCAGACCCTGGACAGCCGCCAGATGGAGGACCAGGTGCTGGACGACATGAGCCTCGAGCGCGAGAAGGGCATTACCATCAAGAGCCACGCGATACAGATGCAGTACAAGGGATACACCCTCAACCTCATCGACACTCCGGGCCATGTGGACTTCAGTTATGAGGTCTCCCGCAGCATAGCGTCGTGCGAGGGTGCACTGCTGGTCGTGGACGCATCCCAGGGCGTACAGGCGCAGACCATCGCCAATCTCTACCACGCCATCGACCACAACCTCGAAATCATCCCCATACTCAACAAGATAGACATGGACTCCGCCCAGCCCGACGTGGTGGCGGACGAGATTATCGACCTGATAGGCTGCGAGCAGGAGGACATCTTCCGCATCTCGGCCCGCACGGGCGAAGGGGTGCCTCCCATACTGGATGCCATCATCGACAGGATTCCGGCTCCTAAGGGCGATCCTTCCGCTCCCCTGCAAGCGCTCATCTTCGACTCCGTATTCAACCCGTTCAGGGGCGTCATCGCCTACTTCAAGGTGCTCAACGGGTCGCTCTCCCGCGGGCAGAAGGTGCGGTTCATGGCTACCGGGCAGGACTACGACGCCGAAGAGGTGGGTCTGCTGCGTATGAAACTCATCCCCACCGAAGGCGTGGGTTGCGGCGATGTGGGTTATGCCATATGCGGAATCAAGAGCGCCAAGGAGGTGAAGGTGGGAGACACCATCACTGGTTCCGCCGAGCCGGCTTCGAGCGCAATCGCCGGCTTCGAAGAGGTGAAGCCAATGGTGTTCGCGGGCATGTACCCCGTTCAGGCCGACAAGTTCGAGGAACTCCGCACCGTGCTGGAGAAGTTCCAGCTCAACGACGCTTCCTTCGTGTACGAACCGGAAAGCTCGCTGGCGCTGGGTTCCGGCTTCCGCTGCGGGTTCCTGGGGCTACTGCACCTTGAGATAGTGCAGGAGCGCCTTTTCCGCGAGTTCGACATGGACGTGATTACCACCGTGCCCAACGTCTCCTATAAGGTATATACCACCCAGCATGAGGTAATCGACGTGCACAACCCCTCGGGGCTGCCTGCGCCAACGCTTATCGACCATATCGAGGAGCCTTACATTCGCGCCCAGATAATCTCCAAGGCCGAATTCTTCGGGCCCGTAATGAAGCTCTGTATAGACAAGCGGGGCTCCCTCGTTAGCCAGAGCTATATCACCGCTGACCGCGTGGAACTCAACTACGACATGCCTCTTTCCGAGATTGTTTTCGACTTCTACGACAAGCTCAAGAGCATTTCAAAGGGCTATGCGTCGTTTGACTACCATATAACGGGTTACCGCCCGGCGCGTCTGGTGAAGCTGGATATCCTGCTCAACGGAGAGCCCGCCGACGCGCTTTCGACCCTTATTCACGAAGATAACGCATACACTTTCGGGCGCAAGATGTGCGAGAAACTCAAGGACCTCATTCCGAGGCAGCAGTTCGATATCCCTGTGCAGGCGGCCATAGGCGCCAAGATTATCGCCCGCGAGACCGTGAAGCAGGTGCGCAAGGACGTTACCGCCAAGTGCTACGGCGGCGACGTGACCCGCAAAAGGAAGTTGCTCGAAAAGCAGAAGGAAGGCAAGAAGCGCATGCGCCAGATTGGCAAGGTGCAGGTGCCCCAGAGCGCCTTCATGGCAGTGTTGAAACTGGACTGAAACTCTTTCGAAACCATTTCGAAATCCTTCGAAACATTTTGATTATGTTTTCCGGGTTATTTTCATACGCTTTACAGCCAAAAAGTTTATATTTGCGGATAGCTGAAACTAAGTACACCATTAAATAACACAAACAAATGAAAAGATTCTTTATGATTGTCATCGCCGCCATCACCGTGGCCGGCATGATTGCCTGTTCTCAGGACGACCCCACCAACAAGGGCAAGGGTGGTAAGAAAAACGAAGCCAAATCCGTTGACATCACAATCGACGGCGATTTTGCCGACTGGCTCCAGGACGGTGTCACCACTGTCTCTCTCGGAGAAGAGTATGCTTATGCCGGCCTCAAGACCATGAAGGTTGCCGCCAACAAGAAGATGCTCTTTGTCTACTTCGAGTATGCCCTGCAGAGGGAAGAGCCCACCGGTGAAGAGGAGCAAGGCCCAATCCAGACAGTCGCGCCCATGGTAATCATGGTCAATGCTGACGGCGACCCCACCACAGGTTGCGCAAACTGGCTTTGGAGCAAGGAAGGCTGCGGCGCCGACCTCATCATTGCAAGTGACGGCGGATTCCTCAACGGTGACGCCATTAAGGACATCGACGATCTCGGAGTCAGGCCTTACATCGGAGAAAACGGCAAAGATGAATGGAAGTGGGAAGATCCCACCGAAGTTGCTCAGTTCTGGGCCAACAAGGGCGAAGTCAAGGCAGGTGTAGCCACCATGGAAATGTCCATCGAGCGCAGTGCTGCCAACATCTCAAAGGGCGGCCCGATCGGTATCGGACTTATCATCCAGAACGGCGGGTGGGCAACGACCGGTGTTCTTCCCGTAGCCGGACAGGCAGGTGTCGAAGACCTCCTCGACGTTCTTCTCCCGTAAGACATATACGCGAAAACAAAAAAATGGATGACCTTGCGGCCATCCATTTTTTTCGTATCACATAGTACCCTCTACGGGGCTATGATGGCATCGTCCAGACCGGTAAAGTCGAAGCGGTAAAGGTGCGATGGATTGCCGGCGTCGTCGCCAACCCATATGCAGCTGTTGGCATGGTCCACGCAGATGGCCTCCGGATTGTCCAGATGACCCATGTAGTAGTAGACCAGCAGGTCTTCGGCATCACCTGACATGGCGAAAATGTTCCTGCTTTCAGAATCGATAATCCAGAGCCAGTCAGTGAGCGGATCGTAGCACAGACCAGCTATTTCCAGCATCTCAGGATAAATGTATCGGAGCTGCTTGGAAGAGACCTTCTTCTTGGTATT
>JAILNI010000016.1 GCA_024691765.1 Bacteroidales bacterium | reverse complement strand
GCAGTTGCTTGTTGACTTCGTCCACAAACTGGGCGCAGTGCTCAATCATCTCGTCCATCGTACATTCCTGAAGGAACTTGCCGCCTTGATAGCAGTACTGGCAGTAGTCGTAATTGACGCTACCATCGGCATTTTTCCCGCATTCTTCTTTCCGGGTGAGGGGCATTCCACAGCTCTGGCAGAATTGCGGCAGCTGACCGGGCGCAAAATCCTTTTCCTTCGGCGGGAAAGAGGCCTCGTAGGCTTCAAAAGCCTCTGGTTTTTCATCGGCCACAAAGTAGCCTTTGGGCGGGCAATAAAATGCCTCGGTAATGCCGTTAGCCTTTAACCAGCCGGGTATGAGCTCCTGCGCCAGGAAGTACGGGACTTCAGCGCCGGCGGGCTCTGCGTGATAATTGATATGCAGTTTGCAGGCGAGATCAAATCCGGCATGCTTGTAAAAGCCGATATTGCCTTCCATACAAAGGAAACCGACCCCCATTTCGCGGGCTTTATCCAGTGCGTATTTCAATAGTTTGAGCCCGTATCCTTTGCGCTTGTAATCCGGATGGATACTAATGGGGCCGAAAGTCCAGGAAGGTTTGTGTGTGCCATCAGGCAACACCAATCGGGCCTTGGAAAACATTACGTGGCCGATTATGCGACCATCCTCCTCCATCACAAAGTCCAGCTCCGGGATGAAATCCGGATTGTTTCGGTACTGATTCAGTACAAAATGTTCCGTGCAGCCGGGACGATATACATTCCAGAAAGCCTCTCGTGTTAGGTTCTCTACCTCGGCGTAATCTGCCGGTGTTTCAAGTCTAATTGTCATCATCTTACTTCTTTTTTGCCCAAGTATTAGCTAGGATAACCACAACGATAATAAGAACATTTAGCGAAACAAACATACTCATTTTACAACACATAATCAAACTATGAGTTGTTTATGTATTCATAGAATCTTGGAGACCAGTTTCTGAATATGAATCAATATCTGTTCGAATTCCCAAAAAATACACGGCCATCAAGTCATCAAAATTGGTTAGATATTTGTCCCGTTGCCCGCACTTTATTAAAAAGCCGCCTTTGCAGGCGGCTCTTTTCGTATCGTGCTGACGGAGGCAGATTTAATTGCCGTCGTAGTAGGCTTTCATGGCGGCGACGTCGGCTTCGGTGAGCACGTCGGAAGTCATGATGAATTCGTCCATCTGGGCGGGAAGCTTGTATGCCAGGTTTCCGGTGCCGTCCTGACCTATATTGAGGTCCAGGCTGTCGAAGGAAGTGTTCGCAAGCGTTGCGGGAATCTCGGCATCTTCCCCGTAGGGTGAGAAGTCAAAGTAGAGGCGGACCTTGCTGTTCGTCCGGTCGACTGTGAGGATTACGTGCATCCAGCCCTGGTCGAAATTGGTAGGCATCACGCAGGTGTAGTCCATCCTGTTCTTACCGCCGTCTCCGACGTTGAACTTGATGTCCTTGGTTCCCCTGTACGAGAGGATGAAGCCCTTGTACACGCCCTCTTCCCAGTCCTTGTTGGAGATCAGTCCGGGGTCGGCCTTTTCTTGGGTCAATACGGAACCCTTCAGCCAGAAGGCCACGGAGAACGAGCCGGTGCCCACCTTTACGTTCTGCATCGTGACGTATCCGCTGTTCAGCGCCACGCCCTGTCCGAAATAGGCGTCGTAGTAGTTGAGGGTGCCGGACTTGGTCGTGGACACTTTGCCGAAAGCGTCGTTTATGTTGCCGTCGAAGGGGAAGTAGGCGACTACGTTGTGCCCGGAAAGCAGGTTCTCCATGTTGCTCAGGGCAGGAGTCGGCTCAGTCTCGTGTTCGCGGTACTTTTTGCCGGGAACCTCCATTTCCTTGTGATCTCCCACGTTGGTGACATCCTTGAAGACGCCCGCGGGAACACGGCCAGTCCAGGTGTCGGGGCACTGGAGGCCCAGCGCATAAGCTGCAATCGCAGCGACGTCGCGGCCCTCGGCGCCCTCGATGGTGCCGTTAGCCACCGTCTTGCCGGAAACTCCGAGAAACACATACTTCTCCTCGTCAGAATTCTCGCCGTGAGACTTGCCTTTTCCTCCATGGTCGGCCGTGACCATAATGAGGGTATCGTCGAGGATGCCCTTCAGTTTGAGCTGGTCGTAAATCCTTCCCACAAGTGCGTCCACGGTGCTTATGGTAGACAGATAGATGTCGGTGCCGAAGCCGTATGACTCACCTATGTCGTCGGGAGAGGAGAACTGCACGAACATCAGCGTCGGAGTCTTGGACTTCAGGTAAGTCAGGATCTTGCCGGTCACCTCGGCATCGTCGGCTCCGGTGCCTTTTTCAACGCTTATGTTGTTCTCGACTATGCCGATGTTTATGGGATTCCATTCCACGAAAGAAGCCAGTTCGGCTTCAGGCATGGCCGCCCTTGCGACCCTGAAAATGGACGGATAAGGGCTGTTCTCTGGATAAGGTGTCTTTTCGATGATGCTGTTGGTGCATCCGTGGAACTCGGGAAGGACTCCGTGAAGGATGGATGCCCAGCCCTGGGCGCTCATGGTCGGCATGGCCATAAGCGACTGGTATGTGGTGGCCTTTCCCGCGAAAATCTCGTCGCACCGTGGGGTATCGGTGTTCCTGAAAAAGGCTCCTGCGCCGTCCATACCGATGATTACGACATGCTTGTAGGCGCCGAACGATACCGTGTCGCCCACGGGCTTCTCTTCCGGTTTCTCTTCCGGTTTCTCGGTTTTTCCGGAATCCGGATCGTGCTGGGTGATGTTAGTCAGTTTTTCTTCGGGTCCGCATGCCGCGAGTACGCAGAACAGCGAGGTGAATACAAAGACCGATATCTTTCTCATAACATGGCAAATGTAGCGAATAATCCGAAAAATAGTATGACTATCTCTCCAATTATTACCTACATTCCGCTGGAGACCTGGCTGCCGATAGAACTGCCTCCGCCGTTGCCCACGAGGTCGTCGTTGGTGATGGAACGTGCCGTATGCTTCACCTGGGAGCGCTGTCCCTTGCCGAAGGTATAGCTTATGCTGAACGACGCGCTGCGTATGGGGATGCGCTGCGATTCGTCGCTGATGAAGCCGTTGCTCTCGCTGTGCGAAGAGAATTCAAGCATGCCGCAGCCAAGGTTGCTCTGGCCGCGCAGCGAAAGGCTCAGGCGGTCCTGAAGGAAGCTCTTCGTGACCCCGAGCGAAGCGAAGCCCATGCCGGACCTGCTGCCCTGCAGGCTGTATCCTCCGGAGTTCATGAAGAGGTTGCCGCTCAGGCGGAAGTCGTGGGGCAGGGTGTGCTGCGCGCCGAGTCCGCCGCGTGCGCTCCATCCGCCGTTGCTGAGTCCGTCATCGGTGTTGAGGTAGTACTCGTAGCCGCCGTCACTGAACAGGTATACGCGCGTTTTGTTCGTTGCGTTCCAGTTCACGTAGGCGTTGAGCGAAGTGCGGCTGCTGCGCTGGATGTTGTCGTAGGTGGTGTTGAGGATGCCGGCCGCGTCGTAGAAGGAGTACTGCCCGATTCCGCCGTCGCCGAAATTCTCTATGAGGCGCAGGCTCAGCACCCATTTGGGGCTGGCCATGTTGTAGGCCAGCTGGAAGCGGTGGCTCTTCTCAGCCTCGATTTCCGGGTTGCCATAGTGGACGGAGGTCTTGTTGATCTGCTCTTTGTAGGGGTTCAGGTAATTGATGCCCGGCCTGCTGATGCGCATGTTGTAGCTGAAGCTGATGTTGCTCGTCATGCCCAGGTTGTACTGTATGCTCAGGTTGGGCACGAACACCGGATAGTTGGTCCTGAAACTCTGGGCGGGCATGGTCTCGTAGTCGACGTCCACCCAGGTGTGCTCGTAACGCAGGCCGGCTTTTCCTATGAACTTGCCGAAGGTGCCGCTGTACTCGGAGTAGAGGGCTCCAATGTCGTTGCGGTAGTCGTATATCGATGCTTCCTCCCCGGTCAGGCCCGCATTCCGTATGTCGTTGGCGACGTTCTTGCGGAGTATGTACTTGAGGCCGGTGCTGAGTGTATGGTTGTCGCTCCAGAGGGGAGCGGTGTAGTCAGCCTGGAAAGTGTGCTCGATGCTGTTGTCGTCGGTAAGCGTCCTGAGAGTATCGGCGCCGTAGGTCATCTCGGCGTTGCTGTTCTGGGGAGACCCGGAGAACTGGTACGAGAGGGTTATGTACTTGTTCTGCTTGCCTGCGAAGCGGTGCTGGTAGTCAAGGCTTCCGTTAAGGCCGTTCCACGATCCTTCGTGCTTTCCGCCCTGCTCTATCTGAGTCATATTGCCGAGAGCATCATAAGTTGTAAGTGTGCCGTCCACCACGTAGCTGTTGTTGTAGAAGCGGTTGCCTCCGAGGTATGCGGTGACGAGGTTGAGTGTGTCTATTTCGTAGCTGGCGTTGAGGCTTCCCCAGAGGTAGCGCTGGTCGGCGTTTCCGGTGTAGCTCGTCACCGTCCGTTCTCCAGTGGCCTTGTTGGTCTTGGAGTCGTTCTGGATTACTCCGTAGAAGGGGTCGGTGCCCACGCTGATGTCGGCTCCGAAGGTCCACTTGCCTTTCTGGGCGTTGAGGCTGAGGCCTCCGTCAAGGCCGAGCCTGGTGTTGATCTCTCCGGTGACGGTTCCGTAGATGCCGTCTGCCACCACCTTGTTCCCAGCTCCCGTCTTCGTCTTTATCTCCAGCACGCCTCCCGTGCCCTCGGCATCGTACTTGGCTCCCGGATTCGTGACCACCTCGATGCTCTTGATGTTGCTTGCCGGCATGAGCTTGAACATCTGCGAAGGATTGGCCGAAAGCATCTGGTTGGGCCGTCCGTCCACATACACCTTGAAAGACGAACTGCCGTTGACGGTGATGTTGTCCTGCGCGTCCACGGTCACCATCGGCACCTTCCGGAGCATCTCCAGGACCGTCATCGTCTTCGAGTCGGTGTCGGCCTCAATGTCGTAGGTAAGGCGGTCGGCATCTATCTTGACGAGGGTCTTGAGCGCTGTTACGGTGGAGCCGGCAAGGGTTTCCACCTCGTCGGTCATGAAGATCTCCCCGAGATCCACTTCGGGGGCGGGTTTTATGCTGAATTCCAGAGTCTTGCGGCCAAGGTTCATTATCTGAACGATGCCCTCCGAGGCGATGCGGCCTGGGGCAACCTTGATAGAGAAGGCCCCGAGCGAGTCGCTCATCGCGTAGCCGACTGCGCGTCCTTCCGACGCAGGGCCGTCGAACACCTGCACTATCGCCCCCACCTCGGGCTCTTTGCTTGAGGCGTCGGCGAGTTTACCTTTGATAACGTTCTGGGAATACATCTGGACGCTCAGGAGCGCCAGGACAAAAAACACTGCTAACTTCTTCATAACCGTTATTCTTGCCTCCAAAAGACGTGCCCGGATGCGAATTGTTAAAGCCCGGAATGCGAAAAAGTGACAAAGCATATTATATTTGCAGTATGAGAAGAGTTTTCGCACTGTTCGCCGCGGCCGCCGTACTGTTTTCATGCAGTCCGGAAGCCGGGAAGAAATCGTCCTCCGAAAGCGGTCCCTTCGATTTCGAGGACGAGATTCTTGAAGAGGAAGTCGTGCCGGAGGACATCGATTCGTGGCAGGCCGTTCCCCTTCAGGGCAGCTTGACAAAAGTTCAGCCCATGACCGGCATAGTGATGTGGTCGGATTCGGAATACGGCACCGACGACATCCAGCTGGAGTTCTCCTACATGCTTTACAACGACGTCTGCAAGAAGAAGGACGTGTTCGACTGGACTCCGATGGAGAACCTTCTCGACGAGATCGCCTCCCGCGGCCATCAGGCGGTGGTTCGTTTCCGCTACACCTATCCGGGTCAGGACTGCGCCGTGCCCGATTACATAAAGAAGGAGTCCGACTACGAGCAGAAATGGTACAAGGCCGAAGGCAAGAGGACGGAGTATCCCGACTGGCGCTGCGCCGAACTCAGGCGTTTCCACAAGGAATTCCACCGCCTCTTCGCAGAGCGTTACGATGCCGACCCGCGACTGGCTTTCCTCCAGACCGGCTTCGGCCACTGGGCTGAGTACCATGTGTACGACGGAAAATTCATCGAGGACCAGACCTTCCCTACCAAGGCGTTCCAGGCGGAGTTCTTCCGGGGCATGGCGGAATGGTTCAAGCAGACCACCTGGAGCATCTCCATCGATGCGGCCGACCCCACCTACGGCCCATTCGAGGACGATCCGTCTCTGCTGAAAATCCCCTTCGGCAATTTCGACGACTCGTTCATGTGTGAAGATCACGACGGCTACAACTACGAGAGCTGGGCCTACTTCGGCCAGAACCGCTACAAGAGGGCTCCCCTCGGAGGCGAGTTCAGCTACTACTCTTCCAGCGACCAGAAGCATTGCCTCGACACAAAGGGCATGTACGGCCGCATTTTCGAAGACGAGGTGGCTAAGTTCCACATGACCTTCATCATAGGTGCCGACCAGCCGCGCTACCAGAGCTGGAGCCGCATCCGCGAAGCCGCCCTTTCGATGGGCTACAGGTTCCGCATCACTGATTTCCGCATCAAGGGAGACGTTGCCGCAGTACGGGTCGCAAACGTGGGGGTGGCCCCCATCTACCGCGATGCCTTCGTGGCGGTGGACGGCGTCCGCTCCGCCTGGAGCCTGAAAAAGCTCATGCCCGGCGCCGAGCGCTGGCTCCTTGTCAAGGTTCCCGGCCTTTCTGCCTCCAGCGCCCCCTCCATCGAATGCGACCACCTGGTCAAGGGCCAGAAGATCGGTTTTGAGGCGGATTTAAATCATTGAGACTGACTCCTGTCCTCCCGGTCCGGGAGGGAGTTATACTCTAGGGTTGCTGAAAGGTGTTATTGGAGGGAGGCTATGGCTTCCTTGACCGTGCGTTTGACGTCCTGCCACTTGCAGGGCTCAAACATCATGGGCATAGGATCCTGCTCGGCATCCTCGAAATAAGACAGGCTCTTGAGGGCAAGGAACCATGAGCCGTCGGGGTACTTCGCTGCAAATAAATCGAGGATTTCCTTGAGAGAATACTTTTGCAGAAGGAAGTAGAGGTCGATGAAGTCTTTTTTCGTGCCGCGCCCGATAATCGCCGATATTTTCATTGCGGCGATATCCTTTTCTCCGGCCAGACGCACTCCGTCTTCCTGGACCAGGGAGTCAATCCATTCGTAAGTGTAGTTGACCACATCCACTTTTACGCCATCTATTTCGAAAATGTGGATATTCTTCGACTCCTGAACAAGCTTTACATTGTGATTCTCCTTCAGGGCATCCTTAATCTGCTCTCCGGATTCCCTGATTGTTCCGAAAAAGTCAAGATCCACAGAGCGTCGGTGCCCAAACTGAAGGGCAAGAGCGGTGTCACCTACAAGACGGCATTCCTTGAAAAGGTCAAGCGACTGAAGATCTTTCAGAAGATTGAGGGTGTCGGGGAGGATTGTCTTGTATTGTAGCATCTGAATTTCTTCAATGGAGTTTTCGAAACAGTACTGATAAACGAAAGGGCTTTCGGATCAAGAGTCCTCAATTGTCTTGCCGCCTCGACAATGCTTGCCATGCCATAGTAAGAAAGAAGCAGTTTCCAGTCCTGATACTGGCCGTATTCCAGCACACGCTGGACAACGAACCTGATATTCGCCTGCAAATCTATGGCGTTCCTGTCTACATCCCAGAAGATGTAGTCGGAAAAACCCTGTATGCATTCCTGTCTCGACATGACAGTGCGAAAATAAGAAAAAAAACTGAAACCCCGGCCCATAAAAAAATCGGGCAACCCGAAGGCTGCCCGAAAAAGTATTGGTTGATCGAAATTAATTGAGAGTCAAATCATGGAAAATGGTATCGTACCAATCGAAGGACACAGCGACCTTGATTGTCCCGGCAGAATTCAAACTTACTTTAGAGCGCGGAATTCGCAACTCGACAAAAGAATAATTTGCATCTCCACCAGTACCAAATTCTCCCCAAGTCGCCAATGTCCCATCAGAACTGCCATCTACAGTGCTCCGTGGATCCGTGCCCTGAATTAGTTCCATAGGAGAACTTCCTGAAACGCTGGGATATACCACCACATAATGCTCCAGACCGGCAAGACCGCCGTGAGAAGTACCACCTTCTGCAGTATCAAAACCCACGTAAACATAGCTACTCGCATCTGCCTTTATATTCGCTGTCACAAGTTTCAGATAAATATAAACATACCTCGAATCAGATGTCATCTTCCAATGGGATATTCTTGAATTACTGCTTCCGCTTCCACGTGTGCTATCTAATTCACTTAAAGCACTCCAATCTGAGAAGTTACCATCAATGATTATAGCCGGAGCGAAGTATTCACCACCATTTGCCTCGCTGACATCGAGGGTAATGGGCCAGACGTGGTCCTTGTAATTCGGAGTTTTCGGATTGTTGGCGGTAAATGTCTTGATGGCAACTCCGGAGGAGTAATCAGTAACGGTAATAACCGGCTGGAAAGTTCCCCAGTAACGGCAGGAAACATAAAACACAGCCTGATTGCTCGTAACGTCGCTTGTGTAAGTAAGAGTGCTGTTGGCACTGCCGGGATCAGCATAGTCATACTTAAGATACAAATCGTTATGGATAGGCCATGCTCCGGACAGTCCGTAGGTGGTCTGGTTATGTATCCTGAAAGTGACCTTGCTGACACCGTCCTTGATGCCATTCACAATGAACTTGTAGGTGCTCGCAAGATTCTTGAACGACAGCGCAGTTCCCTCGGAAGCCACAAGGTCATACATGGGTATATTTGCAGAGAAGTGAGTTGCGGAGAAGTCAACGCTGGGCTGCACATAGAACGTGGGATTGCTGCCTGCAGTATAGGTGTGGTTAGCCGAAGCGGGGAAGAGGGCCCAGATCTTCTTGTCGCTCTCGGTACCGTCTGAGGCACCAATAGTGTAACCAGCCTCGATTTCGCCACTGAAGGTAGCGCTTGCGCCGCTGCCGGTGGTGGTGAGGGTGAAGAACTTGTTGACGTCGCCGTTGTGGAAGAGCACGGAGATCGCGTCGCCTGCAGACCATGAGAAATGGCCATCTCCGTCGTAGTCGGTCCTGGTAACGGGAGCCTGGGCGGGAACGCTTCCCTCGGCGTCCTGCATGTCGGGAGCAACTGCAGAGATGGAATAGGTGTAAGTCTTTGCCTTCTGTTCGGAAGGAACTATCTGCTTTTCGCAGGATGCGAGAGCCACTATGGCCATCAGCATCATCGGGATAAAGTAATGTTTCATGGCTAGTGGTAGATTAACTGTTGAAGAAATGATCGAAATCATCTCCGCTTTCCCAGCTGACGTCCTGTCCTGCGGCGCCCTGCATGGAAGTCATAATAACCCTCTCGACGGATACAGCAGTAGCATCTGCCAGAGGCTCAAGGTAAGTTTTCTTCATGTTGTTGTATTTTGGTTTTGTTATATGCTATAACTACACTTTCAGGCCGCAAAAGTAAACCTTATCTATCAAAGATGCAAAGAATTAGGGGAAAAATCGCCCTTTAGCGAAACCCGCAGGTTTCGTTTTGCTTTCGTTTCTGTGATTGCGTCTTTCGTTTTTAGGGGCTGAAGGCAACTCCCTCCCCCTGCCGGTAGGCGCCCCCGCTACTTTATCCCGTACTTCCTGAGTATCTTCACGATGGGCTTGCAGATGGATTCGGCCCAGAGCTCGTAGCCGTAGTCGTCGGGATGAACGCCGTCCACCTGGTGGTTGTGCCGGGGAGTGGAAGCGTCGGACTTCACCCAGTAAACGTCGTTGTACTTCTTGCAGGCTATCTTCATGAGGCTGTCTGCCATCTCCATCTTGGCCATTTCGTCTGCATAGGACTTCTGGTCGAAGTTGTTGCGCTCGCGCCAGATGCTGCTGATGAAGATAATCGGAACGTCCGGCTGCTTCTCGCGTATCTTTTCGATGTAGGGGAAGAGCCTCTCCTGGATCATCTTCGCACTCGGGTTGGAGAAGCTGTCGAAGATGTAGGCTTCCACGTCCGCCTCGCGAAGGGCATCGGCGAAATAGGGCTGGAGTTTGCTGTTGCCGCTGCAGGCTATGCTCAGTATCTGGATGCCTGTCATTCGGGTAAGCTGCGCCGGAACCGCCATGCCGCTGCGCGAAGTCGAGGCCCCGTGCATGTAGGACGAACCGAACAGGCCCACCCTGTGGCGGAAAGGCTCCGGTCCGGGTTTGATGGTGCTGCCTTCCTTGGTGCCGATGAGTATGGAGTTCTCCTCGCTGAAGGTAGGCAGGTACATGAGGCACTCATGCTCCTTCTCCTCCATGTTCCTGACCAGTCGCACTTCGCCTCCCAGATGGTTCCAGCTTGGAGCGTTGGATCCCGCCCAGATCCACTCTCCGTTCCTCTTGATATAGAGGTCGTACCCGCGCGAAGAGGTGCCGGTGATATTGGAGCCGTTCGACGGGTTGGCGTAGTCGGTCTTCACATAAATGAAAGGGGAGTCCGTGACGAAACTCACGGCTATTCCCGAGGACATCCTCACCTGGCCGTTCTCCTTGGCGGTAAAGCCCTTGAAACGCACCGTGTCGATGCGATGGTATGGATTCGGGGTGTCGGGGAAGAGTTTTCCGATGAGCGTGAGGGACGATGCTTCAGTCCACTGTTTTTCCTGTCCGAAGGCTGCCAGCCCTGCTGCGAGGAATGCGATAACGAGAAGAATCTTTTTCATGGTCCACAAATATAGCAAAAAAAACGCAACCCTTGTGGGCTGCGGTCTCAAGCCGCCGAAACGGCTTTCAGCATACGTCCTTTGGCTTATTCGCCTTCGAGGACGCGGAGGTGCTGTACGTAGATGGCCTTTTCCTTGGCCATTCTCTTCTTGACGGAAGGCTTCTCGAAGTTCTTGCGTGCGCGAAGCTCGCGGACTGCACCGGTCTTCTCGAATTTGCGCTTGAAGCGCTTCAGTGCGCGTTCAATGTTGTCGCCGTCTTTTACAGGTACGATAATCATGCTTTTAAATCACCTCCTTTTCTTTTGGGACGGCAAAGGTATGAATAATTTTCTTAAATTAGCAGATAATTTCGAAAAAACTTTGGCGCAATGAATAAAGTAGTCGCCCTCCTGGGTACCTGGAAATTCTGGAAAGAGCTTATAATCATGACCGTAGGTATGTTCTTCGGAGCCGCTGCGGTCAATTATTTTCTGGTTCCGAGCCACCTCGTGGTAGGCTCCATTTCAGGTCTTTCCATAGTGCTGTCACAACTGCTTCCCATCAAGGTGTCGGTGATAATCGTGGTAATCAATGCCATCCTTCTGCTTCTGGCCTGGCTGCTCATAGGCAAGGAGTTCGGGGCCAAGACGGTTTACACGGCACTCATCCTCGGTCCGCTCATGGACGTCTGGGAGGCGATTCTTCCCGCCAGGAAGCTGGCTGAAATGCGCCTTGCGAGCGACATGCCCATCAACCCGGCGAACCTCTCTTCCGTGATGGGCGACCCGCTGCTGGACCTCATCTGCTTCGTGCTCATGCTCAGCATCTCGCAGGCCATACTCTTCAACATCAACGCATCCACCGGCGGCCTCGACATAATAGCCAAGATAATCAACAAATACACCCACCTCGACATCGGCGTGAGCGTTACGGTGGGCGGTGCGCTCATCTGCTGCACGGCCTTCCTCATCAACCCCATCCATCTGGTGATAATCGGGCTCGTGGGTACCTGGGTGAACGGAATAGTGGTGGACTACTTCATGGCCAGCATAAATCAGCGCAAGCGCGTGTGCGTGATTTCCGACGAGCATGAACGGCTGCGCGACTTCATAGTCAACAAACTCCACCGTGGCTGCAGTCTCTACGACGTAAGGGGAGGCTACACCGGCAAGCAGCAGGTTGAGGTGGAGGCACTGCTCTCGAAGGACGAGTTTGCCGCGCTGCTGGAGTTCATCAAGACCGAAAAGATAGAGCATTTCATCACGGCGGGCAACGTAAGTGAGATTTACGGTCTGTGGAACCATGCCCGCAGGAGCAACAAGTCGAAGTGATGAAAAGACGAGATTTCCTTAAAGAGGCCGCAGTGGTGGCTGCCGGAGCGGCCGTGACTGCCTGCGGAATAAAGGGTTTCAAGAGTTCAGAGGCTGCTAAGGCCGAGGCCGACAGCCTTGCAAGGGCCGACAGCATAGCCGCTGCGGAGGCCAGAAAACCCCGCGCCTACCAGGCCCTTCCCGGCAACCGCCTGAGCCTGAGCTGGGAACCATACGAACTGCAGCTGCGGCACACCTTCGCCGTCTCCGGCAGTTCCCGCAATTCCACTCCGGGAGTGCAGGTGCGAATCAGCTACGACGGTTTTGTAGGCTACGGCGAGGCGAGCATGCCGCCCTATCTCGGGCACAGCGTCAAGAGCGTTTGCGCCTTCCTGTCGAAGCTCCGTCTGGGCCGCTTCGGCGACCCCTTCATGCTGGAGGATATAATGGACTACGTGAACTCCTGCGCTGTCCGTAGCGAAGACGGCAACCTCTCCGACGGTCCGGCCCGCGCAGCGGTGGACATGGCCCTTCACGACCTCTTCGGAAAACTCCTAGGCCAGCCGCTCTGGCGCATCTACGGGCTCGATCCCGCCAAGGCTCCCAATACCAGCTATACGATAGGCATGGACACTCCTGAGGTGATGGCCGAGAAGACCCGCGAGGTGGCCGGCCGCTTCAAGGTGCTGAAAGTCAAGGTGGGGCAGCCGAACGACATGCAGATGATAGACGCCGTGCGCAGTGCTTCCGACCTGCCGATAGTGGTCGACGCCAACCAGGGCTGGACCGACCGCATGAAGGCCCTCTACGAGATATACGAACTCAAGGACAGGGGAGTGCAGATGGTAGAGCAGCCCATGCCCGCCTCCATGCCCGACGACATAGCCTGGCTCCGCGAGCGCAGCCCCCTTCCCATATTCGCCGACGAGGCTCTTCAGGGAATGGCCGACCTCAGGCGAGTGAAGGGTGTTTACGACGGGGTGAACATCAAGCTCATGAAGTGCGGCGGCCTGCTGGAGGCCCGTCGGATGCAGAGCTATGCCCGCGCGGAAGGCATGAAGGTGATGCTCGGCTGCATGACCGAAACCTCCTGCGCCGTGTCTGCTGCCGCCCAGATATCTCCGGGCGTAGATTTCGCCGATCTCGACGGCAACCTCCTGATCAGCAACGACCCGTTTACGGGGGTGGGGGTTTCCGGAGGAAAAATAATCCTGCGAAATCTTCCGGGACTGGGCTTGAATATTCGAAAATAATTCTTACCTTTGCCCCGCTTTTCGCCGAAGGCGGGACCTTCAGGATTTCACCCTTGGCGCGAAGACTTCTGGGAAAGCCCCGGAAGTTCCTGACAATCAATTAATTATAAAGAAATGGCAGAGTATTTACAGCCGGAAAAGAAGCAGGAGCTTTTCGAAAAGTATGGCAAGACCGCGGCCGACACCGGTTCTCCTGAAAGCCAGGTGGCACTGTTCACCTACCGTATCGCTCACCTCACCGAGCACGTTAAGAAGAACAAGAAGGACGTGGTTACCCGTCGCAGCCTCCTCCGTCTCGTTGGCAAGCGCCGTCAGATTCTCGACTACCTCAAGGAAATCGACATCGAGCGCTACCGTAAGATCGTGAAGGAACTTGGCCTGCGCCGATAAGCAGGACTTCGAAAGGGACGGGGCTGGAAGACGCGCCGCCCCTTTTTTCGTAGCACACAAGACGTAACGAAACACAATAATGAACGTAATCACAAAGAAAATCGAGTTGCCCGACGGTCGGGTAATCGAGATCGAGACCGGTAAGCTGGCCAAGCAGGCCGCCGGTTCTGCCGTCGTACGTATGGGCGGCACTGTGCTGCTCGCCACCGTGACGGCAGCTGACGAAGTGAAGGAAGGAACGGATTTCCTTCCCCTCTCTGTTGACTACAGGGAGAAGTATTACTCCGCAGGGCGTTTCCCCGGAGGTTTCATGAAGAGGGAGAGCAAGCCCTCCGACTATGAGGTGCTCATCGCGCGCCTCGTGGACCGTCCCATCCGTCCCCTCTGGCCGGAAGACTTCCACAACGAGATTTTTGTCTACATCAACCTGATTTCCGCCGAGAAGGATATCCAGCCCGACGCTCTCGCCGGCCTGGCCGCATCCGCAGCCCTCGCATCCAGCGACCTCCCGTTCGGAGGCCCGATCTCCGAGGTCCGCGTGTCGCGCATAAACGGCGAATTCGTAATCAACCCGAACTTCTCCCAGATGAAGGACTCCGACCTCGAACTAATGGTCGCCGCCACCGAGGAGAACATCATGATGGTTGAGGGCGAGATGAACGAGGTTTCCGAGCACGACATGCTCGAGGCCATCAAGTTCGCCCACGAAGAGATAAAGAAGCACTGCCGCATCCAGAAGGAGCTCATGCACGAGCTCGGAACCGACGGCCCGAAGCGTGAGTATCCTCACGACGAGGAAGACGAAGACCTGCGCAAGGCCGTTCACGAGGCCTGCTACGGCAAGTGCTACGAGCTGGCAAAGTCCGCCAAGCCCAAGAAGGAGCGCGAGGCAGGCTTCAAGGCCATAAAGGAAGAGTTCCTCGCCACCATTCCGGAGGAGGAGCTCGAAGCCAAGACCCCGATGGTCGAGCGTTACTACGGCGCCGTTGAGAAGGAAGCCATGCGCAACCTCATCCTCGACGAAGGCCGCCGTCTGGACGGTCGTGCCACCGACGAGGTGCGCCCCATCTGGTGCGAGACCGACGTCCTGCCTTGCGTGCACGGCAGCGCCATCTTCACCCGCGGCGAAACCCAGAGCCTCGCAACCGTCACCCTTGGTACCAAGATGGACATGAAGGAGATGGACGAGGTCCTCATACAGGAAGACCAGCAGTTCGTGCTGCACTACAACTTCCCGCCGTTCGCGACCGGCGAGGCCAAGCCCATCCGTGCTACCGGCCGCCGCGAAATCGGTCACGGCAATCTGGCCATGCGCGCTCTCAAGCCCGTAGTGCCCCTCGCTCCCGAGAACCCCTACGCAGTACGCGTGGTTTCCGATATCCTCGAGAGCAACGGTTCTTCTTCCATGGCCTCCGTCTGCGGCGGCTGCCTCGCCCTCATGGACGCCGGCGTGAAGATCAAGAAGCCGGTTGCCGGCGTTGCAATGGGTCTTATCACTGACGCCGAGCGCCCGAACGACCGCTATGCAATCCTTACCGATATCCTCGGCGACGAGGACCATCTCGGCGACATGGACTTCAAGGTCACCGGTACCGCCGACGGTATCACCGCCACCCAGATGGACATCAAGGTCGACGGCCTCAGCTACGAGGTTCTCGAGAAGGCTCTCGAGCAGGCCCGTCAGGGACGCATGCACATCATGGGCGAAATGCTCAAGGTGCAGCCCGCCCCGCGTGAGGACTACAAACCCTTCGTTCCCCGCATCGAGGAAATCCGCATCCCGGCCGAGTTCATCGGCGCCGTCATCGGCAAGGGAGGCGAGACCATCCAGAAGATTCAGAAGGAAACCGGCGCAGTCATCAACATCGACGAGGTGCCCATCGAGGGAACCAACCTCACCGAAGGCGTGGTGGATATCGCCACCAGCGACGCCGAGGCCATGCAGAAGGCCCTCGAGTGGATCAAGGGCATATGCGCGAAGCCCGAGGCCGGAACCGTTTATCACGGCAAGGTGGTGAGCATCCTCGATTTCGGCGCCTTCATCGAGATACTTCCCGGCAAGGAAGGCCTGCTCCATGTGAGTGAAATCGCATGGACCAAGACCGACAAGGTTGAGGATGTCCTCAAGGTCGGCGACGAGGTGGATGTGAAGCTCCTCGAGTACGATGAGAAGTCCGGCAAGATGCGCCTTTCCATGCGCGCCCTCACCGAGAAGCCCGAAGGCTACGTAGAGCCCGAGCGTAACCGTGGTCCGCGCCGCGAAGGCGGAGACCGCGACCGCCGTGGAGGCGAGCGCAGGGGAGACCGCGGAGAGCGTCGTGACGGAGATCGTCGCGAACGCCGCGACGGCGACCGCCGTGAGCGCCGCGATGGCGAGCGTTCCGAGCGCCGTGATTCCGACCGTGGCGAACGCCGCCGCTTCGGAGTGCGTCACGAGGACGCCCCCGCCCCCGCTGCCGATGACTTCAAGGAGCCCGTCGACGAGCTCTACTAGGAGTTAGCGCAGTCGCCCATCTTGGGCTGGTACTGCCGCCCATTTTTGGCTGGCGCTTAACTATCTGATAGATAGCGTTTTACGTGAAATGCTACCCCCTGTTTCCGGGGGTAGCATTTTGCATAAAGTCTTGATAATTAACGACTTGGCCGCCAGCCTTTTTCAGGGGTCCTCCGTGCCGTGCTACAAACTATCGGTCTTCCTGGGAAAAACATCTTCGAGATCGGGAATACTCAGCGCATCCTCTACCGCAAACCCTCCGTTCCTGGTGCGGCGCAGGCTGTGAAGGAAGGCGCCGCTGCCCAGCGCCTCGCCCAGGTCGCGAGCCAGGGCGCGGATATAGGTGCCCTTGGAGCAGTCCACCAGTATCTCCGCCTGCGGAAGTCCGGCCGGCACTTCGGCAACGTGGATTCTGTTGCTGGCGCCGTTAGTCGAAATACCGCTGGCGCTGTCGGGGAGGTGTTCCCTCTGAGGGACGTGCCACCCGCGGCACGGAAGCGGGGGGACCACCCCAAAGGGGTGGTGGGGTGAGTCCGAAGGACGAACTCCCGAAGGGGGAATAGCCTCCCCGACGGCATCCCGGTAAGCCTCCAATTTCAGGTCGTAGATGGTGATACGCGACGCCTGCAGCAATCCGGGTTCCTCCACGGGGAGACCGGCCTTGTAGCGTTTGCGGGCCAGTTCATACACGCGCACGCCGTCGACGCTTTTGGCGCTGAAAAGCGGCGCCACCTGGTCCTGTTCGCCTATGAACGACGGCAGAACCGCCAGAAGCGACTCGCGGGAGACCCCGTCAAGCGGACAGCGAGCATCCACGTCCTTTTCCAGGTCGTACGAAGCGGTGGTGGCGCCGAAAGTGACTCCGGCAAGATACTGCTTGGGGGCCTTCTGGAACTCTTCGGCCAGTTTGGTGGCCTTGCCTATACAAACCAGGAGCACCCCGGTGGCGAGTGGATCCAAAGTCCCGGCATGGCCCACCTTCAGGTTCTTTTTCCCGAAATGTTTCACCGCCATCCACTTCACCTTGCGTATTACATCCGCAGAAGTCCAGCGGTATGGCTTGTCCACGGGAACGACTATGCCCTCGGGGTAGTCTTCGATGGAATGGCTGAGGGCCATGCCGGGTTTTAAAACCAGATAGCTCATAATCTGCCAAAGGGGTTATTTCGTCGCTATATCGAGGCGCCCCCTCCAGGCGTCGTTCGCCCGGTAATGGGGAGCGTATTCACATACTATGGTAGCCACGGGGGCCTGGAACGAGCCAGCCCGGGTGGCGTAGAACTCTTCCATGATCTCGGTATTCTCTTCAGGGAACACTTCGTACCAGAGTTCGATGCGGTCGGAGAGCACGTTGCGGTAGTATCCCCAGCGGTATCCTGAAATCTGGTTCACGGGAACGAGGCCCGCCCCAAAGGGTATCGTCACCTTGACGAAGCTGCGGTTCTCCACGCTCGTAAGCATGGCGCGAACTTTCACGCGGTCGCCTATTGCGGTCACTTCTTGCACGCCGGCTCCGACCTCGGCCTCCCCGGACGAGCCTGCATCCTTCGCGCCCTTAACCGCAGGCGCGGCAACAGCGATACTCATCCCATTCCCGGCGTCCTTCACGCTCTCGAACGGCACCGTATACTCGGCCCGCAGCGCCAGAACCTTTGTTTCAAGCACTTCGGCTGGCCCGTTCAGCACCGCCGCCAGCGCCTCCAGGTAGCCCGAACCGGATTTCCATTCCTGCGTTTCCTTCTGGAGCATTATCCAGATGCGTATTCCGTCGGCAATGTCGGAGTGCCCAAATTTGTCCATTATGTCAATCAGGGCGCAGTGGGCGTCGAGTTCGGTTTCGAGCAGGCCCCTCCACGGCATTACTGCGTTGGGGAAGTAGATGCCGCCGTGACGATGCGGCTGTGCATATTCGGAGAGCGAAGCCACGTCGGCGGCGAGAGACTTGCGGAGGCGTTTTGCCGCTCCGAGCCGCACTCCCATCTTCGAAGCCAGCTGCTCACCTCCTTCCAAAGACAGCAGATTGTCCAGAGTCTGAACCCTGCGGGCTTTTACCGCAATGCGGCCGTTCAGTCCGCGTGCCTTCCTGGGAACCAGGTAATTGCGCGCCGCCTTGCGGAAATCCGCGTCGGTCTTTTCATTGAACGGCACACCGGGGAAGAAGCTGCGTGTATGCAGGTACTGCTCGATCGAGAGTCCGCGGTACCACCAGCCGGAATGCCCGCTGCGGAAGTACTCCTTATCTATATAATGCACCGCGGCCGCTTCGTCGATAATGCCCAGCCCGTGCAGCAGACGGAGAACTACGGCCGTGACTATCGTGGAAGACTGCATCCCGGCGAACCAGCCGAAGCCGCCGTCGTCGCAGCGGCAGGCGAGAAGTTTTGCAATTGCGCCGTCGCGGTCGAAAGCGGGCCTGGCTGCCCCGGAAATACCTGTCATCAGCGAGTATGCATAGAGCGCCCGGGCTAGAGAAATGGCGTTGTCGCACGGAACCTCAAGTTCGGAAGGAATGGCGTCCAGCAGCATCTGCCGTATATCCCTTTCCTCAAGCGATGGCACCGAACCGTCTACATTCTCAAACAATCCACGCAACTGCGTTTCCAGCGCGGCCCTGTCTGCCCCGGGGAGAAGTACAGCCGAATGGGCTTCCGTAAGCGTCTGCACAGCCTCGCGAACCGGCACGCTCACGAACACTCCGTCGGAAGCGTTGGCGATGCGATCGGGGGTGAAACTGACCAGAACGCCCAGATCCTTAAGCCCTGCCGGAACCTCAAACTCCAGGTCGAAGTTGCAGGAAGTTCCTCCGGGAACGGTAATCTTCCGGACAGAACCGGCAATTTCAGAAGCGGCGCGGCGGTCGGATCCGTCGAGAAGCGCCACCCTGAGCGTTCCGTCAATGTCTCCGACAAGGCTGCTGGACAGCCCGATGCGCACGTTCCACACATCTCCTTCGTAAAGGAACTTCGGCTCCACAAGGCTTATCTTCACCGGCAGCGTAACCACCATCTCGCGCCGCAGCATGGCATTTCGCATGGCCGCGTCGTGCGCGAAGATCTGCACATAATAGGTGGAGAGCTTGTCAGAATTGGTGAAACTGAACTGCACCGTGCCATCGGAGGATGCCTTCAGGAACGGCTCCCATGCCAGGGTGGTGGCGAAGTCTTCGCGAATCACCACATCAGAAGCAATCTCATCTGCGGTTGCGGCACCGGCTGCTACGTCGCTCACGGCAGCCTCTTCCACCATCGCTTCAGGCGCCGCGGAATCCATGGCCACCATGTTCACCGAAGCGGATTTGGTCATGAGGCGCACATTGCCTCCCAGGCTGTAGAACGGCATGTAACTCGAAGATCCGGAATCCTGTCCGCAGATGGCGTTGAAATACACCGACGGGCGCGGTCTGTTCTGCCCCGCGAAGGAACTCCATACGTTGCCCATGAAGCGTTCGGTGCTCTTGTCGAACACGGCCACTGCCACTTCGGCGCCGGCCAGAGTCTTGATATTGAAGGTGTACTCCGCTCCTGGCGAAGTGGTGTCAAGGAAACGCTCGAAGCTGAGCGGAAGGTCCAGAGTATGGTTCTCGCGGCTACGGCTAAGCGTGTGCTGGTGGGCTTTGCCGTCCTGGAAATAGAGGATGATGAGCGAGAGCCCTTCCGGCCATTTGTCGGGCCAGTCGTAGCGAAGGGTCGTTTCAGCAGGGGCGATGGCGGTGGATGAGGCGGTTCCGGCGGCGGGAGCAAACTCCAGCATCTGGCGGTCCAGCAGCACGTTCCCGGTTCCGTAGAGCTCCGCGACCGCCCATGTACGGGCGCTGCCGGCGACTATCCGGGTGCCGAAAGCGTCTTCAAGGTCTTCAAAGAAGAACTCCTTCGGGGGGCGTTCCGGTTCGCGCCGGCTTCCAACGCTTATCCATTTCTGGAATTCCATGGTCTCGCCCGTGGCGTCTATAACCTTGATGCTGAGCGAGTAGCCTGAACTCCAGCGCTGAGAGTCCGTGCTGTCGGTGGGGAAGCTCAGCAGGAAGCGGTCCTTCCGGGGCATTATCTTTCCGGAAGCCCACGGCATGCCGTTGTGCTCCACTTTCCAGCTGATGTCCGCCCCGGCGAGCGAATGCCCGGAGTATGCCTTGACCGTGCCCCTTACCAGAACGGAATCGAGGGGGAAGCGAAGCTCCGGAAGTTTGTCGAAGACAAGGTCGAAGCTGGGCAGCACGAAATCGTCTACCAGTATCTTCCTGCTGGCGAGGAGCTTGTCTTCTTTCCGAATCTCGATAGTGTACTTGCCCAGACGCTCGCGCCGCTGCAGAGAGAATTCTCCGGCAACGCTGCCGTTCTGCCCGGTAACAAGGTTTTTTTCGGCTATCGCCTTCCCCTTCACGTCCTTCAATATGGCTTTTACATTCACCCCGGAAGAAGCTTTCAGCGAATATCGGCCCTGCCATACTATGGCCTTGAAGTGTACAGTCTCGTCCGGCTGGAAGGCGCTGCGGTCGGTAAGGACGGTGCAGTGCATTTCGTCGGGCCGGTCGGAGATGTCGGGGGAGCGATAGCTGAGCGGGTAGACCTCCCTGGACGCGCGCTCGCCGCTGCGGACCTGGAGGTTCCAGCGGTGCTTGCTGTCGCTCATGGCGAAGAGGTTGCCGGCTTCCTTCGGAAGGGTGGTGATGCCGCTGAGGGTGATGCCCTTGAATTCCCGGTAGACTTTGCCGTCGCGCAGCACGTCGACGTCGACCTTATCAATCGGCTCGCCGCTGATGTAGTCGGCCGCCCATATTCCCAGACCTTCGCCGTTCCAGCGGCTGGCGGCCGAGATGGTGTATTTTTCCCAAAGGCAACTCTCGGAAGTGTCGCCGTTCACGCATTTGACTGTATAGGTTCCGTCGGGAAGGCCTGGCAGATCGAGCAGGAGATCGTCGGGGACGTAGTAGCTGCACATCGGGTTACGCTGAAGGTATTCCCAGAGTTTTTCCGCCTTTTCCCCGTCATACTGCACGTCTCCCCTGTAGATGCGCACGCTTACGTATTCAAGGTTGCGAAGGCTCAGGCTGAGCTTGCTGCGCTTGATGTCCATCGTAACCGACTGGGCATCCAGGGTAGACATAAGCCGGGAGGCGTTGGAGCAGCATCCGGCTATGCTCTTCTCCTCTCCCTTGAACCCATTGGACGCAGAGACGAGGGCCTCGCAGTCAGCCCGCAACGACTTGAACTGCTCTGACTTTCCTGTCAGCCCCGGAGCCGTTGCCGACAGTCCAAGCCCCGACCTGGAACCCTGCAGCGCGTTGAACCTCCTCTGCAGCAACTCGTCTTCCGCAAGCATGGCCGCCGCCTTGCCCTGCCATTTGGCGGCAAAAGCCCTGTACTCTTCGTCGCCGTCAACCTTTTCGTAGAGGCGGGCGAACTCCACCAGCGCGCTCGCCGGGTAGGACTTGTATTCCTCCTCGGGGAGCTTTTCCGGGAAGAGGCTCCAGAGGCAGTAGTCCCAGTCGCTCTTGATGAGAGGCTGGAGCGCCTCGGAGAACTTGTACCGGCTCAACTGCCAGTCCCTTTTCCAGAACTGGTCGTTGCGGCCTGCCTTCAGGGCTTTTTTATTGGTTTTCAGAAATTTCAGCAGTTCTTCCCTGGCTTCGCCGCGGCGCATGTAATAAACCGCAACCGGTTCGCCGAAGTCTTCTATTTCCTTTTTGAACGCAGCCTGAAGCGAATCGCGGAGTTTCCAGTTCGACCGGGTGCGCACGCTCACGTAGCGGTTGCAGGCATCGTAATAATCCCAGGCGAGATGCTGCTTCCGGGCTTCTGCCTTGATTCTCTCCAGGGCCTCCGCCGCGGTGGCGGGCTTGTCGGCTTCCTCAGCTTTGGCGTAGTTCTGCCAGAGTTTTATGAGCACATGGCCATCGTCGTCGGTCTTTGCAGAAGAACAGGGAGACGCCGGTGTCGAAGCGGCGGCGTTAATGCAGGCAGGAAAGAGTACAAGCGTCAGGAGAAGGGAAAGGATGCGTTTCATTTCTGACGTGAGTTAAAGAATTCAATGGCTTCGGTAACTACAAAGGTTGAGCCACCGATGTAAATGAAGGGTTCGCCTGCTCCGGCTGAGTTACGGCCGGCGTTCCGCGTGGTCTCGAGGGCCCTTTCCACCGCGGCGGCCACGCTGGGTGCGGTTTCCAGGGCGAGGTCGGGGCGGAGCTCCGCGAGGCGTGCCCGCAGTTCTTCCACTGGCAGCGCCCTTGGGATGGCCGGTGCTGCGAGGATGTAGCTTGCGCCTTCCGGCATCAGTGGCGCTATGCCGTCGAGGTCCTTGTCGGCCATAATGCCGTAGACTATAATCAGCGGGCGGGCCTGGCCCTCCGCGCCGCCAGCCCCGCCGGTGCCCTTCACGCCGATCCCCTCCTGCAATTCCCGCAACCGGGCGAAGTTAATCTCCAGCGCCGGGGGATTGTGGGCGATGTCGCACACCACTTCCGGGTGCTCCTGCAACCTTTCCCACCTGCCTCGCAGCCCGGTGAGTTCTGCAGTTCTCTCAATAGCGGCGATCAGAGTCTCAAAGCTCTTGGGACCAGCACAGTTTTCGGCCTTTTTCTGTCCAGGTCCCCCTCCAAAACCAGGGACCAGCACAGTTTTCGGCCTTTTTCTGTCCAGGTCCCCCTCCAAAACCATGGACCTGCACAGTTTTCGGCCTTTTTCTGTCCAGGTTCTCTCCAAAATCTCCAAAACGGACAGGGCAGCCAGGACCGTATGCAGGTTTTCGCGTTGGCAGGGCCCGCGGAGGTCCATCCGGGAGAGAATCCATGTCTCAACTGGATTCGATTCGGCGCAGGCAACGGGGCGTGGCTCGTTGGGAGTGAAAACATCCATGGAATCCGCGAAATACAGGGGCGCGCCAATACGGGCGGCGGCTTCGCGGAACACAGGCGCCGTCTCAAAGTCCTCTTCGGCCACCAGCGCCGGCACTCCGGGCTTGAATATCCCTGCTTTCTCCCGGGCTATAGCCCCTCTGGTCGAACCAAGCAGCGCGCAGTGGTCCAGCCCGATGGAGGTGATAAGCGCGAGCTCGGGCGTTATTATATTGGTGCTGTCGAGCCGCCCGCCGAGCCCGGCCTCGATTACGGCCCAGTCCACTCCCTGCCTGGCGAACCACCAGAACGCGAGGCCAGTTGTAATCTCGAAAAAAGACAGCCCATGGGTGTCCAGCTCCCAGCTATCCCCGGGAGCGTCAGGCCGTGTATCTCCGGGGGCAGATGCTGCGAGATAGGTCCGGAAGAACTCCCACACCTCTTCCTTGGCGGGCATGTACCAGCCGGAATCCGTCACGACCTTCATCCTCTCGCGGAAGTCCAGCAGATGTGGCGAGGTGTAGAGGCCGACGCGCTGCCCGGAAGGGGAAGCCACCCGCCGGCCGGCGCTGTATGGCTCCCCGGCGTCGCGCGGTCTGCCCTTCGCAGAACTGCAGGCGCCCCCCGCCAGCGCCGAGGCCAGCATGCTCGCCACGCTTCCCTTGCCGTTGGTACCCGCCACATGTATGCAGCGGAACTGCTTCCAGGGATGCCCCAGACGTTCGTCAAACGCCCTCATCCCTTCCAGCCCGGGCTTGTAGGCCCCGCCTGCAAAACCCACAGCCTGAACCGAGGGAGTAAGCGCGAAAATCCGCTCCAGCAGCGCGGAATATGCAGTTTCGTCGAAGTTCATTTGCATCTGTTTCCAAAAATAGTTAAATTTGACGGAATTCGAAGCTGCAGAAACAAGTAAATGAAGGAAAAACTTTCAGCTCTTCGTTCGAAGTACATCATCGACGGTATCCAGCAGGAACTCACTCCCGCACAGATTCTGGAGAGCGTTTCCGCACGTCCTGCGATTGATCAGGACGATTCCGGCGAGCCAGGAAGAATCGCCGACGAGAGTTCCTGGCCCGGCCCTTCGGTGGCCGGCACCGATCCCGCCAGGATAGAGCGTTACCTCGAGCGTGTTTCGGCGGCGAAGAAACGCCCGTCCATGGTGTTCCCCGCGGAATATACCCGCACCAAGGTGGAGCAGACCCTGCTCGACTGCATCTGGAGGGTTGGCCATTTCGGCCTCTCCGACCTCTGCCTCGACGCGCGCTGGATTTGGAACGACCGCAAGATAGGCAATATGTCGGCGCTGTACGCCTCGGTAAGTTCCCTCGCGGAATTCACCGACGCGCTGGGCGTAGGCCTGCGCTACTATTCCGAAGAGGACGGTGACCCCGAGCTGGAACTCACCGCCGACCTCTGTCAGGATGCTGCGCTGACGCTCAATCCGTCCGCCGCATCGGAGGGCATGTCCGAAGGCAAGCAACTCAAACTCGGCGCCGCAAGCATATCTTCCGTACTCGCTCCCGATACGGGCAGCTGGGTGGTCTACATCCCCTTCGACACCTCGTCCTACCGTTTCGGAGGCTCGCTTTTCGCCCAGGTGCTCAAGGGCTCGCACGGAGTGGCGCCCGCCGTTAATGACCCCGATTATTTCATAGACTGCTACGAGGTGGTGCGGGAACTTGTGGAAGACGGCATCGTGCTTGCCGGTGCCACCGTTGCCGACGGGGGCCTGCTAACCGCACTCAAGGGCATGACTACGGCCAAAACCGGAGTCGACGCCGACCTTTCGGGCCTGCGCGGCGCCACAGGAGAGGAGGATCCGGTGCGCCTGCTGTTCGCGGAGGTTCCCGGGGCCCTTATCCAGATACGTGACATCGACTTCGACTATCTCGACGCCGAAATGCTTCTGCAGGACATAGCCTTCTATCCCCTCGGCCATCCCGTGCCCGGAGGGGAGTTGCGCCTGCGCTCATCGGCCCGTACCGGCATTCAGAACATACTGGAATCCCTCATCCGCAACCAGGGCGGGGAAGGGGAAGACTAAAACCACATAAACAATGGGCAAACCGAAGATTTTCGTTCTCGACACCAACGTCATTCTTCACGACCACAATGCCATCCACCACTTCCAGGACAACAACCTCGTGATTCCGGTTGCGGTAATTGAAGAGGTGGACAAATTCAAGAAAGGCACCGACACCCTCTCCTATAACGCTCGCCGCTTCATGCGCGACATGGACCGCATCTCGGAAGGCCGCAGCTTCGCGAAAGGTGGCATCTCCCTCGGAAAGGACCAGGGCTGGGTGAAGATAGAGCCGAACCATCCGTTCAAGCCGGAGCTCGCCGAGCTTTTCTGCGACGACATTCCCGACCACCGCATCCTTTCCACGGCCATGTGGGTGCGGGACAACAATCCGGGAACCTTCGTGGCCCTCGTCTCCAAGGACGTCAACCTGAGGATGAAGGCGCGTGCCGCAGGCATGGCCGTACAGGATTACCTCACCGACAGGGTGGAGGACGAACGCATCGAAAAGGCCAATATGGAGGTGCAGTCGTACACCCTTCCGGGAGAGCTGATGCAGGCCATCTGCTACGGCCCTGAAACGGCTGTAGATTGGGCTGCCGTGGTCGATAGGGAACCGGAACCGAACCAGCTTTTCAAGCTCCGCTGGAAGGAAGACAGGAGCCGGGAGACGGTTTGCGCGCGCTACGACGCCGGAAGGGGAAAGATAGTGCTGGTGAAGGCCCGCGAGGCCTTCGGTATCAGACCGCGCAACGACGAGCAGAAGATGGCACTCGACGCCCTTCTCAACCCGAAAGTGCAGCTCGTCTCGCTCACCGGAGGCGCCGGTACGGGCAAAACGCTTCTCGCCCTCGCCGCCGCCCTCGAGCAGGAGAGCGATTACGACCAGATAATAGTGTCCCGCCCCACCGTCATCCTCGGCAACCAGGACATCGGCTTCCTTCCCGGCGACCAGAAGACCAAGATGTCGCCCTTCCTGCAGCCCCTCATGGACAACCTGAACGTCATCAAGGGGCAGTTCAAGCCCACCTCGCGCGAGGCCCAGAGAATCGACGGTTTCCTGAAGGACGGCAAGATAATCATAGAGCCACTCGCATACATCAGGGGCCGCAGCCTCGGAAGATGCTATTTCATAATCGACGAGGCCCAGAACCTTACGCCGCTGGAGATGAAGACCATAATCACCCGCGCCGGGGAGGGCACCAAGATAGTCTGCACGGGCGACGTCTTCCAGATCGACCAGCCCTACCTCGACCAGTGGTCCAACGGCCTGAGCCACCTCGGAGAGAAACTCGGAGGACAGAAACTTTTCCAGCATATCTTCCTCCGGAAGGGAGAGCGCAGCGAACTCTCGGAATTGGCTGCAAAAATGCTCTGATTCTCCAAAAATATTCGTATCTTCGCGGATTGGAAATTTTACAAAAATCAATAGTTACATGTTAGAGAACAAGAAACGTGTGTATCGCTTTGGCGGAAAGACCGCCGAAGGCGATGCTTCCATGCGCGAGCTCCTCGGCGGCAAGGGTGCGAACCTCGCCGAAATGAGCAAGCTCGGCCTGCCGGTTCCCGCCGGTTTCACCATTACCACAGAATGCTGCACCGAGTATTATCAGCTCGGCGGAGGCTATTCCGACGCCCTCAAGCACGACGTTGCCGAGGCCCTCGCAGCCACCGAAAAGATCATGGGCAAGAAGTTCGGCGATCCGAAGGATCCCCTGCTCGTGAGCTGCCGCAGCGGCGCCCGCAGTTCCATGCCCGGTATGATGGACACCATCCTCAATATCGGCCTCTGCTCCGCCACCATCCCCGGAATGATTGAAAAGACCGGCAACCCCCGTTTCGTATACGACGCTTACCGCCGTCTCATCATGATGTACTCTGACGTCGTCATGGAGAAGGCGGAGGGCATCGAACCCGAGGACGGCAAGGGAATACGCCAGCAGCTCGACCGCATGATGGAAGAGCTCAAGAAGAAGAAGGGCTACGCTTCCGATACCGATATCACCGCCGACGAGCTCAAGGAACTCGCCGAGCAGTTCAAGAAGAAGATAGTCGAGGTGCTCGGAGTCGAGTTCCCCGACACCGCCGAGGCCCAGCTTTGGGGCTCCATCGGCGGCGTGTTCAAGAGCTGGAACGGAAAGCGCGCAATCGCTTACCGCCGCATCGAGAAGATACCCGATGACTGGGGAACCGCCGTGAACGTGCAGAGCATGGTGTTCGGCAATATGGGCAACACCTCCGCCACCGGTGTCGCATTCTCCCGCAACCCCGCCTCCGGCGATAACAAGTTCTACGGAGAATGGCTCATCAACGCCCAGGGCGAAGACGTGGTCGCAGGTATCCGCACCCCGAACCCGCTCATCGAGGCCACCAAGAACGAGCATAACAAGAACCTCGACAGCCTCGAAAAGGCAATGCCCGAGGTCTATGCCGAACTCGACGCCATCCGCACCAAGCTGGAAACTCACTTCCACGACATGCAGGACATCGAATTCACCATTCAGGAAGGCCACCTCTGGATGCTGCAGTGCCGCATAGGCAAGCGCACCGGTATCGCCGCCCTCCAGATGGCGATGGACATGCTCGACGAGGGCATGATAGACGAGCGCACCGCTGTGATGAGGGTGTCTCCCTCCCAGCTCGACGAGATACTCCACCCCGTGCTGAACCCCGCTTCCGAGAAGAAGGCCGAGGTCGTGGCGCAGGGCCTGCCCGCATCTCCGGGCGGAGCCGTCGGAACCATCGTCTTCACTCCCGCCGACGCAATGGCGGCCGCTTCAAAGAAGAAGAACGTCATCCTCGTCCGTGAGGAGACCTCTCCGGAAGACATCGAAGGCATGCGCGCTGCGGCCGGTATCCTCACCACCCGCGGCGGTATGACCAGTCACGCCGCCCTCGTGGCCCGCGGCTGGGGCAAGTGCTGCATCGTCGGCTGCGAAGCCATGGAAATCAACCTTGAGAAGAAGACCATCAGGTTCCGTGGCAGCGACAAGGAGTACAAGGAAGGCGACTTCCTCTCCCTCAACGGCACGAAGGGCCTCATCTACGCAGCGGCCATCGAAACCATGGACGCGAGCGAGAATCCTCTCTTCATCCGCTTCATGAGCATCGTCGACAAGTATCGCCGCCTCGGCATACGCACCAACGCCGACACCCCGGAAGACACCCAGAAGGCTCTCCAGTTCGGCGCCGAAGGCATAGGACTGTTCCGTATAGAGCACATGTTCTACGGTCGCAACAGCGAAGTGCCCCTGATGAAGCTCCGCCGTATGATACTCTCCAAGACCGATGATGAGCGCAAGGATGCCCTCAACGAGCTCCTGCCCTTCATGAAGGCCAGTGTGAAGAGCACCCTCAAGATCATGGACGGCAAGCCGGTGGTGTTCCGCCTGCTCGACCCGCCTCTCCACGAGTTCGTTCCCAAGGCCGAAGACAAGCGCGTCGAACTCGCCAAGGAACTTGGTGTGAGCGTCTCTGAAATCGACCATCGCGGCGAGGAACTCCACGAGGTGAACCCGATGATGGGTCACCGCGGAGTACGTCTCCACGTTACATATCCCCTCATTGCTGAAACTCAGTATCGCGCAATCTTCGAAGCTTCCGCGGAACTTCTCGCCGAAGGCCTGCACCCGCAGCCCGAAATCATGATCCCGGTCACCGTGTCCGCACGTGAACTTTCCTTCCAGAAGGCCATCTGCGACCGCATCAAGGCGGAGGTTGAGGCTCACCACGGCGGCGAGCACATCAACTACCACTTCGGCACCATGATCGAGATCCCGCGCGCGGCCCTCACCGCCGACCGCATGGCCCGCACCGCCGAGTTCTTCAGCTTCGGTACCAACGACCTCACCCAGATGACCTTCGGCTTCAGCCGTGACGACGTGGGCACCTTCATGGGCGACTACCTCGGAGCGAAGATACTCGATGCCGACCCGTTCCAGACCATCGATGTCAAGGGCGTGGGCAAGCTCGTGGAATACGGCGTGCACAACGGCCGCAGCAAGAGGCCCGACCTCAAGTGCGGCATCTGCGGAGAGCACGGCGGCGATCCCGATTCCGTGAAGTTCTTCAACAAGATCGGTCTCGACTACGTTTCCTGCTCACCGTTCCGCGTGCCTATCGCACGTCTTGCGGCTGCGCAGGCTGCTATCGAGCAGGAGAAGTAGCCTGGCGCGGCGCGCTGGAGCCATTCTGTGGCGTGGAGCGCGCCGGATTAGCATGGCGCTCAATTAGCTGATAATCAGCATTTTATCGAAAGTGCTACCCCAGATTTCAGGAGGTAGCACTTTGCGTAAGTAATTGAGGATGAGTGATTTAGCCTCCAGGCTTTTTAGCGCTTGCAGAAGGCCCAGAGCACTATCCCAACAGTAACTGAGACATTCAGTGAATGTTTGCTGCCGTGCTGGGGGATTTCCAAGGAAAAGTCGCACGCGTCCACCACGTCCTGGCCTACGCCTTCGACTTCGTTTCCGAATATAAAGGCGTATTGTGTAGAAGGGTAGTGGCTCGGAGGGTGCGTACCCTCTGAAACCCGTGCCACCCTCGGCGCCGTAAGAGGGGGGACCGCTTCAGCGGTGGTGTCGAGCGGAAGCGAGACGGTTTCAGAGGGTATGACTCCCTCCGATAACAGTTTTACCGAATTCTCCGTCTGTTCCACCGCGACGACCGTATATCCTTCCGCCTTGAGGGCCGCGACAGCGTCGAGCGTATCGACGAAGTGCTGCCAGGGCACGGTGTCCTCGGCACCGAGGGCTGTCTTGTGGATTTCGGCGGAAGGGGGCACCGCCGAGATGCCGCAGAGGCAGACCTTCGCCACGCCGAAGGCGTCGGCGCTGCGGAAGGCACTTCCGATGTTGTAGGCGCTACGGACATTGTCGAGTACTACAACGGTGCCGGAGGCGTTGCGGCTACGGTATTCTTCGGGTGAAATGCGCCCCATTTCGGCGGCTGTGAGTTTTCGGTCTTTCATGTGCCGCAAAGATAGGAAATTCGCTTTGTTTTGGCTATATTTGTAGTCTATTATTCTAAACATCATGAAAAAGGACACCCAGATTTTCGACCTCATCGAGCAGGAGGAAGCCCGCCAGAAAAACGGCCTCGAACTCATCGCCAGCGAAAACTACGTTACGCCGGAAGTGCTGCAGGCCATGGGCAGCATCTGTACCAATAAATACGCCGAAGGCTATCCCGGCAAGCGCTATTACGGCGGCTGCCAGGTGGTGGACAAAATAGAACAACTGGCCATCGACCGCCTCAAGGCTCTCTACGGAGCCTGCTGGGCCAATGTCCAGCCGCATTCCGGCGCCCAGGCGAACCTGGCCGTCGAGATGTCCGTGCTCAGCCCGGGCGACACTTTCATGGGCCTCGACCTTTCAATGGGCGGGCACCTCACCCACGGTTCCCCGGTCAACGCATCCGGCATACTCTACCATCCGGTGGCGTACGGGCTCGATCCCGAAACCGGCCGCGTGGACTACGATGCAATGGAGCGCACTGCAAGAGAGTGCAAACCCAAGCTCATAATCGGCGGCGCTTCGGCCTATTCCCGTGAATGGGATTATGCCCGCATGCGCAAAATCGCCGACGAGGTGGGAGCCATACTCTGGATAGACATGGCCCACACCGCCGGCCTCATCGCCGCCGGCCTGCTTGAGAATCCGGTCAAATACGCCCACATAGTCACCAGCACCACGCACAAGACCCTCCGCGGCCCGCGCGGTGGCGTCATCCTTCTTGGCGAAGACTTCCCGAATCCCAAGGGCCTCACCACCCCGAAGGGCGAAATCAAGCCCATGTCCGCCGTGCTCGATTCGGCTGTGTTCCCCGGCGAACAGGGTGGTCCCCTGGAGCACATCATCGCAGCCAAGGCTGTCGCCTTCTGGGAGGCAGCCCAGCCCGAATATGTGGGATACCAGAAGCAGGTCAAGGCCAATGCTGCGGCAATGTGCACCGAGTTCATCCGCCTGGGCTACAAGATTGTCTCCGGCGGAACCGACAACCACCTGATGCTCATCGATCTGCGCACCCGTTTCCCGGAACTCACCGGCCGAATCGCGGAGAAGCAGCTCGAACTCTCGGACATCACCGTCAACAAGAACATGGTTCCCTTCGACACCCGCAATCCTTTCCAGACCAGCGGTCTTCGCATAGGCACCCCGGCCATCACCTCCCGCGGATTCACGGAGGCGGACATGCCGAAGATAGTGGAACTCATCGACACCGTGCTCCAGTCGTGCAGCGACCATGTGGAGGCCCTCAGCCTCAAGAAGGCCGACGTTCCCACCCCGGAGCAGCAGGCGGAACTTGCCGCACACGCTAAGGTGCGCGCAGCCGTGGCCGAAAAGGTGCACGCCCTCACCGCGGACAAGCCGCTCAACCGCTATTAGCATAGCGTTTGACAATTTGTCAGTGGCACGCGCCTTGATTGTCTTTAAGCGTCTCCGGCAGCGGGGGCGCTTTAATTGAAACAACTAAAACAAAGAATATCATGATCAAACCACTTGCAGACAGAGTTCTGATTGAGCCTCAGGAGGCCCAGACCAAGACGGCCGGCGGAATCTACATTCCCGATACGGCAAAGGAAAAACCCCAGCAGGGAAAAGTTATCGCGGCAGGTCCCGGAAAGAAGGACGAACCCATGGAGGTCAAGGCCGGCGACGTGGTGCTCTACGGCAAATACGCCGGCACCGAGGTCACCGTCGAGGACAAGAAGTACCTCATAGTCAAGCAGCAGGACATTTTGGCAATCTTATAATGTAAGGGTATTATGGCAAAGACTATAAAATTCAATACCGACGTACGCACCGCCATGAAGGCGGGAGCCGACCAGCTTGCAGACGCCGTCAAGGTAACCCTCGGTCCCAAGGGCCGCAACGTCGTCATCGAAAAGAAATTCGGTGCTCCCCAGGTAACCAAGGACGGAGTGACCGTTGCAAAGGAGGTCGAACTGGAAGACAAATACGAGAATATGGGCGCCCAGATGGTCAAGGAAGTCGCTTCCAAGACCAACGAGCAGGCGGGCGACGGCACCACTACCGCCACCGTCCTGGCCCAGGCCATCATCAACACCGGCCTGAAGAACGTCACCGCCGGAGCCAATCCCATGGATATCAAGCGCGGTATCGACAAGGCCGTGGCCGCTGTGATCGCAGACCTCAAGAAGCGCAGCCAGGCTGTCGGTGAAGACTATTCCAAGGTGGAGCAGGTGGGAACCGTTTCCGCGAACAACGACGCTTTCATCGGAAAACTCATCGCCGACGCAATGTCGAAGGTAGGCAAGGACGGCGTCATCACCGTCGAGGAGGCCAAGGGCACCGAGACCGAGGTCAAGGTGGTCGAAGGCATGCAGTTCGACCGCGGCTACATCTCCCCGTACTTCATCACCGACGCCGACAAGATGGAGGCCGGTCTTTCCAACGCCTACGTCCTCATCACCGACAAGAAGATTTCCGCGATGAAGGACCTCCTTCCGTTGCTCGAACCCGTGGCGCGCGAAGGCAAGGAACTTCTCATCATCGCTGAAGATGTCGACGGCGAAGCCCTCACCACCCTGGTGGTAAACCGCCTTCGCGGCTCCCTCAAGGTGGCGGCAGTCAAGGCTCCCGGCTTCGGTGACCGCCGCAAGGAGATGCTGCAGGACATAGCCGTCCTCACGGGAGGCACCGTCATCAGCGAGGAGCGCGGCTTCACCCTTGAGAGTGCCACTCCCGACATGCTCGGAAAGGCCGAGAAGATCACCATCACCAAGGAAAACACCACCATAGTGGGCGGAAAGGGCGACAAGGCCGCCATAGCCGAAAGGGCTGACGGAATTCGCAAGCAGATCGAAAAGACCACTTCCGACTACGACCGCGAGAAGCTCCAGGAGCGTCTGGGCAAGCTCGCCGGCGGCGTCGCGGTGCTCTATGTCGGCGCCCCCACCGAAGTTGAGATGAAGGAAAAGAAAGACCGCGTGGAAGACGCTCTCAACGCCACCCGTGCGGCCGTCGAGGAAGGCTATCTGCCCGGCGGCGGAGTGGCATACATCCGCGCCATCGACGCTCTTGTCGGCCTTAAAGGCGACAACGAGGACGAGACAACCGGTATCCGTATCATCGAGCGCGCCCTCGAGGAGCCGCTCCGCCAGATTGCGGCCAATGCAGGCGTGGAAGGCAGCGTCATTATAAACAAGGTGCGCGAAGGCAAGGCCGACTTCGGCTACAACGCCCGCACCGGCGAATTCGGCAAACTCTACGAGGCCGGCGTCATCGACCCGACGAAGGTCGCCCGCGTGGCCCTCGAGAATGCCGCCGGCGTTGCCGGAATGTTCCTTACCACCGAATGTGGCATCGTGGATATTCCAGAGCCCGCACCGGCTACGCCCGCCATGCCTCAGGGCGGAATGATGTAATATGAAACGGAATCTCTTTTCTATAGCCCTGCTGCTTTGCATCTGCATCGCAGCAGGCGCTCAGCGTTATAATGTACGCTCCGAAGTCCTTGCCGACAGGAACCTCTGCGCAGGTCTCGACGGTCTCTATCCCGAGTCGGTTCCGGCCGGAACTCCCGCCCCCAAGGGCTATGAAGCCGTGTATGTCAGCCATTACGGACGTCACGGCTCGCGCTATGCCTATACGGAAAAAGCGTATACGGTTTTGCTGAACATGCTCTCTGAAGCCCAGCAGGCGGGCAACCTGACCCCGCGCGGAGAGGCCCTCATGGCAGATCTGCTGCCCTTCTGGGACAACGTACGCTACAGGGTTGGCGACCTTGTTCCCATGGGCTGGGACCAGCAGTCCCGCATAGCGGCCACTATGGTGAAGAACTATCCATCCGCTTTCGGGAAGGGAAGCAGCGTGGATGCCTGTTCGTCTCCTGCGGTCCGTTCCGTCGTGAGCATGTCGGCGTTTTGCGCCTCCCTTTCGCGCCAGGCTCCGAAGGCGGATCTGTATGAGCATCAGAGCACGATGGACATTCAGGCGACCAGGCCGAATATGAAGAATCCCTTCGCCTATTCGGGCCCTGCCATGCCTTTCCCGTTCCGCGAGGATTCCGAAGCTTTCTTCCTCCGCCATTTCCCGGGCTACGATGCTGTGCTCGCGCGCCTGTTCAAGGATCCGCAGTCCGCTCTCGGAGACCGTAATCCGTGGAGTGTTTTCTTCAACCTGTACATGTTCGTGGCCGGAATGAACAGCCTGCCGGAAGCCGAAAGGATAAACGTGGACGGCTTCTTCACTCCGGAAGAATACGCCACGCTTTGGGAGACCGACAATTACGAGCGCTTTCGCGAGTATTACCAATACCGCACTGCATGTACTTCGATAGTCGAAGATATCGTTGCCAAGGCCGATGAGAGGCTGGCTTCGAAGAAGCGAGGGGCGGATCTGCGTTTCGGGCACGACCATGTGGTGATGCCCCTGCTGATGATAATGGACATCGACGGTTTCGGCACCATTCCCGCTTCGTCCGACGAGGTTGTGTATTGGTTCCAGTCGTTCCGTTCTCCCATGGCCGCCAACATCCAGTTTGTATTCTACGCTCCGAAAAAGGGCAAGGGAGATATTCTGGTAAAGGTTCTGCTTAACGGCGACGAGGTGATTCTGGGCGATTTGCCCAAGGCCCAGGGGCCGTACTACAGGTGGAGCGAACTGCGCGGGTACCTGAAGTCGCGCGTTGCGGTATTTGCCAACAGGCCCGATGAGGGCAGCTGGAAAGAGGTGCAGATAGGGGATGGCCTAACCTACAGGAGCTTCTCCGGCACCGACAGCGTGAGCGGAGCTCCCCAGCAGGTGTTCGTAGTCGATTGGGACACCACCCGTCCGGGTTACTCCCTGAAATTCTCGTACGACGGGGCCGGAGCCGTTACCTCTGATATATTCGCGCGCACGGGGGCCGTGGTGGCGATGAACGCCTGCTACGAACCGCCTTCCGTGGTTCTCAAGGTCGACGGCGAACTCATATCCTGCGTTCCCAACGGCAATGTGATGGATACCGGCGTTCCCAACTGGAAGAGCAGCGCTTCGGTCACTACCGACGGAGGGCGCGACATCCACATCTCCTACGACGGCAAGGGCATGTCCCTTAGCGAACTGCGCCGTTTCTATTCAACTTCCACCGCATCCAATATCTTCACCAGCGCGCCCATGCTGATCGACGATTACGTTCCGGTAGGGGAGACCTACGCGGGGTTCTATTCCGCCTCCGATCTGGAGAAGTTCAATTACGAGGATGCCAGGCGCCACCAGGGAGTCCGCCATCCGCGCACCGCCGTGGCGCTTACCGAAGACGGCCACTTCCTGATGGTAGTGGTGGACGGCAGGCGCAAGGGAGTGAGTGAGGGGATGTCCGCAAGGGAACTGACCCGTTTCCTCGTGAGGAACTTCAATCCCCGCTGGGCCCTCAATATGGACGGTGGCGGTTCCTCCACCTTATGCGTTGAGGGTCAGGGAGATGAGAACACGCACGTAGTGAATTATCCGACCGGAAACAAACGCTACGACCATGCAGGCGAACGGGTGCTCTATTCCCACTTCTATCTCGTTAAAGACTAACCTTTTGATTATCAAATAGATGTAAATTTTTTAGCGCCTAAAATGCTGATATTTAGAGGTTTATAAAAAAATTTAAAAATATTTACATTTTTTGCTGAAAAAAATTTGGTAGTTTCAAAAAAGGTTGTACCTTTGCAGTCCCGTTCGGAAACGAGCGGGATTTTTACACAAAAAAGATCTTTGAAAAGACTGTCAATACAAGTACAAGCAAGTACCGAGAAACTAGAAAATCGAGAGCGTCAATTCTTAGGAATTGAATTGCGAAGGGATTTCGTTTCGGGGCGAGCGAACGAGAAGCGAAGAGGGAGCGGCCTGGCGGCCGTGAGCCGATGAGCGACGAAGTGAGCGAAGCAGCCGGAACGAAAGACCGAGCAAGAAGCGTCGGGGTCAAGCTAAGATATAAGAATATACAAAGAAGAGTTTGATCCTGGCTCAGGATGAACGCTAGCGGCAGGCTTAACACATGCAAGTCGAGGGGCAGCGCGGGTAGCAATACCTGGCGGCGACCGGCGGAAGGGTGCGTAACGCGTGAGCAACATTC